>JAUSAZ010000144.1 GCA_030652255.1 Myxococcales bacterium | reverse complement strand
GGTGATGCCGCCCGGCGAGGTCTGGCCCGCGATGGTCAGGTCGCCGACGTTCATCTGCACGTCGCCGTTGATCACCCCGCTCACCTTGAAGAGCACATAGCGGGGCCCGGTCTGCTGCACCGCGTCCTGGAACGACCCGGGGCCCGACGCGTTGAGGTTGGTCACGTAGATCACACGGCCGCCGCGACCGCCCGTGGCGTTGGCGCCGAAGCCGGTCGCCCCGGGGAAGGCACGAAGCCCGGCCGACGGCGTCGTCGTCCCGGTCACGGGGGGCTGGGCCGCGGGGGGCTGGGCCGGGGGCGGCTGGGCCGGGGGCGGCGTCGTCGCCGTGCCCGCATCCCGGGCGCCCGAGTCGCTCGCGCCGCTGTCACGCACCGCCGGGGTGGCCACGCCGCTGTCGCGCACCGCCGGGGTCGCCACGCCGCCGTCGCGTACGGCCGGGGTCGCCACGCCGCCGTCGCGCACGGCCGGAGCGGTCGAGCCGCTGTCACCCACGGGCTGGGCGGCCACGCCGCCGTCGCGGGTGGGGCCGTCGCCAGCCACCCGGGCGCCGAGAAGGTCGCGGGTCAGCGGGGCGGCGAGGGTGGGCGCCGGGATGGGGGTGCAGGCGGAGTGGTCGGCCAGGGCGTAGCAGTCCTGGTCGGCGTCGCAGAAGCACCGGGCCTCGCCCGGCCAGCACTGGCGGATCTGGCCCGCGGCGTTGCGGGGCTGACCCAGGCGATCCGTGGTCACCGACTCGGGACAGCGCGCGGTCCCGATGGACTGCGTCGACTCCGTGGAGGCCGTGTCGTCCCCATCCACCGGAGCGCAGCCAGAGGCGGCGACCAGGGTCAGGGCGGCGAGAGCGGTCAGGGCGGTGTGTCGTTGCATGGGTCGCAGGAAAGCGGCCGATGGAACAACGCGCAAACGCTTGAAAGCAGGCCCTTATCGCGGCACAGCGAGGCCGGTTGTGGGGATCGCGGCACCCGAAGTGCCGAGCAGTGACCCCACCCGGTTCATCCACCTACATGCAAAAAGCCGAAAGCATGGAAAGAGTGCTTCCGGTGCGGGTCAAAACACGGAAACACCACGTTCGACACGCGCCTACACGTCGCGAATATGGCTCCTGTCGAATTTTCCTCCCGAGCGGTACCAGCCGGGCTGATCTGGGACAGGTGCCGCCGTGCGGAAGCGCCCCGGTGTGGCGCTCTGGCGGGTCGAACGCGTGGGGCTCAGGCCTTCGGGGGAAGGTGCCGATCGAAGAAGGCCTCGATCTTCGTCCAGGCCTCCGGGGCGGCGACCGGGTCGTAGCCCGGGTGGAGGATGGGACCCATCAGCACGGTCGCGATGGGGTGGTCGCCCTCGGTGAGGAAGGCGTGCCCTGCGCTGGGGAAGGTGTGCACCTCGGGCACGACGCCCAGCGGGGCGAGGCGCTTGGTGAGCACCCGGCCCTTGTTGCGAAAGGGGAGGTCGCGGCCGCCGTAGCAGCCGATGACCGGGCCGATACCGCGCATGCGCTCGGTGGGGGGCACCTCTCCGTAGTTGGTCGAGACGGCGCCCCAGCCCTGGCCCGCGAGCAGCGCGAACCCGCCGCCGAAGCAGAAGCCCACGATGCCGACCTGCGGCGCCATGAGCCCCGCCTGCTCGCAGAGCCACTGGCGCGCGCGCTGCGCCTGGCGCACCGGCGCCACCTCCTCGCCGGACCGCATCGCGGAGAACACCGCGCGGATGCAGCGCAGCGCGCCGTCGTGGAAGAGGTCCGGCGCGATCGCGGCGTAGCCCCGGGTGGCGAAGCGGTCGACCACGCGGTCGATGTCGGGCTGTCGGCCGAAGATCTCGTGGATGACCACGACGCCGCGGGTCGCCCCGGCGGGGACCCTGGCGTATGCAGGGGAGGGAGCGTCGCCGCGGGTGGCGTCGCCGGGGATGGTCACGTCGGTGCCTGGCATCTCCGGGACGCTAGGCGCCCTGCGATGCCGGGCGCAAGCGGCGGGCGTCAGTGCAGGGCGGGGCGGTTGCGGCCGCGGGTGAGCGAGCGGCGCATGGAGTCGATGCAGCGGCGGTTGGCGTCGGGCGCGCCGACGGACACCCGCACCCAGCCGCGGCGCAGGTGGTGGCTCGCGAGCGCCCGGATGAACACCCCGTCGACGAGGAGGGACTGCACCAGGGCCTCGGCGCTCCAGCCCGTGTCGTGGATGTCGAGCAGGAGGAAGTTGCCGTCACCGTCGATGACCGACACGCCCGGCAGGCCGCCGAGCTCGCGGCGCAGCACGTCGCGCTCCTCGCGCAAGAGGGCGCGCTGGCGGTCGTACTCGGCTGCGTCGTCGAGGGCGGCGAGGGCGGCGGCGAGGGCGACGGTGGAGACGTTCCACGGGAGCTTCACGCGGTTGAGCAGGCGGGCGACCGGGGGGCACGCGAGGGCGTAGCCGACGCGCAGGCCCGCGAGGCCGAAGGCCTTGGAGAAGGTGCGCGCCACGATGAGGTTCGGGTTGGCGGCGATCATCCCGGCGACCGAGTGGTTCTCCGCGCTGAACTCCACGTAGGCCTCGTCGACCACGACGGCGATGCCCGGCCGCAGCAGCCGGCGCAGGGTGGTCTCGTCGAGGCGCCGCCCCGTCGGGTTGTTGGGCGAGCACAGGAACAACAGCTTCGTGCGCTCTGTGACCGCGCGCATCACGGCGGAGGCGTCGAGCTCGAGGTCGTCGCGCATCGGCACGAGCACCGGCACGCCGCCCGCGAGTCGGGTGCGGGCCTCGTACATGGAGAACGTGGGCACCGCGACGACGACCTCCTCGCCGGGCGCCACGAAGGCGCGCACCAGCAGGTCGATGACCTCGCTCGACCCGGCGCCGAGCACGCAGCTCTCGGCGTCGAGCCCGACGGAGCCCGCGAGGCGGGCGCGGAGCTCCCGGGCCATCGAGGCGTCGGGGTAGCGGTGGCCGCGGGTGAGGGCCTTCATCACCGCCTCGACGACGCGAGGCGACGGCGGAAAGGGGCTCTCGTTCGACATCAGCCGCGAGAACTCGTCGTTGCCGTTGCGGGCCTCCTGGTCGGCGAGGGCGAAGTGGTCTTCGCGGTACGGCGAGGCGCCGCGCACCCACGACGGGGCGAACTGCTCCATCGCCTCGGGCTCGATGGGGTGGCCGGGCACGTGGTCGCCGTCGGCGTCGTCGAGGCCGTCGCCGAAGACCCGCAGCATGGCCTCGGCGCGGGCCTGGGCCTCGGGCGTGTCGACGTCGATCCAGCGGGCGTCGCCCACGTCGACGGCGACGAAGCGCCCCGTCGAGGCGAGCGCGCGCACGCCCTCGGAGAGCGACGCGTCGCCGCGGCGGAGGAACACCTCGTCGAGCGCGTCGGCGAGCGCGCCGTTGACCCGGAAGATGCCCGTGTCGATGGCGTTGAAGGCGTCGAGCTCCTTGCTGATGGCCCCGATGCGCCCGGCCTCGACGAGCACCTTGGTGGCGTCGTCGAGGTCGAAGCAGCGCTCGATGTCGAAGTCGACGCCCAGGGCGCAGGCCCCCGCGGGGATCTCCGCGCGAAGCAGGCGGCGGAGCAGGGCCGGGGCCACGAGGTGGTCGGCCATGGTGAGCAGGCACTCGCGGTCGAGGTACTCCCGCGCGGCGAGGAGCGAGAGCCCGTTGGAGCGCTCCCACCGGGTGTTTTCGACGAAGTGCACGTCGACGCCGGCGTGCAGGGCCTCGTCGGCGAGCGCGGCCTGGATGCGGTCGCCCTCGTAGCCGACGACCACCACGGCCTCGCGGATGCCCTCGGACGCCATCGTGCGCAGGATGCGGCCGATGAGCGGCACCCCGGCGATGGGCCGCAGGGGCTTCGGGAGCGCGTCACCACGGTCGAGCCGCGAACCGCGCCCCGCCGCCAGGATGATCGCCCGCTCCACCCGACGCTTGGTCGCCCCGCTCATGGAATCACACGCCTCACGAAGCCACCGGTCTTTCGCCGAACGTCAGCTGCGGGGTTGGCCTCCTCGGCCGCTCCCGTTTCAACCGCGCGGCTCTAACACGGTCGGCCTCGGCGTCGCAATCAACCAGCGGCGCGCACCAGGGCCACTGCCCGAGCGAGGTCGGAGGGGTCGTCGACCTCCGTCCAGGGCAGGTCGCCGACGCCCACGCAGGCCATCCTTACGCCGCGCGCGATGACCTCGGCGTAGACGTCTTCGTAGTAGAGCTGGGTGCGCCCGGCCCCGACGGCCGCGGCCACGGCGGCGCCGAGCTCGCCGCGCGCCGCGTCGCCGAACCACTCGACGCCGATGGACTCGCCCATCGCGTCGGCGGGCGGAATGCCCTTGCCGAAGTCCACCGCGGCGCCGCCGACCGCGCGCACCTTCATGGCCTCGTCGCGCACCGGCTGCCGGTCGTCGACGGCCACCACCGCCCCATCGCTCCGGCGAAGCACCCGCGGCAAGAGAGCCTCGGTGAACACCACGTCGCCGTCGAGCTTCACCACGTCGCCCGCGTCGACGACCGCGAGCGCCCGGTGGAGCGACACGATGTTCTGGGTGCTGGCGTAGTCGGGGTTGTGCACGAAGGTGACGGGCAGCGGCGCGTGGGCGAGCGCGGCGTGCACGGCCTCGGCGGCGAAGCCGGTGGAGAGCACGAGGCGGGTGACGCCCGCGGCGGCGAGCAGCCGCACCTGGCGGGCGAGGATGGTCTCGTCGCCGATGGGGACGAGGCACTTGGGACGGTGGTCGGTGAGCGGGCGCAGCCGGCTGCCGACGCCCGCCACCAGCAGGATGGCGGTGGTCATGACATCCCCTCGCGGGTGAAGAAGGCGCGCGAGGCGCGGCGCTGGGCGGGCACGAGCGCGAGCAGCCCGAGGTTGAACACCACCGCCCGGAAGAAGATGTACGTGCTCAGGTGGTCGGTGAGCATGGCGACGCCGAGGCCGAAGATGTGGGTTCCGATGCCGTAGAAGCTCCACGCGCGCATGACGCCGCGGTGGAGGATGCGGAAGCGCGCGGCGCGCTCGAGGGAGTACTCGGGCATGTCGCGGAAGCGCGCGGGGATGGACGGGTCGATCCACCCGAGCAGGGCGCGCTGCTGCGGGACGTAGCGGCGGTAGAGGAAGAAGCGGACGGCGTCGAAGAGCCGGAGGCCCTGGGACTTGAGCCCGGCGTACTGGGCCTCGACGTCCTCGGGGTCGTCGTTGCCCTCGCGGCGGGTGGGCTGCGTCTGCACGAGGTAGACGTTCTTGAAGTGGTCGTAGAGGGTGGTGTGCATCGCGCCCGTGACGGCGGCGACGAGCCCGAGCGCGAGCCACGGCAGCGGGCCTCGGGCGTCGGCGCGGTGCTCCATCCAGAGGTGGGCGAGCACCGGGGGGATGACCGCGGCCTGCACGATGGCGTCGACGAGGCCGTCGAGCATGCGGCCGAAGCGCGAGCTCGACTGGCGCATGCGGGCGAGCTGGCCGTCGGAGCAGTCGACCACGGCCGAGGCGATGAGCAGCGCGCCGCCCGCCGCGAGGTAGCCCGCGCCCTGGGACAGCGACGACCAGGCGCACCAGCCGGCCGCGATGCCGACGAACATCGAGAGGAGGGTGAGCTGGTCGGGCGTGACCGCGGTGGGGTAGGCCGCGCGGGCGATGAGGTGCGCGAGCGGGCGGTGGACGAAGAGGTCGATGAGCTCTTCGACCTCCACGGGCTTGATCGTCGCGCGGAAGCTGAGGTCGGCCATCGGAGCGGCGGAGGGGTAACACGGCGGGGGGGGAGGGGTCACGCCGGTCGGGGACCCACCGATCAGGGGCCCCGGGGGTGCGGGCCGCGCCCGGTGAGCGAGCCGATGATCCAGGCGAGGAGCGCGCGGAGGAAGGGCGCCCACGGCAGGCGGGCGAGGATCGTCGCGAGGTCCCGGATGGTGGCGCGCTCGTCGAGGAAGCGCAGCACCCCGTCGGCGGGCACGCGGGTGAACAACGCCGCGAAGACCGTGGGCATCCGCTCGGGCCAGCGCGCCCACAGCGTCAGGAACACCGCGTCCAGCAGGCGGTAGAGCCTCCGCCCGGGCGGCCGCACCATCGGGTGCCCGCGGGTCTGGAGCGAGCGCACGATCGCCGCGGTGTCGTCGAGGATGCGCGTCAGCGCGTAGCCCGTGGAGGCCTTCATGCGCCCCGCGGGGATGCCGATGCGCCGGGTGCGCGGCCCGTCGAAGGGATCGAAGCGGCGCGCCGTGAGCGGGCTCACTCCCCCTTCGCGGTCGACGACCTCGACCACCCCGGCGCCGTGCACGCGCGTGAGGTAGCGCCGCAGCACCCCTTCGGCGTCGACGGGGTGGAGGGTCACCAGCTCGACCAGCGCCTCGCGCTTGTTGAAGGGGAGCAGGTACACGAAGGCCGTCCCCGGCGGCAGCTCGCTGCGGAAGTCGAGGAAGACCACCGTCGAGGGATCGAATGCGTCCGTCGCGCTGCGCACGAGGAGACCGTGGAAGTGCTGCCAGAGCGGGGACGCGCTCCCGTCACCGAAGCCAGTCCGGCGAAAGCGGCCGTCGAAGGCCCACCGCGCCCGGAGGGTCTCCGCCCCGACCTCGACCTCCACGCCGTCGGCCACGGTGCGCAGCGCTCCGGCCTGCCCGTCGACGACCCGGTGGCGGGGGTCGGCGCCGAGGGCGGCCTTCACGGCGCGCTGCAGGTCGGCGAAGAAGAGCGTCTGGTAGCGGTGGGTCACGAGCTGCGCCACCTGCGGCTCGCCCCGACCGTCGGCGACCAGGAGGCGCGTCCACTGGTGGCGCACGAGGTCATCGACGGGGGTTGGACCGGAGGTCCAGAGCGAGAGCGCGCGGAGATCGTCCTCGTCCCGCGCCCCATCGACGAGCAGGATCGACCACGGCCCGCCCGCGTCGAGCAGCGCCCGCGCGAGGCAGAGTCCCGCCACGCCCGCGCCGAGGATCACCACGTCGTACACGGTGCCGTCGCTCAACCGTCCCCCCTCTCGAGCAGCGCGGCCTCGGCGTCGAAGAGCGCGCGGAGCATCCCCGCAATGCGGGCCTCCGCCGCGCCGGCGACCCAGGGCGCGCGGATGGTGAGCGCCACGTCGACGCGCCGAAGCGTGGCGCCGTCGCCGTCGGGCAGGAGCGCGTAGCTCCCCTCGCAGCACACCCTTTGGGAGAGCGCAGACGGAAGCTCCGGGGTCACCTCGAAGCGCCCCTCGTGGGCGCGGCGGGACCACCACACCCGCTCGGTCCAGGCGAGCGCGGGGAGCAGCCCGAAGGGGCCCCCGAGCGCCCCGGCGCGGGCGCGGAGGCGGGTCACCCGCTCGACGGCGTCGCCTCGCGCGACGAGGTCGAGCACCCGGGCCTCGGCGAGCACCGGGCATCGCTGCGCGAGCGCGGACGCGAAGTCGGCGGAGAGCAGCGTGGCCTCGACGAGGGCGGGGTCACGGGCGATGCGGTGTTCGAATCGGGTGTCCATCGTCGTCGCGCTCGATCGGTGGGGGGGGCTCCACGGTCTGATCGACCCGACGCCCTACTCCGGGTCGATCGCTTCGGCGAGGGGCCTCGCGCCCGACACGACCCTGCGGACGAGTTGCGGCTCGGCCTTCGCGCCGGCTCCCCGCCACCGGAGGCCCCTTGCGCCGGTCCACCCATCCGGTGCATCGGTGCGCACGCCCTCCTATGTCCTCCGCCCTGATCCCGATCTTCCTCGTCATCCTCGTCGACGTCCTCGGGCTCACGCTCATTCTCCCGCTCCTGCCCTTCTACGCCGAGCATTTTGGCGCCTCCCCGATGGTGGTCGGCCTCCTCGGCGCCACCTTCGCGGCCTGCCAGCTCCTCTCGGGCCCGGTGCTCGGCCAGCTCTCCGACCGCTACGGCCGCCGCCCCCTCCTGCTCATCTCCCAGGTCGGGACCTTCTTCGGCTTCCTCATGCTCGCCCGCGCCGAGGTGCTCTGGGTGGTCTTCCTCGCGCGGGTCATCGACGGCGCCACCGCGGGCAACCTCACCATCGCCCAGGCCTACATCACCGACGTCACGCCCCCCGCCCACCGCGCGCGGGCCTTCGCCGTCATCGGCATCTCCTTCGGCCTCGGCTTCCTCCTCGGTCCCGCCATCTCCGGCTGGCTCGCGCAGCACGACCCCCGCTGGCCCGTCTACGCCGCCGCCGGGCTCTCCGCGACCAGCATCGCCGCCACGGCCCTGCTCCTGAAGGAGCCCACGCGCGAGCAGGTCGACGCCGCCAACGCCGCCCCGGAGGGCGAGGTCGCCGGGCCGCCGCCCCCCGCGGGCCGCAGGCTCAACGTGTTCTCCTGGTCGGGCTACGCCGTGTACTTCCGGCGACCCATCCTCGGCACCCTGCTCGCCCTCTTCTTCTGCTTCGCCTTCTCCTTCTCCCTCTTCACCTCCGGCTTCGCCCTCTTCGCCGAGCGCCGGATGCACACCCCGCTCGGCGCCCCGTGGGGCGTGCGGGAGGTCGGTTACGTGTTCGCGTATTCGGGCTTCCTGGGCATCCTGCTCCAGGGCGGCCTCGTCGGGCGCCTCGTGCGCCGCTTCGGCGAGCGCCCGATGGTGGGCTTCGGCTTCGCCTGCGCCGGCGTCGCCTACCTCGTGCTCGGGCAGTCCTACGCGCTCCCGCTGCTGCTCGTGAGCGCCACCCTCTCCGCCGTGTCGTCGAGCATCCTGCGCGCGCCCCTCACGGCGATGATCACCCAGCAGTGCCACCGCGACGAGCAGGGCGTCGTGCTCGGCCTCACGCAGTCCATCACCTCCGTGGCGCAGATCATCGCCCCGCTGCTCGCCGGCGCCCTCATCGGCCACGGGTGGTTGCAGGGCTGGAGCCTCGCCGCCGCGCTCGCCGCCCTCGCGGCGCTCCCGCTCTGGGCCGCGGTGCCCGAGAGCGCCTCCGGGGGGGTCGAGGCGCGTTGATGGTTGCGGCGGGCGTCTGTTAGGGTCCGCGCCCTTCCATGAAGACACCGCCCGATCTCCGTCCCGTCTCCGGCCGCCTGGGCATCCTGCTCCCCGGCCTCGGCGCCGTCGCCACCACGTTCATCGCCGGCGTGGAGATGATCCGCCGCGGCCTCGCCGAGCCCGTCGGCTCGCTCACCCAGATGGGCACCATCCGCGTCGGCAAGCGCACCGACGCCACCTCGCCGCGCATCGGAGATTTCGTCCCGCTGGCGCCGCTGGCGAGCGTGGAGTTCGGCGCCTGGGACATCTTCCCCGACAGCGCATACACCGCCGCGTCCAAGGCCGGCGTGCTCTCCAAGGAGCACCTCGCGCTGGTGAAGGATTTCCTCGAGGGCATCCACCCCATGAAGGCGGTGTTCGACCCCGGGTACGTGAAGCGCATCGACGGCGTCAACGTGAAGACCGGCACGTCCAAGATGCACCTCGCCGAGCAGCTCATGGAGGACATCGCCCGCTTCAAGGTCGAGCGCGGCGTCGACCGCTGCGTGGCCGTGTGGTGCGGCTCGACGGAGACCTGGCGCGCCCCCACCGCCGTGCACGAGACCCTCGAGGCCTTCGAGCAGGGCCTGCGCGACAGCTCCGACGACATCGCCCCGAGCGCCATCTACGCCTACGCGTGCCTGCGCTCAGGGGTGCCGTACGCCAACGGGGCGCCCAACCTCTCGGTGGACTTCCCGGCCCTGCACGAGCTCGCCCGCCGTGAGTCGGTGCCCATCGCGGGCAAGGACTTCAAGACCGGCCAGACGCTCATGAAGACCATCCTCGCGCCGGGCTTCAAGGCGCGGCTGCTGGGCCTCGACGGCTGGTACAGCACCAACATCCTGGGCAACCGCGACGGCGAGGTGCTCGACGACCCGGAGAGCTTCAAGTCCAAGGAGGTCTCCAAGCTCGGGGTGCTGGAGCACATCTTCCAGCCGCACCTCTATCCCAAGCTCTACGGCAACTACTCCCACGTCGTGCGCATCAACTACTACCCCCCGCGCGGCGACAACAAGGAGGGCTGGGACAACATCGATATCTTCGGGTGGCTCAACTACCCGATGCAGATCAAGATCGATTTCCTCTGCCGCGACTCCATCCTCGCGGCGCCCATCGTGCTCGACCTCGCGCTCTTCCTCGACCTCGCGCAGCGCGCGGGCATGTCGGGGGTGCAGGAGTGGCTGAGCTTCTACTTCAAGAGCCCGATGACGGCCCCCGAGCTCTACCCCGAGCACGACCTCTTCATCCAGCTGATGAAGCTCAAGAACACCCTGCGCTGGATGAAGGGCGTCGAGCTCATCACCCACCTCGGCCTCGAGTACTACGACTGACCCGAACCCTCCCTCCCACGACGGGCTCCGGAGGCGATTCCCCCGGGGACCGAGATCGAGCAACGCCGTGATGCGCGCCCGGACCCTCCTCCCCATCGTCTTCGCGGCCCTCGGTTGCAGCAACACCGCGGCGGTCGCCGTCGACGCGGGCCCCCCCGACACGGGCCGCGCCGACGCGGCCCCGACGGACATCGTCGTGGCCTCCGACGCGGGCGTCGAGGCCGACGTCGAGGCGCTCCCCGACGCCGGGGCGTGCACCTACGACGCGGCCGTCGAGGATGTGCCCGTGCCGCCCATCCACACGCCGCGCTGGGCCTTCGAGCCGTGGATCTCCAAGGACATCTCCACCACCGCGGACACCTACGCCTTCGTCGACGGCTTCCGCGAGCGCGACATCCCCGTCGGCGCGGTGGTGCTCGATAGCCCGTGGGAGACCCACTACAACACCTTCCAGCCGTCGCCGACGCGCTACCCCGACTTCGACCGCCTGGTCACCGACCTGCACACCCGCAACGTGCGCATCGTGCTCTGGATGACCCAGATGGTGAACCAGTCGGGCTACGACCTGGAGACCGGCGGGGACCTCTACATGGGCCCGGCGGCCAACTTCGCCGAAGGGCTGCGGTGCCAGTTCTACGTCAACGACGGGCAGCTCTACACGTGGTGGAAGGGCCGCGGCGCGGGCGTGGACTTCTTCAACCCGCGCGCCCGGGCGTGGTGGCACGAGCAGCAGAACCGGGTGCTCGACGCGGGCATCGACGGCTGGAAGCTCGACTTCGGCGAGAGCTACGTCACCGGCAACACCGTGCGCACCGCGGCGGGCGACCGGGCCCACCAGGAGTACAGCGAGGCCTACTACCGGGACTTCCTGGCCTACGGGGTACAGCGCCGCGGCCGTGAGTTCGTCACCATGGTGCGCCCCTGGGACGAGTCGTATCAGTTCCCAGGGCGCTTCTTCGCGCGGCGCGAGCACGCGCCCGTCGCGTGGGTGGGCGACAACCGCCGCGACTGGATCGGCCTCGAAGACGCGCTCGACCACATGTTCCGCTCGGCGGCGGCGGGCTACGTGATGATCGGCTCGGACGTGGGCGGCTACCTCGACCGCGACGACCGCAACCTCATGACCGAGATCCCCTTCGACGCGGTGAACTTCGCCCGCTGGACGGCGGTCGGCGCGATGAGCCCCTTCATGCAGCTGCACGGCCGCGGCAACCTGACGCCGTGGACCGTGCCCGAGCGCGCCGAGGAGATCACCAACATCTACCGGTACTACTCGAAGCTCCACCACGCGCTGGTGCCGTACCTCTACGCGCTGGCCGAGGAGGCCTACGCGGGCGGTCCCCCCATCGTGCAGCCCTTCGGCGACATGGTGAACTGGCCCCGCAACTACACCTATCGACTGGGCCCGGCCTTCCTGGTGGCGCCCATCCTCGACGCCACCGGGCGGCGCAACATCTCCATTCCGACGGGCGCCTGGTACAGCTGGTGGAACCAGGACGCGCCCTCCTTCGCGGGCGGCCGCGTCATCGAGGACCAGGAGTACACCAACATCCAGCAGATCCCGATCTGGGTGCGCTCGGGCGCGATCATCCCGCTCAACCTGGAGGACGCCTCGCTGGGCTTCGGCAACGCCTCGGGCCGCGGCGCGCTCACGATCCTGATCTACCCCGACACGAGCATGACCACCTTCAACCTGCACGAGGGCGCGACCCCGTCGCCGGTGACGGCGCTGCGGGGCCTCGACTCGGCGACGCTCTCCATCGGCCCGGTCGCGACGCCGGTGCTGCTGCGGGTGCGCTTCGACCCGGGCGCGCGGGCGGTGAGCGTCGACAACGCGCGGGTGACCCGCCACGACACGCGCGAGGCCTTCGACGCCGCCACCGAGGGCTTCTGGGTGGAAGCCTCCACGCGCTGGGTGTGGGTGAAGCTCGCGCCCTCCACCGCCACGCGCCCGGTGCGCATCGGCCTCTGATCGCGACGCCTACGCCTCGTCGGCGGCCACGTGCGCGACGGTGGTCTCCACGAGGCGCAGGAAGGCCTTGATCGACTTGTCGAGGTGGGGGATCGGCGTGTCCTCGAGGCGTGTGTGCGAGATGCCCGGCGACGACTGCGCGAAGACCATCACCGTCGGCATGATGCCGGCCATCTCCGCGGCGTCGTGCAGCGGCCCGGAGGGGAGCTTCGGCGCGTCGCCCGCGAACTCGCGCACGGCGTCGGCGCAGAGCTCGAGGAGCGTCGGGTCGAAGGGGCGCGGCTCGATGGAGAGCAGCGGGCTCCAGGCGACGGTGCAGCGGTTCTTCTTCGCGGCGGCGCGCGAGGCCTTCTCCGCGGCGGCCTGCATCTTCGCGAGCACGGCGCCGTCGAGCGCGCGCAGGTCGAGGGAGATGTCCGTCGCGCCGGACACCGCGGTGACGAAGCCGGGCTCGACCTTCACGACGCCGCAGGTCGCGACCACCCGCGTCTTCGGGGTGCGCCCGGAGAACTTCAGCCCGATGTCCCGGCACGCGAGGGCGAACTCCGCCGCCGCGAGGAAGGCGTCCTGCCGCAGCGGGATGGGCGTCGCGCCCGCGTGCACCGCTTGGCCCGTGAAGCGCACCATGTGGCGCTCGACGCCCATCGTGCCGAGCACCACCCCGACGGGCTTCTTCATCGCCTCGAGCACCGGGCCCTGCTCGATGTGGAGCTCGACGTAGGCCCGCGGGTCGCGCGCCTTCAGCCACGCGTGCGCGTGGCCCATGCGCTCGAGCTCGACGCCGTTCTCGCGGAGCGCGTCGGGCAGCTTGACCCCGTTGCGGTCGACGAGGTGCGCGAGCTCCCTGGCGGCGTCGAGGGTGCCCGCGGACGCAGCGGAGCCCGTGAGGCTGCGGCCGTAGCGGGCGCCCTCCTCGTCGGCCCAGTCGACGAGGTGCATGGTGACCGGCGGCGTGCCGGCGGCCGCGTGGCGGCGCAGGGCCTCGATGCCCGCGACCACGCCCAGCACCCCATCGAGCCACCCGCCGCCTGGCACGGAGTCGAGGTGGCTCCCGAACACCACGCCCCGCGGCGACGCGCCCGGGAGGGTGACCCACGCGTTGCCCGCGGGGTCGGTCTCCACCGGGAGCCCGAGCTCGGCCTTCACCTTCTCGGTAAACCACGCGCGCGCCTCGCGCCAGACCGGTCCCCAGGCGACGCGCTGCGCGCCGCGCTCGGTGGAGGTGCGCGCGGCGAGCTCGCGGAGGTCTGCGATCACGCGCTTCGAGCTCGGTGCGGAGAGGCGCTTCGTGCGTGGGGGGGGCATCGGTGGGGGCTCCTCTGGGGGGGTGTGCGAGCCCGAGGACGCTACCATCCCGGCCTCGCGCCCCTCGTGATTTTGGGGGGACCGATCGCGCCGCGGGGTGCCTATATGATTCGATGATGTCGGACGCGGACGGCGCAGGCGTGGGACGCAGCCACGCCACGATGCTCATCGACGGGCACGAGGTGCTCCCGGCGCTCCTGGCCGACCTGCGGGCGGCGGAGCGGGAGATCCACGTGTCGATGTTCCTGTTCTTCCGCGACCCGGTGGGCCTGGAGGTCGCGGCGGTGCTCTGCGATCAGGCAGCGCGCGGGGTGGCGGTGCGGGTGCTCCTCAACCAGGCGAAGACTGCCATGGGCGACCCCTTCTCCACCGGCGAGAAGGAGATGATCGATCAGGACCCCAACATCGACTACGACCCCACCGACGTCGGGCCCCTCTGCGAGCGGCTCACCACTTCGGGCGTGCAGGTCTACGACACCAACATCGACTACGACGCCGACCACCCCCACGCCGACGAGCGGCTGCGCTCGCTGGCCGCGCAGATCCGCGGCGCCATCAGCGTCGACGACCTGCACATCGACCACCGCAAGATCATCGTCATCGACCGCCGCGTGGCCTACACGGGCGGCGCCAACATCGGCGCGCAGTACATGAACCACGCGCCCTTCGACCCGGCCGTCGAGGCCAAGGCGGAGGCCGAGGCGTGGGAGCTACAGGGCTCGCGCGAGCCCTGGTGGAAGTGGCACGACAGCCTCACCCGCTTCGAGGGCCCGGTGGTCGACGACATCAACCGCCACTTCCGCGACCGATGGATCCTCGACGGCGGCCCCGCCTTCGAGCTCGCCCCGTGGCCCGCCGTCGCGCCGCCCGCCGCCGCGCCGCGGGGCATCGGGGTCGCGTCGGCGACGGTCATCCACAGCGCGCCCACCGGCGAGCCCAACGCCATGCGCGCGCTCTACGTCGGGCTCATCGCCTCGGCCGAGCGCTCGATCTTCATCGAGAACCCCTACTGCTATCACCCGGCCATCGCGGAGGCGCTGGTGGCCGCGAAGTCCGCGCGGCCCTCGCTCGACGTCACCCTGGTGCTCCCGGCCCTCGAGTGGAACGACAACGCCTTCGCCCACGACGCGCAGCAGCACTTCTACGCGCGCTACCTGGCCTGCGGCATCGACGTCTACGAGTACCAGAACCACTTCACGCACCTGAAGGTCGCGGTCTTCGACGCGCGCTGGTCGGTGCACGGCTCGACCAACCTCAATTTCCGGAGCCTCGAAGACGACAAGGACTTCGAGCTGGTGGTGCTGGTCGACGGCCCCGAGCTCGCCCGCGACGTGCTGGCCCGGGTGCGCGACGTCGACGTCCGGCACTCGCGTCGCTTCACCCTGGCCGACGTCGACGGCTCGGTCGACGGGATGCGTGTGCAGCACCGCGACCCGCGCACCCTGCTGCTGGTCTCGCGGCGCGTGCTGTGAGCGCGCCCGCCCGTCAGGGCTGGAGCACGACCTTGATGCAGCCGTCCTTCTTGTCGCGGAAGTTCTTGTAGGCCGCGGGCGCCTCGTCGAGCGGCACCCGGTGGGTGATGACGAAGGAGGGGTCGATCTCGCCCTGCTCGATCTTGCGCAGCAGCGGGTGCAGGTAGCGCTGCATGTGCGTCTGGCCGGTGCGGATGGTGAGGCCCTTGTTCATCAGCGCGCCGAAGGGAATCTTGTCCGGGAAGCCCACGTAGGCGCCCGGCACGGAGAGGGTTCCTCCCTTGCGGCAGCACATGATGGCCTCGCGCAGCACGTGCGAGCGGTCGGTGGTGAGCATCACCGCGGCCTTGGCGGCGTCGAGCACCGCGTCGAGGCTGCCCGAGGCGTGGGCCTCGCAGCCGACCGCGTCGATGCACCGGTCGGGGCCTCGCCCGTGGGTCATCTCCTGGAGCCGCTCGTAGACGTCCTCGCTGCCGCAGTCGATGGTCTCGGCGTTGCCGTGCTCGCGCGCCATGGCGAGGCGCTCGGGCACCCGGTCGATGGCGATCACCCGCCCCGGGTGGAACATCCACGCGCTCTTGATGGCGAACTGCCCCACCGGCCCGCAGCCCCACACGGCCACGGTGTCGCCCGGCTCGATGCCGCAGTTCTCCGCGGCCATGTACCCGGTCGGGAAGATGTCCGACAGGAAGAGCACCTTGTCGTCCGAGAGGCCCGACTCGATCTTGATCGGCCCCACGTCGGCGTAGGGCACGCGCAGGTACTCCGCCTGTCCGCCCGCGTAGCCGCCGAGCATGTGGGAGAAGCCGAAGAGACCGGAGGGCGAGTGGCCCATCGCCTTGCGCGCCATCTCCGCGTTGGGGTTGGAGTTGTCGCAGCACGAGAACAGGGTCTTCTTGCAGAAGAAGCACGACCCGCACGCGATGGTGAAGGGCACCACCACGCGGTCGCCCTTGCGCAGGTGGGTGACCGCCGAGCCCACCTCGACGACCTCGCCCATCGGCTCGTGCCCGAGCACGTCGCCCTTCTCCATCGTCGGCATGAAGCCGTCGAGCAGGTGCAGGTCGGAGCCGCAGATGCCGCTCGCGGTGATCTTCACGATGGCGTCCGTGGGCGCCTCGATCTTCGGGTCGGGCACCGTGTCGATGCGAACATCCCCGGTGCCGTGCCAGCAGAGTGCCTTCATGGTGCTGCGGTCCTTTCGTGCGTTGACTCGCCGACGGCGCTGCTACGCAACGCCCATACCGCCGCCCCGGCGCGCACCATCACCGCTCCGCGCTCTCTACAGGCGTCGCGGCGATATGCCCCACTGTGCCGACGACGCGCGAGCGAGCTTGCTACGCCAATGGTCCCGGCCGCCCACGGCATGACCGCGTCGGTCGTTGGAGGAGCCTCCGCTGTGGGTATACCCTCCGCCGCCTCGGACCCCCATCGATGGCCCACCAGACCACCCTCACACCGCGCGTCGCGACCCTCACCATCAGCGACACCCGCACCGCCGCCGACGACCGCGGCGGCGCCCTCCTGGGCGAGCGACTGCGCGCCGCGGGCGCCGAGCTGGTCTCGCACGCCCGGGTCACCGACGACCCGGCGGCCATCCTCGCCGCCGTGAGCGCGCTGCTCGGCGAGCCCGGCGTCGACGCGGTGGTCACCACCGGCGGCACCGGCATCGCCCCGCGCGACCAGGCCATCGAGGCCATCGCCCCGCTCCTGGAGAAGACCCTCGACGGCTTCGGCGAGGCCTTCCGCCGGCTGTCATGGGAGCAGGTCGGCGCACGCTCGGTCCTGTCGCGCGCGGTGGCCGGGGTGGCGCGCGGCAAGGTCGTGGCGCTGCTCCCGGGCAACCCCTCGGCGGTCGCGCTCGCGGTCGACGCGGTGCTCGGCCCGACGCTGGGGCACATGGTGGCGCTGCTGCGGGGCGCCCCGTGACCGCGTCGATGCTGAGCTTCGACGACGCCCTCGGGCGAGTCCTCGGTGGCGTCGCGCCCGCTGGGATCGAGCGGGTCGACGCCGCGCTCTCCATCGGGCGCGTTCTCGCGGCGGACGTGCTCGCCCCGGCGGACGTCCCGGCCTTCGACCGCAGCACCATGGACGGCTATGCCGTGCAGAGCGCCGACCTCGCGGGCGGGCCGTGTCGGCTGCCCGTGGTGGGCGAGTCCGCCGCGGGCGGCGCGTGGCCTGGGGCCCTCGCGCGAGGCGTCGTCACGCGCATCTTCACCGGCGCCCCGCTGCCCGACGGCGCCGACGCCGTGGTGATGCAGGAGGACGTGACCCGCGACGGGGAGCACGCGCTCTTCTCCCGCGCGGTGCGCCCGGGCGCGAGCGTGCATCGGGTCGGCAGCGACCTTCGCGCGGGCGCCGTGGTGCTCGCTGCCGGGACGCGCGTGACGCCCTTCCATGTGCCCGCGCTGGTGGGCGTGGAAGCGCTGCGGGTGTCCGTGGCGCGCCGCCCGGTGGTCTCCATCGTGCTCACCGGCGACGAGCTCCGCGACGCCGGAACCCCCAGCCAGCCCGGGCGCATCGTCGACGTCCTCGGTCCGTCGCTGGCGGCGCTGGTGAGCGCCTGCGGCGGCATCGCGCGGGTGGAGGCCGCCGTGGGCGACGACCGCGACGCCGTGCGCGCGACGGTGCGCGGTGCGCTCCGCGGCGCCGACGTGGTGCTCACCGTCGGCGGCGTGAGCGTCGGCGACCGCGACGTGGTGCGCGACGCGCTGGAGTCCGAAGGGGTCGCGCTCGACTTCTGGCGGGTGGCCATCAAGCCCGGCAAGCCCCTCTGCCTCGGGCGCTCGCGGGAGGGCGTGCGGGTGCTCGGTCTGCCGGGCAACCCCTCGTCGGCGCTGCTCACCTTCGTGCTCTTCGGGGCGCCGCTCCTGCGCGCGCTCCAGGGCGATCGACGGCCCACGGCCCCGCGCTTCGCCGCCACGCTGTCGGCCGCGATCACCCGCTCGCCGGGCCGTAAGGAGTTCGTCCGGGTCGGCCTCGGGTGGGGCGACGCCCCGCTGCCCGTCGCGACGCCGCTGGGCAACCAGCAGTCGGGCGCGTTCACGTCCTTCGCGTGGGCCGACGCGCTCGCGGAGGTCGAGGCCGAGGTCGCCCACCTCGAAGCGGGCGCGACCGTGCGCTGCTTCCGGCTCCAGGAGGTGTGAGCGATGGCCGACGCGATCGAGCTACGGGTGCTCTGCTTCGCCGCGGCGCGCGACGTCGTGGGCGAGGCCGAGCTCCCCTGGAGCATCGCCCCGGGCGCCACCGTCGCGACGCTGCGGGCGGCGCTGTTCGCGCGCTACCCGGCGCTCGCTGGGCACGCGCGCTCGCTGCGCTTCGCCGTCAACGGCGAGTACGCGAAGGACGATCGGCTGCTGGGGGAGGGGGACGAGGTGGCGGTGATTCCGCCCGTGGCAGGCGGGTGAGGCTCAGCTCGCGACGGCGAAGATCGCTTCGATCTCCTGCTCGATCTGCGCCTCGGTGATGTGCCGGGCCATCGCGAGCTCCTTGAAGAGGAGGCCGCGCGCCTGGTCCATCAGCCGACGCTCGCCGTAGGAGAGGTCTTTCTCGCTGCGGAACTTGATGCGGTAGAGGTCGCGCAGCACCTTGGCGACCTCCTGCGGCGAGCCGCTCTTGATCATCTCGTTGTAGGCGCGCTGCCGACGGTTCCACGGCCCCGCGCCGACGGCCTTGTCGGCGGTCTTGAAGACGTCCATCACGGCGTCGGCGTCGACCTCGGACATCACCCCGCGGAGCCCGACCGAGTCCGAGGTCTGCGTGGGCACCATCACCCGCATGCCCGTCTCGAGGATCTTCACGACATAGAAGGCCTTCGTCGCGCCGGCGATCTCCCGTCGCTCGATGCCCGTCACCTCGCCGAGCCCGTGTGCCGGGTGGACCGCGTTGTCACCAACCTGGAAGCTCGATTGCATCCCGCTTGTACCTCCGCGCACCAAACATCGCTGCGATACCCTGGAAACAGAGTACCGCTACCGGGTCACCACGGCCCATCTTTTGTGTGAGCGTGAGCACCATCGCCGAACGAAGGTGTGGGTCGCCTCACCAGCACCGCAGCCTCGATGAGCTACCACGCGATACGCGATGCGTCAAAATTCCCTGCGATCGGGGGCTTCTACGGCGCCGCGGGCGAGGCCCACGAGCGCCCGCAGCCCGCGCCATGGGATGACGAACCCCCCGCGCCACTCGTCCCCCGCGTGGCTCCAGGCGGCGTCGGTCGGATGGAGCCAGTCGTCGGCCCCGACGGCGGCGCCCAGGGGGCTCGCGGCCATCGCGAGCAGCAGCCGCGTCATACGGGCGGGTGTATTCGTCGGGAGCGGCCCCGCCAGCACGATCGTCACCCGCAGTCCGTCGGCGGCGGGGTCGGCCCGGAGTTCGGTCCACCGCAGGGTGGTGGTGAGCGCCGCGGCCTCGGGGCTCTCGACCTCGGTGGGCGCGCCCTCGATGTGCCATCGCACCATCTCCGCGGGGTCGGGCTCGCCGCCCGACGGGCGATCGACCAGCCGGTCGACCAGGCGCGGGTCGCGATCGGCCCGTGCGAGCAGCCCGCACGCGGCGTCGGTGGAGAGCGCCACCGGGCGGCCGCCCAGCATCCCCTCGATGCGCTCCACCCCCGCGCCCGCGGCGCCGCGGCGCTGCGGCGGCAGCATGCGATCCCAGTGCAGCTCGATGACGCGCCGGGCATCGAAGGACCCGGCCGCGAAGGACACCGACGCCCCGCCGCGCTCGACGAGCAGCGCCCGCTCGACGGTGCGCACCTCGACGCCCCCGCGCTCGGCCTCGGCCACGAGCGCGCGCTCGCCCGCGTCGCGGGTGAGCTGGGAGAGCAGGGGACCGAGCTGGGGGTGATCGAAGAGCGCGCGCGGTCGCAGCCAGAGCCATCGCTGGGCGTGGGCTGGAGCCATCACGCCGAGGTTGCTCGGACACGCCGCGCGGACGGCGCGCGCGGAGGGTGTGGTGGGAGGGCGCGCGGGGCGACGGGCGGCGCACCCGAGCGATGCGCCCAGCGAGGCCAGCAGGAGCCATCGCCCCCACCGCCCCCCTACGCCTGGTCGCGCCCCTCCCATCCGGCGATCAGGCCTGCGCCTTGGGGCGCTCCTTCTTCGACGCCGCGCTCGCCGCGGCCTCGGTGGCGGCCTTGTCGGTGGCGGCCCCGTTGGCGCCCGGCTTCTTCACGCCGTGCTTCACCAGCACCTCCTGCTCGATGCGCGACATCATGTCGCCCTTCTCCTCGATGAAGGTCTTGGCGGCCTCGCGGCCCTGGCCGATGCGCTCGCCCTTGTACGAGTACCAGGCGCCCGCCTTCTCCACGATGCCCGCCTCGGCGGCCATGTCGAGGATGTCACCCGAGCGCGAGATGCCCTGCCCGTACAGGATGTCGAACTCCACCTCGCGGAAGGGCGCGGCCATCTTGTTCTTGACGACCTTCACCTTGGTGCGGTTGCCGACGACCTGCTCGCCGTTCTTCAGGGCGCCGATGCGCCGCACGTCGAGGCGCATCGACGCGTAGAACTTCAGCGCGTTGCCGCCCGTGGTGGTCTCCGGGTTGCCGAACATCACGCCGATCTTCATGCGGATCTGGTTGATGAACACCAGCAGCGTGTTGGAGCGGTGCACCGTCGCGGTGAGCTTGCGCAGCGCCTGCGACATGAGCCGCGCCTGGAGCCCGGGGAGCTGCTCGCCCATCTCACCCTCGATCTCCGCCTTCGGCACCAGCGCCGCCACGGAGTCGACCACGATCATGTCGACCGCGCCGGAGCGCACCAGCATGTCGGCGATCTCCAGGGCCTGCTCGCCGTTGTCGGGCTGCGACACCAGCAGCTCGTCGACCTTCACCCCGAGGCGCTTGGCGTAGTTGACGTCGAGCGCGTGCTCGGCGTCGATGAACGCGCACACCCCGCCGGCCTTCTGCGCCTCCGCGATGCCGTGCAGCGTGAGGGTGGTCTTGCCCGAGCTCTCCGGCCCGTAGATCTCCACGATGCGCCCGCGGGGGTAGCCGCCGATGCCCACCGCGATGTCGAGGGACACCGAGCCCGTCGAGATGGTCGCGACGTCGGGGCGCTCGGTCTTCGAGTCGCCCTCGAGCTTCATGACCGCGCCCTTGCCGTACTGCTTCTCGATGCCGAGCAGCGCCAGTTCCAAAGCCTTCTTGCGGTTGTCGTCCATGATCGTCTCTCCTGCAGGTGATTGCGTCGCCGTGCGGTGGTCGCCTCCACGGCGCCGCGTCACGCATCCGATGTATAGCCCTCGCACTGAACAAACGACAAGGCCTCGTCATCCCGATGGTGACATATCCTGTCCGTCACCCGTCGGGGCCGAGCGGGGCGCGGGCGAGGGCGATGTACTCCGCGCCCTTGGAAAACAGGTCGCTGCGGTAGAGCGTGACCGCCCCGATGGTGCCGACGCCGCAGTCCGTGTGGGTCGGCGTGATCGACGCGAGGCCACCCCGCGAGGACTGAACACGCCCGAGGGTCATGTGCCCGACGAAGGGCCGGTCGGCCTTCGGGAAGCCCAGCGCGCCGAGGGCATTCTCGAGCCGGGCGGCGAGGCCCGCGAGGCCCTCGTGGCCGCGCGTGACGTCGGCGTAGAGCACCCGCGGCGCGTCGCGGTCGGGGAAGGCCCCGAGGCCCCCGACGCCGACGAGGAGCGTCGGGGTGGCGCGGGCGGCGGCGCGCATCGCGTCGGCCACGGGCTCGATGAGCCCCTGGTCGAGGTCTCCGAGGAAGCGGAGGGTGAAGTGCAGGCTGGGCGGCGGAACCCACCGCACCTCCCAGCCTGCCGGGTCGGCGAGGGCGCGGGTGGCCCGTGAGAGCTCCTGCACCTTGCGGGTGGCGCCGAGGTCGAGCACGCAGCCGATGAACGCGCGGACGGTCTCCATGGTGGTGGGGATGCTGCTCCGCTTCGCTCAGCCGCACACGGAGGAGAGGGCCGTCGGCACCGGGCCGGCGCAGGCCTCGCGCACCATCGACAGCGCCATGTACGCCGCCTGCCGCTGCACCATCGCGCGGTCGCCCTCGAAGCGCGCGACGCGCTCGGTGAGCCCGCCGTGCCATTCGAGCGCGAGAAACACCAGCCCGACGGGCTTCTCGGCGCTGCCCCCGGTGGGGCCCGCGACGCCGCTCACGGCGATGGCGAGGTCGGCGCCGCTCACCCGGCGAGCCCCCGCGGCCATGGCCCGCGCGCACTCCCGGGAGACCGCCCCGTGGCCCAGCAGGAGCTCGTTGGACACCTGGAGCACGCGCTCCTTCGAGGCGTTGGAGTAGGTCACCGCGTCGAGGAGGAGGTACTCGCTCGACCCCGGCACCGCCGTCAGCATCGAGCCGATGAGCCCGCCGGTGCAGCTCTCGGCCACCGCCAGCGTGAGTCCCCGGGAGCGCAGCGCGCGCCCCACGGAGGCCGCGTACGCTTCGTCGTCGTCGCCGAAGACCACCCCCCCGAGGCGGGCGCGCACCTCCTCGACGACCCGCGCGAGGCGCTCGCCCGCTGCGCCGCGGTCATCGCCCAGCACCCGGACCGTGACTGTCACCTCCGGCGGCGTCGCGCGGAACCCGAAGGACACCTGCGGCCCGGCGAGGTCGCGCAGCCGCGCGTCGAGCGCCGCCTCTGTGAGCCCGTAGGTGCGCAGCCGGGCGCGGGCGTCGAGGGGCTGCGCCAGCCCGATGATGTGCCGGAGCGCGCTCGACTCGAACACGCGCTCCATCACCGCGGGGTCGCCCGGCAGGAAGACCGCGTGGGCCTCGCCGAGGCGGATGGCGAAGGCCCGCTCGTGGCCCAGGCGCCCCAGCCACACGGCGCCCTCGGGCAGCTCGAGCGCGCGCGGGTCGACCGGGTCGGCGGTGCGCCAGCGGGAGGCGTCGGCGAGCGCCGGGTCGACCGCGCGGGGCACGCCGAGCGCGTCGGCCACCGCGTCGACGGTGACGTCATCGCCCGTCGGGCCGAGGCCCCCGGTGGCCACGATGACCCGCGCGCTCTGCCCGAGGCGCGCCAGGGTCGCCGCGAGGCGCTCGCGACTGGCGTCCACGCAGACGCGCTCGGCCACCGCAAAGCCCAGGGAGGTCATCCGCGACGCGAGCCAGTCCGCGTTGCCGTCCGCGACCTCGCCGCGGGTGATCTCCGAACCGACCGAAACAATCGCCGCCACCACGTTGGGCCGGGACGGTACGGGGGCGCCGCGCACACGGTCAAGGCGCCGCCCGGGAGAGTCGATCTGTTGTATCAACCCCGCCGGTCATTGGTCGTGAGCAGCGCCGATCGCATCGGATACCTCCTCGGGGCGCTCGGCGCCGCGGCCGCCGCGGGGTTCCTGCGGTCGCGCGGCGGGGGCTTCGTGCTCGACGGCCCGTGGCTCCCGGGGCTGTGCCTCTCCCTCGGCGCCCTCTCCCTCGGGCTCGCGCTGCGCCCCGGGCGCTGGGCCCGCGCCGAGACCGCGGGGCTGGCGATGCTGGCGGGGGTGCGCCTCGCGATCCCGCTGACCCTCACGCTGGCCTGGGTGGCCGACGGGCGGGAGGTCTGGGTCGCGGTCGCGATGATGGCGGCCCTGGAGGACGCCGACCGGGCGCCGCTGCGCCGGTGGCCGCTGGTGCCCGCGGCGATGGCCTCGGCGCTGGTGATCGGGTGGAGCGCGACGGAGCCCCGGGTGGCGCCCGCGAGGGCGGTGCTGGTCGCGCTGGTGTGCGCGGTCGCCGCGGCCTGGAGCGCCCGGCGGGCTCAGGGCGCCGCGCGCTGACCGGTGAGGTCGAGGCTGGTGAGGTCCTGCGTGACCTCGGCGCGGCCCTCGGCCTGCACCCGGACGACGACCCCGTCGGGGGCCACGAAGGCGCCCACCGGGCGCAGCGTGGTGAGCTCGCCGCGCATCGCCGAGCCGCCGCCGAGGGGGCGCGTGAGGGCGCGCTGGGCGTTGTCCCGCAGCCGCCGGATGCGGTCGCCCAGAGGGAACACCGCGCGGCGCGCGAGGCCCTCCCGGAGCGAAGCCCGGAGCAGCCACTCGCCCGCCTGGAGGAGGGTGTTGCGGGTGTCGAGGGTGTAGTCGAGGTCGCGCACGACCATGGCCTCTCGCGCGGCGTCGTAGTCGGGCAGGCCCGCGAGGTAGAGGGTCGCGGGGGTGCCATCGAAGGGGCCGTCCTGGAAGGTGACGTCGAGCTCGAAGAGCAGCGCCCCGCCGTTGCCGCGCACCCGCACCTCCCGCACCAGCGCGTGGTGGCCGTCGAGCTCCATCACCCGCCCGCGAAACTCCTGTGCGACCAGCGCCGTGGTCTCCTCGAAGGTCACGCGCGCGTCGAGGGTGAGCGCGAAGCGGTCGGACCCGGCGCCCGAGGGGGCCGGGTCGAGGGCGGGCAGCGGGGAGGCTGCCGGCGAGGGGCGGCCGCCGGAGGTGACCGCGGGCTGCGCAAGGATGCCGACGCGGGTGCTGGCGGTCTCCGTGGTGAGCTCGAAGGGCGACGCGTAGACGCGCTGCGGGGAGAGGGTGAGCCAGAAGCCCTCGCCGAGGTCCATCGGGGTGTTGAGGTTGGTCCAGAGTTCTTCGGCGCGGGGGCGGAGGTCTCCGTGGGCCTGGACGGTGGCGTCCATGCGCTGCGTGGCCGCGGCGATCTGCTGGGCCACGAAGCCCGCGGCGAAGTCGGTCACGTCGACGCGGAACATCGTGAGCTCGCAGCGGTCGCGGAACACCGGCGCCGCGGGCACGGTCTGCGAGACGATGCGCCACGAGGGGTCGAGGCGGATGGTGGTGTCGGCGCTCACGACGACCTGCCGCGGGGCCTCGTTGATGCCGCACGAGGCGACCACCTGGCAGCTCGGGAGGAAGGGAATGGGGAGCCCCAGCGGCGCACCGAGGCAGGCCTCGGCGGTGATGGCCAGGCTGGTCTCGACGTGGACCGCGGCGCCCCGCGCCTCGAAGCGGAAGGGCGCCCGCTGCACCCGGTAGCGGACGCCCACGGGGGTGGGGCCGATCATCTGGAAGCGGCCGCTGGTGTCGAAGACCTCGGGCACGAGGGACTCGAGCGAGCGGAGGGTGCCGCGGATGTCAGCGCGCAGCGGCAGCTCGATGGACGCCGCGGGCAGTGGCGGTAGGGCCGCACCCGGTCCGGCGGGCGGCGGCTGCGGAACGCGGAGCGTGTGGGTGCAGCCGAGCAACAGGGAGAGAGCGAAGAGAGCGGGGTGGGTCCTCACGGGCGGAGTGTACGCGGACCCGGCGGCGGACATTCGACGGACCGCTCAGCGCAGGTGCGCGACGACCGCGACGGCCGTGAGCGCCAGGCTCGCGACGGCGGCGGCCTCGAGCACGCGGAGCGATCGGCCGAGGGCGCGCACGGCGGTCATCGCGTGGGTGACGTCGGCGCCCGCGGTGTCGACCACGGCCCGGAAGGAGCTCGCGGCCCGGTGGATCCAACGGGCGAGCACGGAGAGCACCATCGCGAGCACGAGGCCCGCGAGGGCGAGGATGCCGAAGCGGGCCCCCGCCGGCCCGGCCCACCACAGCGAGTGGATGGCCTCGGCGGAGAGCGCGACGACGAGCGCCGCGAGGGTGAGCAGGAGCCACGTGGTCAGCCGGAGGCGCTGCGCGAGCGCGGCGAAGCGGAGGTTTTCGGCGGCGCTGAACTCGTGCGACGACATGCCCTACGCCCCCCTCGGGAACATCACCGCCACCACCACCGCCAGACCGACCGCGTCGATGGCGAGCATCACGGCCAGGGTCTTGAACGCCCGCTCGAGCGCGTCGACCGCGGCCATGAGGTGCGAGACGTCGTCGCCGGCGGTGGTCGCGACCGAGCGCAGGCTGCGGGCGCCGGCGCGGAGCTGATGCCCGGCCACCGCCGGCGGCGCGGCCCCGAGGAGGCAGATCGCGGCGATGACCGGCGCGGCGTGCGACGGGAGGTGGAAGGGCGGCTGCACGAGCCCGAGCAGGCCGGCCGCGGCGAGGACGAAGCCCAGGCCGTAGCCCGCGACCCCGACCCGCGCGGCCGAGCTCGCCAGCGCCAGGAAGGTGGCGTCGTCGGCGGCGTTGAACTCGTGCGAGGCGGCGTCAGCCATGGGCGGTGATCAGCTCCGGAGGGTCCACACGAAGAACAGGAAGGCGAGGCCGATGCCGAGCACCGCGAAGCCCAGGATGGGGCTCACGGAGAAGCACCAGATGACGATCTGGATCAGGATCCAGACGCCGCCGAAGTCGCTGCTGCCGCTGCTGCGGGAAGAGCCCGAGTATCCGCCGCCGGAGTACGACCCTCCGCTGGACGACGACCCGCTGCTGGACGAGGGCGAGCCGCTCCCCCAGCGCGACCCTCCGAAGCTGCCGCCGGTGTGCTGGGCGAGGGTGACCAGGGCCGTGTCCGAGAGCGGCGTGGCCGACGCCGCGGGCGCGCCGAAGCAGAGCGCGAGGCACGCGAGCAGGAGGACGAGGAGGGCCGATCGACGTGGTCGCACGGTGGGGCCGCGGATGATCGCGCGCATCGGAGGCCGCTCGCAAGCGATGGACGAGCCGGGCCGGCAGTTGAAGGCGCAGAGGCTGCGCGCGCGCACGCAACGTCCGCGCTCGAATCGCGCAGCCGTGCCGCGGCGCTGGGAATTTCATCGGGCACGCGGGCTGCAAACGGGCCCGGCATGTCCAAGGCAATCCCGACCATCCAGAAGTACATGACCACGTCGCCCCACTCGATCGGGGCCGACCAGACCCTCGCCCACGCCCACGCGGTGCTTCGCGAGCACAAGATCCGGCACCTCCCGGTGCTCGTCGGCGGCAAGCTCGTCGGCATGGTCACCGACCGCGACCTCCGCTTCGTCGAGACCCTGCGGGACGTCGACCCGACGAAGGTCACGATCGAGGACGCGATGGTGACGGACGTGTACGCGGTGTCGCCGGACGCTTCGCTCGACGAGGTGGTCAGCGAGATGGCGCAGCACAAGTACGGCTCGGTGGTCGTGATGCAGAACCAGAAGGTCGTCGGCATCTTCACCACGGTCGACGTCTGCCGCGCCTTCGCCGAGCTGCTC
Organism: Myxococcales bacterium; assembly: GCA_030652255.1. GTDB lineage: Bacteria > Myxococcota_A > Polyangia > Polyangiales > SCUS01. Next base: position 210,124 of record JAUSAZ010000144.1, on the reverse strand, counting down.
CAGACCCGCCTCGCCCGCTGACCCCGCGAACGCTCAGGTGCCGGCGTCGTCGGCCTCCGACAGGAAGGCCGGCGGCGCGCAGGCCCCGAGGTCGCGCTGGCAGCGGTAGCCCTCGGCCGTGCGGCAGTCCGCGTCGCTCGCGCAGCGCCGCGCGCAGAACCGGAAGGGGATGCCGTCGCAGCCCACGAAGGCCGTCCAGGTGAGGCTCCCCGCGGGGCAGGGCGCCACCAGGGTGCCGCTCGCAAGCACCGGGGTCGGACCGCAGTAACCGCCGGGAAACTCCACCCGCCAGGTGTGCGGCCGCCCAGGCCCGGCGCACTCACGCTCCAACACCCGCAGGCAGCCCATCGCGGGGCAGTCGTCCGACGAGGCGCAGGCGTGGCCCACCACGGTCGCCGCGGCCGCCTCGGGCGCGTCGGTGCCAGCGTCGGTCGCGCTCCCCGGGGTCTCGCGGCCGCTGCAATCGAGCAGTGGGGCGCCCAGCGCGAGCGCGACGAGGATGCGGGCGACGGGGAGGGCGGGCATCGGCGGAGGGTAACGCACCCGCGATGGGGGATCTCACCTCGCGGGAAGTATGATGGTAACGAGGGAGGGGTGAAGGTACTGCTGGTTGGTGGCGGTGGTCGCGAGCACGCCCTCGCGTGGGCGCTGGCGAGGTCCCGACGGGTCGATGAGCTGGTCGCGGCGCCCGGCAACCCGGGCATCGCGGCGGTCGCCCGGTGCGTTTCGGTCAGCGCCGGGGACGTCGAGGGGCTCGTCGCGACCGCGGTGGGGATGCGGGCCGACCTCGTCGTCATCGGGCCGGAGGGGCCGCTCGTGGCGGGGCTCGCCGACCGGCTGCGGGCGCTCGGCATCAGGGCCTTCGGGCCGAGCGCGGCGGCGGCCCGGCTGGAGGGCTCCAAGGGGTTCTTGAAGGACCTCTGCGCGCGCCACGGCATCCCGACCGCGGGGTACCGGCGCTTCACGGACGCGGACGAGGCGAGCGCGTACGTCCGCGCGCACGGCGCGCCGGTCGTGGTGAAGGTCGACGGGCTCGCGGCCGGCAAGGGGGTCGTGGTCGCGATGACCATCGACGAGGCCCTCGCCGCGGTCGACGAGATGCTCCGCGCAGCGCGCTTCGGCGACGCGGGGCGCAGCGTGGTGATCGAGGACTTCCTCGTCGGCCCGGAGATGAGCTTCTTCGCGCTCTGCGACGGTGGCACGGCGCGCTTCTTCGCCACCGCGATGGACTACAAGCGCCTCCGCGACGGGGACCTCGGGCACTAGACCGGCGGCATGGGCGCGATCACGCCGCACCCGCTCCAGACCGACGACCTCGTCGCGCGGGTGATGGCGACGATCATCGAGCCGACGATGCGCGCGATGGGCGCCGAGGGCGCGCCCTTCGAGGGCGTGCTCTACGCGGGGCTGATGCTCACCGCGCAGGGCCCGATGCTGCTCGAGTACAACGTGCGCTTCGGCGACCCGGAGTGTCAGGCGCTGATGGTCCGACTTGATGACGACCTGGTCGACGCGCTCCTCGGCGCGCGGCAGCCCCGCTGGCTCCCGGAGGCCGTGACGTGCGTGGTGCTCGCCGCGCCGGGCTACCCCGAGAGCCCGGCGCTCGGCGACCCCATCGCCGAACCGGGCGCCGACGCGCAGGGGACGGTGGTCTTCCACGCGGGCACCGCGCGCGACGAGGTCGGCGGTCTGCGGGTGGCGGGCGGTCGCGTGCTCAGCGTGGTCGGGCGCGGCGCCTCGCGGGACGAAGCCGCGCGGACGGCGTACGCCCGGGTCGAGGCGGTGGCGTGGCCGGGAGCGCAGTACCGCCGCGACGTGGGCGCGAGGGAGGCCCCGTGAGGGTGCGCTGGTCGTGGGCGCTGGCGCTGCTGGCGCTCCCCGCTGCCGCCGCCGCGCAGCAGGCCGGGGTGGCGTGCGTCACCTGCGAGGCGTGCACCGCCGCGCTCGCGGGCGACCACGCCTTCGTCGAGCTGCGCGGCGACGTCGACGGGTCGCGCGCGGGAACCTGCATCCGGGTGGCCGGCCGCGGGGCGACCCTCGACGGGCACGGCCACACGGTGCGCGGCGCCGCGGTGGGCGTCGAGGTCGCGGGCGAGGACGTCGTCGTGCGCAACGTGCGGGCGCAGGAGGGCGGCGTCGGGTTTCGCGTAGCGGGCGCCCGCGCGGTGACGCTGCTCAACGCCGCGGTGAGCGACGCGCGGGTGGGCGTTCGCATCGAGGGGTCGCGGCACGTGCGGGTGCTGCGCGCGACGCTGGCGCGAAACCGCGTGGGCGTCTCGATGGGCGCCGACGACGCCGGGCGGTGCGCCGGGCCGATGGCGCTGGCGAGCCCCGGGGTGGTGATCGCGCGATCGAGGGTGGAGGGCGGGTCCGTGGGCGTGGCCGCGTGCGACGCGATGCCGGTGCTCACCGCCAACACGGTGCTGGGCAACGAGGTGGGGGTGCTGCTCGGCGAGGTGCGCGCGCAGGGGGCGGGTGACCGCGCCGGGGCGTGGGACGAGTGCTCCTGCGCGCCGGCCCCGGCGGGCACCCCCGCGGGGACGCTGCTGCTGTACTCGTCGGGCTGCGGCGGGTGCACCGTGCACGAGTCGTGGCTCCCGCAGGAGCGGGCGCGCGGCGCGCTCATCCGGGCGCGGGCGGGCGGCGGCGACGGCGGCGCGGAGCAGGCGCGCTTCGACGGGCACGTGCGGCACTGCGGCCCGGAGGTGGTCGACGCGCTGGGCATCCCCGGCTGCGTGCCCAACTACGCGTGCCCGGCGAGCGCGGAGGTCTGGAAGCGCCGACAGGGCGCGCGCGAGCTGGTCACCGACCGCTCGGTGGCGACGCCCGACGAGGTCGTGGCCTTCTCCGAGGCCTGCCGGGCGGCGGCGCGGGAGGGCTACGGGCGCGGCGGGCGCTGCGTCACCGCGGCGCTCCGGTCGAATACCCTGTGCGGTAATCGCCGCGCCGACCTCAGCGTGGCGGGGCCCTTCGCGCGCTGGGGCTCGGCGGGCGATCGCTGCGGGGTGGTCGAGGGCGACGGGGCACGGTGCGCGCAGGGCTGCGACGGCGGGGAGACGGCGCTGGTGTCCGCGGCGGCCCCGGCCCCGGCGCAGACCGTAGCGCCCGCCGCGGAGCCGCAGCCGGTGGTGGAGACGGGCGACGCGGGCGCGGCGGTGTCGGCGCCGGTGGTGTCGCCCGTCGCAGGGCCGGGGACGCTACAGCAGGTGGCGTGGCCGGCCGCGGGGGCCGCGCTCTGGCTGGCGCTGATGGCCTGGTATGTCTCGGCGGCGAGGCGCCAGGGATAAGACGGGTTTCGCCGGGGGGCCCGGGCGTTGTACAAACGCGCGCCGCGACGGACGGGTCGCGCAGGAGGAAAGGCGAGTCCATGGCGAAGGCGAAGACGACGGGCACGACGGGCGCGGCGGCGACGGCGGCGACCGCAACGGGGGCGACCGCAGCGGCGACCGCAGCGGCGCCGACAGCGGCGGGGTCGTTCAACATCCCGGTCGACGGCAACTGTCCGCTCAAGAGCACGGCGAAGGTCCACGAGGACTACGACTGCATGCTCAACCAGACCAACATCGGGGCGAACAACAACAAGTTCTACGTCATCCAGGTGCTGGAGTCGGGCGGGAAGTTCTACGCGTGGAACCGCTGGGGACGCGTCGGCGAGACCGGGCAGACGGCGCTCAAGGGGCCGTATCCGAAGGTCGAGAGCGCGATCGCGGACTACCAGTCGAAGTTCAAGGACAAGTCGGGCAACAGCTGGGAGAACCGCAAGAACTTCGTCGCCAAGGCGGGCAAGTACGCGCTCATCGAGATCGAGCGCTCGGCGGACAGCTCGAAGGCCGCGGAGGTCGAGGAGAAGCTCAAGGCCATCGACAAGGCCGCCGCGGCGCTGCAGCCGAAGGTGATCAAGAAGGTGCTCCCGAGCGCCCTGCACCCCTCGGTGCAGAACTTCATGAAGCTCATCTTCGACCAGGACATGTTCAAGGGCGCGATGGCGTCCTTCGACATCGACGTGAAGAAGATGCCCCTCGGGCAGATCACCAAGTCGCAGGTGAAGAAGGGCTACGACGTCCTCGAGGAGCTCGAGCAGGCGATCAACAGCGGCAACGCCAACCAGATCAACACGATCTCGTCGAAGTTCTACACGCTCATCCCGCACAGCTTCGGCCGGCGCGTGCCGCCGCCCATCAACACCCCCGAGCTGCTCCACAAGAAGGTGGACATGCTCAACGTGCTCAACGACATCGAGATCGCGCTCACGATGGAGAAGAGTGTCGCGGCGGGGCCCGAGCCCGAGGCCGAGCCGCACCCCGCCGACGAGAACTACAAGAAGATCAAGGCCGACCTGGAGTTCATCGACCCGACCTCCGAGGAGTACGGCTGGATCCAGAAGTACCTGCAGGCCACCGGGGCCAGCTACTACAACCTCAAGCTGGTCGACGTGTTCCGCCTCAACCGCCACGGCGAGGCCGACCGCTTCAAGGCCCACGACCCCATCGCCGAGCGCAAGCTGCTCTGGCACGGCACCAACGTCGCCGTCGTGGCGGCCATCCTCGGGTCCGGTCTGCGCATCATGCCGCACTCCGGCGGGCGCGTCGGCAAGGGGATCTACCTCGCGTCGGAGAACGGCAAGTCGGTCAACTACGTGGGCTGGGCGGGCACCACGGGCGTGATGTTCCTGGCGGAGGCGGCGCTCGGCAAGGAGCACTCCATCCTCAAGGATGACTCGTCGCTGAAGGAGGCCCCGAAGGGCTTCGACTGCATCGTCGCGCGCGGCCACACCGAGCCCGACCCGCAGCACGACATCACCATCACCATCGACGGCAAGAAGGTCATCGTGCCGCAGGGCAAGCCCATCAAGGTGCCGGCGCACTCCAAGAGCTCGTTCACGCAGTCGGAGTACCTGCTCTACAAGGAGAGCCAGGTGCGGCTGCGCTACGTCCTCCGCGTCCACCGCTGACGCGCTCGCCTCCCGCCCCGGGGAGGCCTATGACCCTCCCCGGTATTCCCCCTCATGCGCCTCATCGATCGCTACTGGTTGATGCTCACCGCCCCGGTGGTGGTGTGCCTCGGCGTCTACGGTGTCCTCGGGGCGCGCTTCCACCGCGAGGAGATGCGCGCCGAGGCGGAGACCGAGGTCCACGAGGCGGCCACGCTGCTCGCCGAGGCCGTCACCGCGCTGCCGGCGGACGTCGGCGGCGCCGAGCTCCACGCGCTCGCCGAGCGGCTCACCCGCGACACCCGGGTGCTCGGCATCGGCATCTACGGCCCCGACGGGCGCTGGATCGGCGGCTCGCGCGTGGCGCTCTCGCACCGCGGCGAGCTCGACCCCATCGTGCGGGAGGCGTTTCGGGAGCACGGCGACCAGCGCGAGCTGCGCGCGCTCGGGGAGCACGAGGCCCTCGTGCGGGTCGAGATGGTGCGCCCTTCGCGGGCGACGCTGGTGGGCGCCGTGGTGGTCATCCGCGACCTCGCGTACCTGCGCGGCGCGCTGCGGGCGTGGGGGCTGCAGCTGGCGGCGGTGGCGGGGGTGCTCACCGCGGTGATGGCGCTGCTCGCGGCGCGGCTCGCGCGCGCCATGACCGAGCCGGTGGAGCAGCTCATCGACGGCGTGACGCGGGTGGCGGCGGGCGACCTGGAGACGGTGGTGTCCACCGGCAGCGACGAGCTGCGCCGGCTGGGCGACGCCTTCAACGCGCTCACCCGATCGCTGAAGAGCGCGCGCGAGCGGCTCTCCGACGAGGAGACCGCGCGGGCGGCGCTGGAGGTCGAGATGCATCGGGCGCAGATGCTCGCGGTCGCCGGGCAGGTGGCGGCGACGCTTGGGCACGAGATCGGGTCGCCGCTCAACGTCATCCTCGGGCGGGCGCGGGTGGCGGCCGAGCGCGAAGACGTGCCCGACGACCTGCGCGCGAGCCTCCAGAGCATCGCGACGCAGTGCGAGCGCATCACGAAGGTGATGTCGCAGTTCCTGTCGCTGGCGCGGCCCTCTCCGACGGGGGTGGCCGACCGGAGCGACCTCGGGGTGGTGGCCCGGGAGGTGGTCGGGTTCATCGGGCACGAGTGCCGCCGGGCGAAGGTGCGGGCCACGCTCGACGTCGCCGCGGGCGATCGCCTGGTGGTCGAGGCCCCGCACGACCGGATGTTCCAGGTGCTCTTCAACCTGTGCCTCAACGGGGTGCAGGCGCAGCCGGGGGGCGGGCGGCTCGAGGTCGCCGTCGCGCGCGTCGACGAGGGCGGCCGGGCGATGGTGCGGGCGACGGTGCGCGACGGGGGCCCCGGCGTGGCCGAGGCGATACGGGGCAAGGTATTCGACCCCTTCTTCTCGACGCGCCTTGGGAGCGGCGGGACGGGCCTCGGGCTGGCCGTCGTGGCGGGCCTCGTGAAGGAGCTCGGCGGGCGGGTGGTGGTCGACCAGGGCGCCGCCGGGAGCGACCTGCCCGGCGCGGTCTTCACGGTATGGTTGCCCGCGGCCGAGGCCTGAGGGACACGGAGGATCAGATGTCGACGGCGATGATGAAGCCTGGGCGGGGGAGACTCTTCGTGGTCGACGACGACGAAGACCTGGCGGCCTTCCTCCACGAGCTGCTCGCGGCGGCGGGGCACCAGGTGACGACCTTCCTCGACGCGACGTCGGCGATGGCGGCGGTCGAGGAGCGCGCGCCGGACCTGGTGATCACCGACATGAACATGGCGGGGATGGACGGCTTCGAGCTCATCGAGCGCGTGCGGGCCTTCGACCCGCGGGTGTCGGTCATCGCGATCACGGCCTTCGGGAGCATCGAGACCGCGGTGCGGGCGCTCAAGCTGGGGGCGTACGACTTCGTGACCAAGCCCTTCGAGCCGCAGACGCTGCGGGTGGCGGTCGACCGGGCGCTGGAGGCGACGGCGCTGCGCTCGGAGGTGAAGCGCCTGCGCGGCGAGCTCGGCGGGCCCTTCCACGTGGGCGGCCTGGTGGGCCGGAGCACGGCGCTGGCGGAGATCTCGGACCTGGTGAAGCGCGTGGCCGACAGCGGCGCGACGGTGCTGGTGACCGGGCCGAGCGGCAGCGGCAAGGAGCTGGTCGCGCGGGCGCTGCACGCCGAGAGCAAGCGGGCGGCGGGGCCCTTCGTGCCGATCAACTGCGCGGCGATCCCCGACACGCTGCTGGAGAGCGAGCTCTTCGGGGTGCGAAAGGGGGCCTTCACCGACGCGCGGGTCGACCGGCCGGGGCTCTTCCGCGAGGCGCAAGGGGGGACCATCTTCCTCGACGAGATCGGCGACCTGCCGCTGGCGCTGCAGGCGAAGCTCCTGCGGGTGATCCAGGAGCGCGAGGTGCGTCCGCTGGGGTCGACGAAGGCGGAGCCCATCGACGCCCGGGTGGTGGCCGCGACGCACCGCGACCTGCGCGTGGCCGTGCGCGAGGGCCGCTTCCGGGAGGACCTGTTCTATCGCCTGGCGGTGATCGAGGTGGGGGTGCCCGCGCTGCGCGACCGACCGGAGGACGTGGTGCCGCTGGCCGAGCACTTCCTGAAGCGGGTGGCGGCGCGATCGGGCAGCGCGGTGAAGGGCTTCTCCGGGGCGGCGCTGCGGAAGATGGAGGCCTACCACTGGCCCGGCAACGTGCGCGAGCTGGAGAACGCCGTCGAGCGCGCGGTGGCCATGGCGCGCGAGCAGTGGATCGCGCCGGAGGACCTCCCGGCGTCGCTGCAGCACCCCGCGCCGGTGGACATCCTCGCCGCGGCGGCGGAGCGGGAGATGACCCTCGACGAGCTGACGATGGCCTACGTGCACCGGGTGCTGGAGCGCACGGGCAACAACAAGAAGCGCACCGCGCGGCTGCTGGGCGTCGACCGGCGCACCATCCAGCGATGGCTGGGCGAGGCGCAGACCGCGGACGACGACGACGACCGCAAGGTCACCTGAGCGGAAGATCGAGGGGAGCGCGATGAGCGAACGTACGGACGGAGAACGCTGGGCCGCGGTGGAGGAGGCGATCGAGCTGCTGCACGAGGACGACGTCGACGGCGCCGTAGAGGCGCTGCGGGCGGTGCTGCTGGCCGACGCGGGCAACGTGCACGCGCACTACTACCTGGGCCTGGCGTTCATGCGGCGCGACAAGGCGGGCGCCGCGCTGGCGGCCTTCGGCGAGGCGGCGCACCGCGACCCGGGGCACCTCGGGGCGCAGGTGTACCGGGGCTGGTGCCTGTACGAGCTGGGGCGCTTCGAGGAGGCCATCGACGCGGGCGAGCGGGCGCTGGAGATCAGCGCCGACGACGATGACGCGCTGCACCTGCTGGGCATCGCCAACGCCGAGACGGGCCGCAAGGCGGCGGCGATGGAGTACCTGGAGAGGTTCCTGAAGGGGCGGCCGTCGGCGGAGAACCGGGTCGACGCCGAGGCGCTGCTCATCACGCTGCGCGGCGGGGCCACGGTGATGCCGGAGGCGTAGCCTCGAACCTGGACCGTCTTTCCCGGATCGTCGTACTCTCACGCTCGTCATGGGTGCCCTGCGGGAAGAGAACGGCGTCGAGTCGATGACCACGATGGCGCAGGCGTCGGCGATCGACGAGCACGAGGACCCGAGCTCGCTCTCCCCCGGTCTCTGCGACCCGTACACCGACGTCGGGCTCGTCGCGCGCGGGGGCATGGGCGCCGTGCGCCGCGCGCTCGACCGTCGGCTCGGGCGGCACGTCGCGGTGAAGCGGCTGCACGACGCCATCAGCGACCGGCCCGACCTCGTGCGGCGCTTCGTGCTGGAGGCGCAGATCACCGGCGCCCTGGAGCACCCCAACATCGTCCCGGTGCACCTGCTCGGGGAGGGCGCCGACGGACTGCCCTGCTTCTCGATGAAGCTGGTGGAGGGGCGCACGCTGCGGGCGGAGATCCTCGACGAGGCGGGGCTGCCGTGGCCCTCCGGGCGCCTCGACGGCCTGGTGCAGGTGCTGCTCAAGGTGTGCGACGCGGTGGCCTTCGCGCACTCGCGCGGCGTGGTGCACTGCGACATCAAGCCCGAGAACATCATGGTGGGCGAGTTCGGGCAGGTCTACCTGATGGACTGGGGCGTCGCGCGGGTGATCAACCCCGCGGCCTTCGGGCGCGACGACGTGCAGCCGCCCGAGCTCCTGGCCGACCCGAGCGAGGCTTCGCCGCGCGCCCACATCTACGGCACCCCGGCGTACATGGCCCCGGAGCAGGCGATCGGGCTGCACGACGCCATCGACGAGCGCACGGACGTGTACCTCCTGGGCGCGGTGCTCTACGAGATGCTCACGGGCAAGGCGCCGCACCCTGGCGACAGCTTGATGGCGGTGGTGTGGGAGGCGGCGAGCGGGAAGGTCGTGGCGCCGGGCGAGCGGGTGCCCCACCTCGAGCTGCCGGAGGGCCTCTGCCGCACGGCGATGAAGGCCCTCTCCGGGCTACAGAACGACCGGTACCAGCGGGTGGTGGACTTCCGCACGGAGCTCGAGCGCCACCTGCGCGGCATCGACCGGTTTCCCCGCGAGCACTTCGCGGCGGGCGCGAGGGTGGTGACCGAGGGCGACACCGGCGAGGCGGCGTACATCATCGTCGCGGGGCGCTGCGAGGTCTTCAAGGAGGTCGACGGCCGCCGGGTCACGCTGCGCGAGATGGGGCCCGGCGAGGTGTTCGGCGAGACCGCGGTGTTCACCGAGAAGCCGCGCACGGCGAGCGTCGACGCGCTCGACGCGCTCACGGTGATGCGCGTGACCCGCGAACTCCTCATGGAGCAGATCGGGCTCTACTCCTACACGGGCGAATTCGTGCGCACGCTGGCCGAGCGGTTCCGGCAGGTCGACGCCCGGCTCGGCAAGTACGAGCGCGACTCGATGCCCCCGTCGATGCCGCCGCCCATGATGCCAGGCCGCAAGACCTGAGCGGTGCTCAGGCCCCGGCGGGCTGCTCGCTGGTGACCCGCAGCAGCGGCCGGAGGTACGCGAGCAGGCGGCCCTCGTCGGCGGGCTGACAGCGGTAGCCCACGTAGAGGTCGGGGCGGAGGAGGTAGGCGCACTCGGTCTCGGCGCCGAAGGCCCGCTCGAGCTCGGCGTCGGGGTCGAGCAGCACCGCGAGCCCGTCGGGCAGCTCGGCGGGGCGCGCGCTTCGCGGGGTGATCACCGTGACGTCGACGGCCTCGCCGTAGCGCGAGCGCACCGCGCCGGCGATGGCGGCGAAGCGGGCGTAGCCGTCGGGGCTGTCGCTGCGGCCGTCGAAGAGGAGGAGGTTCCATCGGCGGTCGTCGAGGGTCTCGAGCAGCGCGCGGGTGCCCGACTCGCCGGCGCGGGTGGCGCGCCCGTCGCGCGCCCGCTGGCCGGCCGCGACGGCGCCGTCGAAGGAGCGGATGGACGCCACCGTCGGGGTCTCTCCGCCCGACGCCGCGCCGATGCGGCCCTGGAGGATCCCCTGGGAGTGCTCGCCGGAGAGGGCGCTGCGCTCGTAGCCCACGGTGAGCTCGGCGACCTCGCGCGCCACCCGGTGCTGGATCACCTCGAAGCTCGTGAGCATCCGCGCCACCTGGTCGCGCACGGCGCGGGCCGCGGGCATCCGGACGGTGCCCACCTTCGTGGCCGCGTCGGTGCTGCGCAGCACGCTCTGCCCCACCGCGTGGCGCTCGTCGTGGTAGCTGTCGAGCAGCCGCCCCCGCGCGACGCCATGGTGCACCTGCGCGAGCTTCCACGCGAGGTTGTGCGCGTCCTGGATGCCGGTGTTCATCCCCTGGCCGCCGACGGGGCTGTGGATGTGCGCCGCGTCGCCGGCGATGAACACCCGGTCGTCGCGGTACTGGGTCACCTGGCGGCAGTGAATGCGAAAGCGCGACGACCAGGTGAGGTCGGACAGCGCCCCGCCGTTGCCGCTGCGCTTCGCGAAGATCGCCTGCACCTCTGCGAGCGAGGGCGCCGCGGTGGCGTCGTCGCCCGCGGGCGCGGTGAAGATGAGCCGCCAGCGCCCCGCCGGGAGCGGGAAGCACGCGACGAGCCCGTCGTCGGAGAAGTACGTGCTGACCCGGTCGTCGCGGGTGTCCCAGGCGATCGACACGTCGGCGAGCAGGAAGCGGTCTTCGTAGGTCTCGCCCTCGAAGCTCAGGTCGAGGCCCCGGCGCACCGCGCTGTGGGCGCCGTCGCAGCCGACCATCCACGCCGCGCGCACGGTCTCCGTGGCCTCCGCCCCCGCGAGCACCGCCGTGACGCCGCCGCCGTCCTGGCGGAAGGAGCGCAGCGCCACGGCCCGCTCCACCCTGCCGCCGAGACGCTCGAGCAGCCCCAGGAGCACGGCCTCGGTGTCGGGCTGCGGCACGCAGAGCAGGAAGGGGAAGGCCGTGTCGAGCTCGGCGAAGTCGATGCGGGCGAGCGTCTCGCCGCCAGACCAGAGCGTGGCGCCGTGGAGCTTCTGGCCCTTCGCGATGAGCTCCTCCGCAACGCCCATGCGGTGCAGGATCTCCAGCGTGCGGGCGTGCACGCCGACCGCCCGCGACCACGGGAGCGGGGCCTCGGCCGCGTCCACGACCCGGACCGTGAGGCCGCGGTGCAGCAGCTCGCACGCCAGCGTGAGGCCCGTCGGGCCCGCGCCCACCACAAGAACGTCGATCGGGGAGTCCATCATCGGGCGCGGACGATACCCCATCGACGAGCGCGGCGAGGGTGCGCCCGGGGAGCAACGCCGTTGACCCGGTGCGGGCGGGGAGGTAATCCGTGCGCCGCCATGATCAGCGACACCCGAAACCAGTTAGAGGATCTCGCCCGGCGGGCGGAGAACCTCGGGAGGCATCTTTGACCTCCCGAGGCTGAAGAAGCGCGTGGAGGAGATCGACGCCGAGAGCGGCGATCCCGACTTCTGGAACCGGCCGACCAGCCAGAAGCTGTTGAAGGAGCGGGCCGACAAGGAGGCCATGGTCCTGTCGGTGGAGGGGCTGCAGCGTGAGGTGGCCGACGCGGTCGAGCTGCTCGCGATGGCCGCGGAGGAGAACGACGAGTCCGTGGGCGCCGAGGTCGCGGTCGCGGCCGAGAGGCTGGAGACGCGCACCCGCAAGATGGAGCTCGACCAGATGCTCTCGGAGCCCGAGGACAAGGTCGACGCCATCGTCGAGATCAACGCCGGCGCCGGCGGGGTCGACGCCATGGACTGGACCCAGATGCTCCTGCGCATGTACGGCCGCTGGGCGGAGAAGCGCGGGTTCACGGTGAAGCTGCTCGACGAGACCGAAGGCGAAGAGGCCGGGCTCAAGAGCGTGTCGATCCAGGTGAGCGGCATCAACGCCTTCGGGTACCTGAAGAACGAAAACGGCGTGCATCGCCTCGTGCGCATCAGCCCCTTCGACGGCAACGCGCGGCGGCAGACGGCCTTCGCCGCGGTGGCGGTGACGCCCGACCTCGACGACGAGTTCGAGATCGAGCTGAAGGACGGCGACTACGACACCGACACCTTCCGCTCGGGCGGCAAAGGCGGGCAGAACGTCAACAAGGTCGAGACCGCGGTGCGCCTCACGCACAAGGCCACCGGCATCGTGGTGAAGTGCCAGAGCGAGCGCTCGCAGCACGAGAACCGCCGCATCGCGCTCAAGACCCTGAAGGGCAAGCTGTACGCCCGGGAGAAGCAGATCCGCGAGGACGCCTTCAAGGGGAAGTTCGAGTCCAACAAGTCGGACATCGCCTTCGGGCACCAGGTGCGCAACTACGTGATGGCGCCCTACCAGCTCGTGAAGGACCTGCGCACCGAGCACGAGACCGGCAACATCTCCGCGGTGCTCGACGGCGAGCTCGACCCGTTCATCGAGTCGTCGCTGCTCGGCGCGATGAAGAAGAAGACCGCGAGCGCGTGACCCCCCGGCTGACGCGCGGGCTCGGGCTCACGGCGGGTCTCGTCGCGCTCGGGGGCGTCGGCCTCGCCGACGGGCTGCTCGCCTGGTCGCGGGCCCCGCGCGGATCGCTGCCGCCCTCGCTAGGGCTGCTCGTGGTGGCCCAGTGCGCCGCCACGCTGCTCAGCCTCGGCATCGTCCTCGGCCTGCTCGAGGAGCTCATCCTCTACTCCGCCCGCACCGTGCCGTGGCTCTGCCGCGCCGCCGCGTGGGCCCTCGGCGGGCCGCGCCGCTGGTTCGCCCGCGACCCCGACGCCGCCGCGGGCGTGGCCTCCCTGGCGCTGGGCATCGCCATGGTCTCCGGGCCCCTCTACCCCCTCTCGTACACCGTCCACCGCACCTTCCACTCGCAGTCCCTGGCCTCGCTCGCGATCTTCCTCGCGCCCTTCGCCTTCGCCGCCGCCGCCGCGCTGCTCCTCCTGCTGGTCTCCGGGCCGCTGCGCTGGTTCTTCCACCGCCTCGGCCGCTTCGGGTCGCCGGGGGTGGTGCTCACCGCCACCGGGGTCATCGTGGCCGGGCAGACGGTGCGCTTCTTCGCCCTCAACTGGGCGGCGTTTCGCAACCTGGAGTTCGGCGCCGTCGGGCTCCTCGGCGCGCTCGTCGTCGCCAACGGGCTCGCGCTGCTGCTGCTCGGGCGCCGCACCGTCCGCCGCGATGCGCCGCTCGCCCGCCGCGTCCCGCTGGCGCTCTCGCTGGTGGCCGTCGCGGCGATGGTCACCTCGGCCTTCACCCTCGGCGCCCGGCAGACCGTCGCCGCCACGCTCTTCAACCGCAGCCTGCTGGCGCAGCGGGTCGCGCGAACGCTACAGCTCAGCCTCGACTTCGACGGCGATGGGTACTCCGCCGTCTTCAACGGCGGCGACTGCAACGACCGCGACGCGCGCATCTCGCCCCGCGCCCACGACGTGCCCGGCAACGGCCGCGACGAGAACTGCTCCGGCCGCGACGCCCGGCTCGAGGCCGAGGAGAGCACCGGCCACCTGGTGACGCTGCCGCCGGAGGTGGCCGAGCGCCCGCCGAGCTTCGTCCTGCTCTCCATCGACGCGATGCGGCCCGATCACATGGGCTGCTACGGCTACCGTCGGCCGACGACGCCCAACATCGACCGCTTCGCCCTCGGCGCCGCGCGCTTCACCAACGCCTACTGCGCCTCGCCCCGCTCGCTGCGCTCCTTCGGGAGCATCTGGGCGGGCCGCTACGCCTCGCTCGTGGCGTGGGGCAACGACGTGCAGTTTCCCCCGCTGGCGCTCTCCAACCTCACGCTCGCCGAGCAGCTCGAGACCGCGGGCTATGCCACCGCGGCCTTCCCTGCGACGGCGTACTTCTCCCACACCGCGGGCTTCTTCCAGGGCTTCCAGCAGGTGGTGGAGGAGCCCGGGTTCAAGCCCGACCCGGCCCCGAGCATCGCGCGCATCCAGGCCTACCTCCGCGAGCACGAGGACGACCCGCGGCCCTTCTTCCTCTGGTCGCACATCATGGAGACCCACGACCCGTACCGCGACCGCACCACGCCGCGGGACTTCGGGCACCGCCAGGTCGACCAGTACGACGAGGAGCTCGCCGGCGCCGACGAGGCCATCGGGCCGGTGCTCACCCAGCTGGAGGCCATGGCCGCCCGGCGCCCGCTGGTGGTGGTGATCTTCGGCGACCACGGCGAGGCCTTCGGCGAGCACGGGGTCTACCACCACTCCTTCGACCTCCACGACGAGGCGCTTCGGGTGCCCATCATCGTGCGCGCGCCGGGCGTCGCGCCGGGGCCCCGCCACGCGCTCACCAACCTCTTCGACCTCAACCCCACGCTGCTCAACTTCGCCAACCGGCAGGTGGTCGAGCCGGTGTCGGGTCGCTCGCTGCTCCCGGTGCTCTACGACCCGGCGCCGGGCTCTCTCATGCCGCCGGGGTGGCGCCGCTCGCTCTTCGCCGAGGTCACCCCCGACGGGCTCTTCCCCTCCGAGCAGAAGTCCATCTACGCGCCGCCCTTCAAGCTCATCCACGACCTGCGCCGCGGCACCTGGGAGCTCTTCGACATCTCCCGCGACCGGGGCGAGATCCGCAACCTCTACGACGACCGCCCCGACGTCGCCGCCGACCTTCGCGAGCGGCTCGTCACCTGGACCGACCACGCCGCCCTCGCGGCCAACCGCTCCAACGAGCTGATCACCGCCGCGCGGCTGCCCGCCGAGCCGCCGATGCAGCACCCGCTGCACGTCCGCTTCGGCGACATCGCCGAGCTCCTCGGCTACGACCTGCCCGCCGAGCAGGTGCCCATCGATGGCACCTACCGCGCGGTGCTCTACTGGCGCGTGCTGCGCCGCACGCGGGTGCCCGTGTACATCGTGGTGTCCTTCGACCCGGTGGACGGGCAGCCCATCTGGCCGCTGTTTGTCGCGCGCCACGCGCCCATCTACGGGCGCTACCCGACGACCGAGTGGCGCGCCGGGGAGATCCTCCGCGACGAGGTCTCGCTGCGGGTCGACCCCGAGATGCGCCCCGTCCGGCTGCGAACCTTCGTGTCGCTGGAAGTGGAGGGCGAGGGCCGGCTCATCGCACCCGTCGGGGTGAACTCCACCGACGCCCGGCTGGAGATCGCCCCGGTGGAGATCACTCCGCGCGCGACCCCGTAGCCCGCTCGGCGGACCACAGCTCCAGCAGCGGCGACCCGTCGGGTTGAACGAACACCCGCTCGCGCCGCAGCGCGCCGAAGCGCCCCGAGCGCATGAGCGCCCGCATCGCGCGGTGCAGGCGTAGCTCCTCCGGCGGCCCGAAGCCCGGCGCGAGGAGCCCGTCGCTCCAGGTGACGAAGAAGTGCTGGTGGCGGGGGAGGTCGGGCAGGGGGAAGCGGCCGTCGTGGCTCCACGGCCCGCCGCGGCGGCTGGCGAAGTGCAGCGGGTGGAAGGCGTAGTCGTTGAACACCACCAGCGCGGGGCGCCCGGCCCGCGCGCGGTCGACCTCGCGGCGCAGCAGGTCGGCGACGGCGACGCGCTCCCGGGCGCCCTTCCAGCCGCGGTATCCGCCGCCGCCGGCGAGCGTGTAGAAGCCCGCGTCGGGTGATCCTCCGCAGACGAAGAAGCGCGCCGCGCGCCCGGTGGGCACGACGAGGAGGTACATCGCTACCGCGGCGGGGAGGAGCCGGGCGCGGGCGGCGCGGTCCTCGGCGAGCGCGCCGAGGGCGAGGATGGCGGGCGCGAGCGTCGCGAAGAGGTAGCGCTCGGCGTCGATGGCGGGGAGGTTCCAGGGGCGCGCGGTGGCCAGTAGCAGCGGCAGCCCGAGGAGCGCCGCGACCAGGTGCGCCCGGGCGAGACGGGCGAGCGCGTCGGCCGCGGGGGCGCGCTCCGTCGGGCGCAGCGCGAAGGCGAGGACGGCGACGGCGAGCGCGCCGAGGGCCCACTCCAGCGGGCGCGCGACGGCCCCGCCGGTGAAGTGCCGGAGGGTGGACTCGCCGGTCCAGCCGCCGACGACGGTGAGGGCGAAGACGTGGACCCGGGCGCCCAGGTGGATGATCCACCGCGCGGGCGAGACGTGCTGCTGCCTGGCGACGGAAGCCGCGCCGAGGAGCACCGGCGCGAGGTGCAGCGAGGCGAGCGCGAGGGAGGCCCAGAGCGCGGGTCGTCGGAGCAGGGCGCGGTGCGCGGCGAGCACCCACCACGCGGACGCGGCGATGGGGAGCAGCGCGAGCGGGGTGAAGTGGACGCCGAGGGCGAGGCACTGCCCGGCGAGCAGGAGGGCGAGCGCGGTGGGGGCGCGGGTCGCGTAGAGCGCCAGCAGCGGGCCCAGCACCGAGAGGCCCAGCGCGAGGGCGTAGGGGACCGTGACGTTGCGGCTGTAGAGCACCGACCACGGGTGCACCGCGAGCAGGGCGGCGACGGCGAGGCCCGCGCGGGGGAGGCCGACCCGGCGGAGGGTGACGGCGGCGGCGACGAGGCAGAGCGTGAGGCCCGCGACCGGGACCGCGCGCGCGCTGGCGAAGGAGACACCCAGGAGGCGAAAGGAGAGGGCGATGAGGCGCGCGAAGAGGGTGCTCACGAAGCGCGCGTCGGGTGGCATGTGGGGGGCGCGGCCGTCGAGCACGTCGAGGCCGAAGAGGGTCCAGTTGCCCTCGTCGCCCGCGGGGTTGGGAAGCGCGCCGAGCCAGGGAAGGCGCAGCGCGAGGGCCACGACGACGATGCCCGCGAGCGCGACGCCCCAGAGCCATGACGGCGATCGGGGGCGGCAGGTGTCCAGGGGGGAGGGTTGGGGCATCGGCGAGACGGAGCGGGCGACGATACCGCGAGCGCCGGTGATCGACGCCCCTCCGACCGCGTGGCCGGGGCGCTTGTGGTCGCTCTGCGCTTCGGGCACCGTCCTCCGATGCGAATCCGCGAATGCCTCGTCGTCGCCCTCGCGGGCCTCACGTCACCCCTCCTCGCCCTCGCGCAGAACAACCCCACCGAGGTCGTGGGCGCCGCGCAGAACGCGCTCGGCGGCATGCTCGGCAACGCCCCTGCGACCCAGGGCAGCAGCCGCCGCAGCCGCCGCAGCCGTAGCGCCTCCGCCGCGCGGCCCCTCGCGGCCAACGCGCCGCGCAGCATCGTCCTCGCGGTCGCCGACGGCTACATGCAGCTCCCGCTGCAGACCTTCCAGAACCTCCGCGGCGTGCGGCCCCCGCCCTTCAACTGGGAGAGCCGCGGCTGCTCCTTCGGCGAGATATCCGGCCCCTTCCGAGACAGCTTCGACCGGGCCTGCGCGCGCCACGAGTTCGGGTATCGCAACTACGGCGCCGGCGGGCTCGCGCTCGACACCACCGAGGGGCGCCGCACCCGCGTCGACGACCGCCTCCGCGACGACCTCAACGGCCTCTGCCGCGGCGAGCACCGCGGGCTCCCGGAGACGCCGTGCCTCCTCGCGGCGCAGACCGTCTACGCTGGCGCCCGGGCCGCGGGGCGCAACTGGTTCTTCTCGGGGCCGGGGTCGCGGCCGCCCGCGCTCCCTACCCCCTCGGTGCCCGGTTTCAACAACGGCGCCAACGCGGGCCCCATCCCCGGCGTGCCCATCCCTGGCATTCCCGCGCAGCCCACCGGCAACACCATCCCGCTGCCGCTCCCGCACATGCCCCAGGGCGGCGGCACCGGCCTGCCGCTCCCCATCCCCGGCGGCTCGTAGTCCCCGCCCACCTCCCATCTCTTCGTCGTCGCGGCGGCGCTGGTGGCAGGGCGTGACCGCGGGGGCCCGGGTCGGTATAACGCGCGCCCATCCGATGAGCGACACCCACAGCACCCTCGAATCGGTGCGCCGCGCCAAGGCCGAGGCCTGGCGGGCGCGCGGCCACCTCCCCTTCGGCAACGACCCGGGGCCCCTCAATACCCTCGCGAGTATTCGCGCGGCGCACGAGCACCAGGCCGAGGCCTTCAACGCCGACCCGGCCGGGGTCACCTACCGCGTCGCGGGACGCGTGGTGGCGCTGCGCGACACCGGCAAGCTGGTCTTCGTGAAGCTGCGCGACGGCAGCGGGGAGATCCAGCTCTTCTGCTCGGCGCGCGACCTCGGCGACGACTTCTCCCTCCTCAAGGAGATCGACCTCGGGGACATCGTCCTGGTCGAGGGCCCGCCGATGCGCACCCGGCTGCTCGAGCTCTCGGTGCTGGCGAAGACGCTGCGGCCGCTCTCCAAGAGCTTCACGCCCATCCCGAGCGAGTGGTTTGGCATCAGCGAGGTCGAGACCCGCTACCGCCAGCGCTACACCGACCTCATCGCCAACTACCCCGAGGTCAACGAGGTGTTCCGCGCGCGATCGATCATCGTGCGGGCGCTGCGCGAGTGGCTCGACGAGCGCGATTTCATGGAGGTCGAGACCCCGACGCTCAACGCCGTCCGCGGCGGCGCCACGGCCAAGCCCTTCACCACGCACCACAACGCGCTCGACCTCGACCTCTACCTCCGCGTCGCGCCCGAGCTCTACCTGAAGCGGCTCATCGTGGGAGGCCTCGACCGGGTCTACGAGATCGGCCGCGTGTGGCGCAACGAGGGCCTCTCCACGCGGCACAACCCGGAGTTCACGATCCTGGAGTTCTACCAGGCCTACGCGACCTACCGGGAGCTCATGGACGAGACCGAGGAGCTCGTCGCCCACGTCGACGAGCGGCTCACCACGAAGCATCCCCGCTTCGGCAGCGGCCGCAGCTTCTCGCTCGCCCGCCCGTGGCGGCGCGTGCGGATGCTCGACGCCGTGACCACCGCGCTGGCGAAGCGCCACCGCGACCTCGTGGAGGTGTGGGCCGGGGGCGTCGGGCTCGCGAGCTGGGGGAGGGTGCGGGCCGCGGTGCTCGCCACGCCGTCGCTGCAGCGCGAGCACCGGGAGTATCTCAACAAGTGCACCACCGCGGGCGAGCTGCTCTTCGCGCTCTTCGAGCTCTTCGCCGAGGGGTCGCTCGTGGACGACTACCGCACCGCCGACGATGGGCAGAGCGTGCCGGTGTTCATCGTCGACTACCCCTTCGACGTGTCGCCGCTGGCGCGCAAGAAGGACGTCGACAAGCAGGCCGCGCAGTACGGCGAAGGCTTCCCGGTGACCTTCACCGACCGCTTCGAGCTCTTCGTCGAGGGCCGCGAGCTCGCCAACGCCTTCAGCGAGCTCAACGACCCCGACGACCAGGCCGAGCGCTTCCGCGCGCAGCTGGGCAACCGCGAGCGCGGCGACGAGGAGGCGATGGACTACGACGCCGACTACATCCGCGCGCTCTCCTACGGCATGCCGCCGACGGCGGGCTTCGGCCTCGGCGTCGACCGCCTGGTGATGCTGCTCACCGGGCAGAAGAGCATCCGCGACGTGGTGCTCTTCCCCCTGCTGCGCCCCGAGTCGGATGGCCGTTGACCTGATCATCCTCTGGATCGCGTCGCGCGCGGTGGCCTCGCAGGCCCGCCGCCGGTGGCTCTACGCGGCGTGGATGGTCGGCGCCCTCGCGCTCTCCTTCGTGTTCCTGAAGCTGGCGGCGCGGATGGAGCCGCGGGGCTTCGACCCGACGCCCTCGCTGGCCCTCGTGGCGCTGCGCGTGGGCGTGCTGGTCTCCGCCCTGGAGGCGTACTTCCTCTCCACGCTGCTCTGGATGCCGAGGCTCTTCGACCGGCTGGAGACCGTCGCCGCCGAGCTCCTCGTGGCGGTGCGCCAGCTCCGCGCGCGCAAGAGCGGCTTCCTCACGGTGATCTCCTTCCTGGCCTTCCTGGGCGTGGGCCTCGGGTCCTTCGCCCTCTGCATGACCATCTCGATCATGGGGGGCTTCGGCAACGACCTGAAGCACAAGATCCTCGGCAACAACCCCCACGTGGTGATCAACCGCGAGCGCGGCGGGTTCACCGACTGGCAGCCGCTGCTGCGCTCGGTGCGGGCGCTGCCCGAGGTGAGCACCGCGACCCCGCTGGTGCAGGGCGAGGTGATGATCACGTCGCAGACCAACCTGTCCGGGGTGATCCTCCGGGGCATCGACCCGGCGCAGGGCGGCTCGGCCATCGGGCTGCGGCGCGAGCTCATCCGCGGCAGCATCGAGTACCTGGTCGACCCCGCGCGGCTCAACCACCTCAGTCCGAGCGATCGCCGACCGGTGGTGGGGCGCGGCCAGCTGGAGATCCCGGCGACGCGCCTCGACGGGCTCACCGGCTTCAGCGACCCGGGCAGCGTACGGCCGCCGCCGGGCGCCCCGACGGACCCGCTGCCGGGCATCGTGGTGGGGCGCGAGCTCGCGACCAACCTCCACCTCGCGGTGGGCGACGAGGTGCGGGTGGTGTCCCCCTTCGGCTCCATCGGGCCCCTCGGGCCGATGCCCAAGACCAAGCTCTTCCGGGTGGCGGGGATCTTCTACTCGGGGATGTACGAATACGACACCAAGTATGCGTACGTGCTCATCCCCGTGGCGCAGCGCTTCTTCAACTACCGCGACGGGGCCATCACGGCCATCGAGGTGCGCCTCCGCGACGTCGACCTGAGCGACACGGTGGTGGCCGCGGTGACCGGCCCCGCGAGGGCCCTCGGGCTCCAGGTGAAGGACTGGAAGCAGCTCAACCAGAACCTCTTCCGCGCGCTCAAGCTGGAGAAGCTGCTCATCTGGCTGCTGCTCACGGTGGCGATCATCGTGGCGAGCTTCAGCATCGTGGCGACGCTGCTGCTGCTGGTGACCGAGAAGGGCAGGGAGATCGCGGTGCTCAAGGCGATGGGGGCGACGGACGGGTTCATCACCCGGGTGTTCCTGTCCGTGGGCGGGCTCATCGGGGTGGTGGGCGCGCTGCTCGGCACGAGCGCCGCGGTGCTCTCGGCCATGGTGATGAAGCACGTGGGCATCCCGCTCGACCCGGAGGTCTATTACATCGACCGCCTGCCGGTGCTCATCGCCCCGGCGGACTACAGCCTGGTGTTCGTGACGTCGGTGGGAATCTGCCTGTTGGCGGCGACCTTCCCGGCGGTGCTCGCGGGTCGGCTCCGACCCGTGGAGGGGCTTCGGTTCTCGTGACAACAGAGATGCCAGACACGCCCGGCGGGGCCGCGGCGGGCGCGGGTCGATCGGTGATCGTCTCGCTCAAGAACGTGCGCAAGCAGTACGAGCACGAGGGCAAGACCCTGGAGGTGCTGCGCGGCATCGACCTCAGCATCCGCACGGGCGAGATGGTCTGCCTGTGGGGGCCGTCGGGCGCGGGCAAGAGCACCCTACTGCACCTCATCGGGACGCTCGACATGCCCTCGTCGGGCACCGTGGAGCTCGACGGAAACCTGGTGACGAAGCTCAGCGCGTCGCGGGTGGCGGCGCTGCGCCCCCGGGCGATCGGCTTCGTGTTCCAGTTCCATCACCTCCTGCCGGAGTTCACGGCGCTGGAGAACGTGATGATGCCCGGGATGATCCACGGGGGGATGGCGAAGGCGGAGCTCCGCGACCGGGCCGAAGAACTCTTGAAGGAGGTGAAGCTCTCGCACCGGGCGTCGCACCGCCCGAGCGAGCTGTCCGGCGGCGAGCAGCAGCGGGTGGCCCTCGCGCGCGCCCTCACGCTCCGGCCCAAGCTGCTCCTGGCCGACGAGCCCACGGGCAACCTCGACACGGACAACAGCGCGCAGATCCACGAGCTCTTCCACGACCTCAACCTGCGCCACGGCACCACCATGGTGCTCGTGACCCACAACCCCGAGCTGTCGCGCAGCCTGCCGCGGGTGATCAAGATGCGCGACGGTCACATCGAGTCCGACGAGACGCAGGTGATCGCCCGCTGACTCGCGCATCGACGGGCGAGGGTGGGTGTTACCCTCCGCGGCCGTGATGCGAATGGTGTTCAACGACCGCAACGTGCGGCGGATCTTCGTCCTCGGGCTCTTCCTGGGGCTGCTGTTCCTGTTCCGCCACCTGGCGGTGCTGCTGGTCTTCTTCGTGCTGTTCGAGCGGGCGCTCGGCGTGGGGGCGAAGTGGCTCAACGCGCGCTTCCAGGTGCCCATCGCGGCGGCGGTCATCGGGCAGATCGTGCTGTCGCTCGCCCTCATCGCGCTGCTGGGCTTCCTCGGGTACACGCGCGTGGTGCCCGCGGTGCCGCAGCTCCGGGGCGAGCTGGAGGGGCAGTTTCATCACCTCCGCGCCTGGCTCCAGGCGCGCGGCTGGGAGCACACCGTCAGCGAGCACGCCACGCAGGGCCTCGAGCGCGCGCAGCACTACGCGGGCAACGTGGTGGGCTTCCTCGGCTCCGTGGGCAAGAGCGCCGTGTACGTGGTCATCGGGCTCATCCTGTCGGTGGTGTTCCTCATCGAGAACGAGGAGCTCGAGCGCTGGCGCGCCTCCCTCGGGGAGGACTCCCCGGCGCGCATCCTGATGCGGTATTTCAGCTACCTCTGCGACGCCATCGCCATCACGGCGAAGCTCCAGGTCATCGTCGCGCTGGTCAACACGCTGCTCACGCTGCCGGTGCTGGTGCTCATGCGCTTCCCGAGCATCCCGGCGCTGATGGTCTTCCTCTTCGTGATGGGCCTCATCCCCGTGGTGGGCGGCATCGTGTCGGGCGTGGTGATGGCCGTGCTCGCGTACACCCACAAGGGCATCGGTGGCGTCGGGGTCTTCTTCGCGAGCACCTTCGTGCTGCACAAGATCGAGAGCTACTACCTCTCGCCGCGGCTGACGGCGCAGCACGTGAAGCTCCCGGGCTTCGTGATCATCACGTCGCTCATCCTCTTCGAGCACCTCTTCGGCCTCGTGGGGTTGTTCCTCTCCTTCCCGAGCCTGTACGTGGCGGCGAAGATTCGCGAGAGCTGGCGCGACGCCGAGCGCGAGCGGGAGGACGAGACGCGGCTCACCGGGATGATGCGCCTGTCGCGGGAGCCGCCGGCGCCGCGGAAGGCCTGACGCTGCGACGTCGACGGCACCCGCTCAGCGGGGGCTGCCGGCCATGATGAGCACCACCGTCGCCAGCAGCGCGAGCAGCGCCACCACGGCGAACCACTGGACCCACCGGGGGCCTCGCCGCGCTCGCGATGATCGGGGCGGCGCGAGCGGCGGAGCCGGGGGCGTCGCGGGCGGCGGGTGAGCCGGCGGGTCGACGACGTGGCGCAGCGCGGCGGCGAGGGCGTCGACGGTGGGGTAGCGTTCGCCGCGGTTCTTGGCGAGGCAGCGCTGGACGACCGCGGCGAGGCCGGGCGGGAGCCCGTCGCGGGCCTCGTCGAGGGGACGGGCGGGGTTCGTCATCACGGCGCTGCACAGCTCGATGAGCGACTTCCCCTCGAAGGGCAGCGACCCGGCGACCAGCTCGTAGAGGATCACCCCGAGGGCCCACACGTCCGTGCGCGCGTCGAGGTCGTCGGCCCCGCGCATCTGCTCCGGGGACATGTAGTAGGGCGAGCCGATGAGGGCGGCGCCCTGGGTCAGGCTGAGGTCTTCGGCCAGGGCTGACGCGCGCGAGAACTTCGACACCCCGAAGTCGAGCACCTTGATGAGGGGACCGCCGTTGGCGCGCCGCGTGAGGAAGAGGTTGGCCGGCTTCAGGTCGCGGTGCACGATGCCCTCGGCGTGGGCCCGACCGAGGGCGACGCACGCCTGCAGCACGTACGCGATGGCCTCGTCGGCGGGGAGCGAGCCCTCCCGCTGGAGCCGGGCTTCGAGGTCCTCCCCGTCGAGGCGCTCCATGACGATGAAGGGCGCGCCGTTGGCGAGGTTGCCCACGTCGAGCACCCTCGCGACGTGCTCGCCGCCCACGCGCAGCACGGCCTTCGCTTCGCGGACGAAGCGCTCCTTCGCCTCGGCCTCCTCCCGCAGCTCCGAGCCCAGGAACTTGATCGCCACCCGCGCGTTCGCGCTCTCGTCGTGCGCCGCGACCACGATGCCCATCGCCCCGACGCCCAGCACCCGCTCGATGCGGTAGCGCCCGTCGACGAGGTGACCCTCCAGCGCCCGGGGCCGTGCGCTCTGCTCGGAGTCGACCCCCATCGGGCGGATCGAGGCGAGGGCGCGGCGCAGCCTGAGCTCCGCGGACACCTGCCGGGCGAGGGCGGCGAGGGCGGCGAGCTGCGAGGCCGTGAGGTCGCGCGGCACGCGGTCGAGGACGCAGAGCGTGCCCACCGCCACGTCGGGCTCGATGAGGAGCGGGGCGCCCGCGTAGAAGCGGATGGATGGGTCGTGGCGGACGAGCGGGTTCTCCGCGAAGCGCGCGTCCTCGAGGGTGTCGCGCACCACGAACACCTCCGGCGAGGCGATCGCGTGGGCGCAGAAGGCCACGTCGCGGGAGGTCTCGGCGACGTCGATGCCCACGCGCGCCTTGAACCACTGGCGGTCGGCGTCGACGAGCGAGACCAGGGCGATGGGCGCGTCGCAGAGCTGGCCCGCGAGCCGCGTGATGTCGTCGAAGGAGGCCTCCGGGGCGGTGTCGAGCACACCGCAGCTCAGGAGGGCTGCGAGGCGCTCGGGCTCGTTGCTGGGGTTCGGGGCACGCATCGCGGTCGGCGGGTCACCGGTTGTCGGGCGGGGCGGCGAGCGGTGTCAACCGTCAGTCCCCGAAGAGGCTCCCCTGACGCGTGGGGCGGCGAAAGGTCCCCGCCGTGCCGTCCTCGTCCGAGCCGACCACCTGCTCGTTCATCCCGAGGCGCCGGCACTGGGCCTCGAAGAGCGCGGTGATGGCGTCCCACCGCGGGCCGTTGCCGCGCATCCGGCTGCCGAAGCGCGGGTCGTTCTTGCGCCCGCCGCGCAGCTCGACGATGGCGTGGTCGATGCGCTTCGCCCGGTCGGGGAAGGCCTCCGCGATGCGCTCCTCGAACACCGGCCTTACCTCGGCGGGTAATCGCAGCATCTGCATGAAGGCCCGCCGCGCCCCGTGCTCGTGGGCGAGGGCGAGCACCCGCGCGGCCTGGTCGTCGTTGAGCCCGGGGATGATGGGCGCCACCGCGACGCCGCAGGTGACGCCCGCGTCGGTGAGCACCCGCAGCGAGGCCAGCCGCCGCGCCACCGAGGAGGCCCAGGGCTCGACCGCGCGCGCGTGGGCCTCGTCGGCGAAGGCGAGGCTCACGAACACCCGCACCGTGGTGACCTTCGCGAGGGCGGCGAGCAGCGCCGCGTCGCGCTGCACCAGGGCGCTCTTGGTGATGACCGCGACCGGGTTGCGGTACTCCAGGCAGAGCTCGAGGCAGCGTCGGGTGAGCTCGTAGGTCGCCTCGATGGGCTGGTAGCAGTCGGTGTTGCCCGAGAAGCTGATGGTGCCGCCGTCCCAGGACTTCTTCTCGAAGGCCTCGCGCAGCAGCTCCGGGGCGTTGGTCTTCACGACGATCTTGCGGTCGAAGTCGGTGCCCGCGCCGAAGCCCAGGTACTGGTGCGAGGGGCGCGCGTAGCAGTACGCACAGCCGTGGATGCACCCGCGGTAGGGGTTGACGCTCCATCGGAAGGGGATGTCCGGGCTGTCGTTGCCGGAGACGATGGAGCGGGCCCGCTCCTCGAAGAGCTCGAGCCGCGCCGGGGGCACGTCCTCGAAGTACTCGACCGAGGTGCTGCTCCAGGGGTTCGGGGGGTTGTCGACAGGTCGCACGCTGCGGAAGGTCTAGCACCGCGGCGCCGGGTCTAGAACGCCGCCGCGAGGCGCAGCGCCAGCTCGCCGGCGCTGCGCGACTCTCCGGTCATCGGGGCATGGAAGCGCGTCACCGTGGCGAAGAGCGAGGCCCGCCACGCCGGGGCGGGCAGCACGTTCACGCCGACGCTGCCGACGAGGAGCTCGTCGGCCGCCGCGGCGAGGTCGGGATCGAAGCGTTCGCCGCGCACGGCGAGCTGCACGTTGGCGAGGTCGAAGGGCCGCACCGGTAGGGTGTATGCGAGCTCGACGCTCGCGCCCAGCGCCTCGCGCGACGTGGCCGAGCCGACCGCGCGCGTGTCGAGGTAGAGCACCTCGGCCTGCGCCCACACGCCGGAGCGCGCGAAGGTGAGGTCGGCGCCGAGGAGCTGGCTGTCGCGCTCGCTCCCGATCGGCGCGAGCGTGCGGCCGAGGGTGTTCGCCGCGAGGTTTCGGTCGCTCGCGAGGGTGCCCGTGTTGATGGCGGGGTCGTGCGAGCGCGCCCAGGTCGCGCCGAGCGCGAGGCGGTCCTGCGGGCCGTGGAGGAGCACGCGCCCTACGTCGAGGAGCACCCGGGCGGCGTAGAGGTAATCCTGGACGGGCCCCGGAGCGCGCGCAGACCCGACGCCCACCCGCCCCGCGCCGTTCGCCGCCGCGACCCAGTAGTGGAGGAGTCCATGGGCGATGCCGCGCGGGCTCGAGTGCACCATCACGCCCACGTCGCGGAACGTGACCTTCGTCATCGAGTACACGTAGCCGGGCCGGTCGAGCATCACGAGCTGCGGGGCGAGCGTCGTCGCGGCGGCGCCGAGCGGCAGCCGGAACTGACCCACGCTCACGCCGACGGCGTCGTGCGGGGTCCAGGTGGCGTGGAAGTCGAGCAGCGGCGAGTCGGGCACCATGAGCCCGAGGCGCGCGAGCACCGACAGGTTGGGGGTGATCTGCGCGTCGACCCGCAGCACCGCGAAGCGCAGCCGGAAGGCGTCCCGCGCCTGCGTGGGCGAGGCTTCCGACCAGGGCGTCCACCAGCCCGCGGCGTAGCCGTGCACCTCGACGCCCGGGGCCGACGGCGCGGCGGGCGCGGCCGAGGGAAAGGCCGCAGGGTCGGGCGGTGCGCCGAGGGAGAGCCGGGTGCGCGCCGGCGGCGCGGGCGCGGGGGTCGATGGGGCCTGCTGGGCGAGGGCGTAGCTCGGGGCGAGGCTGACGAGCGCGGCGAGCGCGAGGCTACTAGCGCGCATCGGCCGGGCGCCCCCCGCGCGGCCAGTCGGAGCGCCTGCGCGCGAAGTCGGGCCGGGGCTGGTGGATGAAGAAGTCAGCAACGTCGTAGGACTCCTGTTCGGAAAGGGTGCCGCCCATGCCGAGGGGCATGTTCCAGCGGACGAACGAGGCCGCGGTGTCGAGGCGGGCGAGGCCCGCGCCGACGGTGTAGGAGTGGTCGCCCACCAGGGGCGGGAACTGGTACCGACCGCCCGGCGCCTGGCCCTCGCCGTCCGCCCCGTGGCAGCTCGCGCAGCGCTGCGCGTAGACCTGCGCGCCGTGCGCCCGGTCGGGCGTCGGCGGGCTCTCGTTGTGTCGAAACCCACGGCCCGGCGGCGTTCGACCGGCGGGCACGCCGCGGGAGATGAAGCCCATGTACGCGACGATCGCGGTCATGTCGTCGCCCGCCGGGTCGAGCGCGGTGCCGTTCATGCTGCGCTCGAAGCAGTCGTTGACCCGCCGCTCGATGGTGTCGACCCGCCCGCTCCGCGCGCGGTACTCGGGGAACACTCCCGGCAGGCCCACCCACGGCGCGGCGCCCGCCCGGGTGCCCTCCTCGAGGTGGCAGCTCGTGCAATGCAGGGTGCTGCCCACGTGCTCGGGCAGCGTCTCGTAGGTCTGCGTGACGATCAGCTTCCCGCGACGGATCGCGTCACCGAGCGGCCCGTCGGGAATCGCAGCGGGCGCGGGCGCTCGCACGACCGCCTCCGCCGGGCTCTCCGTCGCGACGACGGCCGCGGGCGGTGGCGCGGGCGGTCGCGCCAGGCCGAAGTATGCGAGCGCTGGAAGGAACCCCAGCGGCAGCACCAGCAGGAGCAGGGCGATGGTCTTCGAGTCGTCGTGGACGTGCTCCATGATCGGGAGGGGCGATCGCAAGCCCCGTGCCCTAGCCGATTATCGCGGCAGAACCCGTGTTTTCAGTGGGTCTCTGCGCGGGTCGATCGCCCGGCGCCGAGACACTCGTGAAACACCGGTGAAACGTGTTGCAACACCCTCGGGCGGAGGGCGCCGCCGGGCGCTAGGAGCTCGGGTCGTAGGCGCAGCGCACGCCGAGGTCGTAGTCGTGGAAGTTGGGGTGCTGGCCCTCGCGGAAGGTCGCGCGGTGGCGTTCGACCTGGTCGTTGTTGAAGCCGCCGCCGCGGGTGACGCGCGCCGAGCCCT
This sequence comes from Myxococcales bacterium, assembly GCA_030652255.1. GTDB lineage: Bacteria > Myxococcota_A > Polyangia > Polyangiales > SCUS01. The sequence goes on along the minus strand of JAUSAZ010000144.1, from coordinate 181,851 downwards.
CCAGCGGCCCGGTGGGGTTCTCCTGCGTGGCGGCGTCGTACTGGCGGGCGTACCAGTCCGAGGTCCACTCCCAGACGTTGCCCGCGAGGTCGAGCACGCCGAAGGGAGAGGCGCCGGTCGGGTGGGCGCCCACCGGGCTCGGTCCGACCCCGCCGCAGCTCTCGCTGCCGTAGACCCAGTCGAGGCGCTCGCACCCGGCGGGGTCTTCGTTGCCCCAGGGGTATCGCCGGCCGTCGGTGCCGCGCGCGGCGAACTCCCACTCGGCCTCCGTCGGGAGCCGTCCGCCCACGTAGCGGCAGAAGGCGTCGGACTGGCCCCAGTCGACGCCCGACACGGGCTGCGCGCCCTCCTGGAGCGTCGCCACGGGGCGGGTGCAGGCGCCCGCGCGCACGCAGCGGGTGTACGCGTCGACGGTCGCCTCGGTGCGGTCGAGGCAGTAGCCGCGGAGCAGGACGGTGTGCTGCGGGTGCTCGTCGGGTGCGCCCTGACCCTCGGCGCTGCCCATCGCGAAGCGCCCGCCGGGGATGTACACGGCGCCGTCCGGGCAGCGCGGGAGCGTCGCGCGGTCGACCGCCGTGGGGACGGTGGTGGTCGGCGATGCCGGTGCGCCGCCGTCGGCCGCGGTGCGGGCCCGCACGGCGATCCAGCGGGGCGCTCCCCCGGAGGCGTCGCTGGTGGCGGCGCGGCTCGCGCTGAAGATGCAGCCGAGGCCGAGGGCGGTGGTGGCGAGGAGGACGAGGGCGGGGCGGCGGCGTGCGCCAGGAGGGGTCATCGCCGCGGCAGTCTATCGCGGCGATGCGTCGGTGGCAGCAGCGGTCAGCGCAGGGTGCCGTACCCGAGCAGGCGCGAGGCGTAGCGGGTGGCGTCGATGAGCCCGACGTAGTTGCGGAAGCGCGTCACGGCGATGGTCTGGCGCTGGGTGTCGAGGTGCACGGGCACGAGCTGCCCGCGCAGGAGCACCGCGTCGACCGAGCCGTCGGGGTTGTAGACGGGCTGGTCGCGGTCGTCGACGCGCACCTGGTAGGTGTCCACCAGGAGCTCGTTGGCGTGGGCGATCATGCGCGACGCGATGCCGCTGTCGATGGCCTCGCCGTCGACCGAGTCGGGGCCGTAGCGCCGGGCGATGTACGTGATGCCCGTCTCGGGGTTGCGGAAGCGGGTGCGCTCGCTCTCGGCGATGTCCACCGCCTCGGGGCCGCCGTCGGTCCAGATGCGGGTGCGGTGGATGGTGTCGAGGTTGCTGTTGAGCGACGAGAACAGCATCGACCACACGACCATCGGGAGCTGCTGGCGGTACCCGATGTTGGGGAAGAGCAGCCGCGACCCGTCGGGGCGCCGGGGCTCCGCCGGGGCGGTGCGCGTCCCGACGGTCCAGAGCGGGAGCACGGCGGGCTCGAGCGCGGGGAGGCCCGCGGTGCCGCCGCTGGGCACGGTGGGGACGTGCATGGCGACGGTGTCCCAGTCCTCCGAGAGCACGCCGCCGAGGAGGCGGTCGAAGGCCTGCGGCATGTCCGTGCGGAAGTTCACCTGGAACTCGCGCCCGTCCAGGTACAGCCCGCGCGAGATCGACGAGAAGGTCGGGCGGGTGTCGGTGAGCATGATCGCCGCGATGGGCTTCTCCGGGTACGAGCCCGCGTGGATCAGGTAGGAGTGGTAGTCCCACGAGCCGCCCACGGAGTTGTCGTACTCCTCGCCGATGAAGCGGCCGTCGATGAGGCCGACCTCGAAGTCCGGCGTGAGGTCGCTGCCCTCCTCGGCCGCGTCGAAGAGCGGGCGCCGTCCGCGCAGCGCCTCGGCCACGGGCATCTGCTCGAAGGTGCCCGCCTCGGGCCGGAGGATCACCTTCGCGAAGAAGTCGAAGATGTCCGTCCCGGCGACGAGCAGCGGGCGCATCCAGTTGTCGTCGCGCGCCACGCGGTCATAGAGCGCGGGCGAGAAGACCGAGGCGTAGAACGCCGAGTCGCGCGCCACGCTCCAGTGGTACCCGCGCAGCCGGCGAAACACCGTGCGCGACAGGTACGAGGGGATGCCCCACTGCGAGAACTCGCGGTTGTTGCGGCGGAAGTACATCGACGGGTACGTCAGCTCGTACTTGCGCACCATCGACTGGGTGACCTCGTAGACGTCGGCTCCCTGGTCGAAGTAGTTGATGTGGGGGTAGCCGGTGCCGATGTCCCAGGCGACGCGGTAGCCCCAGCGCACGTTGCTCCCGCCGCTGCGGGCGTTGGGGCGGGTGCGCCACATCGGGGCGTCGCGGGTCGATCCGGCGCTGGTCGGTCCGGTCTCGAAGTCCACCATCGCGGCGTGGTCGCGCGGGTGCAGGCGGCAGATCTTGCCGTCGACGAGGCGCCATGCGTAGCGGGTGCGCTCCTCGGGGGTGGCGTCGCGGCACTGCGACGGGTCGAAGATCGCCATCTGCCGGGCGAGCTCGGTGTAGTGGATCGGCAGCACGCCGGTCTCGGCGAGCACCGGGTCGGTCCACTGGATCTGGTCGAGGTCGCTCAGCTGCGAGCGCAGCCGCGGGGAGAAGCGGTCCTGGTTCTCGATGGAGGTGCCGCCGCGCGCGGGGTCGGTCTCCATGGTCTCGAGCACGCGGCCGTAGAGCACGCCCATGGCGTAGTGGTCATAGGAGCCGATGCCGACGGTCTCGTCGAAGCGCTCCCACTGGTACTCCATGACGGAGGTGTTGCCGAAGTAGTCGATGCCGGCGTGGGGCTCGGAGCCCTCCGCGAGGCCGAGCTCCTCGTCCGAGGCGGGGTCGAGGTAGCGCGGGCCCATGCAGTTGTCCTGGTTGACGTCCGCGCTACGGGTGTTGGTGCAGTTGTTCACCGTGCACACGGGGGTGCAGGTCTGCGTCGAGGCCCCGTTGCGCGTGCGCAGCTGCCAGTACTGCGGGTTGTAGTTCATCGAGTCGTAGCTCGACGAGGGCAGGTGGTAGAGCCCCAGCGAGTGCCCGATCTCGTGCAGCGCGATGCCCTTGTAGGCCTCGATGCGCAGGTCGTTGTAGATGCGGCGCGAGCGCTCGGCGGGGGTGGCGGAGGCGTACTTGCGCGCGAAGTAGCGGGCGACGCCCTGCAGGTCGACGCTGCCGATCATCGGCGGGGCGCCCATGTCCTGGAAGCAGAACCCGCGGCGCTCGAGGCGCTGCAGCAGCGAGTGCCAGGTGGTCTCGGCGACCTCCGGGTCCATGCGGCGCAGCGGCGAGGCCTGGTCGAGGAGCGACTGGGTGCGCTGCGCGCGGGGGTCGAAGCCGAGGTTGGCGAGCCAGCTCTCGTCGACCATGTCGGCCTCGAGGGAGGTGTTGCGCAGCGCGGCCTGGTTGGCCTCGACGCGCGCCGCCGTGCGGGTGGCGCCGGGCGACACCGGGGCGGAGTCCTGGAAGGTCTGGTCGTGCTGCGCGACGGCGCGCGCGCCGCTGCTCTGCGCCTGCCCGCGGAACCCGAGGTCGCGGGCGGCGTTGGTGCCGTTCACGGCGAGCACCCGCTGCGCGATGTCCTGGTCGCTGAAGCGGCGCCGGGGCTGGCTGGCGGGGTTGCGCACGGCGTTGGAGAAGCGCGACGAGGCCGCGCCGTTGACGAAGTCCGCCACGTCGAGCTCGCCGAGGGCGAGGAGGATGAAGTCGCGCTGCTGGGCGGCGGCGTACTCGGCCGAGCGGCCGATGTTGGTGCCGCCGTTGGAGACCACCTCGCCGGTGAGCGGGTCGTAGCCCCAGTGGGCGATGCCGCCGAAGGGCGCGCGGGTGCGGCCCGGGATGTACGTGATGTGGTTGAAGCGCACGTCGCCGAGGCGCGCGGCGTAGCCGGGCTCGCGGCACGCGGTGGAGTCATCGGCGCGCACGGGGTTGTGGCAGATGACCACCGCGGGGCCGTTGGTGGTCTTCGGGCGCTCGGCGAGCCAGGCTCCGTCGCCCTGGGGCTCGGTGGCGTTGTCGAAGAACTGCGCGTGGCAGGCCGCGCGGTCGCCGCCGGTGCGGCGGCACTCGACCTCGCGGGAGTTGGCGATCGCGGACATGATCGCGCGGTTCCACGAGTCGATGATGTCCTCCGAGGCGCCGCGGACGTAGCTGCGGGCGGAGACCTCGGCGGGGGTGGGGAAGCGGTACGTGTCGTTGCCCCCGGCGCCCGGAATGACCACGTGGTCCTGCATCTCCGCGGGCATCTCGGGGTTGGTGTAGTAGGCGATCGGGCGCACCTCGCGGCGGCGGTAGGGCAGCGTGCAGCGGTGCATGACCACGTCGCACTGCGAGCCTGCGCGCTCGGCGGTGGTCGAGGCGCCGCACGCGTCGGCGGTGCCGTCGTTGTCGGCGTCGGTGTTGGCGCTGCACTCCACGACGGGCGACAGGTGCGAGCGCTGCCAGAGGTTGTGGATCATCGCGAAGCGATGGAAATTGCGGTCGACGAGGCCGTAGCCGGGGTCGTAGCCGTTGCGATCGGCGCGCGGCCCGCCGACGAGGTCGTAGGGCTGGCGGGTGAGCTCCAGGGGCTCGAAGTCCCGGTCCTCGACGCGGCGAAATGACGTGCGGATCACCGTCTCCTGTTGCGCGCAGGAGTACACCGGGCCGTTGGCGAAGAAGTTCGCGATGAGGCAGGTGGGGATGGGCACGTCGAAGAGCTGAGAGTTCTCCGGGTTGACGAGCCACTTGGAGGTCACGTCGAGGTAGCCGCCGGGGTGGTTGCGGGGATTGGTCGCGGCCACGCACTCGCCGGTGGCGGCGTTGCGCACCATCCCCGGGGTCATCTCGCAGAAGTTGTTGGCGTCGGGCGAGGCGGGGTTGGTCTCGTTCCACGCGACCGGCGAGAAGGACATCTCGCCGAAGACCGAGCCGTACCAGACCCACGCCCAGTCGGGGTTGTTGACGAGGTTGCGCGACCAGTCGACGCGGATGAAATCCCGCTGGTGCCAGCGTCGGTCGAGGGTGTTCTCCTCGACGACGTTGAGCTCCTCGCCGGTGCTCGGGTTGTACGCGCGGCGCTGGTCGAAGTGGCTCTCGATGCGGTACGCCGCGACGATGACCCCGTGCGGCGTGCGCTGGGCGCTCGCGGCCCGGCCCTCGCTCCCCTCGATGTACTCGTACGACTTGCGCGCCAGGAGGAAGTCCTCCTGGATCTCCCAGCGCACGCGGTCGACGTCGTCGTAGGTGCCCACGGGCATCATCGAGTTGTCGGCGGTGCCGTCGACGACGAAGTTGTTCGCGTAGAACTCCGGGTCGTCGGCCTGGTCGGTGTAGTTGGCGCCGACGAAGAAGCTCTTCGCCAGCGCGTTCTCCCGCACGCGATTGATGGGGTCGCGCTCCTGCGCGCAGTCCATCCCCCCGGCCGAGAGGGCCGTGAGGCAGAGCACGGCGAACGAGCGCCAGGGTGTGCGAAGTACCGGAGTACGGGCCATGGGGAGGGATCGCTCCTTCGATGGGGACGTTTGGATGGGGATGGCGGGTGCGTCGGCGCCGCGGGGTCGCCGCCCGCGGCCGGGGAAAAGGTGTGCGGACGCTACTACGGCTGCTGCGGCGGGAGAACCACCCTCGCGGCGCCCCGTCAGCGGGGGCTGATCGGGATGTCGGCGCCGAGGCGGCGGCCGTTGGCGTCGAGGCGGGCGAAGCGGAGGGTGATCCCGTCGGTGTCGAGCTGGGTCCAGGCGGCGGCGTAGGTGCGGCCGTTCCAGGCGAGCGCGCCGAGGGCGGCGAGGGAGGCGCGCCCGTTGAGCTGGACGGGCGAGCCCACCGGCGCCCCGTCGGCGCCCAGCCGCGCGAACTGCACCGTCGGGGCGTCGTCGTCGAGGCGGGTATAGACGAGGCCGTGCTGCGCGCCCGCGGCGACGAGGTTGGGCTCGAGGTTGACCGCGCGGCGATCGGTGACGGCCTTGCGGGGCAGCGCGCGACCGGCCGCGGTCACGCCGCTGAAGACGAGCGCGTTGCGAAAGGAGTCGTCGCTCTCCTCGAACTGGTCTTCCCAGACGGCGCCCAGCGCGCCGTCGGCGGCGCCGTCGAGCGCGACGCCCCCGTTGCGGCCCGCGTGCGCGTCCAGGCGAATCGGCGCGGCGGGCGTGCCGTCGGGGCCCACCCGGGCGACGAAGGTCTCCGCGCGCTCGTCGCGGGGAACGAAGTGGTTCCACCCGACGGCGAAGGCCTCGCCCGAGGCCGCGAGCCCGAGGTGCCCCAGGAGGAGCTGGTTGCCGGCGACGGTGATGGGCGCGCCCACCGCGCCGTCCTGGCCGAAGCGCACGAGGTGCACGCTGATCTGACGGGCGGCGGTGGCGGAGAAATACCCGGCTGCGTATTGCGCGCCCCGGGCGACGACGTCCGAGAGCACCGCGATGTCGCCGCCGCCTACGCGCACCGGAGAGCCCTGCGGGCGGCCATCCGGGGCGAGACGGAGGACGTGGCTCGCGACGCCGTCCTCGCTCACGTCGAGCCAGCCCACGGCCCAGCCAGACGCGCCGCGCGCGAGCCGCGGACGCAGCCGGAGCGACCCGCCGCGGGTGAGCTGCACCGCGGCCCCGCGGCGCTTGCCCTCGCCGTCGAGGCGCGCGAACCAGATGTCCGACGCCTCCTCGCCGACCGCGGCCCACACCACGCCGTACCCGTCGCCGTCGACCGCGAGGTGGGGATACACCGTCACGGTGTCTTCCCGCGGCGCCACCGATCGGAGCCGTGCGCCGAGCTGTAGCGGGTCGACGCAGCGATCGCCCGCGCCGCACATCGCGTCGGAGAGGCACGCGACGCGGCCCGCGGCGCACTGGCCGAGCGACCACGCGTGGGCGCGAGCATGGACGCGCACCCCCGCGGGGATGGCGGGCGGCGCGCGGTGGTGGACGGCCGCGGCGGCGACGGCGCCGAGCCCGAGGCCGCCGACGAGGAGGGCCGCGCGGCGCAGCGCCGGGGCGCCGAATCGCTGACGCGCGAGGTGGAGGGTGAGGCCAACGATGGAATCGGGTCGACGCATCGGGTTCGCTCCTGGTGGGCGGTCGTCTGGGAGCGCGCAGGCTAGCACCCGATCGGGGGAGGCAAGGTCTCGGGCGCCGCGCGGAAGCGGCCGTAGTAGTCTCCCCGACGATGCGCGCCCGCCTGCTCGCCCTCCTCGCCCCGGTGGCCGCGGCGTCCTGCGACGGCGCTCCCCTGGCGACGGGCGACCGGTCGACGGTGTGCGGCGGCTTCGCGGGTGACGCATCGGTGACCCCGGGCCTGGGCGGGTCGGACTTCATCGAGCTCCGCGACGGGGCGATCGCCCCGCAGGTCAACGGATCACAGGGCGGCAGCCACGTCCTCGTCGGCGCCCGGCTGCGCGGCTTCCGCTCGCCGGTGACGCTCAGCGTCGAGGCCCGGGACGCGTACTCCGGCGCCCGCCTCGGCGCCGCCCACGCGGCATCCGCCGTCGCTGCCGTCCCCGCCGACGGGCCCGGCGACGCCTGCGACGTGCGCGGGATGTGGCTCCTGCTCAACGCCCTCTTTCCCGGCGGCGCGGGCCTCGCTGATCTGACCTTCACCGCGCGCGACGCCACCGGCCTCACCCGCACCGCGACGCGGCGCGCCTGGATCGGCCGCCCGCTCCCGTCCTGCGCGCCAGACGAGGGCGTCGGGGCGAGCCTCGTGCCCCTGACCCTGGCCAGCACCACACAACGGCGGGACGAGGCGCTGGCCATCACGCCGGGCGCGACGCTGCGCGCCTCGGTCGGGGGTGAGGTGCTGGTCGGCGCCGCGGTGCTCGGCATGGCGGCCTCGGCGGTGTCGCTCACGGCCCGGGTGTTCGACGACGCGAGCCCGAGCCGCGCCCTGCTGCGCGAGGTGCGCGCCGCGGCGCCTGCCGGTGACGCCACGGTGGTGCCGACGCCGCGCCGGGCCGCGCCGGAGTGCGTCGCGCCCGTCACGCTGCGACTGCCCGTCGACCCGACGATGGGCGGTCGCCCGTTGCGGCTCTCGCTTACCGCCGATGACGGCCTCGGGCACGCCCGCACCGAGGAGCGCGAGGTGCGCTTCGCCACGGTCACCGCCGACGCCGGCACGCCGCCGCCCCCCGACGCTCCGCCCCCCGACGCTCCGTCCCCCGACGCGGGGGCTCCCGACGCGCCGTCCCTGCAGGACGCGTCGCTCGGGGCCGACGCCGCGCCCGACGCCACGCCCGACGCTGCGACCGATGCCGCGCCCGACGTGGCGACGCCGACGGGTCTGCCCTCGGGCCTCCGGCTGCTGTCGGCGCAGAGCTTCGGCTTCGGGGCCCACGCCCGCGAGCTCGCCGTCGACGGCGACACGGTCTACCTCGCCGACTCCAACGGCCTGCCGGTGGTCGGGCTCGCGGAGGGCAGCACGCGCCTGGTGCACCCCATCGCCGCGATGCGGGAGCAGCACTGCTCGACGGCCTCGCTGCACGCCCGCTCCCGCACGCTCGTCTGCGGGGCGGGGGACAGCGGCTTCCTCGACCTCGTCGACGTGAGCAACCCCTCGCGCCCCCGCTCGCGCCCGTGGGACATCAACGCCCACGATCCCGGCGGCGGCACTCCCGTCTACGAGGTGGCCGACGTCGAGGTGGTCGACGACACCGCGTGGATGGCCGCGCAGTCCAACGGGCTGCTGCGTCTCAGCCTGGGCGGGGACGGGATGCCCACCGCCCTCGCGCGCACCGGCGTCGGCGCCGACCTCGTGGGCGTGGTCTCCGACCGGTCGCGCCTCGCGCTGATCGACCGCGTCGAGGGCCTCACGCTGCGCGCGCTGCCGGGCCTCGGGCTGATCGCGGCCGCGCCCCTCGACGGGCCGCCCCTCGACGTGGCGATGTCGGGCGACCGTGTGGCTGTCGCCCTGGGGAGCAACGGGGCGCGGGTGTTTCGCGCGGCGGGCAGCGCGCTGACGCCCTGGGTGGGCGTGCAGCCCCGGTGCGTGGCGACGGCCGTGGCGCTCTCGGGCGACCTCCTCGCGGTGGCGTGCCTCACCGGCGTGACGCTCTACGACCTGCGCGGCGCCGCGCCCCGGGTCGCGGGCTTCTACCCCGCGCGCTACGGGATGCTGGACGTCGCGTTCACGCCGCGGGGGCTGGTCGCCTCCGACTGGTACGGGCTCGACCTCTTCGCGGTCGACCCGGCGGGGGTCGCGCGGACGCCGGACGTGCCCCTCGCGCTGCGCCTCCGGCCTGGCGCCGACGCCCCCGTCGGCCTGCGCAACCCGGGGCCCGACGACCTCGCGCTCACCTGGCGCGCGCTGACCTCCACGGGGGTCTCCTTCGGCGGCGCGCTGTCGATCGTCGGCGGCGGCGACGCCGTGCTCACGCTCCCCTTCGCGGCGACCGGGATGGCGGTCGGGGCCGCGGGCTCGCTGGACGTCACCTTCTCGGCGGGCGGCGAGGCGGCGGCGCGCACCCACGTCGCGTGGCGCGCTGCGACCGATGCGCCCGCCGCGGGGGTCGTCGCGATCGGCGACCGCTTTCCAACGCTGCGGCGCACGGTGGCGACACCCTTCGCTGCGACGCTTCCACCCCCCGGCGCGGCGACGCTGGTGATGTTCCTGACGGTGGACTGCTACCTCCAGTGGCCGCAGCTGGAGGACATGGCCTGGTCCCGCGCGCACGACCGGATGCAGCCCGAGCCCACGGTGCTCTACCTCACCACCGAGGACCAGGACCCCTTCGACCCGCTGATGTTCATGCGCGCGCACGCCGCCGCCGCGCTGCCGACCTTCGAGTGGGCCGACTACTCCCGCAGCGTCCCCGGCCAGGAGTCCGAGACGAACTTCGTCCGCGCGTTCGAGTCGACCTTCATGATGCGCCTGCCCGGCTCCGACTTCCCCCACGACTACCTGGTCGCCGCCGACGGGACCACCCTCGACACCCTCCGCAGCTTCCGCGGACGCTGGGCGCTGCCGCGCTGACCCGGGTCGCGCGGCTTCTGGCCGTCGGCGACGCCGCCGTGATAGTCCGGCCCGCATGCGGATCTCGCGTCGTCCCTTCGGCCCGCTGCTGTTGTTGCTGTCGGGTGGTGCGTGCGGCGAGTCCGCGCGTCCGCCGATCTACACGGCAGACGTCCCCATCGGCTTTCCGGCCGACGACGGCGGCCCCGCGACCGTCGACACCGGCCGCGACGCCGGCCCCGCCACGCCGGGCGACGCGGCGGCCGACCTCGGCCCTGCGACCCCGGACGCTGCGGACGCGGCCGTCGCTGACGACGTCGCCGCGCGCCCCGACGTGGCGTCCGACGTCGCCTCCGACGTGGGCGGATCCCCCGACGCGGGCTGCGCCGCCGGGCAGGCGATCTGCGCGGGCGCCTGCCACAGCCTCGCTACGGACGGCTCCCACTGCGGCCGCTGCGGGCTGGCCTGCGCGGCGGGCGTGGCCTGCGTCGCGGGCTTCTGCCAGGTCGCGTTCAATCCGAGCGTGAACCCCACCTACCTGCCGGCGGGCACGCACAGCTTTACATCGGTTCGTATTCCCGCCGGGGTGGTGGTGCAGCTCGACACGGGCTCGACCTCCTCGGCCACGCTCGACCTCCAGGTGTCTGGCGACGTCGTCATCGAGGGGACGCTCGACCTCTCGGGCGGCGCCGGAACGACCTCGACCATCGCTCCGAGCAGCACCACCCGAGGCCGCGCGGGCACCGGCGGCTTCACCGGCGCGCCCGTGGCGGCGCCCCGCGGTCCGGAGTGCTCCTTCGGCGCGGGCGCCCCGGGCACCGGCGGGATGGGCGCGTTCAGCGTCGCCGGCACCTGCCCCATCGGCGAGGGCGGGGCCTGCCTCACGTCGCCCTTCGTCTTCACCGCGACCTTCGCGCGCGGCGGTGGCGGCGGGGTGTTCACGGGCCTTCGGGCCTACGGGGGCGGCGGCGGCGGGGTTGCGGGCGGAGGGCCGGGCGATCTTCCCCCGATCCCGGAGCCCGCCGTGGCGCGGGGACAGGTCGACTGCATGGGCGTGACCGCGGGCGGCGGGGCGAGCGGCGGCCGCGGCGGCTCGGCCGGCGCCACGCCCTACGACGGCGAAGACGGGACCACCGGCCGGGCGCAGTGCGCGGGCGCGTCGGGCATCCCGGGGGCATTCCTGGGCGGCGGCGGCGGCGGGAGCATCGGCGCCGCGGCGGCGGGCGACCTCGCGGTGGCGACGACCTTCCAGCCTGGCTCTGGCGGCGGCGGCGGCAGCGCGGACTACGGCTTCCGGCCGGGCGCCGGCGGCACCTCGGGCGGCGGCGGCGGCGGCGGGGCGCTGCGCATCACGTCGATGACGCGCATCACCGTGAGCGGATCGGTGCTCGCAAACGGCGGCGCAGGCGGCGCTGCGTACGTGGGCACGGCCATGGCGGAGGGATGCGACCCGGCCCCCGGAGCAGCCGGCGGCGGCGGTTCGGGCGGCGTGATCTTCCTCCGCGCGCCCGAGATCACGACGAGCGCGACGGCGCGGATCTCAGCGGTCGGCGGCGTGGGCAGGCTGTCCAGTCCCTTCGCCACGGGCGGTCGCAGCGGCGCTGGCGGCCTCGGGCGCATCCGGCTCTCGGTGTCGAGCGCGGGGTGCATGCTCGGCGGCACCTTCCAGCCGCCCCTGGCCAGCGGCTGCTCGCCCTCCGCCATGGCAGGGACGACCTTCGTCGCGGCCTACCCCGACTGAGTCGACGGGTTCTACGGGGGCTTCGGGGTTTCGGGGAGGGGAGCGGAGGCGGGGAGGGAGCGTGACGCGGGCGAGGCGGGGTTTCAGCCCCCGTTGCGCGCCTGGGTCGCGGTCATCAGCTGCTCGACCGATCGCACCGAGCAGGCCGAGCCGGGGGCGAAGCGCACCGCAGCGACGTGCCAGAAGTCGTTGGCGTTGGGGCTGCCGCGGTCGCCGGTGAGGACGCGCTGGTAGGTGCCCATGCGCTGCTCGCCGCAGTAGATCACCACCGTCGCGCGGGTCGGCGTGCGCTGCCCGTGCGCCGAGTAGAAGTGCACCCCGATCTGGTAGTCGCGGTCCGTCGCGGGGGTGTCGACGCGGATGTTCTCGGGGCCCTCACCGTCGACGTCGTCGGTGTCGAGCCAGCGGCGGCTGTCCTCGGGCAGCGAGGCGTCGGGGCGGCGGTTGGCGTAGTAGCAGTCCTGCGAGGTGAACCAGCGCCCGGTCGACTCGCGCAGGGCGTGGAGGTCGACGTCGGTGTCCTGGGTGTTCCAGCTGAGCTCGATGCGGAGGCCGTGGCCGCGCATGGTGACCGTGGTGTCGCACTCGTCGATGGTGCCGTTGGGGTACACCGCCTCGGCGTGGACGGTGAAGTCACCGACGATCACCGACGTGAAGGGCACCTCGGTGCCGCGCCCGACCATCGCGCCGACGTCGGCGTCGTCGTACTCCGACGCGAAGCGGTACGCGCGGGTGTAGCTCGGCGCGGTGGTGACGCTCCAGCGCACCGTGGTCGCGGCGCCGGCGCCGGTCGCGCGGAGGGTGACCGGCGAGCCCGCGAGCGCGCTCGAGGGCGCCGGGCAGCGGAGCGTGCCCGGGGCGACGGGCTCCACCGGCGGGGGCGGCGGGGTCGGCGGGGTGGTGGCGTCGTGGTCCTGGCCGTCATCGACGCAGGGGGCGCCGCTGCTGTCGTGGGGAACGCACACCCGCACCGTCGCCTGGCAGGTGCCGCCGCGCCCGTCGTTCCCGGTGACGTGCAGCGCGTAGACCCGGCCGTTGCCCATGCCGCTGCGCTCGGCGCGGAGCAGGACCCCGCGGCCGTAGTTCTGGCGGTCGCCGGGCATGCGGGGGCTGCCGTCCTCGTTGAGGTCCTGGTCCTGGCGGCCGACGTCGTCGCCGTCGTCGCCGGAGCCCTGGGCGTCGTTCGGCTCGTCGGAGGTGACGTGGGAGATGGTGTAGGAGACCACGTCGCCGTCCGGGTCGGTGAGCCCGACGACCCTCACGGGGCGAAACGAGTGGTTCGGCGGCCAGAGCGAGGCGGGAGAGGCCGCCGCGCCGGCGCAGCTCGGGGCGCGGTTGCCGGGGCACGGGCCGCCGCACGACGAGACCGGCGGGGGCGCCGCGGGCGCCGTGACGCCGCAGGCCGAGTAGCGGAGGTAGTCCCAGCTGGCGACCGCGCGCTCCGTGCGGAAGCCGAACTGGGCGCCGCCCAGCGGGGCCGCGGCGTCGAGCCGGTCGTAGGCCACGCGCAGCGTCGGCTCGTCTTCCTTGTCGATATAGACCGCGGCGCCGTTGGTGCGGTCGAGGCGCACCGAGTAGACATGGAACTCGGTAATATCGAATGTGAAGGGCGCCACCGCGATGGGCGTCGCGCACCGGTCGAGGGCGCGGATGGCGACGTAGTTCGTGACGACGCCGGCGGCGTTGCGCATGCGGCCCACCGCGAGGCCCGCCATGCGCGCGCCGTCGGAGACCACGACGCCGATGTTGGCGACCGGCACCGCGGGACAGCCTTCGGCCAGGGCGAAGGCGTCGGGCTGGATGGCGACGTTGACGTCGAGCACCACCTGCGTCGCGCCCGCGGCCCGGGGCTCGTAGCGGGTGAACGCGACGCCGTTGCCGCCGGAGTGGGAGACGACGATCTGGCCGCTGGCGGTCCGCACCGGCGAGGGATTGCCCTCCACCTGGGACCACGGCGCCGTGGCGTCGCGCTCCGGCGTGGCGTTGCCCTCCAGGGCGCCCGCCGCGCAGGTCGTTCCGATGCCCGGGACGATGGACTGCGAGACGAGGCCGAGGTCTGAACCCTCGCCGCTCATGCACCCATTGGTGGCGACCGCCGCCATCATCACTGTCATCGCGGAAAGGGCTCGGTTCATCTTGGGCCTCGTCTTCAATCGACCAATGGAGTCGTTGGTGCGCAATCCCTTCTTACGGGCTTTCACAAATGAACTGGAAGAGCGTTGTGCGCGATCGCCCCATTTTGCAGCGGTAATATCCGCTTCGTCCTACACGGACGGACGTGCTCTCCGTGGTTGTAATGGCGACAGGTGTGATGAGTGTGACCGCCGCTCCGACACGGGTATATGTAGGCAATCGCCCCACGGTCGCGACTGCCGATATGTATTGAAGTCAGGAGCGCACCTGGGCCCGCCGCGCCTGGCATCCCACATGGAGGTTTCGCGCCGCACGAGCGATTGTCCTGTTTTCGCGCGCTGTGCGGTGGGGGCGGGTGCCCGGCGCCGGTCGCCGCCCTGGAGCGGGGCGGTGAAGCCAGACCTCCGCCAGCGGCGTCGGCTGTAGGTCCCGGGTGCACCGCGGAGCAGGGCCTGCGCGGGTGGGAGCTCCGGACGGGTGACGGCCACCGCCCCGGCGATGCTATGAAGCGCCACCTATGGAGAACGAGCGGCAGGACTCGGTGGTGCGAGCGATCACGGACGACGGATCGTTTCGCGTGGTGGCGCTGCGGACGACGGACACGGTGCGGTCCATCGTCGCGGCGCAGCGGGTGAAGGGCGACGAGGCGCGCTGGCTGGGCGAGCTGGTGACCGGGACGATCCTGGTGCGCGAGACGATGGCGCCCGACCTTCGCGTGCAGGGCGTGCTGCAGTCGGCCATCGGGCGCGACTCGCTCATCGCCGACTCGCACCCGGACGGGGGCGCGCGGGCGCTGGTGCAGCGCACCCGCGGGGGCTCGCTGGTGCTGGGCGACGGGGCCGTGCTCCAGGTGACGCGCACGCTCCCGCGGGGCAGCGCGCACAAGGGCGTGGTGCGGGTGACCAGCGGCGGGGTCTCGGCCTCGCTGATGGCCTACCTCCAGGAGTCCGAGCAGGTCGCGTCGGCGATCGCCGTGTGCACCGTGATGGACGGCGACGAGGTGGTGGCCGCGGGCGGATACCTGGTGCAGCTCCTGCCCGAGCTCGGCGAGGGGCAGCTGGCGGTGATGACCGCCCGGCTGGAGGACTTCCCCCCGATGGAGACCCTGCTCCGGGACGACGCGACCACGCCCGCGACGCTCCTGGCCGAGCTGCTCTACCTGATGCCCTACGCGGTGGTGGGCACCGGCGCGGTGCGGTACCAGTGCCGGTGCGACTCGCAGCGGCTCCGGGCGACCCTTGGCACGCTGCCGCCGCAGGAGCTCGAGTCCCTCATCGCCGAGGGCAAGGACCTCGAGATCGAGTGCGACTACTGCCACGTGGAGTACCGGTTCCCGGTCGCCGAGCTGCGGTCCCTGCTGGCCGTCGACTGATCGGCGCGGCGGTCCTGTTGGCGGAGGGGCCGGTGGGTGTATCGTGCTCGCGACCATCGCGGCGCGATCGGGCGAGCGATAGACCCCCTGAACGGAGTTCGAGCATGAGCGAAGCGCCGCGCGCTGAGGTGGAGCTTGTTTTCGAGGGACCTGGCGGCGGCTGGCGGCCCGTGCACGTCTTCCTCGACGAGGGCGTGTCGCGGCTCTACGAGGCCTCGCTGATCCTGGCCAACCGCAACGTCGGGGCCAGCATCGACGAGCTCTTCGAGCGCAACGTCAGCCTCGAGATCCAGCGCGGCCCGGTGAGCCGTCCGCTGAAGGGCATCGTGCGGCGGGTGGAAGACCTCGGCTCGACCGGGATGTACCGCTTCGCCCGCATCGTGGTGGTCCCGTCGCTGTGGACGCTCTCCAAGCGGGTCAACTCCCGCATCTGGCAGGACGTCAACGTCCTCACCATCATCGAGGAGGTGCTCAAGGACGCCGGGGTCTACCAGGGCAACGGCACGATGGGGTACGACGGCGCGCTCGACCAGCTGCCGCCGCGCGAGAACTGCGTGCAGTACCGCGAGACCGACCTCGACTTCGTGCAGCGCCTCCTCGAGGAGGAGGGCGTCGCGTACTACTTCAAGCACGACGGCGACGCGGAGACCTGGCAGCTCGTCGAGGACGGCCACGCCTGGGAGGCCGTGCCGACGATGGACGGGGCCGCGGTCAGCGTCATCGACGCGGCGGGCTCGGTCACCGCGGGCAGCGAGTCGGTGCTCTGGTTCGACTGGCACCGGCGCACCGGCACCACCGGCGTGCTCCTCCGCGACTTCGACTTCACCCACCCCCGCGCCGTGCTCGACATGAGCCCGCGCAGCCCCGGCGAGGGCGGCGCGCGACCGGTGTATGACTACCCCGCGCGCTTCACCCTGGGCGTGTACGACGACGACGCGCACGTGTACCGGCCCCACCACGGCCAGCGCCGCGCGCGGGTCCGCGCCGAGGAGACCCAGGTCGAGAACAAGGTCGGCCACGGGCGCAGCACCGTGACGGGCTTCTGGCCCGGCCGCGGGCTCACCATGACCGGGCACCAGCGCGCCGACCTCGACCGCAACTACGTGCTCACCAACGTGCAGCACCACGTCGCGGCCTGGGGCGACATCCCCGACGACATCCGCGAGAGCGAGCACGTGAAGTCGCTGCTCCGGAGCATCGACCCGGAGATGGAGAGCATCCCCGCTGGAGGCGCGGCGGTCGCCACGCGCTACTGGAACCGCTTCGAGTGCGTGCCCTCGGACACGCCCATCCGGCCCGAGCGGGACACCCCGCGGCCGCTGGTGCACGGGCCGCAGACGGCGCTGGTGATCGCGGCGCCGGGCGAGGACGAGGAGGAGATCTCGACGGACTTCCACGGGCGCATCCTGGTGCGCTTCCACTGGGACCGGCCGGAGCTGCGCGGGCCGTCGCAGAACGGCAGCAAGTCGTCGTGCTGGATGCGCGTCGCGCAGAGCTGGGCGGGCGCGGCCTGGGGCTCGATGTTCATCCCGCGCATCGGGATGGAGGTGGTGGTGACCTTCCTCGAGGGCGACCCCGACCGGCCGCTCGTCACCGGCTGCGTCTACAACGGCGAGAACAACACGCCGTACCCGCTGCCCGCGGAGAAGACCAAGAGCACCATCAAGACGAGCTCGTCGAAGGGTGGCCAGGGGTTCAACGAGCTGCGCTTCGAAGACCTCAAGGACAACGAGCAGATCTTCATCCACGCGCAGCGCGACATGGACTCCGTGGTGCGCCGCGACCAGACGCTCGTGGTGGGCCACGACCGCACGAAGACCATCCAGGGGATGGAGCACGTGACGGTGCAGAAGGACCGCATCACCAGCATCGTTCAGAACGACTCGCTCGACGTGGAGGGCAACAGCTCCATCGCGGTGCACGGCGGCGCTGGGGCGTCGCTGCGGGTCGACACGCACTTCGCGGTCACCGCGGAGTCGAGCATGGGCTTCAAGGTGGGCGAGTCGAGCATCATGCTCCTGCCCAACAAGATCACGATCAACTCCCCGACGATCCACGTCATCGGCGGCTCGCTCGTGAACATCAACGGCGCGCTGGTGAAGATCAACTGCGGCGAGACGGACAGCAACACCGTCGCCCCGCAGGAGACCGCCGGGGCGCTGGCGGTGAACCTCCAGGGCAACGCCGGGGGGCTGCTGGAGAAGCTCAGGGCCGCCATCGACCCCGCGAAGCTCGCCGAGCAGGCGAGCAGCGGGCTGAAGAAGCTGCTCGCCAAGGCGGGGGTGCCGGACAAGATCTCCGAGCGCCTCCAGGGGCTCGCGAAGACCACGGTGACCGAGCTCGCGTCGGCCCTCAAGGAGGGGCGCAAGCCCAACTTCGGGGTCATCAAGGACGCGGCGCTCAAGGTCGGCGAGGAGGCCATCGCGGACGGCGTGAAGGGCCTCGTGGGGGAGGCCTTCAAGGGCCTGGAGAACAACCCCCGGGTGAAGAGCAGCCCGCTGCTCACGGGGCTCGTGAAGGAGCTCAAGGGCGTGACCACCACCGCGGCGACCTGGGGCACGCTGCGCGCGGTGGGGCTCGACCAGGGCATGGCCCGCGACCCCTTCTGGACGGTGCTGAAGCAGCGCAACGGCGCCGACGTGGCGGCCTTCCTCAAGGGGCCGGCCCTCACGGCGGGGCGCGAGGTGCTGCAGGGCTGGATCGACGGGCGGGGCCTGCCGCCGCAGGCGGCCAAGCTGGCGGCGCAGGCGATGAAGCAGCTCGACAAGGTGGTCGGCAAGCAGGTCGACCGGCTGTTCCTGCCGGGCTGAGCGCGACGCCGTGCTGGTCATCCGCCGTGCACAGATGGACGCCCTCGCCCGCTCGGCGATGGAGCCCTTCGTGGAGAACGTCATCGGGCACCTCCGTCGGGTGTGGCCCGAGGAGTGCGCGGCCATGGGCGAGGAGGGCCTCGAGGCCTTCGTCGCCCACGGCATGGCGAAGTGCGATCGGTACGAGATCGACACCGAGTACGACGTCGGTCGGTACTGCGACGTGATGCTGCTGCTGCACCCGGACTTTGACGAGGACCCGCTCCTCCCGTGGGCGCAGGAGACATTGACCGCGCCGGGCTACGACGGGCGGGTGAAGGTCGACCAGTTGATGGAGCGCGTCGAGGCGCTCTGCCAGGACATGCTCGACGCGCTCGACGCGGCCGAGGAGTGAGGAGCCTCCGATGGGTCTCTACGACTATTTGTTCGGCCCCTCCGAGGCGGAGCGGGCGGCGGCGCAGCGGGCGGAGCAGCAGCGGGCGGCGGCGCTACGGGCGCGGCAGCAGCGGGCGAGGGCGCAGCAGGACGCGCAGGCCGGCCTCTGCCAGAGCCCGACGCAGCGGAGCGGCACCCTCCCGTGCGGGATGCCCATCCGCTCCAACCCCTGCGACCTGCTCCACCTGAAGGTCAACGAGCGCAAGACCGGCCAGGGGCAGGCCCCGTGGGTGGGCACCGAGCCCGAGCCGAGGGAGCGCGCCAACCCGGTGGACTTCTTCATCACCAGCACGGGCACGCCGAACGCGAACCCCTATCGCACCGGCGCGATCATCGAGGTGACCGCCGGCGGCCCGACGAACCACCCCCGGACGACCATCACGCTCACGGTCGTGACGAACTACCAGTTCTGCTCCCAGGAGCGGCACCCCCATCTGGTGGTCGTCGACCCGCAGGGACAGAACACCACGCTGCGGGGCGAGACGGTGCACTCGTTCCCGGTGTTCCGTCGGGCGCGGGCCACGGACAACAACCGGGTCGGCAGCTTCCTCGACATCTGGCCGATCCGCTGGGGCCACCAGGACTACCGCGTCAACGCCATCGTCTGCGGCGTACGCCGCGGGGGCGCCGCCGTCCGCTCGCAGAACACCGTCATCCGCGCGTACCCCGCGGACCAGTGGGAGCTCGACGTCCGTTTGCCGGCGCTGGCCTCCGGGTCGGTCCGGCACGGCACCAACACCTGGGACGAGGCCAACCCCACGTCGCGGACCACGTTGACCGGGACGGTCAACACCCGCGGCCGGGTGTACTCCGCGACCGGTGAGCGCAACGCCTCGGGGGGTGAGGCCGAGTGGACGGGCAGCGCGTCGGCGCGCGCGGCGGGCAACCGGAACAACAACATCGAGACGCGGGTCCGGGCGGAGCTGAAGCGCAACGGCCAGGCGGTGCTCGGGCTCGACTGGCTCCTCGGGGCGGTCAACGCCTTCCGGAACATCGAGCGGACGATCAACGAGATCTGGGAGGCGATCCGGAACTTCAAGCCCAAGGTGGGCTGGGACTTCAACTTCAGCCTGGAGGTGCTCACCGGGCAGCTCAAGGCGACCTGGGGCTTCAAGGAGAACCTCGATCGGCGGGTGTTCTTCGCCTACTCGATCTCCGTCCGGCTGGTGCTGCTGAAGGTCTCTCTCAGCGTCGGCTTCGGCGTCGACCTCACCATCCGGGGCTACGGCTTCGTCGCCAACATCGAGGGCAAGATCGAGGCGAACTTCACGGTGTCGGCGGACGTCGAGCGCAAGTCCATCGGCGAGCCGGAGTGGAAGTTCGCCCGCTTCCGCAGTGACTTCCCGGTGTCGCTGACGGCGCGGGGCATGGCCATCCACGACCGCGTGCTCTCGCTCTCGGCGGGCGCCGAGACGGGCTTCGAGAGCGACGGGCGGGTGGGCTTCGACGCCCAGGGCTTCGGGGTGAACGTCACCAAGATCGAGTTCAAGGGCATCACCCTCAAGGGTCGCGCGACGGTGGTCTCCCTCTTCGACGTCGACGTGGACTACCGGGTGATGCAGAAGCGGCAGATCGGCGGCCCGCTGCGGTTCCCGAGCTGAGTGGGAAGGAGCGAGTCCATGGCGCGCCCGGCGGTCTTGTTGGACGTCACCGTCGAGGGGTGTGACGTCGAGGTCTACGTCAACGACATCCCCGTGTTCCGCGTGCCCGCCGCGGCGGGCGGCGGAATGCACCAGGTCGACCACGTTCTCGTCAACGGCGAGAACGTCTTCGAGGTGTTGATCAACCCCGGCTCGACCCCGTCGGTGGCGCGCACGGACAAGCGCACCCTGCCGGGCGACGGCGTCGCGGTAGAGGTGCACGCCGCGCGCTGCCCGCCGGGGACCGCGCCGGGAGAGACCGGGACCACCTCGCTCTTCCGATTCGGCGAGCGGCTCCCCGACGGCCCCACGGAGTTCCCGCGCGTCGTGCGCACGGTCCGTCCGGTGGACGGCAGCTTCGGGCCCTGGGCCTGGGAGCGCGCGGAGGTGCTACAGCTGGACGGCGAGCTCCTGCAGGAGGCGACCCGCTACGTGCAGTCGATGCACGGCGCGCTGGCCCGCAAGAGCTTCCCGGGGTTCTGGGCGCACAACGAGATCGCCCACCGCGAGGTGTGCATCGCCTTCGACGTGGCCCTGGCCGAGCGGCAGCGCGGCGCCGAGGCCGCCCTCGCGGAGCTGTTCGCCGACCCGGCCTTCGCGATGGCGCCGCTGGTGGCGGAGAACTTCGACTACCGCCTCGTCGGGGGTGGTCGCTTATTGGAGTGCATCGCGAAGGACTGGAGCGCGATCGTGCGCACCGAGCCCGACTCCGAGGGCCACGTGATGCGCTTCCCGATCATGCTGGGTCGCTACGAAGGCAGCCTCCGCGGCCTCCGCTAGAGCGCCGACCGGAAAGTCTCCCGTCGCTGCACTTCCGATCCGCGTCGCCCCGCTGCGTTGCGTCGCCTCGGCGGGCAGGGAGCCCGCCTTCGGCTCCGCGCCTTGCGAGGCTCGCGTCTCGTCGCGCAGCTCGGTCCGACTTTCCGGTCGGCGCTCTAGACCCCCTGGAGGCTCAGCGTGAGGGGCGTCGCGGTGACCACCCCTTCGGGCGAGCGGGCGTAGCGGGTCAGCACCCTGGGGTCGGCGCTCTCGGCCAGGATGCAGGTCAGCGGACCGAAGAAGGCCGCGGTCTCCTCCGGGCCGAGGCGGGCGATGTGGTCGGCGAGGCGCGTCGGATCCCAGAAGCGCGCCGACGCGAGCCGCTGCTGCTCGTCCCAGGTCACCAGCGAGATGAGGTGCTGGTAGACCTCGAGGAAGGGCTGCGGGCTCACCAGGAAGATGGCGTGGCCGCGCCCCCAGGTCTCCTCGAAGACGTCGGCGAGGCCGTGCGTGGCGGGGGTGAGCGCCACGAGGAAGGGCGCCGTCTCGCCGAGGTCGTCGGGCTCGCGGGTCTCGTCGATGGCGCAGAACTCCTCGTGGATGCGGTTGACGAGGGTGATGAGGTCGGGCTCCCGCGCGCAGTCGATGAGCGCGAAGTAATTGCCCTCCTCGCTGTGCAGCGCCCAGCGCGCGCAGTCGTGGGGCGCGCTCTGCATCCCGCGCACGAGGTCTTCCGCGGTGATCTCGCCGGTGGTGCTCACCGCGCTCGCGGGGGCGTCGAGCGCGTGCGCCGTGATGGCCACCTCGAAGACGGTCTGGCCCGCGGAGATGCGGTCGCCCGAGGCGAGGGTGGCGTCGGCGACGGGGGCGTTGTTGACGAAGGTGCCGTTGTGGGACTGGAGGTCGCGGACGCGGGCGCCCTGCTCGTCGCAGTAGAGCGCGAAGTGCACGTCGGAGAGGTACACGTCCTGGAGCACGACGTCGGACTGCGCGGCGCGGCCGAAGGTGCGCGGCGTCCCGGCGGTGACCTGCAGCGAGTGGCCCGCGTGGGTTCCGTTGAGGATCGTGAGGTGGAGGATCATGGACAGCCTTCGGGAGGGGGAAGGAGGAGGGGGGGGGACTCAGCGCTCGGGCGGCGCTTCGGGCAGCGGCTCGGTGTCGCACCGGACGCCGTCGTCGCCGCGGGTGAAGCGCAGCAGGGTCTCGCCGCGCGGGCCTTCGGTGACCCACCATGAGATCGGGCCCATGAAGGCCGCGAGCTCGTCGGGGGTGCAGGTGGGGAGGTAGCTGCGCAGCACGCGCGGGTCGTAGAAGCGGAAGAAGAGCCGCTGGCCCTCCTCGGACTGCACCTTGAGGAAGCGCCGGAGGTGCCGGCGGAGGGAGAAGAAGTCCTCCGTCGAGAACAGGAAGGTGCCCCAGCTGTCGCCCCAGCCCTGCTCGAGCACGGCGTCGACGAAGGGGTCGCCCGGCGGCACCTCGACGAGGTAGGGCGCGACATCGGAGAGCCCTTCGCCCTGCCAGCCCTCGTAGAGCGAGCGGTGGGTGAGCCCGGACTTGAGCACGGTGGGGAGGACGAGGTCGTGCCGCGCGGCGTCGAGCAGCACGAACATGGGCGCCTGGTGCTGCGCGAGCACCCAGCGGACATGCTCGATGCGGTCGGTGAATTCGGGTCGGTCGGACACGGCGTCGGGGGGGCCTGGCAGGGGGCGCGTCGGGTCAGTGCGTGGTGTTGCTCATGCGGGCGCGAGCCTTCTCGCACTCCTCGCAGAACGGGACGCCGGAGCGGGCGGCGGCGCGCAGCACGGCGCCCTGGGACACCGAGCCGATGAGCACCGTGGGCTCTCCCTGCACGATGACCCCGCCGTGGTTGGTGGGGTCGCCGATCCGGGCTGCCTGCTTGTTGCCGATGAGCACCGAGGGCTCGCCCATCTTGATGGAGTCCGGCGGCGCGTTGCAGTGGGCGAGGTCGCCGACCCGCGCTGCGGGCTTGTTGCCGATGAGCACGGTCGTCTCGCACGCCGGCAGGATGGGCCCGCCCACGTGGGGGACGGGGCCGGGCTCGACCTTCGGGCAGACGTGGTTGTCACCAAGGCGGGCGGCTGGGGGCATCGATCACCTTCGCAAGGGTGGCCTTGAAGGGCCGATGGCACCACACGGCGCGGGCGCGCGTCAATGTTGGAGGCGGCGCCGTGGCGCACGCACGCGCATGCTAGCGCAGAGGGTCCGATGCCAGGCTCGCACGAGTTCTTGAAGGCGCTGGCGTTGGTGCTCGGCGTGGCCGCGGCGACCACCGTGCTCTTCCAGCGACTGCGCCAGCCCGTGGTGCTCGGGTACGTGCTCGCCGGGGTCATCGTGGGGCCCCACGTGCCCATCCCCCTCGTGGCCGACCGCGCGGTGGTGCACACGCTGTCCGAGCTCGGGGTGATCCTGCTGATGTTCTCCATCGGGCTGGAGTTCAGCCTGCGGAAGCTCCTGCGCCTGGGCGCCGTAGCGGGGCTCACCGCGCTCGTGCAGTGCAGCATCATGGTGTGGCTCGGCTACCTCGTCGGCCGGGCCTTCGGGTGGACCCCCCGCGAGGCGCTCTTCACCGGCGCCATCATCGCCATCTCCAGCACCACCATCATCGCCAAGGCCTTCGACGAGCGCCGCGTCACCGGACGCCTCCGCGAGCTCGTCGTCGGCGTGCTCATCGTCGAGGACCTCATCGGGATCTTCCTCATGGCGATGCTCACCGCGGTCTCCCGCGGCGACGGGCTCTCCCTCGGGGCGGCGGCGAGCTCCACCGGCCGCCTCGCGGCCTTCCTGCTCGGCGTCGAGGTCGTCGGGCTGCTGCTCGTGCCCCGCGCCATCCGCGCCGTGCTGCGCCTCAAGCGCCCGGAGACCACCCTGGTGACCAGCGTGGGGCTCTGCTTCGGGCTGGCCCTGCTGGCGCAGGAGGCGGGCTACTCCGTCGCGCTCGGGGCCTTCATCGCGGGCTCGCTGGTCGCCGAGTCGGGCGAGGAGCGCGCTGTCGAGCACGTCATCGGCCCGGTGAAGGACATGTTCGCGGCCATCTTCTTCGTCTCCGTCGGCATGCTCATCGACCCGTCGCTCATCGCCCGCCACTGGGTCGCCGTGACCGTGCTCTCCGCGGTGGTCATCGTCGGCAAGATCGTCAGCGTCTCCCTCGGCGCCTTCCTCACGGGCAACGGCACGCGCCTCTCGGTGCGCGCCGGGATGAGCCTCGCGCAGATCGGCGAGTTCTCGTTCATCATCGCCGGGCTCGGCATCTCGCTGCACGCCACCGGGGACTTCCTCTACCCCGTCGCGGTCGCGGTCTCCGCCGTCACGACGCTCACCACCCCGTGGCTCATCGGGGCCTCCGGCCGCGCGGCGAGCTTCGTCGACCGCAAGCTCCCGCGCCCCCTGCAGACCTTCGCGAGCCTCTACGCCAGCTGGTTCGAGCGCATGCGCGCCGCCCCCACGCTCGCCTCGCGGGGCTCGGCCCCCCGGCGCATCTCCCGCTTCCTCGCCCTCGACGCCGTGCTCCTCGCGGCCCTGCTCATCGGCACCTCGCTCCTCGACGACCGCGCCACCGCCGAGATCACCCGCCGCACCGCGCTCTCCCCAGCCGCCGCCCACGCCGTCTTCGTCGCCCTAGGGGCCATCGTCTGCGCCCCCTTCGCCGTCGGCATCTTCCGCGTCGCCCGGCGGCTCGCGGTCGCCCTCGCGGAGCTCGCCCTCCCTTCGCCGCCCGCGGGGGCGGGCGACCTCGCCGTCGCCCCGCGCCGCGCCCTCGTGGTCACCCTGCACCTCGCGGTGGTGCTCCTCGTGGGGGCGCCCCTCGTGGCCCTGACGCAGCCCTTCCTCCCGGGCCTCCAGGTGGCGATGGTGCTGGTGCTCGTCATCGCGACGCTGCTGCTCACCCTGTGGCGCGACGCCGCCGACCTCAACGCCCACGTGCGCGCCGTCGCGCAGACCCTCCTCGAGGGCCTCGCCACGCTCACGCACGACCCCGCCGCGCCGCGCGCCCAGCCGAGCCTCGACGAGCTCGGGGCGCTCCTCCCCGGGATGGGGGCGCTCGCGAAGGTGACGCTCGACCCGCAGTGCGCCGCGGTGGGCCGGAGCCTCGCGGAGATCGACCTGCGCGGTCGCACCGGCGCCTCGGTGCTGGCGATCACCAACGGCGCCGACGGGGTGAGCATCCCGACGGCCGTGCAGCGGCTGCGGGCGGGCGACGTGCTCGCCCTCTCGGGCAGCGCCGCGGCCGTCGAGGCGGCGAGCGCGCTGCTGCGCGGGGAGGCGTCGCGGGACACCATCGCGCCCGACGCGGAGCCCGCGCGGCCCTGAGAAGACCTTAGCGCCCGCCCGCGAGCAGGAAGGCCGACGCGCCGACGCACACCACGAGCAGGGCGCCGATGGTGATCATGATCCACGCGGGCTGGCCGAGGATGGTCGCGGCCGGTGCGCGCGGCGGCAGCGACTCCGTCACGCGGGGCGGTGCGCCCATCGCGAAGGGCGTGTGCATCGGCGGGAGGGCCATCGGGTCGGGCGTCGAGGGGCGCAGCGCGGGCATGCCGTGGGCGCCCGGCGGCGCGCCGTGGCCGTAGGGGAGCTGGGCCCCGGCCATCATCGCCTCGATGGGCACCGCCATCGTGGGCTCGACCGGCGGGGACGACGGCGAGGCGTGGGCGAAGGGGTCGCCCGCGAAGGAGTCGCGCGCGAAGGGGTCGCCGGACGCGTCGCTGAGGGCGTCGGCGGCGGGCGAGACGAAGCCGCCCGGCGCGAGCGTCGGCGGGCGCGCCGCCTTCATCACGGTCGTGGCGCGCAGGTCGGCGTCGCCCGAGAGGTCTCGCCGGGGCGCCACCGGGTTGAAGCCGCCCGACGAGCGCACGGGGGCCTTGAGCGTCGCCATGGCCTCCGGGGGCGGCTTGCGCCGGGCGTACGCGTCGAGCTGCGCGAAGGCCTCGGCCGTGTCGATGGCCCGGGTGGTGTTGCTCGCGTCGGGCGGGGGCACGTCGTCGAAGCCGGCCGGGGGCGGCGGCTCGGTGCCTCCCCGTACGCCCTGGGACATCACCTGCGTGCCGAGCGAGGGGTCGAGGTCGGAGTCGCCCTCGAAGGCCTCACCGAAGAGCGACGCCGCGGCGCCGTAGGACTGCGGATCGAGGGACGAGATGTCGAGGGCCATGGTGCTGTCCTGGCGCACCTGGGCGTCCTGCGGCCCCTGCATGAACGCGCCGTGGCGCGCGAGGTCGATCATCTCCGTCGACTCGGTGACGGGCCGCGCCGGGGGCGGCGGGGTCATCGCGGCCATCGGCATCGTGGGCGCCGGGTTTACCGGCGGCGTAAAGCTCGGCGCCGAGGGACGGGTGGCGATCGGGTCGGGCATCGAGGGCCGGGCGGGCATCGGGTCGGGCGCCTGGCGTCGCTCGGCGGCCTGCCACCCGTCGATGACCGTGGCCGCGCGGGCGCCTCCGCCCGGCGCCGAACGCACGAGGGAGGACGCGTCGCCGAGGCTGGTCGGCACGGGCGGCTCGCTCTCGGTGCCGGCGGTGGTCTGCCACTCCCCGGCGGCCTGCCACGCGTCGCGAAGGGCCCGCTGGAAGCGCTGCACCGAGGGGGTGCGCTCCTTCGGGGACTGCTTCATCGCCGCGGCGATGACCTCCCACACGCCCCGCGGGACGTCGTCGCGGAGCAGCACCAGGCGCTCGAGGGCGTTGCCGCGGCTCTCCTTGATGAACTGCCACCAGGTCTCGCGGCCCTCGGCGCGCGGCATGGCCGCGAGGGAGAGCATCTCGACGAGCACCACCGCGAGGGCGAACACGTCCGCGGTGGGCGGGTCGTTCCAGCGGCCGCCGTGCTGCTCGGGGGCCTGGTACTCCCACCACGCGCCGATGGAGCCCGCGCGCGCGCCCGGAGAGAAGGGCGCCAGGCCGAAGTCGCCGACCTTCACGTGGTGCTGCCCGGGGCTCACCCGGCGCAGCAGGATGCTCCGGGGCGTGAGGGCGCGGTGCACCACCGGCTGCGGCGCGACGGCGTGGGCGAACTGCATCGCGTTGCAGGCCTTGTCGAAGATGCGCTGCACCACCGTGAGCCCGGGGCGCGTGCCGACCTGGCGGTGCCCGGCGAGCCAGTTGGCCAGCGATCGGCCCTCGAGGCGCTCGGTGACCAGGAAGAGCCGGCCGTCGACCTCGCCGCCGCCGAGCACCCCGAGGATGCCGGGGTTGCTGACGGGGCGCATCCGCGCGACGAGGGCGTCGAAGGCCTCCCGCGTCGCCGCGCCGCTCGCCCCGGGCGGGCTCAGGAACTCCACCTGCGCGGGCGAGTCGGGCCGCTGGAGATCGTGGGCGCTCCAGCACTCCCCGAGGCCCACGTCCGAGAGGAGCGAGTCGAGCTCGAAGCGCTGCGCGATGCGTTGTCCTCGGCTGGCGGTGACTTCCACCCTGCGGGTGCTCCCTGCTGCGAAGGCGATGGGTTATCCGACGAAGCTGCGCTGGTACGAAGGGTCTTCGGTGTGCAGCGCGAAGGGGGTCGGGTTGAGCGGCTTGACGGTGTCTAGCATCACGGCGAGCTCGCTGGTCTCGCGGGCGCCCAGGCTGCCCTCGTAGGCGCCCGGGTGCGGCCCGTGGGGGATGCCCATCGGGTGGAACGACACGCTACCCGGCCCAACCCCGCGGCGCGAGGTGAAGTTGCCGCGGCAGTAGAACAGCACCTCGTCGCAGTCGACGGAGCTGTGGGGGTAGGGGCAGGGGACGGCCTCGGGGTGGAAGTCGACCACCCGGGGCACGAAGCTGCAGATGAGGGCGCCGCGGGTCGCGAAGGTGCCGTGCCACGTCGGCGGCAGGTGCACCAGGCCCGCCCGGGGCTGGAAGTTCAGGATCGGGAACACGAAGGGGTAGACCGACCCGTCCCACCCGACGACGTCGAGGATGGAGTGGTCGAGCTCGAAGGCGTGGAAGCGGTCGAGGCGCTTCACCAGGACGGTGCGGATGCCCTCGTCGAGCGGGCCGCGGAAGGTCACCGGGCGGAAATCGCGGTGGGAGTACGGCGCGTCCATGCGCAGCTGGCCCACCTCGTTGCGCCACTGCTTCGGGAGGTGCAGGCCCCCGCGGCACTCGACGACGAACCAGTGCTGCGCGACGCCGGGCGTGAGCACGATGCGGTGGGGGATGCCCCGCGGGATGACCACGTAGTCGTCGGGGCCGAAGGGCAGGTCGCCCAGGATGGAGCGCACCACGCCGCCGCCCGCGTGCACGAAGATGCAGTCGTCGCCGTCGCCGTTGACCACGTAGACCGGGTCGTCGGCGTCGGGGAAGGCCACCGAGAGCACCACGTCGTCGTTGAAGAGCAGCGGCGTGCGGGCGTCCACCGCGGGCCCCGGCCGGCGCGCCATCGACTGCGTGAGGTAGTGCCGCTTGAGCAGGCCCGAAGGCGGCGCGGCCTCCGGGGCGGGCCAGCCGTGGGGCGACGCGCCCGGGCGGTGCGTGTGCGGCCGATGCACGTGGTACGCGATGGTGTACGGCCCCTCGAAGCCGTCGCGGGTGATGCACTCCTCGTGGCGCAGGGCCCCGGAGGCGTCACGCGACGCGATGTGGTGCTTCGCCGGAACCTCTCCCCGCGCGATGCGTTCGAGCATTGGGTGATGACCTTTCGCCGGGTGTCGTCAGGGTTGGGCGTCGGGCTGCGCGTCGGGGTGCGACGAGCGGTACGCGTCGAGCGCCTGCAGGTTGGCCTCGACGCGCAGGAGCGTCGGGCAGTCGGCGACGTCGACCCCGAAGCGCCGGCAGGCGTAGAGCTGCGGCGCGAGGCAGCAATCCGCGAGGGTGACCGCGTCGCCGACCATGAAGGTGCTCGCGGTGTGCAGCGCCTCGGCCTCGAGCGCGCGGATGCCGCGGCCCACGAAGTGGCGGGCCCAGGCGCCGGTGTCGCCCTTGAGCTCGTCGCGCACGAAGCGCAGCACCTCGAGGTTCTGCAAGGGCTGGATGCCCGCGTTCACGATCTGCGCCATCTGGCGCACCTTGGCGCGCACGAAGGGCGACTCCGGGAGCAGGCGCGGGCCGGGGAAGGCCCCGTCGAGGTACTCGATGATGGCCAGGGACTGCCCCAGGCGCATGGTCTCCGAGCCTTCGATCCACTCCAGGGTGGGCACCTGCTGCATGGGGTTGATCGCCCGGTAGGCGTCGCCGTGCTGCTGGCCGCCGTCGGCCACGAGCGACACCGACACGTACTCGTAGGGGATGCCCTTGCAGGCGAGGGCGAAGCGCACGCGCCACGAGGCCGAGCTGCGCCAGTAGTTGTAGAGCTTCACAGCGCCACCACGCGCTGCACGATGTCGCCGAAGAGGTCGCGCCCCGCGGCGTCGGCCATGCTGATGCGCACGGTCTGACCGTCGACGAGGAAGGGCGTCACGGCCTTGCCGGACTCGAGCACCTCGCGGGTGCGCCGCTCGGCGAGGCACGACACGCCGCGCTCGGGGTCGACGTTGGACACGGTGCCGCTGCCCACGATGGTGCCCGCGGTGAAGGCCCGGGACTTCGTGATGTGGGCGATGAGGTCGAAGAAGGAGAAGTGCATCTCGGGGCCCGCGTCGGTGTCCCCCACCGTGACGCCGTCGAGCTCGGTCTTCAAGCGCAGGTGCACCCGGCCGTCGACCCAGGCGTCGCCGAGCTCGTCGGGGGTGAGCGCGAAGGGCGAGAAGGCCGTCGAGGGCTTGGAGCAGAAGAACCCGAAGCCCTTGGCGAGCTCGTCGGGGATGAGGTTGCGGAGCGTGACGTCGTTGACCAGCACGATGAGCCGGACGAAGGGCGCGGCGTCGTGGGCGGCGGTCTGCGCGGGCGTGTCGCCGAGCACCACCGCGACCTCGGACTCGAAATCGAGGCCCCAGGCGGGGTTGATCAGGGGGATGGCGTCGCGCGGGCCGAGGAAGGTCCCGGAGCCGCCCTGGTAGATGAGGGGGTCGGTCTCGAGCGTCGGCGGGGGCTCGGCGCCGCGGGCCTTGCGCACCAGGCGGACGTGGTTGAGGTAGGCCGAGCCGTCGATCCACTCGTAGGCCCGGGGCAGCGGCGAGTGCAGCGCCGCGAGGTCGAGGGGGTGCGCCTCGCCCGGCGCCGCGGCGAGGGCGCGGAGCAGGGGCTCGCAGCGCGACCAGTCGTCGAGGGCGGCCTGGAGGTTGGGGGCGATGTGCCGGGCCGCGCGGTAGCTGCGCCCGTCGGGGAGCACGACGATGAGCGCGCCGTCGCGGGTGCCGTCTCGGAGTGTCGCGAGTCGCATGGTGGGCCTCGCGAGGCGCATACCACCAAGGCGCGATCGCCAGCAACGGGCCCGCCGACGCTGTATGGTGCGCGGGCCGTGCGCGTGCCGCTGCACATCAAGCTCGCCGTGAGCTACCTGCTGGTGGTCGGCCTCGTGCTCGTGCCGACGGCCGTGTACCTCCAGACCTCGCTTCGCCGCGGCGAGCGCCACGCCGCGCGGGTCGAGCTCCAGGCAGAGCTGCGCAACCTCACCGAGCGCCTCGACACGGCGCCCCCGGGGCAGCTCTCGGCGCGCATCGACATCCTCTGCGGCGCGCTCCCGCTGCGCATGACGGTCGTCGAGCCCGGGGGGCGCGTGCTCTGCGACTCGCAGCACCCGACCCTGGGCAACCACGGCGACCGCGAGGAGATCCGCGCGGCCTTCGCGGGCTCCGAGGGCTCGGTGGTGCGCCGCTCGGCCACCACCGGGGAGCTCACGCTCTACGTCGCGCGGCGCTACCCCAGCGTCGGCCCGGCGCGCGGGGTCGTCCGCCTGGCCCGCCCGGTGTCCTCGGTCGACGCCGCGTCGGTGCAGGTGGCCAGCGTGGTGCGCAACACCAGCGCCATCGCCCTCACCGTCGCGGCCCTGCTCAGCCTGCTCGCGGCGCTCGTCGCGTCGCGCCCGCTGCGGCGCATGGCCCTGGCCGCCCGGTCGTTCTCCGAGGGCGATTTCGCCGCGGAGCTCCCGAAGCCCAGCGACGACGAGATCGGCGAGGTGTCGCAGGCGCTCGAGCACCTCGCGGCGCAGCTCCGGGGCAAGCTCCTCGCGTCGGGCGCCGACCGCAGCACCCTCTTCGCGCTGATGGACGAGCTCCCGGTCGGGCTCATCCTGTACGGCGCCGACCGGCGGCCCACGCGGGTCAACGCCGTCGCGCGGCGCCTGCTGGGGCTGCGCCCGCACGACGAGCACGCGCGCTGCGCCGAGCTGCCCGAGCTCCCCGGATGCCGCGAGGCGGTCGACCGGGTGATCGACGACGGCTTCACCCGCGAGGTGTCCCTGGCGCCCCCGTGGCTGGCCGGGGCCCCGTGTCGGGCGCGCTGGGTCGCGGCCTACGCGCCGGAGGGCGATCGCTGCCCCGCGCTGGTGCTCCTCGACGGCGCGGCCACCGCCGACCTCGCGGCGGCGCGGGCGGCGCTCGCGCGCTGCGTCGAGGCGCTCCGCGGCGTGGCGACGGGGCGCGACCCGGGCGCCGCCGCGGCGGAGGCGGGCGACCTCGCGCGCTCGACCGAGGCGCTGCTGCCCGTGGGTCCGCCCTCGCACGAGGGCGTCGAGGTGCTGTCCGTGGGCTCGCTGGTGCGCGCGGCCCAGCTGGCGCTCGCGGCGCGGCTCGCGGACGAGGGCGCCCGCTTCGACGCGGCAGGGTCCGACCTAACGCTGGCCGTGGTGGACGTCGACGGGCGGGCCCGCCGGGCCATCGAGGCGCTGCTGGCCTGGGGCATCGACGCGCGGGCCGGGGCGTCGACGGTGCGGGTGCGGGTGCTGGTGATGGAGGGCGCCGCGCGGGTGGCGGTGCGCGGCGCGGCGGACGTGCCCTCGCCGGGCGCGGTGCTGACCGAGTGCCTCGGCCCCATCGGCGGCGCCGCGGGCGAGCGGATCAACGAAGACCAGGTGGAGCGATGGGTGAGCCTGGCCCTCGCGTAAAGCGCGGCGCCCGCAAGGGTCTGGTGGTGCAGGGCGAGGTGCACGACCGGCTGCAGTTCGAGCTGCGCTTCAACTACCCGGTGGGCGAGCCGGGCCGGTGGCGCTTCGACGTCGACGCGTACTTCTTCGTGCCGCGCAACGTCGGGCTGCACCGCGCCAACTACTCGCGCGAGCAGTTCTACTCGGACTTCACGGCGTACATGCGGGTCGACGCGCGCCCGCTGCCGCTCGAGCAGCTCGCCGACGAGGCCAACCCCGCCTCGCCGCTCTACCAGGTGGCCGAGGTGCTGCGCCGGCTGCGGGCCTCCGAGCGGGTCCCGACGCGGCCCGTGCAGGTGCACGCGCGGCTCTTCGCCAACCTCTTCGTGTCGGCGATGAAGTCCGAGCTCCGGCGCTGGGAGAAGCGACTGCATCGGCGCCTGCGCAGCGAGAGCATCGACCGGCGGGGGAAGGGCACGTCGATGTTCCCGCGATCGAGCGAGCCCCCGGCGGCGGCGCTCGACCCCGACGGCCGGCTGGAGGCGCTGCTCGACGAGGCGCTGGCCCGCATCGGCCACACCCTGCGCCGGTACCGCGAGGTGCGCGCGGGCTGGTGGCCTTACGAGCGGCTCTGCCACCAGTCGGTTCCGCAGGCGATGCGCGCGGCGGACGAGTACATGAGCCTGGCGCTGGAGGAGCGCCTCGCGGAGCTGGCGCAGGCCGCCGAGTCGGCGCGCGACGGCAGCGGCTTCGTGTCGCGGGTGCAGCTCCGGGTGCGCGCGCTCGCCCGCGAGGAGGCGGAGTACCGCTCGCGCTATGGCTACCTGGTGCTCGACGGCCGGGCGCTGGCGGAAGACCCGCTGGCGGTCCGCGCGCGGAGCGGGGCGCCCGCGGGGGAGCACTTCACCTGGCGCGCCTCGGCGCTGAAGAAGAACGTCCAGCAGGCGCTCTACCTCGACCTGCGGGGGTCGCGCGCGGACACCTTCGTGCGCAACGCCATCGCCGCCACCGGCGCGGCGCTCGCGGCCATCTGGGCGCTCGCGACGCAGGTGCCGACGCAGCTCGCGGGCCTGCCCCCCCAGACGCGCTTCGTGCTCTTCGCCGCGGCGGTGCTCGCCTACGTCATGAAGGACCGCATCAAGTCGCTGACGGGCGAGTACCTGCTGCGCCGCGCGCGGGTGTTCGACCACAGCTCGGTGGTGCACGGCCCGGCGCTGGTGGAGATGGGCCTCGGCGACCTGCGCGCGCGTACGGCCGAGTCCGTGCGCTTCGTCGACCGCGACGCGCTCCCCGAGGAGGTGCGCGCCCGGCGGGTGGACGACGACCCGCAGCGGGTCGGGCTCAACCCCGAGGAGGTGATCCATTATCGAAAGCGACTGGAGGTCGACAGCGAGGGGGCGAAGGCGCTGCCCGAGGGCTATCGCATCCGGGACATCCTGCGGGTCAACGTGCGCCACTTCCTGCTGCGCCTCGACGACCCGAAGGACCGGGTGACCTTCTTCGACGTCAGCCGCGGGTGGTTCGAGGTGAAGGACCTGCCGCGCGTCTACCACGTGCACGTGCTGATGCGGGTGCGCCAGGTGGGACCGAGCGGCGCGCTGGCCGAGGAGCTCGCGCACCTGCGCCTCGTGCTCGACAAGGACGGCATCGTGCGCGCCGAGGCCGTGTGAGCGGTCAGTGCGGGTCGTCCGGCGTCGCGATCCCCCGCTCCTTCAGCCACTTGCGGAAGTCGTCCTTGTCGATGGACTTCTCCAGCCCGGCGAGGGGGTCGATGGACTCGTCGTCGACCAGGGCCTTCAGGGCGTCGTCCATCGCGATCATCCCCTCCTTCTTGCCCAGCTTGATGAGCCCGGAGATCTGGTGCGTCTTGCCGTCGCGGATCATCGACGACATCGCGTTGCTGCCGAAGAGGATCTCCACCGCCGCGCAGCGCCCGCCCTTCTTCTTGCGCAAGAGCTGCTGCGCCACGACGCCCTTGAGCACCGACGCCAGCGTGCCGCGCACCCCCGGCTGACGGTCGGCGGGGAAGACGTTCACCACGCGGTCGATGGTCTTGGCCGCGGAGTTGGTGTGCAGGGTGCCGAACACGAGCACCCCCGTCTCGGCCGCGGTGAGCGCCATGGAGATGGTCTCCAGGTCGCGCATCTCGCCCACGAGGATGGCGTCCGGGTCTTCGCGCACGGCGGCGCGCAGGGCGGTCGAGAAGCTCTTGGAGTGCGGCCCGATCTCGCGCTGCGACATCAGCGACTTCTTGTTGGGGTGCACGAACTCGATCGGGTCTTCGATGGTGACGAAGTGCATCTGCCGCGTGGTGTTCATCTCGTTGATGATCGCCGAGAGGGTGGTGCTCTTGCCCGAGCCCGTGGGCCCGGTGACCAGCACCAGGCCCGAGCGAAGGTGCACGATCTTGCGGATGGACTCCGGGAGCCCGAGCTGCGCCACGGTCATCAGCTTCGTCGGGATGATGCGAAGCACCGCCGAGTCGCCGCGCTCCTGGCGGAAGAGGTTGACGCGGAAGCGCGACACCCCGGGGATCTCGTAGGCGAAGTCGACGTCGCCGGTCTCGACGAACTCGTGCCAGAGGTGCGCCGGGGCGATGGGCTCGAGCAGGTGCACGAAGTCCATGCGGTCGAGCGTGCGGTACCGGATCGGCTCCATGCGACCGCTCAGGCGGAAGATGGGTGGGCGGCCTACGGAGAGGTGCAGGTCGCTCGCGCCGCGGTCGTTCATCAGCCGGAGAAAGCGGTCGATGCGGTTCTGCCCCGGCGTGCCGGGGGCCGTCGTCGGGAGCACCGGCTTCACCGCGACCACGGGGGAGGGGGCGGGCGCGGCGACCGGCGCAGGGGCGACGGGCGCAGGGGCGATGACGGGCGCTGCGACGGGCGCGGGGGCGACCTGGGCGACGGGCGCCGTCGCAGTCGTGACGGCAACCACCGCGGGCTCGCTCCGCCGTGAGGCCGGGATGGGCACCGGCGCGGTCATGACGGCGGTCACCGCGGGCTCGCTCCGCCGGTTCGGCGCGGTGCGCGGCGCGTGGGGCAGCAGGATCGGCGGCACGACGGGGGTGTCGGGCTCCGGGGGCGCGGGGAGCGTCGGCGCGGGCTCTGGTCGGCCCCGGTAGGCGTTCGCGGGCTCCGGCGGACGCACTGGCGGCAGGGTCCCGCTGGAGGGGTGGGCCTCGCGGGCGCGCCGCACGACCACCTCCTCGGCGACCGCGGCCGTGCGTCGCCCGACCCCTGGCTGCTCGATCCGCTCCTCGCGGACGCCGCCGAAGCGCTCTTCGCGAGCACCCCCGACCCGCTCCTCGCGGACGCCGCCGAGGCGCTCTTCGCGCGCCGCCCCCCAGCGCTCGGCGCGCGGGCTCACGGTCTCCTCGCGGACGCCCCCCACACGCTCGGCGCGCGGGCTCACGGTCTCCTCCCGGACGCCTCCCACACGCTCGGCGCGCGACGACGCGACCCGCTCCTCGCGCACCCCCCCGAGGCGCTCCTCGCGCACTCCCCCGAGGCGCTCCTCGCGCACCCCTCCGAGGCGCTCTTCGCGCACCGCGGGCGGCTTGCTGGGCGGTCGGCGGGACGGACGCTTCTCGTTGCTCATGCCTGTGCTCCGGCGGTGAGGCGCGCCTCGAAGGTCTCCTTGCGCTCGGCCCGCGCGAACGCGAACTCCGGCGTGATGAGGCCCGCTTCGAGGAGGTCTTCGAGGCTCTGGTCGAGGGTCATCATCCCTGCCGCGCGGTTGATCTGCATGAGGCTCGGCAGCTGGAAGGTCTTGTGGTCACGGATCATCGTCCCGACGTTCATGATCCCCTTGAGCACCTCGTACACGGCGACGCGGCCCTTGCCGTCGGCGCGCGGCGCGAGGCTCTGCGACACCACGTATTTCAAGCTCTCCGAGAGCCCCATGCGCACCTGCGCCTGCTCCTCCGGGGGAAAGCTCTCGATGAGCCGGTCGACGGTCGCGACGGCGCTGGTGGTGTGCATCGTCGCCACCACGAGGTGGCCCGTCTCCGCGGCGGTCATCGCCATGCGGATGGTCTCCACGTCGCGCATCTCGCCCACCATGATGACGTCCGGGTCTTCGCGCAGGGCGGCGCGCAGGGCGCGGGCGAAGCTCCCGGTGTGCCGCCCCACCTCGCGCTGGTTGACCAGCGACGACTTGGCCGGGTGCACGAACTCGATCGGGTCTTCGAGCGTGATGATGTGGTCGCTCTTGGTCTCGTTGATGAGGTTGATGATCGCCGCGAGCGTGGTGCTCTTGCCGCCGCCCGCCGGGCCCGTCACCAGGATGAGCCCCTGGTGGAAGTCGAGCAGCTCGGTGAGCTGCCCCGGCAGCCGCAGGTCGGCGAAGGTGGGCGGGATGTTGGGGATGCACCGGAAGGTCGCGCACATGCCCTTGCGCTGGCGAAACGCGTTGGCCCGGTAGCGCCCGACGCCCGGCACGGGGTGGCAGAAGTCGACCTCCCCCTCGGCCTCGAGCGTCCGCAGGCGCACCGGGTCGATGATGCCCGTGATGAGCGCCTCGCACTGCGCGGCGGTGAAGGGCGCCTGGTCGAGGCGCTCGATCACCCCGGCCACGCGGATGTACGGCGGCTCGTCGACGGTGATGTGCACGTCCGAGGCGCCGCGCTCCCGGGCCATCGCGAGCAGCTTGTCGAGCGCGTCGTCGATGCGCTCGCTGCGCACCGCGGCGGTCTGCTCGCGCCCCACCACCCCGCCGACCTCGCGGTACATCTCCGCCGCCCGGGTGCGCACCTCCTGGTCCGAGTCGCCCTCCATCACCCGCTGGAAGAGCTTGATCATCCGCTGGTCTTTGGAGCGGGCGCAGGCGCGCAGCACCTCCATGCGCACCTCCGGGCGGTCGTCCTTGAGCAGGTCGACCAGCGCCCGCAGCGCCGACTCACCGCCCACCGAGCCCAGCGCGTCGATGGCCGCCCAGCGCGCGTCGGGGTCCGCCAGGGCCTTCACCAGGTGCGGCACCACGCGCTCGTCCTTGAGCTTGCCGAGCGTCTCGCAGGCCGTGATGCGCAGCCACCAGTCGTCGTCGGTGAGCAGCTTCACCACCGGGCCGATGAGCCTCGGGTCCTCGAAGTGCTCGGCCAGCACCAGGGCCTGCATGCGCACCTCCTCGTCGGGGTGCTCGAGCAGGCTCACCGCGGGGCGCAGCACGTCGTCGCCGAAGGTCTTGAGCGTGTTGAGGATGCGCGTGCGCAGCCAGCCCACCATCGCCCGCGACTGCTGGAGGATCTCCGTCAGCACCACCTCGGGCTTGCCCGTCGACAGCAGGATCTCCACCGCCGTCCGCCGGATGGCGTCCTCCCCCTCGGCGAGCAGCCGGTGGAGCTTGGGCTGCAGCGCCGCCGGGTCGGCCTGCCCCGCCTGGTGGATGGCCTTGAGCGCGTGCGCCCGCACCGACGCGTTGTCCTGGGCGAAGCGCTCGAGCATCATGTCGGTGACGTCGCCGCGCGGCGTCGGCAGCGTCGCGAGGGCCTCGATGACCCGCTCGCGCACCCGGTCGTCGGGGTCGGCCGCGAAGGCCATGAGCTCGTCGACGAGGGACTCGATGCCCTGGTCGGCCACGAGCCGCTGGAGCGCCGTGACCCGCATGATGGACGGCGCGTCCTTGAGGGCCCGGCGGGCGAAGGCGAGGCGGTCCTTCGAGGCGAGCTCGAGGGCGGTCTCCCAGCCCACGCGCTGGCGCATGGTGCTGGGGTCGCGGAGCAGCTCCTCGATGGCGGGCGTGACCATGTTGGCCGGCAGGCGGGCGATCACCCGCTGCGCGAAGGCCTTGGCCGCGGGGTGCTGGGTCTGCATCTCGCTGAAGAGCAGCGCGACGGACTTCGCGTCGGCGCGCCCGACGAACATGGACGCCGCGGCCTGGCGCACCGTGGCGTCGCCCACCCAGAGCAGCTGCACGAGCTCGCCGGGGCGGACCGAGCTGTCATCTCGAAGGGCGCTCAGCGCGGCGAGCTTCTCCTCGTCGTTGCGCCACTGCGCTTCCTTGACCTTCTGGAGGGGCGAGCGAGACGAACCGAACAGCGCCATCAGACCTCCACCGCGGCCGGCGCTCGCGAACCGCGAGGGCGTCGGCGCGTGCGACCCGGCGAGTATCGCGCAGACCGCCGCAGGGGGGGATCGAATCCGCACCCCGCGCCGCCAGGATCTGGCCAACCCCCGCCGCCCGGGTGCATAGCCACGGACGATGTCGCTCACCGCCCGGCTCGAGTCGTTCTGCGAGTGGCTCGCCCACGAGCGCCGGGCGTCCCCGTTGACGGTGGAGCACTACCGACGCGACCTCGACACCCTGGTGGCGTACGCGCGGCTGCACCGCGGGGCGGAGGTCGACCTGGACGGCATCGACCTCGCGCTGCTCCGGGGCTGGCTCGGGGAGCGCTCGAAGGCCCGGGTGAGCGCCACGCTCGCGCGCAACGTGTCCTCCGTGAAGAGCTTCTTCCGCTACGCCCTCGGCACCGGCTGGCGGGGCGAAGACCCCACCGCGCGCCTCGCGTCGCCGAAGATCCGCCGTCGGCTGGAGCGTCCGATGTCGGTCAACGATGCCGGGCGGCTGATGGACACGCCGACGGCCTCACCCGAGGCGCCCATCCCCGCCGGGGCGGCGGGCGCCCGGCAGGTGCTCGCGATGAAGCGCGACCACGCCCTGCTGGAGCTGCTCTACGGCAGCGGGCTGCGGGTGAGCGAGGCCGTGGGCCTCGACCTGGGTGACATCCAGGGCACGACCGTGCGCGTGCGGGGCAAGGGCAACAAGGAGCGGGTGGTGCCGCTGGGGCGACAGTGCGTGGCGGCGCTGGGAGAGTGGATCGCCGCGCGCCCCGGGCTCACGGACGTGCGCACCGGCGAGCAGGACCCGCACGCGGTCTTCATCGGCCGCACGGGAGGGCGCCTCGGCGTGCGGCAGGTGCAGCTCATCGTGAAGGAGTACGGGGCCCTCGCGACCGGGACCCACGCGGTGCACCCGCACATGCTGCGGCACGCCTGCGCGACGCACCTGCTGGACGGCGGGGCCGACCTGCGGGCGATCCAGGAGATCCTCGGGCACGCGAGCCTCTCGACCACGCAGCGGTACACCCAGGTCTCGATGGACCAGCTCATGAAGGTGTACGACGGCGCGCACCCCCTGGCGCGCGGCGAGCTCGCGCCTACGTCAGCGCCGGCAGGCGCCGAGGGTGACCCGGTGGAAGCTGATCCCGCGCTCCGAGCGGGTCACCACGCCCACCGCGTCGGCTGAGACCGCGAGCGCGGGCCTCGTCGCGACGCCCTCCACCCCGCGCAGCGTGACGGGCTCCCGCTGCGGCACCCCCTCCTCGTCGAGCAGCGCCACGGCCACGCGCCGATCGCCGTCGCGCTCGGACTCCCACGCCAGCACCAGGGTGCCGTCGCCCACGGAGACCAGCGCCGGGGCCGCGGCCACGTCGCCCTCGAGGCCCACCCGCTGGGGCTCCGTCAGCGGGTTGCCGCGCGGGCTGATCCACCGGAAGAACAGCTGCCGCTGGCCGTCCCGGAGCTCGCTCCAGGCGAGGCCGTGGCGCTGGCCGTTCCACGCGATGGCGAAGCGCTGCTCGGCGGTCACGTCTCCGAGCCGGGTGTCGGTCATGCGCCGGACGCTGCCGTGCATCAACCCGGCCGGGTCGAGGCGCGCGAGCTCGACGCCGAACACCTCGCGCCCCGCGGTCACGTACGCGGCGGCCCACTCCTGGCCCGTCCACCCGAGCTCCACGGCGCCGAGGGCGAGGGAGCTGTTGCGGATGAGCGTGAGCGGCGAGCGCGGGCGGTCCCACCGGTCGAGCACCTCGCCGTAGATGCTCCAGCGCTGGTCGGGCCCCCGGGCGGCCCAGACGAGCCCGGTCTCGGTGCCGCTCGTGGCGACCGCGGGGTCGAGGTCGAGGCGCTCGCCGCGGGTCATGCGCCAGGGGCGGCCGACGGCGCTCCCACGGCTGGCGACCCGCGCCTGGTAGAGGTCCCCGACCTCGCGCAGTCCCCCGGTGAAGAACACCGACCAGGCCGTGCGGTTCCAGACCACGGCGGGCGCGCTGGCGTGGGTGCGTCGCTCGCTCACCCGCAGCGGCGGCCTCGGGCGGTGCCCGTCGGCGTCGACCCGCGCGAAGAACACCGCGGGCTCGTCGTCGATCACCTCCGACCAGACCACCGCCCAGTGTTCGCCGTTCCAGGCGACCCGCATGCGCCCCGGGTCGGCGCCGCGGGAGACCTCGCCGGGGGCGTCGGAGCGCAGCACGCAGCGCCGGGTGCCGCCGTCCACCACCGGAACATCCGGCGGCTCCACGTGCGGGCGCCGCCGCGGCGGGCGAGGCGCCTGGCAGGCCGCGGAGAGCACCGCGAGCGCCCACCCGAGACGGCGCGCGGCGCTAGGTGCCACGGCCGTGCTGCGGGACGTAGCCCACGACGTGGGTGAGGCAGGCGCCGAGGCACACCGAGAGGCCCAGCACGTAGAGCCACAGGAGCACGGCGAAGAAGGCCGTGGCGGCGCCGTACCCGCCGCCGAGGCGCGGCACGAGCGTGAACCAGAAGCTCAGCACCGCGGAGGCCAGGGTGGCGAGCACCCCGCCGAAGACGGCGCCGATGAGGGAGAGCCCGCGCGGGGGCGCGTCGATGGTGCCGTGGCGGTAGTAGATCATACAGAGGGTGGTAAAGCTGGCCGCCACGACGGGCAGGCGGAACCAGTGTGACGCGAGCGGCTCGAGGGCGCCCAGGGGTAGGCCCGAGACGCGCCCCAGGAAGGCGGCGAAGCGCGGCCCGAGGCTGACCGCGACGGCGGCGACGGCGAGGGCGAACGCGACGGCGAGGCCGAGGACGACGGCGCGGAGGCGGCGGCGCCACCATGCGCGGGGGTCGCGGCGGCCGATGATCTCCAGCGCCGACACGATGGCGTCGGAGGCCGACGAGAGGGTCCAGATGAGGCCGAGGAGCGAGACCGCGAGGAGCAGCGGGTTGCTGGCGCGCTTGAGCTGGTCGGTGATGGCGTCGAGGAAGGGGGCCGACACGCTCGGTACGATGGCGCGGGCGATGGTGTCGACGCCGCGGCGGAAGGTGTCGTCGTGCAGGGTGGAGAGCGCGGTGAGGGCGAGGGAGAGCAGCGGCCCGACGGCGAAGACGGCGCTGAAGGCGAAGCTGGCGGCGAGCGTGGGGACGTCGGCGCGCAGGGCCAGGGCGACGAAGGCGCGGGCGAGCTCGCGCCGGCTCGGCGTGACCGTGGCGAGGCTGCGGGACGCTCGGGCCTTCACTCGTACGCGCATCGCGAGGGCGCAGTATCGCGGAGCCGCCGCGGTCGTGTGTATAAACCACCGATGCCCTTCCGCGAACGCTACCTGTGGGTCTGCACCAACCGACGCGCCGACGACAACCCCCGCGGATCGTGCGCGGCCAAGGGGTCCGAGGCGTTGATCGAGGAGCTCAAGCGCGCGAGCCGCACGGCGGGGCAGGGGGCACGCGTGCGGATCATGTCGTCGAGCTGCATCGACCACTGCGAGCACGGCATCACCGCGGCGGTCATGCCCGACGGGGTGCTGCTCGGGCAGCTCACGGCGGACGACGTCCCGGCGCTGGTGCGCGGCCTCGACACCGCCGGCGGCGTGCTCGCGGAGCCCACGCTCGCGCCCCGGCAGCTCACGGCGGACAACACCTCCCCCGAGGCCCTCGCGCGCCTGCGCCGGGGCTGAGGAGTGACCCCGTCGGTGATCGCGCGCGGCGGCGCCCGAGGGTCTCGGAGGGTGAAGCGCGGCCTCGTGGTGCTCGCGCTCCTGGCCGCGGGCTGCGCGTCGGCGCCGCGGCCGTCGCCCATCGCCGTCCCCGCCGCCCCCGCGCCGCCGCCCTCCTGCGACGCCCTCCCGGCTGCGCTCTCCCGGCTGCGCGCCGACCCGGCGGCCCTGCGCCCGGCGGGGCTGGCGCTCCGGGCCGCCTCGGCGGGAGAGCGCACGCTCACGGGCGAGGCGGCGACGGACGAGGGGGTCGGCGAGGTGACCCCGCTCGGCTGCGCGGGAGACTCGGCGCTCGCCCTGGTACGCACCGACTGCGGCAACGTGGCGCTCATCGCCTTCGCCGGGGGCGACGGCGCGTGGACCCCCGCCGCGGGCCTCGCGGTGGTCGACAGCGGGCGCCCCGGGCGATGCGTGCGCAGCGTGGCCGGGGTCGCGCCGGTCGCGCTCACCAGCGCCGAGGCGAGGGAGTTCGCGGTCGAGACGGAGGTGACCAGCGACGACGGCGACGACGGCAGCGGGCGCACGCTGCGGGTCGCGCTGCTGGGCCCGGGCGGCGCGCTGCGATGGTACGCGGGCCAGGTGGCGCTCGGGTCCTTCGACGAGGCGAGCGGCGCGGCGACGCAGGGGCGCTGGGACATCATCGAGGAGCTGCCCCTCCCGCGCGACCTCTACGTCGAGCAGCGGCCGCTGCACGGCGGGCTCGCGGGCCAGCCCATCGGGCAGGAGATCCGCCGGGAGACCTGGCGGGTGCGCGACCTGGCGCTGGTGCGCGTCGACGTCAGCCGCGAGCGGGTGCTCCCTCCGGCGCCCCCGCCGTCGCGGCCGTCGGACTGACCTGCGTCGTCGCGGGGTTACCGATCGTCGCGGCCGTTGCTATACCTCGCCATCATGAACTTCCTTCAACCGCGGCGCGTCGCGCCGTGGATCCTCTCCCTCGCTGCCGTGGGCTGCGGCAGCGGCGCCAGCGACCTCGACCCGACCCCCGCGGCCGACGCCTCCACGCTGCAGCCCGACGCTCCCGCCGTCGAAGACGCGGCGGGCGTGACCGCCGACCTGGCCACCCTCGCGCCCTGCGCCCCCGGGGGCACCGGGCGCTTGCGGGTCTCTCTCGGGCTCGACCCGGGCCTGGCGCTGCGCAGCCCGGAGGTCTGGCTGCTCGTGCGCTGCGGGCCCGGCGGCGCCTTCGAGCGCGTGCTCCGCTGGGACCGTACGGCCACGCAGACCATCGACGCCCTCGGGGCGGGCTCCTACGAGGTCGTCGGCTCGTCCTTCGTGGCCCCGTGGTCGTCGTCGCCGCGCGCCGTCCTGGGCGATGGGGCCACCGCGGCGGTCTCCATCACCCTCCCGCCCGCGCCGTCCCCGCTCGCACAGCTCCGCAGCGGCGCGTCGGCGTACGGCACCGAAGTGCCCTGGCGGGCGTCGGTGCCTCTCGCGAGCGGCAGCACCGCGGCCTCGGTCGCGTCGCTCGAGGTCGAGGTGCAGCCCTACGTGGGCACCCCCCCGGCGGCCTCCGACGCGGGCTTCCTCTCGGTGACCGCGGTGGTGCGCAACCCCTGCGCCAACGGTCAGTGTCCGGCGTACATGCTGCGGGCCCTGGAGATCCGCACCCGCGCGGGCGACGCGCCCACGGGGCTGCAGGGCTACCGCTTCCCCGACGGCGAGCGCCTCGAGGCCGGCGAGAGCAAGTCGGTGCCGCAGCCCATGGTGGTGCGCGGGGCGCTGCCCGACGAGGCCCACGGCGTCGAGCTGGTGCTCTACGGCGAGGTCGTGCTGCCCGGCAACGCACGCCCCTAGACACTGGTCACCCGTCGGCGCTATCGCTCCGCGACCATGGCAGACCCCATCTCCCGCAGCCTTCACGAGCGCGCCCTCCGACGAATCCCCGGCGGGGTGAACTCCCCCGTACGGGCCTTCCGCGCCGTCGGCGGCGAGCCCG
Source organism: Myxococcales bacterium (assembly GCA_030652255.1). Classification (GTDB taxonomy): domain Bacteria; phylum Myxococcota_A; class Polyangia; order Polyangiales; genus SCUS01. The sequence goes on along the minus strand of JAUSAZ010000144.1, from coordinate 138,582 downwards.
TCTACGTGTCCCGCGCCGAGGGCCCCTACCTCTGGGGCGCCGACGGCACCCGCTACATCGACTACGTCGGCTCGTGGGGGCCGATGGTGCTGGGCCACGCGCACCCGGCCATCCTGCGGGCGATCACCGAGGCCGCGGCGATGGGGACGAGCTACGGCGCGCCCACCGAGCGCGAGGTGCTCTTCGCCGAGGCCCTCTGCGAGGCCGTGCCCTCCATGGAGAAGGTGCGGCTCTGCTCCAGCGGAACCGAGGCGTGCATGAGCGCCCTGCGCCTCGCCCGCGGCTTCACCGGGCGCGACAAGGTGCTGAAGTTCGAGGGCTGCTACCACGGCCACGCCGACTTCCTGCTGGTGAAGGCCGGCAGCGGCGCGGCGACCTTCGGCGTGCCCGACAGCGCGGGCGTGCCCGAGGCCGCGGCGCGCAACACCCTCACCGCGCGCTTCAACGACCTCGACGCCGTGCGGGCCATCTTCGCCGCCCAGGGGAGCGAGATCGCCGCCGTCATCGTCGAGCCGGTGGTGGGCAACATGGGCTGCGTCCCGCCCGCGCCGGGCTTCCTCGAGGGGCTGCGGGCGCTCTGCACCGAGCACGGCGCGCTGCTGGTGCTCGACGAGGTGATGACCGGCTTCCGCCTCGCGCGCGGCGGCGCCCAGGCGGTGTTCGGCGTGACCCCCGACCTTACCACCCTCGGTAAGATCGTCGGCGGCGGCCTGCCCCTCGCGGCCTTCGGCGGCCGCGCGGAGATCATGGACCGCCTGGCGCCGCTCGGCCCCGTCTACCAGGCCGGCACGCTCAGCGGAAACCCCGTGGCCACGGCGGCGGGGCTCGCGACCCTGTCGCTGCTCACCCCGGACCTCTACGTCACCCTGGAGCGCATCGGCGCGCGCCTCGAGGCGGGCCTCCGCGACGCGGCGCGGGCCGCGGGCGCGACCGTCACGGTGCAGCGCGTGGGCGCGATGTGGACGGTGTTCTTCACCGACGGGCCGGTGCGCTCGTGGGACGACGCGCGGGGCGCCGACACCAAGGCCTTCGCGCGCTGGCACCAGGGGATGCTCAAGCGGGGCGTGTACCTCCCGCCGTCGCAGTGGGAGGCGGCGTTCCACTCGGTGACGCACGACGACGCGGTGCTCGACGCGACGCTCGCGGCGGCGGCCGAGGCCTTCGGCGAGGCGCGCGGGTGACGCCCCCCGGGGGGCGCCGGCGCGGGTGGGGTTTGTCGGCGGGCTGTGGCATGGTCCGCGCGATGGAGACGAGGCGTTCGGCCGGGGCGTCGCGGGGGAGGGGATGGCTGCTGCTCGTCGCGCTGGGGTGCGGCTGCGGCGAGGAGCCCCGGCGCTTCACGGGCGACGCCGCCGCCCCGGCGGCCGACCGGGTCGTCGCCGACGACACCAGCGTCGATGCCGCCGACGCCGACGCCCTCGACGCGGGCCTCGACGCGGGCTTCGACGGCGGGCGCGACGGGGCCCTCGACGCCCCGGCCGACGCGGGCGACGTGCGCCGCGACGTCTTCGTCGAGTCCGCGGTGCTCGGCTGCCGCACCAGCGCCGATTGCCCCTCGCCCGACCTCTATTGCAACGGCCCCGGCTGCGACGCGGTGGGCTTCTGCGTCCCGCGCCGCCCGGCCTCCACCTGCGCGATGGGCGACGCCTCGGCCGGCGACCTCGTGTGCGGCTGCGACGGGATGACCTACGGCAGCCTGTGCCAGCTCCAGGTCGACGGCGTGCGGCTCGCCCGCTTCGGCCTGTGCCCCCGCGATTGAGCGCGCGCCGATGCCCTCCGTGATCACCGCCTTCCGAGACCTCGACCGGCTCCGCGAGATCGTCGCGGTCCTCTGGCGCCACGGTTTCGGCGAGGTGGTGCAGCGGCTCGGGCTCGACACCCTCATCGTGGCGCGCGGCGCCGAGCCCGCCGACCTTCGATCGCACTCCCTCGCGCAGCGCGTGCGCTTCGTGCTGCAGGACCTCGGGCCGTCCTTCGTGAAGCTCGGGCAGATCGCATCGACGCGCGCCGACCTGCTGCCCGCGGACGTCATCGCGGAGCTGAAGATCTTACAGGACGACGTAAAGCCCATCACCTGGGAGGCCGTGCGCAAGGAGGTGGAGGCCGACCTCGGCGGCCCCGTGGCGGAGCTGTTCGAGTCGGTGGACGAGCGGCCCCTGGCGAGCGCCTCCATCGCGCAGGTGCACCGCGGGCGGCTGCGCCCGGCGGCGGAGGGGGAGGCGCCCCGGGAGGTGGCCATCAAGGTGCAGCGCCCGGGCATCCAGGAGACGGTCGCGCGGGACGTCGACCTGCTCTACTGGTTTGCGCGGGCGCTCGAGCGGGCGGTGCCGGAGTCGCGGCGCTACTCGCCGGTCGACCTCGTGGCGGAGTTCGACCGGAGCATCAAGGCCGAGCTCGATTTCCTCCAGGAGGCCGACCACGCCGAGCGCTTCGCCAAGAACTTCGAGGGCGACGGGCGGGTGCGCTTCCCGGGCGTGCACCGCTCGCACTCGGGCAAGCGGGTGCTGACGCTGGAGTTCCTCGACGGGCGCAAGCTCAACGCGGCGCTCGCGGAGGGCCTCGACGGGCGCGCGCTCGCCAGCGCCAGCGTGCACGTGGTCATCAAGATGATCTTCGAGGACGGCTTCTTCCACGCCGACCCGCACCCCGGAAATCTCCTGGTGCTCGGCCCCAACGCCGCGCCGGTGGTGGGCCTGCTCGACCTCGGGCTCGTGGGCCACCTCTCCGGGGCCACCCGCGACCGCGCCCTCGACCTCATGGTGGCTGCCGCGCGCGAGGACTACGGCGCCGTCGCCGACGCGCTCTACGCCCTCGGCCGCCCGACGCGGAAGGTCGACATGGCGGCGTTCCGCTCCGACGTGGAGACCCTCGGGCGCAAGTACGTCGGCCGCGCGCTCGGCGAGATCGAGATCGCCGCCGTGGTGCGCGACCTCATCTGGGGCGCGATCAAGCACGGCATCGACATGCCGCCGGACTTCATGCTGGTGGGCCGCGCGCTCATGACCCTGGAGGGCACGGCCCGGCAGATCGCGCCCGACCTCGACGTGTTCTCCGAGGCGAAGCCCTACCTCATCCGCCTGGTGGCGCAGCGGTACTCGCCTGACAAGCTCACCGGCGACCTCTTCCGCACGGCGCTGCGGGTGAGCGGCATGGCGGGCCAGATGCCCGAGCAGGTCTCGGAGATCCTCGAAGACCTCCGCAAGGGGCACCTCACGCTCAAGACCGCCGACGCCGACGCCCCGCTCGCCTTCGACCGCCTCGGCCGGCGCCTCTTCGCGGGGCTCGTCGTGGCGTCGCTGGTGCTGGGCGGGTCGGCGGTGCTCGCGGGGGGACGGCTCCCGTGGGTCGGCGCGGCGCTGCTGCTCGTGGCCGCGCTCGGCGGCGTCGGGCACGTCGTGGCCGACTGGTGGCGCGCGCTGGGCCTGCGGCGCTGAGCTACTTCTTGTCGGTGAGCAGCTCGAAGGTGAACTCGTCGCCCTGCGCCTCGATGACGTCCGGCGGCGGCAGCTGCGAGGGCCTCGCGTCGGGCTCGTCGAGCAGGCGCAGGTACACGCGCGCCGCGCGGTTGGTGGGCTCGATGGCGAGGGCCTCGCGCCACGCGAGGGCGGCGTCGTCGTGGCGGCCGAGGGTCATGTACACCACCCCGAGGGCCACCCGCGCGGCCACGAACTGGGGGTTGATGGTGACAGCGATCTCGAGCTCCTTGCGGGCCTCGTCGACGTCGCCGTCGGAGCGCAGGCACATCGCGAGGCGCGTGCGGAGGTCGGCGTAGTCGGGGCAGAGCGCGAGGCCGCGGCGGTACTCGTCGACGGCCTCGGGCCACATCCCGAGCTCCTCGTAGGCGCGGGCCACGTCGCGGTGGAGGTTGGCGACCTTGCCGCGGGCGTAGGGGTCGATGCGGTGCCCGTGGCGGGCGCGCTCGGAGATGGTGCCGACGACCTGGCGCGCGTCGGTGTAGGCCCCGAGCTCGTTGCACACGATGGAGAGGTTGAGCGCGGCCTCGGTGTAGTCGGGGTTGAGCAGCAGGGCGCGCTCGAAGCACAGCCGCGCCTCGGGCAGCTCGCCGCGGTCGTTGTGGATCACCCCGAGCATGTGGTGCACGTCCGCGAGGTCGTCGCGGACGGCGAGCACGTCGCGCAGGTGGCGCTCGGCGTTGTCGTAGTCGTGGCGCTCGTACAGCTCGCGGCCGATGCTGAGGCTCTGCTTGATGAGGTGCTGCTGGATGACGTCAGACACTCGATGGCCTCCGGTCAGCGTTGGCGGGTGCGGGCCCGGGTGGGCTCGGGGGTGGTGGTTCGCGCGGGCGTCCTCGCGGGGATGACGGCGGACGCGAGGTCGGGCGCGACCGCCTCGCCAGGGCCGACGCGGGCGAGGAAGCGGCGCGCGGAGTCCACCTGCGGGCTGCGGGGGTAGGACTCGAGCAGGGCCTGGAAGGCGCCGCGGGCCTCCGGGGGACGGCCGGTGCGGAGGTACAGCTCGCCGAGCTGGAGCAGCGCCCGGGCCTCGAGCCCGGAGCCCTCGTAGTTGCCGATGACGCCGAGGAGGCGGTTGATGGCCGCGGGGTAGCGCTCGCGGGTCACGTAGAACTCCGCCACGTAGTACTCGTGGCGGGCGAGCAGCAGGCGAACCTGGCCGAGCAGGCGGCGCGCCTCGGCGAGCTGCGTGGCCTCGGGGTAGTCGCGGATGAAGCGGGCGAGGGCCCCCTCGGCGTCGTGCACCGAGCTCAGGTCGCGCTCGAAGCTGGGCGGCACGAGGAACCAGTCGTCGGGCATCTGCGCGACGTAGCAGCGGGCGATCATGAAGTGCGCGTGCACCGACTCGTCGGACGAGGGGTGGTAGCGCAGCCACGCGCGGTACGCCGCGAGGGCCTCGGTGAAGGTCTCCTGGCGGAAGAGCACGTCGGCGAGGCGGAGCTCGGCGAGGGAGGCGTAGCGCGACGCCGAGTAGTCGTGCTGCACGGCCCGGAAGGCCTCGGTGGCCTCGGGCCACTCCTCGTCACGGAAGCGCTCCATGGCGCGCTCGTAGGCCTCGTGGGCCTCGTCGCTGTAATGCAGGTTGGCCCTGGCGCTCTGCGTCCCGGCGCAGGCTGGGAGCAGGACGGTGAGCGCGAGCGCGACGGGGAAGGCACGGAGGCCAGACATCGGGCGGAACCTAGCCGAAGCCCCAGACGGACGGCAACCCCGCGCGCCGGATGCGCTACCCTGCGCGCTCGCGTGGTCGCGACGATCGCGACGCGTCGAAGGCGATGAGGTGCACGAATGAATTCAACGAAGGCACGATGGGCGGTCTCGGCGGGTCTGGTGGTCGCTGGGGCGATGGCGCTGGGCGGCTGTGTGGTGCGCGCGCGGGCGCAGCCGGTGTACGTGCGCCCCGCCGGGCGCGTGGTGGTACAGACCCAGCCGGTCTACCAGCAGCCCGTCTACCAGGCGCAGCCGGTCTACCAGCAGCCCGTCTACCAGCAGCCGGTGTGCGGCCAGTGCATCCAGGGCGCCGGCGAGGCGTGCAACGGGTGTGATGACAACTGCAACGGCGTCGTCGACGAGGGCTGCCGCTAGCGATCGCCGAGCCGGCGGCTCGCGAAGAAGGGCCAGACGAGCTGGGCCCAGTTCGACGGGACGCCGTGCCCCTCTCCGTTGAAGAGCTGAGTCACCTGCGTGTGACCGCGCGCCGTCATCAGATCAGCCAGGGTGCAGGTGTAATAGACCGACACGAGGGGGTCACGGGTGCCGTGGGTGAGCAGCCCCGGCGGCATCCGCCCCGAGCTGGGCACCGCGACGGGCAGCTCGGCGCCCGCGCAGGCGCAGTACCCCGACTGCGTACGGAGGGCCGCGCAGGTGGTCCCGCTCCCCTGGAAGCGGCAGCTCGTGGTGCGCGCGCACCGCACGAGGCCGCCGGAGTTCTCGCTGAACGCGGCGATGCGGTCGCGCAGCAGCACCGCGACGAAGTGCGCGAAGAAGGCGCCGTTGGAGTGCCCCATCGCGTAGATCCGCGCCGGGTCGACGCCGTACGCGCGCTGGGCCTCGACCATGATGGCGCGCACCAGGACGAGGTCCTGGTTGTTCTCGATGTCGGCGTTGGGAGCCGTCTCCCAGTAGGTCTCCTCGGTGGCGTGGTCGAAGTCGCCGACCGGCCGCCAGCGCGAGCTCGGGGCCGCCACGATGACCCCCATGCTGTTGGCCAGCGCCTGGGCGTTGGACTCGGTCATCGCCACGGCCCCGTCGCCGTTGGTGCCGTGGAACACCATCAGCAAGGGCGGCGAGGCACCCGCGTTGGTGGGCACCACGAGCACGACCGAGCGCCGCTCGCCCCGCACCGTCAGCGTCGCGGTGAAGCGCCCCGTGCGCGCAGCGAAGGACCCCGTGTATGCGACCGGGTCGGGCGGCGGCAGACCCGTCGATCCCGCGTCGCGTGGGACGTCCACGGGGCTCCCGAGGTCGACGGGCACGTCGACGCCGAGGTCGACGGGGTTGCCGCGGTCGACGGGCACATCCACAGCGCGATCGACGGGCACATCGAAGCCGACGTCCACGGGACTGCCGCGGTCGACAGGCACATCGAAGCCGATGTCCACGGGATTGCCGCGGTCGATGGGCACATCGAAGCCGATGTCCACGGGATTGCCGCGGTCGATGGGCACATCTACCCCGCGGTCGACGGGCACATCGAAGCCGACGTCCACGGGACTCCCGCGGTCGATGGGTACGTCCACCCCTCGGTCGACGGGCACGTCGAAGCCGATGTCCACGGGATTGCCGCGGTCGACCGGTACATCGAAGCCGATGTCCACGGGATTGCCGCGGTCGATCGGCGCATCGAAGCCGATGTCGACGGGATTGCCCCGGTCGATGGGAACGTCCACCCCACGGTCGATGGGCACATCGAAGCCCACGTCCACGGCTGCGCCTGCGTCGGCCGGGCTGCCCGCGTCGAGCGTCGGTTCGGCGTCGGGCTGCACGCCCACGTCGAAGGAGGGGAGCGCCGCGTCACCGCCGTCGCCGTCGGCGTCGCCCGTCTCCGCATCGCTCGCGTCACCACCGTCACCACCGTCGCCGCCGTCGCCGCCGTCGCCGCCATCGCCGGTCGCGTCTCCGACGTCTCGCCGGTCACCCCCGTCGTCGCCGCCGCCCGAGGGCGACACCGCCGTGGAGGTGCCCGAGTCGATCACGGCGCTTCCATCGAGGAGCATCCAGTCGGTCCAGGTCGGATCGCCGCAGCCCGCGGTGAGCAGCCCAACCGGGAGAAGCCATCGAAGCACTGAACCCTGCCTGCACGCCACCCACCACCTCCGGCGCCGACGCGCGGCCCGAAAGTGCCGCGCCTCTCGCGCGCCTGTCAACGCAGGTGGGCGCCGACGCCCCGCTTCACCACCGAGTCCCGGGCCTGCGTCAGGTCGGTCTCCAGGTGGTCGAGGGTGTAGTGCAGGCCGCGCGACTCCTTGCGGCAGAGGGCGCTCGCCACGATCAGCTCGGCCACCGTCGCGATGTTGCGCAGCTCGAGCATGTCGAGCGTGACGAGGTGGTTCCAGTAGTACTCGCGAATCTCCTCCTGGAGCAGCGCGATGCGCCGCGCCGCGCGCTGCAGGCGGCGGTCGGAGCGCACGATGCCGACGTAGTTCCACATGAGCCGGCGGAGCTCGTCCCAGTTCTGCGTGACCACCACGGCCTCGTCGCTCGGGGCGGCCTTGCCGGTGTCCCAGTCGGGCACCTCCGGCCAGGCCTCGTCCCCGGAGGCCCCGCTGAGGAGGTCCGCCGCGCGGCTGCCGAACACCAGGCCCTCCAGCAGCGAGTTGCTCGCGAGGCGGTTGGCGCCGTGCAGCCCCGTGCACGCGACCTCACCGACCGCCCAGAGCCCCGGGATCGACGTGCGCCCGTGGGCGTCCGTGGTCACCCCCCCGCAGCAGTAGTGCGCCGCCGGCACCACGGGGATGGGGCGCTCGGTCATGTCGACGCCGTAGCGGAGGCACTCGGCGTGGATGTTCGGGAAGCGATGGCGCAGGAAGTCCGCCGTGTGGTGGGTCATGTCCAGCCACACGCAGTCCTCGCCGGTGCGCTTCATCTCGTAGTCGATGGCGCGCGCCACGACGTCGCGGGGCGCGAGGTCGGCCATCGGGTGGTGCTTCTTCATGAAGGCCGTGCCGTCCTCGAGGCGCAGCACGCCCCCTTCGCCGCGCAGGGCCTCGCTGATGAGGAAGCTCTTGGCCTGCGGGTGGTAGAGCACCGTCGGGTGGAATTGGTAGAACTCCATGTTCGCGACCTCCGCCCCGGCGCGGTAGGCCATCGCGACCCCGTCGCCCGTCGCGACGTCGGGGTTGGACGTGTACAGGTAGACCTTCCCCGCGCCGCCGGTGGCGAGCACCGTCTGCCGCGCGAGCACCGTGAGCACCACCGCGCGCTGCGTGTCGAGCACGTACGCGCCCACGCAGACGTCGGGGCCGCCGAACTTCGACAGGGTGATCAGGTCGACCGCCATGTGGTGCTCGAAGAAGCGGATGCGCGGGTGCGCCTCGGCGGCCTCGAGCAGCGCGCGCTCGACCTCGCGCCCGGTGATGTCCCCGGCGTGCACCACGCGTCGGGCGCTGTGGCCCCCCTCGCGGCCGAGCTCGAAGTGGCTCTGGCCGTCGGCGTCGACCGCGCGGGTGAAGCGCGTGCCGAGCGCCACGAGGTCGGCGATGCGGGCGGGCCCCTCGCGCACGCACACCTCCACGATGTCGCGCTTGCAGAGCCCCGCGCCGGCGGTGAGCGTGTCGGCGACGTGGGCCTCGAAGGTGTCCGTCGGGTCGAGCACGGCGGAGATCCCGCCCTGCGCCCAGGTGGTGTTGGCGTCGTCGCGGGCGCGCTTGGTGACGATCATCACGTCGCCGCTCTCCGCCGCGCGCAGGGCCAGCGTGAGGCCCGCGATGCCGCTCCCGAGAACCAGGAAATCCGTTGTCTCTCGCATCAATGGTGTCCGCCGACGTTAACCCCCAACGGCCCGCCGCACCATCGCCCCGCCGCACCCCTCCACCCCCCGTCGCGCGCCCCCCGGGAACTAGCCGACCGCCCCCGTCGTTCGCTATCCTGCGATGACCTTGCGCCCGTCCGCCCTCATGCTCGTCGCCGCCGTCCTCGCCGCGGCGCCCTCCGCCTCCGGCCAGATCTGGATGTCCCGCGGCGCCGACGGGTCGCTCCACTTCACCAACGTCCCCGCCAACCGCCGCGCCAACGCGCGGGTGATCATCTCCACGCCCGACCACCGGCCCCCGCCCGGCGCCCCGTCGCAGGTCATCACCGCGCCCAACCTCCCCACCGTGGGCCCCGAGGTGCGGGCCCAGTACGACGCCGCCCGCAGCGACGCCGCTCGCTACTCCCGCTACGACGCGCACATCCGAGAGGCCGCGCAGCTCTACCAGATCCCCGAGGCGCTCATCCGCGCGGTCATCAAGCAGGAGAGCGACTTCAACGCCTGGAGCGTGTCGTCGTCGGGCGCCCTCGGCCTCATGCAGATGCTCCCGTCGACCGCCCAGAGCATGACGGTCACCGACCCCTTCGACCCGCGGCAGAACGTCCTCGGCGGCACCCGCTACCTCCGGGTGCTCGCCAACACCTTCAACGGCGACCTCGTGCTCACCCTCGCGGCCTACAACGCGGGCAGCGGGGCGGTCATCCGCTACGGCGCCGTGCCCCCCTACGAGGAGACCCAGCACTACGTCCGCCAGGTGCTCCGGTACTACTACGAGTATCGCGCGCGCTGACCGGTGTATCCTCGCGCCGTGCCGCGACCCACCCGACTGATCCTCGCGCTCGCGTGGCTGCTGCCCGCGACGGCCCTCGCGCAGACCCCCGGCCCCGCCGCCCCGGTCGCGGCGACGCCACCGACGCGCGGGCCCACGCCCTTCGACCAGAGCCTGCGCCGCGGCGCCGAGGCCTTCGCGCGCCACGACCTCGACGCCGCGATGACCGCCTTCCGCGACGCCGTGCAGCGTGACCCCCGCTCGCCCGTCCCGTGGCTGCGCATGGCCGCGGTGTCGCGCGCCCGCAACGACGCCGCCACCGCGCTGGGCAACTACCGCGAGGCGCTCCGGCTCGCCATCGAGGCCAGCGCCGACGCCGACCGCGCCCGCGCGCTCACCGGCGTCGCCGAACTCAACGAGGCGCAAGGGCTCTGGCGCGAGGCCATCGGCGCCTGGGGGGTGGTCGCGGAGTTCGCCGACGCCCACGCCAGCGTGACCTCCGCCGCCGTGCCCCGCGCGCGCATCGAGGCCATCCGTCGGCGCGAGTCGCTCGACCGGGAGTACGCCCCGGTGCGAGAGCGCATCGCCGAGCGGCTGCGGGTCAACGCCGCGGGCGCCGCCGTCGCAGGCGCCGCGACGGCCCCAGCGCCACGGTGATCGGGGTGCACCCGTGGCTCCGGCGCCGGGCGCCGTGGCTGCTGCTCGCGCTCCTCCTGGTGCTTCCGTACGCGCGCCTGCTGACCTTCCACGCGGTCAACCTGGCGGACGACGTCTTCGTCGCCGACCTCGTGGGGTGCGAGCTGCCCTTCCGCGCAGCCGTCGGTCGCAGCCTCCGCGCGGGCCAGCTGCCGCTCTGGGAGCCGGGGATCTACACGGGCTATCCCAGCTTCGCCGGGGGCGGCGCGCTCGACCCGCTGGCAGGCGCCCTCTTCACGCTGTTGCCTCCCGCGGCGGCCTACGACGCCTACCTCCTGCTGATGTTGGCGGTCGCGGGCCTCGGCGCGGCGCGCCTCGCGCGGGTGCTGGGGGCCTCGGTGCCCGGCGCCATGCTCTCGGCGCTGGCGTGGGCGCACGGCGGGGTGCTCGTCTCCCAGTGGCGCCACCTGGGCGTGCTGGGCACGATGGTCTGGTTCCCGCTCGGCCTCTCTCTCGTGGAAGATGCGCTCGGTCCGGGGGCCGAGGCGCCGAGGCGCGACCGCGCGCTGGTGCTGCTGACCGCCGTGATCGGCATGCAGGCCCTCGCAGCGTTCCCGCAGTCCCTCTACGCCTGCCTCCTCGCGTACGGGCTGTGGGCCGTCGTCCGCTCGGTGGACGCCGAGCGCGGCGCCCGCGCGCGCATCGTCGCGCTGGGACGATTCGCCCTCGCCTGCCTGGTCGGGGTCGCCATCAGCGCCGTGCAGCTGCTGCCGATGGTGGAGTTCGGCGGGCGGTCGATGCGCAGCGGAGGCCTCTCGTGGGAGCTCGCGACCCGCTGGCATCTCTGGCCGCCCGCCCTGCTCGGGCTCCTGGTGCCCTATCCCCTCGGGGACGCCAGCGATGGCACCTACCGCGGTCCGGACATCTTCTGGGAGTCGCACGGCTACCTGGGGCTCTGCACGGTCCCGCTCGCCCTCGTGGCGCTCTGGTCCGATCGACGCAGGGCGGTGTGGACCCTCGGCGCCCTGGCCGCCCTCGGCGTCCTCTTCGCGCTGGGCCCCACGACGCCCGTGTACCGCGTGGCGTTCGCGCTGCTGCCCGGACTCAAGAGCTTCCGCCTCCCGCAGCGCTTCCTGTTCGTGGCCTGCGGCGCCCTGGGTTCGCTCGCGGGCATCGGGCTCACCCGCGCCGGGCAGTGGTGGACCTCGCGACGCCCCGCGGCCTCGAAGGTGACCGCCGCGCACCTCTCGGCCGCGGTGGTCGCGCTCACGGCCCTCGACCTCGGGATCACGCAGCCGCGGCAGAACCCGCTCGTCGATGCGGGGCCCTGGCTCGCACCGCCCGCCGCGGTCGCCGCCCTCGCGCGCGAGCCGACGGGGCGGGTGTATTCGATCGAGTCCGCCGCGGTGCACCAGCGCGCCTTCTTCCAGGCCCGCGGGTGGAGCGAGCGGGCGCCGTACCTTGCCGCGCGCGAGCTCATCCAGCCCGACGCCAACCTGTACTGGTCGATCCCCATGCCGGACGGGTACGCCGGGCTGATCACGCGCGAGATGCAGATCAGCTGGGGGATGATGGCCGTCGACCACGACGGCCTCGCCCGCGGGAGCTACCGCGCCACCGCGGACGAGATCGTCCCTCACGGCGGCCTCGTCCGGTACCTCGCGATGAACCACGTGACCCACGTCCTCGCGCCCGCACCGGTGCGCTCACAGCGCCTCGAGGCGCTGCCCAGCGGGTCGTGGGTGAAGCTCTACCGCGTTCGCGACCCCCTCCCGCTGGCGTACTTCGTCGGCCACGCGGTGGCGGTCTCGAGCGACCGCGAGGCCGCGCGGTGGATGTTCTCCGAGGCGTTCTCACCGCGTCGTGAGGTGCTGCTCCACGAGCTCGCCCCCGGGGTGGCGCCGCTCGCACCCGCGCCGGGCCCCCCCACCCTCGTCGCCGCCCGGGTCGATCGATCGAGCGGCGCGCGGCTCACCGCGACGGTCGACGCGCCCACCGCGGGCTGGCTGGTCCTCGCGGAGAGCTGGTACCCGGGCTGGACGGTCACCCTCGACGGCCGCGAAGCGCCGCTCGTGCGCGCCAACATCAATCAGAAGGCCGTCGCGGTCCCGGCGGGCGTGCACCGCGTGGCCTTCGCGCTGCGCCCGCGCTCGCTCGTGCGCGGCGCCATGGTGAGCGCCCTCGCGCTCGGGTGCCTCCTCGCAGCCGCGGCGCTCGCGTGGCGGCGTCGCGTCGTCAGCGGTCGAGGGTGATCGTCGCCCCGGGCTGACCGGTCACCTCGCCGATCACCGCCGCGGGCGAGCCGGCGGAGCGCAGCGCCGCGACGAGCGCTGCCGCGTGCTCCGGGGGACAGGCCACGAGCAGACCGCCGGAGGTCTGGGCGTCGCAGGCGATCCACGCACGCGCCTCGTCGACCCCGTCGGCCACGAGAAACCCCTGCGCCGCGAAGGTGCGGTTGGCCTTGGTCCCGCCCGCGAGCACGCCCTCCGTGGCCAGCTCCAGCGCGCCCGGGAGCGCCGGGAGCGCCGACGCCGAGAGGCGCGCGGAGACGCCGTCGCTGGCGCGCAGCATCTCGCCGAGGTGGCCCACCAGCCCGTAGCCCGTGACGTCCGTGGCCGCGTGCACCTCCACGCCGAGGTCCATCACCGCGCGGGCGGCGCGGGCGTTGAGGGTGACCATCGAGGCGATGGCGGCCTGCATCTGGATACCATCCTCGGTAATCCGACCCCGCTTGAGCGCCGTCGCCAGCACGCCCGTGCCGAGCGCCTTCGTGAGCACGAGGGCATCGCCCGCGCGGGCCCCGCCCTTGCGCCACACCCGGTCGGGGTGGACCGTGCCGATCACGGCGAGGCCGTACTTGGGCTCCTGGTCCTCGACGGAGTGGCCGCCTGCGATGGAGATGCCCGCCTCGCGCGCGATGTCGGCGCCGCCAGCGAGCACCTCGGCCATCACCGACAGCCCGAGCACCTTCGTCGGAAAGGCCATGATGTTGAGCGCGACCAGCGGCCGACCGCCCATCGCGTAGACGTCCGACAGGGCGTTGGCCGCGGCGATGCGCCCGAAGGTCCGGGGGTCGTCGACGAGCGGGGTGAAGAAGTCCGTCGTGAACACCAGCGCCAGCTCCGGGAGCAGGCGCACCACGGCTGCGTCATCGGCGGGGTTGAGGCCGATGAGGACGTTCGGGTCGACGGGTAGGCTCAGGCCGCGCAGCACCTGCGCGAGGTCCGCCGCGCGGACCTTGCTGGCTCAACCCGCGCCGTGCGCCAGCTGCGTCAGCCGGACCTGGTCTTCTCCGCTCATGGGCGTGCGGCGTAGCACCCGCCGCCTCGGGAGCGCAACGCGCAGCGCCCGCGTGGAGTACCATCGACCCCTCAGCCAGCCGCAGGAGGTTACACCCCGATGATCACCCGCACCTCGATCTCGATCGCCCTGGCGGCGGTGTTCGCCCTCTCCCCGGCGGCCGCGCAGCACCGCACCTCGCGGCACCGGCGCGCCCCCCCGGCCACTTCGCGGCCCGGCGCGGTCGCCGTCGTCCCGCCCACCGTCGGGACCACCGAGGCGGCCCCGCAGCCGCGGCCCAACCTCGACCTCGCCGAGGTGATCCCGGTGCCGGTGTCCGCGGTCGACGGGATGCTGCGCCGCATGCGGGTGTTCCTGTTCACCGCGCCGCCCGCGAGCACGGCCTTCGGCATCGGCGCCCTCGGCCAGGGACGGCGAATCTGGGCGCTGCTCCCGAGCTGCCGCACGGTCAACCACGACGACGACCGCGAGCCGTGTCCGGTCGATCGCGTGACCGTCGAGGCGGTCATCCGGGGCAACGTCAACGCCGGCACCCCCACCTTCATCGGCGGCGTCGCCGATGGGCGGCGGGTGCAGTCCTTCGTGGTCGAGGCTGGCGCGCCGCGGGTGCGACTCCGCGTGCTCGGCCCGGCCAGCCGCGTGCGCTACGAGGCCGTCGTCGAGGCCGATCGGCTGGTCGACCTCAGCCCCCCGGAGGGCACCGCCGCCCCCGATGGCTTCACCTTCGACCTCACCCGCTACCCCGCCCGCTAGCCATCGTGCGCCCCGCCGCGCTCGCCCTCGCCGCGACCCTCGCGCTCGGCCGCGCCGCCAGCGCCGACCCCGTGGTGGTCCGCCACGAGCGCCCGCGCTTCTCGCTCACGGTCCCCGACGGCTTCGTGCGGGTCGAGCCCGAGGGCGCCACCCGCGACCTGCTCGGCGTGTTCCGGCGCGGGGGCGACCTCCCCGACGAGCCGCCGATGGTGCTCCAGCTGCTGCACCTCGACGCCATCGTGCCGCAGCGCCCGCTGCTACCCCCCGAGCGCGCGGAGTTCCGCCGCGCCGACGGCTTCCGCTTCGCCGACCACGTCGAGCACGACCGCGTGCTGGGCTTCCCCGTCGAGACCCTCGTGGGCGTCTCGCCCCTGACCAACGGCGCGTCGGTCACCCGCTTCGCCACCGCCATCCCCCTCGACGACGACGCCGTCCTCGTCGTGCTCCTCGCGCCCAGCCACCGCGCGAGCGCCGCCCGCTCCATGCTCCGCGCCACGCTCGACTCGGTGCGCGGCCCGACCACCTGGGAGAGCCCCGCGCGCCGCGCGCTCAACGGCGTCATGCGGATGGTCCTGCTGGCCACGCTCGTCGGGTCGCTGGGCTACGGCCTCGCCGCCGCGATCGCGGCCCGCCGCAGGCCGCTGTCCGCCCGCTTCCGTCGGCGCGCGACCGGCCTCCTGGCGGCGCTGTGGTGGTCCGCCGCGGCGTGGCTGTGCGTGCCGTGGCGCGAGCACGAGTGGCTCTTCGCGGTGCAGTCCGTCGGCTTCGCGGTGACCTTCAGCGCGCTCGCCTGGCGCGCCCGGAGGTCCTAGAGGCAGTTCGAGCGCACCTGGCCCAGGTCGGTGATGCCGTGGAGCGCCTTCTCGATGCCGTCCTGTAGCACCGTGGTCATCCCCTCGCGGTCGGCCGCCTGGCGCAGCTCCACGATGGTCGCCCGCTGTCGGATGAGCGACGCGATCGCGCCGCTGCCGGGCAGGATCTCGTGGAGCGCGACCCGGCCGCGGTAGCCCGTGCCGTTGCAGCGGGCGCAGCCGATCGCGCGGTGCAGCATGAACTCCGACGACGTGCGCTCGGTGCGCAGCGCGAAGGCGTCGTGTCCGTAGGCGTGGGAGACCTGCTCCCACTCCGTCGGGGTGGGCGCGTAGGGCGCGCGGCAGTGGGTGCAGAGCCGCTTCACGAGGCGCTGCGCGAGCACACCGCGGAGGGCGTCGGCGAAGGCGTAGGAGTCGATGTCCATCCCGAGCAGGCGGGGCACGGTCTCGGCCGCGCTGTTGGCCTGGAGGGTGGACAGCACGAGGTGGCCCGTGAGGGAGGCCTCGACGGCGACGCCCGCGGTCACCCGGTCGCGCATCTCGCCCACCAGGATGACGTCCGGGTCCGAGCGCAGGAAGGCCCGCAGCACCTCCGGGAAGCCCAGCCCGATGCGGGCGTTCGCCTGCACCTGGCGCAGCCCG
The DNA here is from genome assembly GCA_030652255.1 of Myxococcales bacterium. GTDB lineage: Bacteria > Myxococcota_A > Polyangia > Polyangiales > SCUS01. The sequence continues at coordinate 122,730 of JAUSAZ010000144.1, read as the reverse complement.
GGCTGCACGATCTCCACCGGGTCCTCGACGGTGAGCACCTTCCGGTCGGCGGTGTTGAGGGCGCCCACGGCGGCGTGCAGGGTGGTGGTCTTGCCCGAGCCCGTCGGCCCGACCACGAGCACGATCCCGTACGGCGCCGCGATGATCGACTGGAAGCGCGCGAGGTTCACGGCCGAGAAGTCCATCTCCTCGAGCGGCCGCGGTCGCCACGCCGAAAGCAGGCGCAGGGTGACGTCCTCGTTCTCGCCCACCGTAGGCAGCGTGGCCATCCGCACGTCGATCGGGGTGTCCCCCGCCTGGATGCGGAAGCGCCCGTCCTGGGGTCGGCGCCGCTCGGCCAGGTCGAGGTCCGCGAGCACCTTCATGCGCTGCACGAGGCTCGATCGGAAGGTGCCGGGCACCGTCGCGTGGTCGACGCAGTCGCCGTCGATCCGGAGCCTCACGCGCAGCCCGCCGCGGGTGCCCGTGGGCTCGAAGTGCACGTCCGAGGCGCCGCGCTCGTGGGCGTCGAGCACCACGCGCCGGACGAGCCGGGCCGCGAGGGAGTCGGTGTCCCGGTCGTCGGTGTCGCGGGCGTCGTCGTCGCGATCGTTCTCGGGCGTGCGCACCCGCCCCACCTCAGCCAGGAGCTGCGCCAGGCTGTCCTCCGCCCCGGACCCTCGCAGCGGGGGGAAGCGCGACCCCGCCGTCCGCGCCGGGGCGGCCTCGGCGCGCAGCGACTCCAGCTTCGGGGCGATCATCCGCGCGATGGCCTCCGCGAGCCGCTGGTCGTCCGCGCGAAACACCTCCCCGTCGAGCGAGTTGACGAACTCCAGCACCCCCACCGCGCGCGTCGCCCCGAGGATCGGCGTCGCGAGCACGCTGCGCACCCCGGGCTCCCGCGCCTCGTCGCGGGCGAGCAGCGGGTGCAGGGCGCGGAGCTGCGCCGGGTCCTCGGCGTCGCGGAGCAGCACCGAGCGGCGGGAGAGCGCGACGAAGCCCGCGATGCTCTGCGCGTCGATGGGAACGCGCAGCGCCTGCGACGCCCCGCCGCTGCGGGCGACGGAGTAGAGCGACGCGCCGCGCTCGTCCGCGGCGAACACCGTGACGCGCTCGGCGTCGAGCAGCGCGTGCAGCAGGTCGCCCGAGTTGAGCAGCAGCGCCCGGAGTGACGCCGCCGCGGCGATCACCTCGCGCAGCGCGAGCAGCAGCGCCCGGTAGCGCGCCCGGGGCTCCCACGAGAAGTCGTCGGCGGAAGGGGCTTGGTGGGGGTCGGAACTCATGGTGTAAGTTCGGACGGTACACCGCGCGCGACGGGACGAGAGGCGAAGGGGACGTGAGATACAGACGACGCGCGGCGGCACCTCGGGCGCTCCTGGCCGCCGGTGCGGTGGCGATCCTCGGGGGGGCCGGCGGCGCGATGTTCGCGTGGCAGCGGAAGGCCTCGCGGCAGCAGGCGGCGAGGCGCGAGGCGCTCGCGTGGGCCGACCCCATGGCGCGCGTCGAGGGCTGCCTCTTCGGCACCGACCCGCCGCCGGCGCGCCCCGACGAGCTCTCGCGGCACCTGCGCCGGGTGGCCCTCGGCCCGGACGCGGGGCGCGCGTGGCCGTCGCGCTGCCTCGACCTCCTCGGGCCCAGCGCCGCGCGAGACGAGGCCGTCGCGGTCGGGCGCCTCCGCGCCGCGCTCCGCACCGACGATGCGCTCGTGGCCGCGCTTCGCCGCGAGGGCGCCCCCGCCGAGCTCGGGGCCTGGCGCCCGCGCTGGAACGAGCTCCGCGCCCGCGTCGCGCAGCGGCTCGACGACGCGGGCTCGTCCCTCCGCGCGGCGTCCATGGTCGACGCCCCGCGCCCGCGCGCCGTCGAGGCGGGCGAAGAACTCCCGGTGTCGCTCTCCGAGTCGGCCACGCTGGCGGGCTCGAGCGCCGGCGACGGCGTGCTCTCGGTGATGTGGGTCGACCACAGCCGCGAGCGCATCTTCTGCCGCAGCCGCGACGGCGGCGGCACCATCCGCTGTCGTCGATACCCCGCGCCGGGGCCCTCAGGCGGCGTCCTGGCCCTGCTGCCCAGCGACCGCGCCGAGGCCCTCGCGCTCGTCGACCAGGGCGCGGGCTCCTACGCCGTCGCGTCGGCGGACGAGCCCTGGTCCCCGCTCTTCGGCCTCCGCGGCGTGCCCCTCCAGAGCCTTCCCCTGCGCGTGCGCGGCGACGTCGTGTACGCCATCACCACGCGCGGCGGCCGCGCCCAGTTCGAGCAGGTCGCGCGGGGAGCGCCCGGCGCGGTGGCCCCGCTCGGCCCCGAGGTGGCGACCGATCGGGAGTCCGCGCTGGTCGCCGCGGGCGACCCCTCCCTGGTCTGGTGGGTCACCAGCACCGCGACGGCGGGCGGCCTCGCGCTCGACTTCCGCGCCCTCGGCGTGCAGACCGCGTGGCGCGCCCCGGCCCCGCTGCGCTCCGCGGCGGCGCTCGTCTCCACCTGCCAGGCCGGCGCGCTCGCGTACGTCGCCGTCGTCGATTCCGGCGACACGCGGGTGCTCGCGGTCGACGCGCACGGCCCGCGGGAGCTGGGCGTCGCGCAGTCGGCGGGCCGCCCGGTGCGCCTGGCCTGCGACGGCGCCGGCGTCACGGTGGTGGCCGAGGAGAGCTTCCAGTCGTGCGCGCTCGCGGGCGGCTGCACGCCCCCGGTCCGCGTGCCCGGCCTCCGCGCGCTCGCCCGCTCGGGCGACGCGCTCGTGATGGTGCGCGCGGTGGGCGAACACGACGCGCCGCGGGTGCTGCGCCGCCCCATCGCCTCGCCGGCCAGCGCCGCCCTCGACGAGCTCGTGGTGCTCTCCGACGACGTGCGCCACGGGGGCCTCGCCGCCCGCGCGGCGTGGATCTTCTCCCAGGGCGCCCGGCTGCTCCTCTTCATGGCGGGCGACGCCACGGTGGTGCGGTGGAGCGACGACCAGGGTCGCAGCTGGCACCCCTCGCGGGAGGCCAACGACGCGCCGCTGCGCCTCGACTCCGCCGCCGACCTGCTGCGCGATTCGCGCCCGGCTCGCCCGGGGCGCCCGGTTCCATGACCACGAGGAGATGAGACGATGAGCGAACGGCCGTTTCGGGTGCTGGGTGTGCAGCAGATCGCCGTCGGCGGCGCCGACAAGGCGGCGCTGCGGGCCTTCTGGGTCGACCTGCTCGGCTTCGCCGCCGAGGGCAGCTACCGCAGCGAGCGCGAGAACGTCGACGAGGACATCACCAGCGTGGGCCGCGGCCTCGCGCGCGTGGAGGTCGACCTGATGCAGCCCATCGACCCGGCGCGCAGCCCGCGGGTCCACGAGCCGGCCCTCAACCACGTCGGGCTGTGGATCGACGACCTCCCGGCCGCGGTCGCCTGGCTCACCGCCCAGGGGGTGCGCTTTACCCCGGGTGGTATTCGTCGCGGCGCCTCGGGCTTCGACGTGTGCTTCGTGCACCCCAGGGGCAACGCGGAGTCGCCGCGGGGCGCGGAGGGCGTGCTGGTCGAGCTGGTGCAGGCGCCGGCCGCGGTGATCGCCGCGTTCGACGCGCTGGCCTCCTCAGCGTGACGCGATCTCGGCGTCCATCACCGGGCCGCCGGGGCCGTAGGTGTGGGCGCCGGTCAGCACGCTCCCGCGCGAGGGGCGCAGGGCCTCGGCGGGGTAGCCTAGCTCCGCCCGCGCGCGCTCGAAGCGCGGCCCGGAGATGCGCACGGAGTCCAGCGCCGAGCCGTCGGCGCGCAGCACCCGGATGCGCCCGGAGCCGAGGTTGAGCCCGCCGAGGTCTTCGCCCTCGACGCGGCGGGACTCACTCGCGGGCACCACGGCGACGGGCACGCCGAGGTAGTTGTGGAGCGTCCAGGTGCCGTCGCGCTGCACCTCGACCGACGCGAAGGCCGACAGGTAGGGCCACGCCGCGAGGGCGAGCAGCGACGAGAGCACGGCGCTCCAGCCCAGCACGGAGAACCTCAGCCGACGCTCGGCGACGCTGAACTCCTCGCGCCAGAGCGAGCGGGCCATGACCGTCGCGAGCGCACCGGCCGCGACGCACAGGAGCGCGGTGGGGAGGTGCCATGCGAAGTAGGTCCATTGTCCCAACGCGATCTCGCGCATGGGCGAACGCTACCTCCGGGCCGTGGGGGTCGCAAACGCGGCCCCGGGCCTGCGCAGCCGCGGCGTCACTGCGTGGCGGGCTCCCAACGCCGCAGGAGGGCCCGCGCGCGGCGGTTGCGGGGCGCAGCCCGGAGGAGCTCGCGCAGCGCCGCGATGGCGTCGGCCCTGCGGCCTGTAGCATCGATGGCCTCGACCAGCGCGAAGCGCACCTCCAGCGTAGCGGGCAGCAGGCGCGCGGCCTCGTTGAGGTCGGCGATGGCCCCCGCGGGGTCGCCCAGGCGCTGCCGCGCGAGACCGCGGTAGTACCAGCCGTATCCGCCGGACGGGTTGTGTCGCACGGCCTCGTCGCCCGCGCGTCGGGCCGCCGCAGGGTCCTGGGTGTCGAGGCAGGCGCCCGCGAGGTCGATCCACGCCAGCGGGTGCGCGGGCCAGAGGCGCACCGCGGACTCCAGGTGGACGCGCGCCTCCGCCGCCCGGCCCGACGTGAAGAGGATCGCCCCGAGGTGGTGCCGCGCGTGGGCGCTCCTGGGCGCCAGGAGTACCGCCCGCTGCAGCGCCTCGATGGCGCCTGCCTGGTCGCCCGCGCGGTCTCTCGCCTCGCCGAGCGAGCGCCAGACGTCCGCGTCGTCGGGGCGCCGCGCGCTCTCGTCGCGGAGCACCCGCACGGCGTCGGCGGTGCGCCCGGCCGAGAGGTGCGCCCAGCCCACCTGGAGCGGACCCTCCTCGCGCATGTCGGGCCCGGTCATCGGCGGCAGCGCGTTGGCGGCGACGAGCAGGGCAGCCCCCGCGGCCGCGACCCGGCGGTCGACCGACCGTGCCGACCACCACCGGGCCAGCACCCGCGCGCCCTCCACGGCGGGCACCAGCATCGCGAGGGCGATCGCCAGCCGGTAGCGACCGGACGGGAAGAAGAGCGCGACGCCCAGCGCGTTGAGCCCGACGAAGGCCACGAGCGCCCGCCACGCCGATCGCTGCTCGTCGGGCTGGCCCTGCTCGCGGAGCGCGCTCCAGGCGCCGACCGCGGCGAGGGGGAGCACCAGGCCGAAGGGAAGGCGCAGCCCGTGCTGCCACAGCAGCGCGGCGGTGAGCGGCGTGCGCCCGAGGGATCCGTAGGGGTCGAGGTTGCGCGCGATCTCGGCGCCGTTGAAGGTGTCGACGAGCTTCATCAGCAGCGCCCGCGCGAAGGCGTAGGGGTGGTGCGCCGCCCACCCGAGGGCGCGGTCGGTGAAGTACGCCGACTGGGCGAAGGGCTCGAAGACGCCATGGCGCGCCGGCTCGAAGGCGAGGTCGTCCCAGCGCCAGCCGGGGCGGATGGCGGTCGTGCCCGCGACGTCGCTGTTGTTGCCGACGAAGAGGTTCACGCCGGCGTTGGCGGTCGCGAGGCTGAAGCGCCCGTAGCGCTGCCACGTGGAGATGCCCACCGGGAGCATCCCCGCGAACACCCCCGCCGCGAGGGCCCCGATGCGCGCGGCGACCGCGGGGCGGGAGAGCGTCGCGCGGGCCTCCCACACCCGCCACGCGAGGAAGGCCCCGAAGGGCGCGACGGTGCCGCGGGCCGCGACCGCGGCGCCCAGCGCGAGGCCCTGCGCGAGGTGCACCCACGGCGCGCTCGCCGCGGTGGTGCGCACGGCGACGGCCAGCGCGAGCAGCGCCAGCGCGGCGTCGAGCGGCGCGGCGATGAGCTGCGACGAGAAGAAGAGCAGCGGGCCGTACAGCGCCGCGCAGGCGCCCGCGGCCAGCACCGCGCGCGGCGGCAGGACCGGGCGAGCGACGACCACGACGAGCTGCGCGATCGCCACGGCGAACAGCGCCTGCACGATGAGCCCCGTGGCGGGCCGCGCGTCGACGAGGCGGTAGGCGGCGGCGAGGGCCCACGCGAAGAGGGGTGACTGCCAGTGGGGCAGCGCCGGCGCCGCGCCCGACTGCGCGATGCGCAGGGCCTCGGCGTGGTACTCGCGGCCGTCGATGATCGGCCCGCTGACCGACGGGTCACCCGACAGCAGCCGGTACTGCACCGCCTGGACGATGAGCGCCAGCAGGCCCACGACGAGGTGCTGCTCCCAGGGGCGCTCGCCGAAGGCCGGCGCGTCGGGCGGTGGCGCCTCCGGGCGGGGCGGGGCGGCGGGCGCCTGCGGGGACGGGCGGGCGGCGGGCGGCGGGCCCGCGGCGACGGTGCGCCAGCCGCGCGAGCCCTGGTTGCGAGACGGACGGCGTGCCATGGATCCCGCGGATGATCCTCGCCGCGCCGACCGCGACGCAAGCGCCCATCGACGTGCGGCGCGGGTCTCAGCCGTCGAGGATCTTCCCGGGGTTGAGGATCCCCTTCGGGTCGAAGGCCCGCTTGATGGCGCGGAGCAGCGCGATCTCCTCGGGCGAGCGCGAGTACGCGAGATAGGGCTTCTTGAGCAGCCCGATGCCGTGCTCCGCGGAGATGCTGCCGCCATGGTCGCGCACGAGCGCGAAGAGCGCGTGGTCGGCCTCGCCGGTGCGCGCGAAGAACTCCGCGCGATCGAGCTCGTCGGGCTTCATCACGTTGATGTGCAGGTTGCCGTCGCCGATGTGACCGAAGAGCACCACCTCCCACCCCGGGTAGCGCTCCGCGAAGAGGGCATCGAGCGCCGCGCAGAAGGGCGCGAGCGCCGCGATGGGCAGGGCCACGTCGTTCTTGTGGAGCACCCCGGTGGCCGAGAGGCTCTCGGAGATCGCCTCCCGCAGCTGCCAGAGCGCCGCCGACTGCGCGCGGCCGTGCGCGAGCACCCCGTCCGAGACGAGCTCCTGCTCGAACAGCCCGGCGGCCCACTGCTCCAGCGCCTCTCGGTGGGTCGCCTCGACCTCGATCAGCACGTAGCACCCTTGCCCCACCGCGAAGGGCGGGGTGAGCCCGCGGTGCCGCTGCACCCTCGCGGCCGCCCGCTCGGTGAAGAACTCGAAGGCCGACAGCGTGAAGGGCCCCTGCCGCGCAGCCTCGAAGAGGCGCAGCACGGCCGGGAGATCGGGCACCGCGTACAGCATGACATCGAGGGCGCCGGGCAGGCGCGTGAGCCGCAGCGTGGCCTCGGTGATGACCCCGAGCGTCCCTTCGCTCCCGATGAAGAGCTGTCGCAGGTCGACGCCGGTGTTGTTCTTCTCGAGCGCGCCGTTGAGCGAGAGCACCTCGCCCTGCGCCGTGACGACCTCCAGGCCCAGCACCCAGTGCCGGGTGAGTCCGTAGCGGATCACCTTCACGCCGCCCGCGTTTGTCGCGATGTTGCCGCCCACGTGCGAGGAGCCCTTCGAGGCGAAGTCCACGGGCCACGTCAGGCCGTGCGGCGCGCAGTGCTCGTGCACCGCCTCGGTGACGGCGCCCGCCTGGACGCGCACCGTCTGGGCGACGCGGTCCACCGGGTCCATGCGTCGCATGCGCTCGAGCGACAGCACGAGCTCGCCCCGCACCGCGACCGCCCCCGCCGCGAGCCCCGTGCGCCCCCCGGAGGGCACCACCGCGATGTCGTTCGCGGCGCAGAAGCGCACCAGCGCAGCGACCTCCGCCGTCGTCCGCGGCAGCGCGACGGCGCACGGGGCGGGCTCATGCACGCGGGTCCAGTCGCGCCCGTAGGTCGCGAATAGCTCGCGGTCGAAGCTCACGAGATCGTCGGAAAACGCGGCGCGCAGCGCGCTGAGGGCGGCATCGCTGGGGAGGGGGAGCATCACCGCCGCGGATACTCCGACTGACGCTGCCCAGGCAACCGCGGGCGGCGCTATGGGCGGAGGTGCCGACGGAAGAAGTCCGCCATGCGACCGTACAGGCGCTGCGCCACCGCGGGGTCGGCCACGCTGTGGGTCGACCCGGCGAGCGGCAGGAACTCATGGGAGCGCCCGGCGCGGAACAGCGCGTCCGAGAGCCGCACACCATGGAGGAAGTACACGTTGTCGTCCGCCGTCCCGTGCACGACGAGCAGCGGCCGACGCAGCCCGTCGGCCCAGGTGAGCAGCGAGCCCTGCCGGTACGCCGGGTCGTCGTCGCCCGAGGGGACCCCCATGTAGCGCTCGGTATAGTGCGTGTCGTAGTCGCGCCAGTCCGACACCGGCGCGCCCGCGATTCCGGCGCGAAAGAAGTCCGAGCGCCGCAGCATGGCGAGCGCCGAGAGGTAGCCCCCGAAGGACCAGCCGTAGACCCCCACCCGCTCGAGGTCGAGCTCCGGGTACCGCGCGCCGAGCGCCCGCAGCCCGCGCACCTGGTCGTCGAGGGGAACGTCACCAAACGATCGATGGATGGCCCGCTCCCAGTCGCGCCCGCGGTGCGGCGTGCCGCGCCCGTCGAGCGCGACGACCACGAAGCCCTGCTCCGCGAAGTACTGGTGCAGGATGAAGCGCGCCCGCGCCTGGCCCACCATCTGCGCGTGCGGCCCTCCGTAGACCATCAAAATCACCGGGTAGCGTTGCCCGGCTCGATGATTCGACGGGCGCACGATGGCCGCGCGCAGCTCGTCGTCGCCCACGCGCACGAGCTCGACCCGCGGGGCGAGCGCGGGCTCCTCTACCTGCGAGGCGAGGGCGCCGACCACCTGGGTGCCGCGCACCACGCTCCACGAGGAGGCCTCCCGCAGCGCATTGCGATGGACGACCCGCACATCGCCGCCGCCGATCTCCGCGTCGTGTTCGCCCGGCAGCGGTGTCAGGCGCTCCGGGGTCGCGGGCCCATCGAGGGAAGCGCGCCACACGTGCTGCTCCGTGGGCTCGTCGCTCGCCAGGAACCAGATCGATCGTGTGGTGGCGTCGACGCGGAGCAGCTTCCGGTAGCCCACCTCGGGCGGCACCACGACACGTTCGAGCGCCCCGTCCGGGCGCCGCAGCTCGAGCTGCCACCGCCCCTCCCGCTCAGTCGACCAGAGGAACCCCGTCGCGCCTGGTAGCCACCGCGGCACGCTCGAGTCGATGTTCACCCACGCGCTGTCGGTCTCCGTCAGCAGCGGGCGCGTGGCCCCATCGGGGGCGACCGCGAGGAGCCGCTCCTCGGTCTGCGCCCGGCTCTGCACGAGGATCGTGAGCGGTGCGCCCTCGTTCCACACGACCTTCGCGAGATAGGGAAAGGCCTCGCGGTCCCACCGTACCCAGGTGGTCGGGCCGCCCTGCGCTGCGACGACACCGAGCCTCACCCGGGCGTTCTGTCGCCCCGCGCGGGGGTAGGCGAAGGCATCGGGCGCCCGCTCCGGGTGCATCGGGTCGGCGATGTGGAAGCGCTCCACCTCACGCTCGTCGGTCTCCTGGTAGGCCAGGGCGCGCGAGTCAGGCGCCCACCAGTAGCCCTCCATGCGGTCCATCTCCTCCTGCGCGACGAACTCTGCGGTCGCGTGGGTGACCCCGTCGGATGCGCCCGTGGTGAGCCGGCGCTGCGCGCCGCTGGTGGCGTCGATGACGTGCAGCTCGCCACTGCGTACGCACGCGACGTGGCTGCTGTCGGGCGACCACCGGGGGTCGAGCGGCGCGCCTCCGTCGTCGGTGAGCGCACGCACCCGCTGCGACGCGCGCTCGTAGACGTACAGGCGGCCCGACAGCGGGAAGAGGATGCGGCCGCCGTCGGGAGAGAGCTGGTACGTCGCGATGCCTCGCGCGGACATGCGCAGGCGCTGCCGTCGCGCCCGCTCCTCGACGGTGAGCGACTCGTCGGCGCCCCCGAGGAGGTCCGCGGAGGTGAGCAGGCGCCGCTCGCTCCCGGTGCGCACGTCGAAGGCGTAGAGGTCGCGCACGAAATCACGCGCGCCAGAGCGGAGAAACAGCACCTCGCGGCCGTCGGGGGTGACCCGCACCGACTCCGGCGCGCCGAGGCGGAAGCGCCAGGTCTCGGAGTACTGCGCGACGAGCGCATCGGCGTGGGCGGTGGGAGGGACGGTCGCGCGGGGTTGGTGGCGCATGGTGCTCCGGCGTCGGGGGGAGGGAGGGGAGGGGGCGTGCGCGCAGCCCAGCGCGGTGAGCGCGGCCGCGAGCAGCCATCGGCACGATGGGGTCATCAGGGCCGCGATCGTAGCGGTCCCGGGCGCCGCGGCCGCAGCGCGAACGCACCGTCACGGTGCGCGGGGGACGCTGGGGCGCGCTCGGGCGCGCTCGGGCGCGGAGCTGGTACCGGAGACCGGGGTCGAACCGGTATGAGGGGTTACCTCGGCGGATTTTGAATCCGCTGCGTATGCCAATTCCGCCACTCCGGCAGGGGTGAGGGCTGCGAGACGAGGGACGGTCTATCAGCGCGCCCGGAATCACTCAAGTCCTGCGAGAATTCCAGGAGAGCTCCGAAATTACGTCGGGGCAGATTGCAAGAGGCTCTTGACGCCTCCGGAAAACGAGTGGTACATGCCGCGCCCTCCCCGGAGGAACTCAGGTTCCCGACGGGCGAAACCTTCTATGTCGGCGGCTGCACCCAATTCCCGGGTGGACGCGTCGATGGGAGCCCAGCAGGTTCGGCGAGAGCCACCGCGCTGGTGAAACGGAAGCAACGACGATGGAGAGCAAGGCGATTGCGCGGTTTGCGCGAGTCGCGCCCCGAAAGGCGCGGACTGTCGTGAACCTTGTCCGCGGCCAGAAGGTGGCCGAGGCGATCAACATGTTGCTGTACACCCGCAAGGCTGCGGCCCCGGTCGTCCGAAAGGTGATCGAGTCGGCTCTGGCCAATGCGCGTGTGCTCAACCCCTCGGTGGACGTCGACGGGCTGTACGTGTCCATCGGGTCGGTCGACAAGGGCCCCAACTCGCACCTCCGCCGCTGGCGGCCCCGGGCGATGGGTCGCGCGACGCAGATCACGAAGGGCGTCAGCCACATCGCGATCACGTTGACCGATCGGCCGCCCCCGGCGCCGAAGAAGACCAAGAAGACCGCCTCCGGCGACGCCGCCGGGACGACCACCGCGACGCAGGAATAGGCGAGCAATGGGACAGAAGGTACATCCGTACGGGTTCCGCCTGGGGGTCATCAAGACCTGGAACTCGAAGTGGTTCGAGGAGCGCAACTACGCTGCCTGGCTGCATGAGGACATCACCCTCAAGCGCGTGGTCAAGGAGCAGCTGATGAACGCGGGCATCTCCGCGGTCGAGATCGAGCGCGCCGCGGCCAAGGTGAAGGTCATCATCTACACCGCGCGCCCGGGCATCGTGATCGGCAAGGGCGGTAAGGGTGTCGAGGAGCTGAAGAAGGGCAAGCCGGCCGAGCGCAAGGGCGCGGCGCCGTTCCCCGGGCTCCTCCACTACACCAACGCCAACGCCGACGACGTGGTCATCGACGTGCAGGAGATCCGCAAGGCGGACACCAACGCGCAGCTCGTCTCCGAGACGGTGGCGACCCAGCTCGAGCGCCGGGTGTCCTTCCGCCGCGCGATGAAGAAGGCCGTCGGCGCCGCCATGAAGCTGGGCGCCCGCGGGATCCGCATCCGCTGCGCGGGCCGCCTCGGCGGCTCGGAGATGGCGCGCGTCGAGAGCTACCGCGAGGGCCGGGTGCCGCTGCACACGCTCCGCGCGGACATCGAGTTCGGCACCGCGGAGGCGCACACCACGTACGGCTCCATCGGAGTCAAGGTCTGGTTGTTCAAGGGTGAGGTGCTTCCGCAGAAGAAGCGCCGCCCGGGAACCCGCTGAGCGATCGCCGGAGGAGAGAAGATGCTTTCGCCGAAGAAGGTCAAGTACCGCAAGCAGATGAAGGGCAACCTGAAGGGCACCGCGCAGAGCGGGTCCGACGTGTCCTTCGGTGACTTCGGTTTGCAGATCGTGGAGTCCGGTCACATCAGCGCGCGGCAGATCGAAGCCGCCCGTATGGCGATCACCCGCCACGTGAAGCGCGCCGGCAAGCTGTGGATCCGGGTGTTCCCGGACAAGCCCATCACGAAGAAGCCCCTCGAGACCCGCATGGGTCACGGCAAGGGCGCCGTGGAGGGCTGGGTGGCGGTGGTGCTGCGCGGGCGCGTGATCTACGAGCTCGGCGGCATCCCGGAGGAAGTCGCTCGTGAGGCCTTCCGCCTCGCCGGCCACAAGCTGCCGCTCGAGGCGCGGGTCATCACCCGCGCGATTGGCTGAGGGAGACGATCGATGGCCAAGGGAACTACCGCGAAGGACCTGGTCGCGAAGTCGGATGTGGAGCTCAACGCCTACATCGACGAGACGACCAAGGGGCTTCTTGATACGCGATTTCGCAACCACGCGAACCTGCTCGATGACACGAGCAAGATCGCCAAGCTCCGACACGACCTCGCTCGCGCGCTGACCGTGCGCACCGGGCGCGCGAAGGCGAAGGGTTGATAAGATGACGACGGAAGCAACTGCCGCTGAGACCGAGGTCCACGGCCGCAAGCGCACGCTGATCGGCAAGGTCACGAGCGCGAAGATGCAGAAGACGGTGGTGGTCGAGGTGGTGCGCTCGGTGCGTCACTCGGTGTACGGGAAGTACGTCCGCCGGCGGAAGAAGTACAAGGCCCACGACGAGACCCAGCAGTTCAAGGCTGGCGACGTGGTGGAGATCCGGGAGCACCGGGCGATCTCCCGCGAGAAGCGCTGGACGGTCATCCGTCTGGTTTCCCGGCCCGAGCAGTCCTGAGCGTTGGGAAGAGGCGGTAGAGACCAATGATCCAGATGCGGACAATCCTGGACGTCGCGGACAACTCCGGTGCGCGTCGCGTCCAGTGTGTGAAGGTTCTCGGCGGGTCGCGGCGCAAGTACGCCGCGCTCGGCGACGTGATCGTGGTGAGCGTGAAGGAAGCGCTCCCCAACATGAAGGTGAAGAAGGGCCAGACCGCACGCGCGGTGGTCGTTCGCACCGTGCGCGAGTACTCGCGCCCCGACGGCTCGTACGTGAAGTTCGACACGAACAGCGCCGTGCTCATCGACAAGGAGGGCGAGCCCGTCGGGACCCGCATCTTTGGCCCGGTGGCCCGCGAGCTGCGCGCCAAGAAGTTCAGCAAGATCATTTCGCTGGCGCCGGAGGTCATCTGATATGAGCCTCGCGAGAATCCGCAAGGGAGACACCGTCGTCGTGATCTCCGGTGACGAGAAGGGCAGCACCGGCAAGGTGCTGACCGTGTACCCCGAGGCCCAGCGCGTGCTGGTCGAGGGGCTCAACAAGGTCAAGCGCCACACGCGCCCGACGCCGCGCAACCGCGAGGGTGGGATCATCGAGGCCGAGCGCCCGATGCACCTCTCGAAGGTGATGCCGGTCGACCCGGAGACGGGCAAGGGGACGCGGGTCCGGACGAAGATCGCCGCGGACGGGTCGAAGACCCGGGTCGCGGTGAAGAGTGGCAAGGAAATCAAGGCCGAGACGGTCTAGCGACCGTCGCGGGACAACCGGGCGCGAGACCCGTTGCAGGGCGCTTCGAGCGCCAACGGAAACGCGAAGCCGAAGAGGAATAGAAGATGGCGGACGATAAGAAGAAGAAGGGCGCCGACGCGCCGAAGGGCGGAGCCAAGCCGGTTTCGCCGGCGAAGGCCAAGGCCGGTACGCCGAAGAAGAAGCCCGCGGCCGCTCCTGCGGCGGAAGCGGCTCCGCGCGGTCCCGAGCAGAAGATCCCCCCGCGCCTCCGGGACAAGTACCGGGCCGAGGTGATCCCGACGCTGCTCAAGCAGTTCGGGTACACCAACCCGATGCAGGTGCCGCGGCTGGTGAAGATCACGCTCAACATGGGCCTCGGCGAGGCCGTGGGCAACGCGAAGATCATCGACATGGGCGTCGAGCAGATCACCGCGATCACCGGCCAGAAGCCGGTGGTGACCCGCGCCCGGAAGAGCATCGCGACGTTCAAGCTGCGCACCGGGGTGCCCATCGGCACCATGGTCACGCTGCGCCGCGAGCGGATGTGGGAGTTCCTCGATCGCCTGGTCACCTTCGCGCTGCCGCGCGTCCGTGACTTCAAGGGCGTGAGCCCGAAGGCGTTCGACGGGAAGGGCAACTACACCCTCGGGGTGAAGGAGCAGATCATCTTCCCGGAGATCAACTACGACACGGTGGAGAAGGTGAAGGGACTCAACATCTGCATCACCACCACCGCGGTGAACGATGAAGAGGGCCGAGCGCTCCTCCAACACCTCGGGATGCCGTTTCGTCACTGAGTTTCACTGAAGGAAGACGGGAGATAAACCGTGGCACGTGCCTGTTCGTTTGCGAAACTGCAAGAAGCCCCGAAGTTCGCGGTACGCCACCGCAACCGGTGCAAGGTCTGTGGGCGTGCGCGAGCCTACTACCGGAAGTTCGAGCTCTGCCGCGTGTGCCTCCGCAACCTGGCACTCAAGGGCGAGCTGCCCGGCGTGACCAAGGCGAGCTGGTGAGAGGTCGACGATGTTGACGGATCCGATTTCAGACATGCTGACCCGCGTTCGTAACGCCGTCATGGCGCGACATGAGCGTGTGGTGATGCCCGCTTCCAGGTTGAAGCGTGCAGTGGCCGAGATCCTCGTCTCCGAGGGGTACGTCTCCTCGGTGGGCGCCGATGTCGGTGAAGAGGGACGCGAGACCATCGTGATGGTGCTCAAGTATGGCCGCGATCGCCAGCCGGCGATCGAGGGCATCCGCCGCGTCTCTCGCCCCGGCCGACGGGTGTACGTGGGGGTCGACAAGATCACCAAGGTGCGCAGCGGCCTCGGCATCTCGGTTCTCAGCACCTCTCGTGGGGTGCTGAGCGATCGCCAGGCGCGGAGCCTCGGCGTGGGTGGCGAACTCCTCTGCGAAGTGTGGTGAAGCCATGTCGAGGATTGGCAAGCGACCAGTAGCCCTGCCGCAGGGCGTGAGCGTGACGAGCGGCGCAGACTTCTTCGAGGTCAAGGGTCCGAAGGGCACCGTGCGACGCGCGATGACCTCCGACGTCCAGATCGTGACGAAGGACGGCAACGCGATCGTCGAGGCGAAGGCCGACGTGGCCCCCGAGGTTGGTTCGCGTATGAGCGGCACGTTCCGCTCGCACCTGAACAACGCGGTGACCGGCGTGTCGAAGGGGTACAAGAAGGGCATCCGCCTCGAGGGCACCGGCTACAAGGCCGAGCTCAAGGGCTCCACCCTCACCCTCTCGCTCGGTCTGTCCCACCCGGTGGTGTACGAGGTCCCGAAGGGGCTCACCGTGCAGATCCCGGGCGACAGCAAGAACACGGTGCTGCTGCTCGAGACGGTCGACCGCGACCTGCTCGGCAAGGCGGTGGCACAGTTGCAGTCGTTCCGTCCGCCGGAGCCCTACAAGGGCAAGGGCGTTCGGTTGATGGTTGACGGGTCGCCGACGGCGAGCCCGGTGCTGGTCAAGATCCGCCAGAAGGCGGGCAAGGCTGGCAAGGGCGGCAAGGGCGGCAAGTGACTTAAGCCGGCGTGGCCCGAGGGCGCGCCGTACAGGTCGAGGACACGATGAAGGCGAAGGACGAACAGAGGCTCCGGCGCAAGACGCGCATTCGAGGCAGGGTCACCGGCACGGCGGAACGTCCGCGGCTGACGGTGTTCCGGTCCGCGAAGAACATCTACGCCCAGGTGATCGACGATGTGCTCGGCAGCACCCTCGTCTCCGTGGGGACCTTGTCCCCGACGGTGCGCGACACGGTGAAGGAAGACCGGAAGCTCGACGCGGCCCGCAAGGTCGGCGAGGCCGTGGCCAAGCTCTGCCTGGAGAAGAACATCACCAAGGTGGTCTTCGACCGCAATGGGTATGTCTACCAGGAAAACAACCGTGTCGGCGCGCTCGCCGATGGCGCCCGCAAGGCGGGCCTGAGCTTCTAAGAGGGAGACGCATCGATGTCGATGTCAGATAACGACGAGGGCGCGGAGCTCAAGGAGCGGGTGGTCAACATCAACCGCGTCGCCAAGGTGGTGAAGGGCGGACGCCGCTTCTCCTTCTCGGCGCTGATCGTGGTCGGTGACGGCAACGGCCGCGTGGGCGTCGGCCTGGGCAAGGCCAACGAGGTGCCCGAGGCCATCCGCAAGGGCAACGAGCAGGCGCGCAAGAACCTGTTCACCATCCCGCGCGTCGGCGCGACGATCCCCCACGACGTGGTGGGTCACTTCGGCGCCGGCGAGGTGCTGCTCCGTCCCGCCTCGGCGGGCACGGGCGTCATCGCGGGCGGTGCGGTTCGCGCGGTGGTCGAGAGTGCGGGCATCCGCGACATCCTCTCGAAGAGCCTCGGGAGCCGCAACCCGCACAACGCCGTCAAGGCGACGATCGCGGCCCTCAAGCAGCTGCGCGACATCGGCGCGACGGCGGCTCGTCGCGGCAAGACCGTGGAAGATATCACCGAGAAGACGGCGTAGGTACGGCGATGGCTAAGGCGAAGCTGCGAGTGACGCAGACGAAGTCCACGATCGGCGAGCGTTACCAGTTCGAGCAGACCCTCAGCGGTCTCGGACTCCGCGGACCGAACACTGCGGTCGAGGTGGCGAACACCCCGGCCTTCCGCGGTGCGATCAAGAAGGTGATCCACCTTGTCACGGTGGAGGAGATCGATGGCTAACGTTTTGAGCAACCTGCACCCCCCGGTTGGGGCGGTGCGTAAGCGGACCCGTCGGGGTCGTGGCGTGGGTTCCGGGCTCGGAAAGACCGCTGGCAAGGGCCAGAAGGGTCAGAAGGCTCGGCACCCCGGCAACTTCAGCAAGATGGGCTTCCAGGGCGGCCAGACCCCGATGCAGCGGCGCCTGCCGAAGCGCGGGTTCCGTAACACCCTCTTCGCCACGGAGATCTCCGCGGTGAACGTGGGCGCCCTCGAGAAGGTGTTCGACGCCGGCTCGGTCGTCGACCTGGCGGCGCTGGCCACCGCGGGCCTCATCGAGAAGCGCGCCGATCGGGTGAAGATCCTCGGCGACGGCGACCTGACCATCAAGCTCACGCTCAAGGTGCACGGCATCTCGGCGGGCGCTCGGGCCAAGGTCGAGGCGGCGGGCGGAACCGTCGAACTGCTTTCGACCACCGCTGCCCCGGCAGAGGGAAGCGCGAAGGGCTGATCTCGGGTTATAGACGCGCGCCGATCGTCGGCGTAGGGCGGTGGGGTCGTCGTCCCGTACTGGGTCGACACCTCGCCGCCGCGTCCCCGAAACCCTCGCAAGGAACACCCGAATGGCACTCGGCGCCCTCAGCAACATCGCGAAGATCCCGGAGCTTCGACGGCGGCTCCTGTTCAGCCTCGGCATGCTCGCGGTCTATCGCGTGGGCGTCTACGTGACGGTCCCCGGCGCCGACCGCCAGGCCATGCAGGAGTTCATGGGGCAGGACAACACCGGCTCGCTGCTGGGCATGCTCAACCTCTTCTCCGGCGGCGCGCTGGAGCAGGTGAGCATCTTCGCGCTGGGCGTTGCTCCGTACGTCTCCGCCTCGATCATCTTCCAGTTGCTCAGCTCGATCTTCAAGCCGCTCGAAGAGCTGCGCAAGGAAGGCGAGATGGGGCAGCGCAAGATCAACCAGTACACCCGCTACGCGACCATCGTGCTCGCGCTGGTGCAGGGCTTCAGCATCGCCCTCTACCTGGAGGGGCGGCAGACCGCCGACCTGGTCGACGTCGTGCGCAACAAGGGCTGGGACTTCCGGCTGATGACCATGCTGAGCCTGGCGACCGGCACGGCGTTCATCATGTGGCTGGGGGAGCAGATCACTGAGCGCGGCATCGGCAACGGCATCTCGCTGATCATCTTCGCGGGCATCGTCGCAGACTTCCCCTCGGCCGCCGCGCAGACCTGGCAGTTCACGAGCACGGGGCAGATCACGCCCGTGTCGCTGCTACTCGCGGTCGTGCTCATCCTCGGGTCGGTAGCGACCATCGTGTTCTTCGAGCGCGGGCAGCGGCGCATCCCGATCGAGTACTCGCGGCGCATCATCGGCCGGAAGATGTACGGCGGGCAGCGTACCCATCTGCCGCTCCGGGTGAACTCGTCCGGTGTGATTCCGCCGATCTTTGCGTCGACCGTGCTGATGCTCCCGGCCACCCTGGCCAACCTCCGCATCCCCGGGATGGAGACCGCCCGCGACACCATCCAGCGCGGCGACTGGATCTACAACACCCTGTTCATCGTGCTCACGGTGTTCTTCTGCTTCTTCTACACGTCGGTCACCTTTCCCCCGGTGGACCTGGCCGACAACCTGAAGAAGCAGGGCGCCTTCATCCCGATGATCCGCCCGGGCAAGGACACCGCCGACTACATCGAGAAGGTGCTCATGCGCATCACCTTCGGCGGAGCGATGTACGTGGCCATCGTGTGCGTCCTGCCGGACTTCATGCGCCAGTACCTCCGGGTGACGTTCCCCTTCGGCGGCACGTCGATCATGATCGTGGTGGGCGTCGCCCTCGACACCGTCAACCAGATCGAGTCGTACCTCATCTCGCGGCACCTCGAGGGCTTCGCTGGCCCCGGTGGTCCGCGCATCCAGGGCCGGAGGGCCGCGTAGTCATGGACGTGGTCTTCATCGGTCCCCCGGGCGCCGGCAAGGGCACCCAGGCGCAGCGCCTCTGCGCGAAGCTCGGCGTCCCGCAGATCGCCACCGGCGACATGCTGCGCGCCGCGCGCAAGGCCGGCACCGAGCTCGGTCGCAAGGCCGACGAGTTCATGAAGCTTGGAGCTCTGGTCCCCGACGAGGTCGTCATCGGCCTGGTCGAGGAGCGGGTCCAGGAGCCCGACGCGGCGCCCGGGTTCGTGCTCGACGGCTTCCCGCGGACGGTTCCGCAGGCTGAAATCCTCGACAAAATCCTCGCGAAGCTGGGGCGGGCGATCGCCCACGTCGTGCTGCTCGAGGTGCCCGACGCGTTGATCCTCGAGCGGATTACTGGACGCCGGGTGGGCGAAACCACTGGACGTATCTATCACCTCAAGTATGATCCGCCCCCCTCACCTGACCGGGGTGAGGGCGGCGAGCGGCTGCTCCTTCGCGAAGACGATCGCGAGGATGTGGTCCGCCCGCGGCTGGTGAACTACTCCGCGCTCACGGCGCCGCTGGTTGCCTGGTATGGCAACAAGGGGCTGCTCCGGCGCGTGGACGGTGTGGGTGCCGTAGATGACGTCACCCAGGCAATCTTCCGGGCGATCGGAGCGCGATAGAGCCGAATGGCACGCAGGAACAACCGTCCCACCGAACCGCGCGAAGCGAAGGCGGACAAGCTCGAATTCGAGGGCGCCGTCCTAGAGGCGCTCCCCAACGCGATGTTTCGCGTGAAGTGTGACAATGGGCTGGACGTGCTCGCGACGATCTCCGGCCGGATGCGGCAGTTCTACATCCGCATCCTCCCGGGCGACCGCGTGAGCGTCGAGGTCAGCCCCTACGATCTTTCCAAAGGCCGTATCACGTACCGACACAAGTGAGATGGAGCGATGAAGGTCCGACCGTCCGTGAAGAAGATCTGTGACAAGTGCAAGGTGATCCGCCGCCGTGGGGTGGTGCGGATCATTTGTGAGAACCCCCGACACAAGCAGCGGCAGGGCTGAGACATGGCACGCATTGCAGGCGTCGACCTCCCGGGTCGCAAGCACATCTCGATCGCGCTCCGTTACCTGTACGGCATCGGGCCCGCCAAGGCCCTGGAGGTCTGCCAGAAGGCGGACGTGCCGACGGACAAGAAGACCCAGGACCTCTCCGACGCGGAACTCCGCCGCGTCCGCGAGGTGCTCGAGGGCGACTACAAGGTCGAGGGTGACCTCCGCCGCGAAGTCCAGATGAACATCAAGCGCCTGATGGACCTCGGCTGCTACCGCGGCCTCCGTCACCGCAAGAGCCTGCCGGTCAACGGCCAGCGCACGCATACGAACGCCCGCACCCGCAAGGGACCGCGGAAGGGCCTCGCGGTCTCCCGCGCGGCGCCCCCGAAGAAGTAACGGTTTCGTAGGTCGACAGACAAGGCAAGAGGACTTCGATGGCGAAGGCGCAAGCGAGCGGAGCTGCCACCGGCAAGGCGGGGCTCAAGGGCAAGAAGAGGGTACGGAAGAACGTGCCGAAGGGCGTCTGCCACATCCAGGCGACGTTCAACAACACGATCGTGACCATCGCGGACATCTACGGGAACACCGTGGCGTGGTCCTCCGCGGGGTCTCGTGGCTTCAAGGGTTCTCGCAAGAGCACCCCCTTCGCGGCGCAGGTCGCGGCGGAGGACGCCGTCCGCAAGGCGGCGGAGCACGGGATGCGCGAGGTCGCGGTCTTCATCAAGGGCCCGGGAGCGGGTCGCGAGAGCGCGCTGCGTGCGCTCTCGACCGCGGGGTTCCGCGTCACGCTCATCCGTGACGTCACCCCGATTCCGCACAACGGGTGCCGGCCGCCGAAGCGTCGCCGGGTCTGATCTCATCGGTTTATAGGAAGAAGAGAGCGGTTAGTCGTCATGGCGCGTTACATCGGTCCGGTCTGCAAGCTCTGCCGCCGCGAGGGGATGGAGCTGTATCTCAAGGGTGATCGCTGCTACACGGAGAAGTGCTCGTTCAAGCGCCGTCCCCGGCCGCCGGGTCAGCACGGCGAGCAGCGCGTGAAGTTCAGCGAGTACGGCCTCCGCCTGCGCGAGAAGCAGAAGGTGCGTCGCATCTACGGGGTGCTGGAGCGTCAGTTCCGCAAGTACTTCGCCGAGGCCGACCGGACCAAGGGCGTGACCGGCGAGAACCTCCTGGCGCTCCTTGAGCGCCGGCTGGACAACGTCGTCTACCGCCTGGGCTTCGCGGCGACCCGCAACGAGGCGCGGCAGCTCGTGCTGCACTGCCACATCACGGTCAACGGCAAGCGGGTCAACATCCCCAGCTTCCTCGTGAAGGCCGGAGACAAGATCTCGATCCGCGAGAAGTCGCGCGAGATCGCCCGGGTCAAGGACTCCGTCACGGGCGCCGAGCGGCGCTCGCCGACGACCTGGCTCGAGCTGGAGAAGGAGTCGTTCACCGGTACGGTGAAGACGCTCCCGCTCCGCGAAGAGGTCGGGCTCGAGATCAAGGAACAGCTGATCGTCGAGTTCTACAGCCGCTGATTTGAAGAATTAGCGCGAGTGGCTCCATCGACAAAGCTCGGTGGGGCCTCGCGCTGTGTGGTGTACGAAGGGAAAGGTTTCCATGACGCAGTCGTCCACGCAGGCCCGCAACTGGCGAGACCTCATCCGACCCAAGGCGCTCCTTGAGGAGGACCGGGAGAGCCACTCGGAGTCCTACGGCAAGTTCGTGTGCGAGCCGTTGGAGCGCGGCTTCGGCATCACCATCGGCAACTCGCTCCGGCGCGTGCTGCTGTCGTCCCTCCAGGGCGCCGCGATCACGGCGGTGCGCCTCGACGGCGCGCTTCATGAGTTCACGACCATCGACGACGTCAAGGAAGACGTCACCGACATCGTGCTCAACCTCAAGGAGGTGGTGTTCCAGGCCGCGGAGGCCAAGCGCTACACCCTGAGCCTGGTGAAGGAAGGCCCCGGCGCCGTCCTCGCGGGGGACATCAAGACCGAGGCGATGGCGGGCATCAAGGTGCTCAACCCCAACCAGCACGTCGCGACGGTCTCCAAGGGCGGCAAGCTCTCCATGGAGATGATCGTCGGCATGGGCCGCGGCTACGTCCCCGCGGAGCGCAACAAGGACCCCAACCTCGCCATCGGCTGGGTGCCCATCGACTCGCTCTTCTCGCCCGTGCGCAAGGTGAACTACACGGTCACCAACGCCCGCGTCGGCCAGATGACCGACTACGACAAGCTCACCCTCGAGGTGTGGACCAACGGCGCGGTGCGCCCGCGGGACGCCGTCGCCTACGCGGCGAAGATCCTCAAGGAGCAGCTCCAGATCTTCATCAACTTCCAGGAGCAGGACGAGGTCGTCTCCATGCCGTCGGCGACGCGCGAGGAGCCGATCAACGACGCCCTGTTCAAGTCGGTGGAGGAGTTCGAGCTCTCGGTGCGCAGCGCAAACTGCCTCCAGAACGCGAACATCTCGTACATCGGCGAGCTCGTGCAGAAGACCGAGGCGGACCTGCTCAAGACCAAGAACTTTGGTCGCAAGTCCCTCAAGGAGATCAAGGACAAGCTCAACGAGCTCAACCTCCAGTTGGGCACGCATATCGAAAACTGGCCGGGACTGCTCGAGCGCTGGAAGGCCGAGCACGGCTGAGATCACCTGTTAGAGATTGAACCCCAGGAACCACTGCCATGCGTCACCAGAATTCTGGTCGAAAGTTCGACCGCGACGGCTCTAGCCGCGATGCGATGTTCAGGAACCTCGCGGCCAACCTCTTCACCCACGAGCGGATCGAGACGACCGTTCAGAAGGCGAAGGAGCTGCGGCGCATCGCCGAGCCGCTGATCACCCAGGTCGCTCGCCTCGGCGCCGACGCCAACGCGGCGACGGTCTCCGATCCGAAGATCGCCGCGGAGCGCCTCGCGCTCAAGCGGCAGATCGGTTCGTACCTGCCGCGCTGGCAGGTTCGCATCGTCGAGGGTCAGGCCGAGCGCATCGATGTCACGGAGCACCTGTTCCGCGAGATCGCCCCGCGCTTCATCGGCCGGAACGGCGGCTACACCCGCATCCTCAAGACCGGGTTTCGTCGCGGTGACAACGCCGAGATGTGCCTCATCGAACTCGTCGTCCGCGACCCCAAGGTGGGCGCCAAGACGGCCGTCTCGGTGAGCCCCGTGACCGAGGCCGTGCGCGCCGAGGCCCCGAAGTCCCGCTCCGCCGAAGAGCCCCCCGCCGCGGTCTGATCGTCCCCGCCCACCCGTTGAGCCCCTTCGCTTCCATGCGGGGGGTCTGCGATGTCCGACCTCCTTCCCCCCATCGGCGACCTGCCCCCCAATGTCCGCGCGAGCGGTCCTGGCGGAGACGCGACCCGCGCCCTCGTCGATCTCCTCGCGAGTTCGGAGTGTCCTGGTCTCACGGCGCGCAGACGCCGCCGCGAGGAGCTCACCGGCTCGTCCCATGACCCGATCGTGTGGGCCGAGGCTCGCGGCGCCAACGTCGTCGACGTGGATGGCAATCGCTACGTCGACATGACCGGGGGCTTCGGGGTCGCGCTCCTGGGGCACGGGGTCCCCGAGGTCGTCGCCGCGGTGCAGTCGCAGGCGGGCAGGCTCCTCCACGCCCTCGGCGACGTGTACCCCTCGGCCGAGAAGATCCGCCTGGAGGGTCGGCTCGCCGCGCTGGCTCCGTGGCCCGCCCGGGTGATCCTCGGTCTGTCGGGCGCGGACGCCGTCGAGGCCGCGCTCAAGACCGCCATGCTCGCGACCGGTCGACCGGGGGTGCTTGCCTTCGAGGGCGGGTATCACGGGCTGAGCTACGGCGCGCTCTCGACCTGCGGGTACAAGCTCGCCTTCCGGGAGCCCTTCGCGGGGCAGCTCAATCCGGCGGTGCGCTTCGCACCGTACCCCTCCACGGCGGACTCTGGTCGCGCGTTGGAGCACGTCGCGGCCGTGCTCTCCGAGGGACGCACCGGTGCGCTGCTCATCGAGCCGACCCTCGGGCGAGGCGGCGTCGAGCCTGCCGCGCCGGGTGCGCTCGCGACCCTGACTGCGCTGGCCCGACGACACGGGGTGCTCGTCATCGCGGACGAGATCTACACGGGGCTCGGACGAACGGGGGGGCTGTTCCAGTCCATCGCCATGGGGGGAGACCCCGATGTGCTGGTGATCGGCAAGGCGCTCGGCGGCGGATTGCCTGTCAGCGCGGCGATCATCCGGGAGGAGGTCGCGGCCGCGTGGGGATACCCGGTCGGTGAGGCCATCCACACGTCGACCTTCCTCGGCAACCCGCTGGCCTGCGCCGCCGCGATCGCGTCGCTCGACGTGCTCCAGCGACCCGAGACCGCGGCCATGATCGCCCGTTGCGCGGCCTCGCTGGAGCGCTCGATGCGCTCGTGCCTCGAGACGCCCGGGCTCGGGGTGCGGCGGATGAACTTCGCCGGGGTGCTGGTCGGGGTGGCCATCGACGGCGGGCTGCGTCGCGCGCTCGCGGTGTGCCGCGCCATGCTGGAACAGGGGTACATCGTGTTGACGGGTGGCGTCGCCGGCGACGTGCTCACGCTCACGCCCCCCGCCTGTCTGACCGACGCGCAGATCGCGGCCTTCAGCGCGACCCTCGCAGCGGTGCTCGCGGAATCGCACGACCGATGAGCTCCTGGCTCGACGACGAGGGCAGGGGACTGCGGGCGCGCCTCCTGGCGATGGCCACCGGGCCGATGGAGCAGGTCGATCCGTCAGCGGTGGAGGCGCTCGGGTGCGCCGTGTTTGCCTGGCAACGCGGCCGCAACGCGGTGCTCGATCGGGTCGCGGCCGGTGCGCTGGGCGATCGTCACCCGAGCTGTCTCGCAGAGATTCCCAGCGTGCCCACGGATGTCTTCAAGGTCGCGCGCGTGGCCTGCTTCCCGGAGGCGGCGTGCGTGCGGGTCTTCGAGACCAGCGGCACTACGCAGGACGTCCATGGTCGCCATGAGTTCGCGGACCTCTCGCTCTACGCGGCAGCCGCGGTGACCGCCGCGACGAGGTGGCTGCTCCCTGGCTCGGGGTATCGTTGCGTGCTCCTCGCGGAACCCGAGGAGATCGCGCCCACCTCGTCCCTGTCCTTCATGCTCGCGCGCTTCGCCGCGCGCTGGCACCAGGGATCGACCGACCCGTGGGTGGTGCGACGGGCCGCGCTCGACGCGGTCGCGGTGACCGAGACCCTCACCGCAGCCTGCCGCGACGGAGTCCCGGTGGCGTTGCTCGGGACGAGCTTCAGCTTCGTGCACCTGCTCGACGCCCTCCGCGATCGGCGCTGGCGACTGCCGCCGGGGAGCGTCGCGATGCCCACGGGCGGCTTCAAGGGACGGTCGCGGGAGATCGAACCGGGCGTGCTTCGCGGGATGATCGGCGAGGCGTTGGGGCTGACCGAGGCAGATGTGCCCGGCGAGTACGGGATGACCGAGCTCAGCTCCCAGGGCTACGAGGCGCGGCGCGAGGGGAGCGCGAGCTACCGGGTACCGCCCTGGGTCCGGGTCTCGATGGTCGACGCTGCGACGCTGCGGGAGGTCCCGCGCGGGGAGGTGGGCCTCGTGCGTGTCGTCGACCTGATGAACCTCGGGAGCGCGGTGGCGATCCAGACCAGTGATCTCGGACGCATGGACGCCGACGGCGATGGATTCGTCGTGCTCGGACGGGCGCCCGGCGCGACGCCTCGGGGGTGCGCCCGGGCGATGGACGCCGCGCTGTCCGGCGGGTGAGGGCCCGTCAGCGAGCGCCGTGCTCGTGCTCGTGCTCGTCGGCGTGATGGTGGTGGGACTTCTCGGGGAGCGCCGTCGCCACGAGGCGGCCATGTTTGACCCCCTTGGTGGCGAGCAGCCGGTCGGCCGCCGACTGGATGAGCCCCGCCGGGCCGCGCAGGACGATCACCTCCAGGCAGTGGTCGTGGTCGAGGTGTACGTGCAGCGTGGAGACGACGTGCTCGCCGAGGTCGTGCTGCATGTCGGTGAGCTTCTCGGAGAGCTCGCGGACGTGATGGTCGTAGACCAGGGTGAGCGTCGCCACCGCGAGGCCGTCGCGCTTCAGGTGGGCGTTGACGAGGTCGGCCCGGACGAGGTCGCGCAGCGCCTCGGAGCGGTTGCCGTAGCCCTTGGCGCCGATGTGCTCGTCGAAGCGTAGAAGCAGGTCGGCGTCCATCGCCACGCCGAATCGAACGAGGTCACCAGCCATGGTGCGACCATACATCCCCGCGGGCGCGGGGGTCGAGACGGTCGCGCGCTGCGGCGGGCGTCCTCGATGGCAGGGGAGGGGTAAGCTCCGCCGGTGAGCATCAGCGTATTCGACATGTTCAGCATCGGCATCGGGCCCTCGAGCTCGCACACGGTGGGGCCGATGCGCGCCGCCCGGCGCTTCGTCGAGGGCCTCGCCACGTCCGAGGTGCTCGGCGCCGTGACAGGCGTGAAGGTCGAGCTCTTCGGCTCGCTCGGTCACACCGGCAAGGGCCACGGGAGTGATGCGGCGATCATCCTCGGTCTCATGGGAGAGCGCCCGGAGGCGGTCGATCCCGATGGCGTGCCCGCGCAGGTTGCGGCGGTGCGCGCGTCGGGGCGAATCGCCCTCCACGGCGACCGGGAGGTCACCTTCCGGCCTGAGCGGGACCTGGTGTTCCACCGTCGGGAGACCCTGCCGCTGCACTCCAACGGGATGCGCTTCACTGCGCTCGGGGCCGACGGAAAGGCCCTCGCCGGGCGGGTGTACTACTCCGTGGGCGGCGGCTTCGTGGTCAACCAGGACGGCGTCGCCGAGGGGCTCGCGGTGGAGCGCTGCGCGGTGCCCCACCCCTTCGAGACCGGCCAGGAGCTGCTCGACGTCTGCCACGCGAGCGGGCTCTCCATCAGCACGGCGATGTTCGAGAACGAGCGCGCGTGGCGGCCAGGCCCCGAGGTGCGTCGCGGGCTGCTGGAGATCTGGGCCGTGATGGCAGCCTGCGTCCAGCGGGGCTGCGAGCGGGAGGGCATCCTGCCGGGCGGGCTCAAGGTGAAGCGACGCGCGGCGTCCCTGTACCGTCGGCTGCGGTGCGACCCGGGCGGCAACGCCGATCCGCTGGTGGTGATGGACTGGGTCAACCTCTTCGCGCTGGCGGTCAACGAGGAGAACGCCGCGGGGGGCAGGGTGGTGACGGCGCCTACCAACGGCGCGGCCGGGATCATCCCGGCGGTGCTGCACTACTACCGGCGCTTCATCCCGAACGCGGACGACGACGGGGTGGTGAGGTTCCTGCTGACGGCCGGGGCGATCGGCATCCTCTACAAGAAGAACGCGTCCATCTCGGGCGCGGAGGTGGGCTGCCAGGGGGAGGTGGGGGTGGCGTGCTCGATGGCCGCGGGCGCCCTCGCGGAGGTCATGGGCGGCACCCCCGAGCAGGTGGAGAACGCCGCGGAGATCGGGATGGAGCACAACCTCGGGCTCACCTGCGATCCCATCGGGGGCCTGGTGCAGGTGCCGTGCATCGAGCGCAACGCCATGGGGAGCGTGAAGGCCATCAACGCCGCGCGGCTCGCGATGGCGGGCGACGGCAAGCACAAGGTGTCGCTCGACAAGGTCATCGCGACGATGCGCCAGACCGGGGCCGACATGAGCACCAAGTACAAGGAGACCGCTCGCGGAGGCCTCGCGGTGAACATCATCGAGTGTTGAGACGCGCGCGCCGCGGCGGTTGTGTTCGCCGTCGGGGGTGATCTAGTGTGCGCGCGATTTCGACCCTCCGAGGACCCATGAAGAACACCTCCAGCGACCGCTGGGTCGCCTACCTCGTGTCGATCACCGCAGCGGTGCTCGTCCTTCTCTTCGGGCTCCAGCGCTTCGGCATCTGGCAGCCCGCGGAGATCCACGTCGCCGACCTCGCGCGCGAGCTCATCGCCGGCCGCCCGGTCGCCCTCGATCGCCCGCCGGGGCAGGTCGCCGCCGTCGCGCTGGGCTTCCGCCTGGGCGGCGTCACCGAGCTCTGGGGTCGTCTCCCGACCGCGCTGCTCGCGTTCGCCTCGGCGTGCGCGCTCATGGCCGCCGCGCGTGGCGCAGGCGACCGCCGGCTCGCCGCGTACGTCGGCGTCACCTACGCGACCATCCCGCTGGTGTTCATGAACGCCCGGCAGATGTTCGGCGGCGGCGTGGCGCAGAGCGCGGCGACGCTCGGGCTCGCGGGCTTCGTGCTCCTGCTCTGGGGGCGCTCGCAGCGCTGGCAGCTCGGCGGCGCGGCGCTCGCGGCGATCGGCCTGCTCCTCGGCGTCCGCTCGGCGGGCGTGATGCTCGGGGTGGTGCCGCTGCTCGGCGCGGTCGGCCTCGCGGGGCTCCTGCGCTTCGGGGCGGAGTCGCGCCTCACCCGGCTCACCAGCGCGGTGTCCTTCGTCGCGGCGGCGGTGCTCGCCATCGTGTGCGTGCGGGTCGCCTCGCGCGAGCTCGTCGGGTACTCCCACTGGGTCGGGGCGTCGCCGCAGTCGCCGGCGCCCACGCAGTGGCAGACCTTCGAGGTGTTCTTCGAGCAGATCGCCCACGCGACCTTCCCCTGGACGGGGCTGGTGCCCTTCGGATTACTCCGTCTGGTAAGCCCGCCGTCGCGGGTGCCCGCGGGCGAGGCCGACCCGACGCTGCCCGAGGACGAGGCCCTGGAGGCCGACGCCTGGCGCGAGGCGGGGATGCGCCTCACGGCCTTCCTGGCCATCGCGCTGGGCTTCGCGCTCCAGACCTTCCACATGCAGCTCTTCGGGATGAGCGCCTTCGTGCAGGTGGCGCCGATCGCCCTCGGGCTCGCGGTGCTGCTGCGCGACGCCGAGCGCGAGCGCGCGCCGTGGCGCACCGTGGCGGTCGCCGCCGCGCTGCTGACCGTGCTGATGCTGCGGGACTTCCTGCAGTTTCCGAAGGCGGCCTACGCCGCGCTCGGGCTTCCCGACGGGGGCCCGACCTTCCCCACGGGCTTCGCGATGAAGTTCAGCGAGTGGACCGCCAACGTGCGCGCCGCGAGGGCCGCGCACGGCGAGATGCCCCCGCTCCCGGCGGAGGGCTTCCACATCATCGAGACGGGGCTCTTCCTCGCGCTGTCGGTGGTGGTGCTCTTCCAGGGCACCGGGCGCGTCGAGCCCTTCGCCTGGGGTCGGCCCTACGCCTGGATGCTCGACGTCGAGCGCGCGGCGCGGGAGTCGATGGCCGCCGAGTCGGCCGAGCGCGGACGCCCGGCGGTGGGCAGCTTCCTCCTGTCCATCCTGCGCGGCATCCTCGTGGGACTCGCGATCGTCTGCGTCGTGGTGGGCCTGAGCGTGCGCTCGATCCCGACGCTCACGACGCCGGGCCGCGACGCGATGACCGCGCTCGCGCTCGCGCCCGTCGGCGCCGTCGCGGCGGTCTTCGTCTTCATCGCGGTCTGGAACGCCTTCGCCTGGCTCGGCCGCGCCGAGAACCCCGTCAACAAGCTGGTGGGGTCGCGCGTCGCGTGGGTGCCGGTGGCGGCGCTCGCGGTGGCGCTCATCTACACCCAGGGCTTCGTGGTGGCGCTGTCCGAGCACATGTCGCCGCGCGGCGTGTGGGCGGTGATCCGCTCGCTGCGCCACGGCGACGAGCCCGTCGCGCGCTTCGGCGGGCCGAGCGACGACCCGGCGACGCGCTACTACACCCAGGTCGTCCCGGAGACCCTGCGCGGGGAGGACGACGCCGTGCGCTGGCTCACGGGCTCGCGGCGGAGCTTCCTCGTGCTCGGCAACGACGTGTTCCCGGCGCTCAACCGCGCGTACCGCCGCGAGCGCCACCAGAACATCCCCATCGCCGACGCGAGCAACAGCAACCTCTTCGTCGCGGTGAGCGACCTCGAGGGGCGCCCCAACCGCAACCCGCTGGAGCCCTGGGTGCAGTCCGCGCGGCCCCGGATGCGCCACCCCGCGCGCGAGCCGTCGGTGTTCGAGAACACCTACGAGTACATCGGGTACGACCTCGACTCCAACGGGCTGAGCTACGTGCCGCTCGGCGGGTCGTTCAAGGTGACCTTCCACTTCCACGTCATCGCCGACGCGACGCGCAACTGGCAGCTGTTCGTGCACACCGACGGGCAGGGCCCGCGCATCAACGGCGACCACGAGGGCGTCGGCGGGCGGTACCCCACGCGGTACTGGCAGCGCGGCGACTACATCAACGACCAGATCACGGTGAACGTCCCGTTGACGTACCGTCCGGGGGTCTACACGGTGTTCCTGGGCTTCTTCGATGGCGGCGATCGCATGCGGTTGGAGGGCGGCGATCACGACCGCGACAACCGGGTCGTCGTGGCTCGCGTAAACGTGCGGTGAGGCGACCATGAGCGGCGACAAGAAGGACGAAGGCCTCCCGGGCGATCGACTCTCGCGGATGTCGATTCCGCCGGACGGCAACGAGCGGCGATCGTTCGTGCGCGTCGACGTCGGCAACTGGGACGTCGACTGCAACGACGGCGACAATTTCCTCTACTCGTACATCACCAACATCTCCGAGATGGGGATCTTCATCCACAGCCGCACGCCCCCGGACATGGACCGACCGCTCCGCCTGCGCTTCACCGCGCCCGGCGAAGAGGCGATGGACCTCGAGGGCGTCGTCGCGTGGATCAACCCCTACCGACCCAACGGGGAGAACCTCAACCCCGGCTTCGGCGTGCGCTTCACCAACCTCGCGCCCGAGCAGCGCGAGCGCCTGGTGGCCCTGGTGCACGCCATCGCGTACCTCCCCGACGAGGTCTGACCCCCCTTTACAGCCCCGACCCGAGCGCCCGGGCCGCAGGGCTCAGGGGATGATCGGTCGCCCGGTGCCGCCGTTGTAGATCCCGGTGATCTCTTCGTCGGTGAGCGCGCGCGACCAGATGGCCAGCTCGTCGAGGCGCCCGTCGAGCGGGAGCGGGCCGATGCTGGTGTACCGCCGCCCGACGATGATCGGGTTCGCGAGGGCAGGGATGGCGGCGGCGTTGGTGGCGGTCGCGACGGAGGTCCCGTCGTAGAAGAGCGCGAAGGCGCTGCCGCGGCGACGCACGACCAGGTGGTGCCAGACCCTGTCCACGATGGAGAGGGGCGCGGTGGTCAGGACGGCGCTCGGGGCCCCGAACCACTGGAGCGAGCCGTCGGCGAGGCGACCGAAGGTCCACCCCGGCCCGATGGGACCCCAGCGCTCGATGAGCGTCTGCTGGGCGGTCGAGCCGTTGAAGTTCACCCAGAGCTGCAGGGTGAAGTCGCCCGCCCCGAGCTCGAAGGCCGCGTCGCTGGTCGCCCGATCGGCGTACTGCGCGGCGTTGTTGGGGAGGCTCAGGCCCTGCCCGAAGACCCCGCCGGAGAAGCTGGCGCCCCCGGCGATGCGCAGCGGGCGCGGCCCCGCGAGGTCGTCGCCGTTGCCATCGAAGGGCCAGTACCCGACGAGCCCCACGAAGCCGCAGTCGCTCGCGACGCATCCCTGCAGGAAGCCGCACACCCGCCCGCAGGCGCCGCAGCTGCTGGCGTCGCTGGAGATGTCGGCCTCGCAGCCGTCGTCCGCGCGCCCGTTGCAGTCGCGGAAGGGCGCCACGCACGCCCGCGCGCAGACCCCCGCGCTGCACTCCGCGGTGGTGTTGGCGCGCGCCGAGCAGACCGCGCCGCACGCGCCGCAGTTGGTCCTCGACGTGCGGGTGTCGACCTCGCAGCCGTCGTCCGCGCGCACGTTGCAGTTCGCGAAGCCCGCGCTGCACGTCACCTGACACGCGCCGCCGGCGCAGCTCGCCGCCGCGTTGGGGCGCGCCGCGCACGCCGCGCCGCAGGCCCCGCAGTGGCTCGTCGAGCTGCGCGTGTCGACCTCGCAGCCGTCGTCCGCGCGGCCGTTGCAGTCCGCGAAGCCCGCGTTGCAGACCACCTGACAGGTCGCGCCGCTGCACGTCGCCGCGGAGTTGGGCCGCGCCGGGCAGGCGGCGCCGCACAGGCCGCAGTTGCTCGCCGAGGTGCGGGTGTCGACCTCGCAGCCGTCGTCGACGCGCCCGTTGCAGTCGGCGAAGCCCACGTCGCAGGAGGCCATGCACAGGCCCCGCGCGCACACCGGCGTGCCGTTGGCGACGGCGGCGCACGCCGCGCCGCAGGCCCCGCAGTGGGTGACCGTCACGCGGGTGTCGACCTCGCACCCGTCCTCCGATCGCCCGTCGCAGTCGGCGAAGGAGGCCGCGCAGGTGACGGCGCAGCGCCCGGCGTCGCAGGCGGGGGCCGCGTTGGCGCCCGCCGGGCACGCGTTGCCGCAGGCCCCGCAGTGGCTCGTCGAGGCGCGCGTGTTGACCTCGCAGCCGTCCGTCGCGTCGAGGTTGCAGTCCGCGAAGTCGGCCTCGCAGCGCTGACCGCAGACGCCGCTGGTGCAGGTGGGGGTCGCGCGCGGCCCGGCGGGGCACGCGGCGCCGCAGGCGCCGCAGTGCATCGGGTTGGTCATGAGGTCGGCGCAGGTGCGGCTGCAGCAGGTCTGGCTCGCGCCGCAGCCGCGGTCGGGCTCGCACCACGGCACGCAGCCGCCCGCCACGCAGTAGCCGCGCTCGCAGTGCTCGTCGCGCAGGCAGGCCACGCAGGCGCGCGTCGCGACGTTGCAGTAGAGCGAGCGCCCGGCGTCGCCGCCGCCGCAGCCCTCGTCGCTGCGGCAGCCCGGCACGCAGAGGTGCGATCCGTCGTCGCAGTGCTCGTCGGGGGGGCAGGTGTCGTCGGCGGCGGTGCAGCGCACGCAGCGGCCGGCGGCGAGGTCGCAGGCGGGCGTGCCGTCGAGGTCGACGCAGTCGTCGCGGGTGGTGCACCGGCCGTCGGCGTCGCGCGGCTGGCGGGTGTCCGCGCGGTCCGCGGCGTCCCACGGGGCGTCGACGAGCACGGCGTCCATCGGGTCGGCGTCGTCGTGCGCGTCGGCCTTCGGGTCGGGGGCGATCACCTCGGGTGGGTCGCTGCATGCGATCGAGAGGACCGCGACCACCCCCAGCGCCTTGCGACGGAGCGCCGACGAACCGACCCGATGTGACATCACGGCGACGAGCCTCTGCTGCAAGGGAACATTCGCGAGGGAGGGCCCCGGTCGATCGCTCCAAAGGATGGAAAGGTGTACCCGCGTCGATACACCACGCCCCCGCGCGAGGCGTCAAGCGCGCACGCACGCCGTGCGGGCGCAGGGCGCGCCTGCTCGGATGACGTGAGCGGGATGGGACCGGTCAGTGGGTGCTGAACATCAGCCGCTGAGGGCGGCGGCCGCGGCGGCGCGGGACGGGGCGACGGACTCCGCGCGGAGCTTCGCGATGAGATCGCCGGTGGTGAGGAACCCGAGGTCCGTGCGCCCCTTGCGGAGGGTCGCGCCGTCGGACTCGACCTCCTTGTCGCCGATGACCCCGATGTACGGCGGGCGCATCAGCGAGGCCGTGCGGATCTTCGCCGTGAGCTTCTCGTTGCTCGGGTCGACGTCGACGCGCAGGCCCGCGAGGCGCATGCGCTTCGCGAGCGACTCGGCGAAGGGGAGGTGCTTGTCGGAGACCGTGACCAGCACGATCTGCTCGGGCGCGAGCCAGGCCGGGAACCACCCCGCCGTGTGCTCGATGTAGAGCGAGAGGAAGCGCTCCAGCGAGCCGAGCACCGCGCGGTGCAGCATCACCGGCCGGTGGGCGGTGTTGTCGGCGCCGATGTACGAGAGGTCGAAGCGCTCGGGGAGGTTGGGGTCGACCTGGAGCGTGCCGAGCTGCCACGAGCGCCCGATGGCGTCGGTGATGTGGAACTCCAGCTTCGGGCCGTAGAAGGCCCCTTCGCCCTTGGCGACCTCGAAGGTGCGGCCCTTGGCGAGCACCGCGTCACCGAGGATCTTTTCGGCGCGCTCCCACGACTCGATGGTGCCGAGGTAGCCCGCGTCGGGGCGCGTCGCGAGCATGATCTTCACGTCGGTCATGCCGAGGTCGGCGTAGACCTCGTCGAGGAGGTCGAAGAACTCGCCGATCTCCGCGGGCATCTGCTCCTCGGTGCAGAAGATGTGCGCGTCGTCCTGGGAGAAGGTGCGGACGCGGGAGAGCCCGTGGGTCACCCCGGAGCGCTCGTATCGGTGCAGCCGGCCGAAGTCCGCCATGCGCAGGGGAAGGTCCCGGTACGACTTGCGATCGGACGCGAACATCAGGCAGTGCGACGGGCAGTTCATCGCCTTGCAGCCGCAGATGTACCCGGAGCTCACCGACGCGAGCGCGCTGGTGACCTTCTCGTCGAGGGTGAACACCTCGCTCATGGGCACGCCGTGGCCCTCGCGGGTGGGCTCGAGCGCGTCGGTGCCCAGCGCCAGGAACATGTTGTCCCGGTAGTTCTCCCAGTGCCCGGAGGTCTCCCAGAGGGCCTTGTCGAAGATCTGCGGGGTGATCACCTCGCTGTACCCGCGCCGCGCGTACTGGTCGCGCATGTACGCGATGAGCGCGTTGTAGAGGTGCGCCCCGCGCGGCAGGAAGAAGGGCGACGCCGGCGCGTACTCGTGGAACATGAACAGCTTGAGGTCCTTGCCCAGCTTGCGGTGGTCGCGGGCGCGGGCCTCCTCCAGCTGGCGCATGTGCGCGTCGAGCGCCTTCTGCGTCGGAAACGCCGTGCCGTAGATGCGCTGGAGCATCGGCCGCCGCTCGTCGCCGCGCCAGTACGCGCCCGCCACGGAGGTGAGCTTCACCGCGCCGAGGAATCGCGTGCTCGGCACGTGGGGGCCCTCGCAGAGGTCGATCCAGTTGCCGTGCTGGTAGAACGAGATGTCCTCCCCCGCGGGGATGCCGTCGAGGATCTCGACCTTGTAGGTCTCGCCCATCTTCGTGAGCTTCTCGCGCGCCTCCTCGCGGGTCATCACGCCGCGCACGAAGGGCGTGTCGTTCGCCGCGATCTCCTTGATGGTCGCCTCGATGCGCCCGAGGTCGTCCTCGGTGAAGCGCCCGTCGGGCCGGTCGAAGTCGTAATAGAAGCCGTTGTCGATGCTCGGGCCGATGGTGACCTTCGTGCCCGGGAAGAGCCGCTGCACCGCGTCGGCCATCACGTGCGCCGTCGAGTGCCGGATGATGGGCAGGGCGCGCGGGTCGTCCGCGAAGATGGGCTTCACCTCGGTGGTCTCGGTCGCCTCCACGGGCGTGTGCAGGTCGACGGTGCGTCCGTCGACCAGCGCGGCGACCGTGTTCGGGGGGAGGCGGTTGCGATCCTTGAGGAGCTGACCTGCGGTGACCTTCATGACCTGTCGTTCGGGCGCCTGCGCGGGGCCGATTCCCCGCGGCGGGCGAGCACGGTGTACGCACCCGCGATCGGGCGCGTCAAGCCAGCGGGCCGCGCGCCCCGGATGCGGTACGATCGGCGGGTCGTATGTCATCCACGCTCTTCGAGTCGCTGCCCGATGCCGTGTCCGTCTACGAGGTGTCGCCGCGCGACGGGCTCCAGAACGAGGCCGTCACCGTGCCCACGCCCGCGAAGGTGCGGCTCATCGAGGCGCTCGTCGCCGCGGGTCTCAAGCGCCTCGAGGTCACGAGCTTCGTGTCGCCCAAGTGGGTGCCGCAGCTCGCCGACGCGGTCGAGCTGTGCCGCCTGCTCGGCCACCCGCCGGGGGTGAGCTTCTCCGCGCTGTGCCCCAACCAGCAGGGCCTCGACCGCGCCCTCGCGACGGAGCTCGGCGAGGTGGCGGTGTTCCTGTCGGTGAGCGAGACGCACAACCGCAAGAACGTGAACAAGACCGTCGCGCAGACCCTGGCCGTCTTCCGCGAGATGGTGCCCGCGGCGCTGGCGGCCGGGCGCCGGGTGCGGGGCTACCTCTCCACGCTCTGGGGCTGCCCCTACGAGGGCGCGGTCGACCCCGAGCGCGGCGTGGAGATCGCGCGCGCCCTCCTGGAGATGGGCTGCTACGAGGTCTCCCTCGGCGACACCATCGGCATCGGTACGCCGGTGCAGACCAAGCGCATCGTGGAGATGTTCCTCCGGGAGTTTCCGGCGCAGCGGCTGGCGCTGCACTTCCACGACACGCGCGGCACCGCGCTCGCCAACGTCATCGTCGGGCTCGAGCTCGGCGTGCGCACCTTCGACGCCTCCGTCGGCGGCCTCGGGGGCTGCCCCTACGCGCCCGGCGCCGCGGGCAACCTCGCCACCGAAGACCTGGTGTTTACCCTGCACGGTATGGGCATCCAGACCGGCATCGACCTCGACAAGCTCGTCGAGGCGGGCCGGGTGGCGTCCGCCGTGGTGGGGCGCGAGCTGCCGGGCAAGGTGCACAAGGCCGGCGTCCGCGCGCTGCGGCGCTAGCACTGCGGTCCGCAGCGGTGCCCCGGCATTTCGCTTGAGCGGCGCCGTCCGGCTGTGGCTTCCTCGCGTCTCACGCAGCAGCGAGGAGACCCCGTCATGTTCGGTTCCGCCGCGTTGTTCCTGATCGCGATGTCTGGCGCGGGTCAGCTCCGCGCCGTCGAGGCGCCGCCCGCCGCGCTCACCCTCCAGGGCGAGGCCGCCGCGCCCTCCGCCTGGTCGATGGACGTCGGCCTGCGCCTCACCCGCTACGGCCTCGACGGCGGGATGCAGCGCCGCAACCGCTGGCTCGCCCAGTCGGCGACCCGGTCCACCGACGCGACGCCCGCCCCGGCCACGGCGCCGCCGGCCCCTGCGGCCTCCACCGAGGCGCCCGCCGCGCCCGAGGCGGCGGCCTGCGAGACCTGCGACATCGACTGTGAGACCTGCCGCGAGTCCGACCGCATGGCGCGCTACGTCATGCGCCGCCGCGCGACGATCCTGCGCACGCACCGGGCCTTCGGCATCGCGGCGTGGAGCTCGCTGCTGGTCACCGAGGCGCTCGGCACCATCCTCGCCATCAACCGCCCCACGTGGTTTGGCGACGGGGCGTGCGCGAGCGACCCCAGCGCCTTCGGCTGCGGGTCGGGCACCATGGGCGCGCTCCACCTCGCGTCGTCGTTCCTGTCGACGGGGCTCTACGCGACGGCGGGCATCCTCGCGATCGCCGCCCCAGACCCCGACAATGCCTCGGTCGGAGACGACCAGGCGTCGAGCACGCTGCGGCTCCACAAGACCCTCGCGTGGGTGCACGGCGCCGGCATGATCCTCATGCCCATCCTCGGCATCATCGGCGCGCGCATCAGCGACCCCGACGTGGGCCGGGCCTTCCGTACGGTGCACACGGGCGTCGGCTACGCCACCTTCGCGGCCCTCTCCTGGGCGATGTACCTCGAACTCTTCTGATCGCCGTCCGCAGCGCGGGTGCCCTCCGGGCCGGAGCCGGTCTACGCTCCCCCCCAATGACCGCGCGCTGGCTGCTCTGGATGGCCCACGGGCCCAAGGTGTTCCTCGGGCTCGTGGTGGTCTGCGCGCTCGTCGGAGCGTGGTGGGGACCGATCGTCGCGCGGCGTGTGCGGGAGGCGCGCAGGCAGCGGAGGGTGGGTGCGCTCGGCGCGGCCCACGACGAGGTGCCGGCGGGGGAGGGCGTCGCGGTGGTCCTCCGGGGCGAGCTGACCTCGACCGACGCGGGCAGCGGCGTGGCGGCGGTCACCGAGCGCTTCGCGGCCCTCGCCGATGGCACCCCGGTGCCAGCCCGAACGACGGTCACGGGCTCGCTGTTGTTGAAGACCCGCAGCGGGCTGGTGCGCCTCCCCGACGACGCCGAGGTCCTGGTCGGGAGCGTCGAGGAGCGCCCCGGGACGGCGACCGCCGAGGGCCCGCAGGTCGAGCGGCGGCTGAGCGTCGAGGTGGGCGCGATGGTGCGGGTCGACGGGGTGATCGAGCCTGCGCCGGGCGCGATGGCGCAGGGGTATCGCGGGGCCGCGCCGTCGTGGCGGATCGTGCCCGGCGCCCACGGGAGGGTGCGCATCGCCGCCGAGGTGGCAGGCGGAGCGGCACGCACCGGGCGGGCGCAGCGGGCGGCGGGCGCGGCGGCGACAGCGCTGATCGGCGCGGCGGCGATGACGGCGGCCGGGCAGGGGACGCTCGCGGAGGCGAAGGCGCGCCGCGGCGAGGTCACGGTCGGGGTGACGCGCGCCTGGTGCGACGGGTCGGGCGCGACGCGGGCGGCGCTGGCGTCGGCGTCGCCGCTGGGGCGTCGGGGGGCCCTCGACGAGGTGGCGCTGGCGCTGCGCTGCGCGCGGGGGCGTGACGGGCACGCGGCGGCCGGGCTCGACCAGGCGCTGCGTCTGCGCGGCGTCGCGTGCGTCGAGCGGGCGGCGGCGATGGCGACGATGGGCGACCTGCGGCGCGCGGCGGAGCTCGGGATGACCTGCGGCAGCGCGGAGGCGGCGGTGCGCGCCGGGTGGGTTCTCGCGGGCCTCGGGGAGTTTGCGCAGGCGAGCGCGGCGCTGGACGCGGGCGACGCGGCGCTGCGAACGGAGTCGGAGCTGCACCGCGCGGTGGGGGTGCACGCGCTGGCCGGGGCGTGGGCGCCAGCGGCGAGGACGGCGCGTCGGGCCGCGGAGCTGGCGGGTGGCCGCCGGGGCGAGCGAGACGAGGACCCGTACACGCGCGTGATGTGGTGCGTCGCCGACGCGATGGCCGCGCGGGGAGGGGAGGCGGACGCGGTGGAGCGCCTGGAGCGGCGCCTCGCGATGGAGGGGACGCCCGCGTGCCGGGCGCTGAGGGCGGAGATCGCGCTGGCCCGAGGCGAGTCGACCGACGCGTGGACCGACGCGTCGCTGGGAGCTCATGGCTGGGCGGCGGATCGCGTGGGGCGGGCCGGCGGGTGGTCGATGGCGTTCGCGCGCCGCGCCGCGGTGACGCGGGCAGCTCCGATGCGGGTGTGCCTGGAGCCGAGCGGCGCCTGCGCCCAGGGCTCGGAGCGCACCTTCGACGGTCTCACGCTCGACGCGGCGCTCGCCCTGCGCCCCTACCAGGCCGACCTGCTCGGGCGCTACCGCTCCATGGCGACGCTGGACCCGGCGCAGGCGACCGACGCGGCGAGGTTGAGCGTCGCCGAGGCGCGCGTCGCGGGCGCGGCGGGCGAGCACGCCGAGGCGCAAGGGCTCGCGCGATGGGCGATCGAGCACGCGGCGACGCTCCCGCGCTACGAGCGCCTGGCGATGCTGCACACGCAGGCGTGGCTGGCGGCGATGTCGGGCGATCGCGGGGCCGTCGATGCAGCGCTGGGCGAGCTGGAGGGCGAGGGCGAGGCGGCGCCGTCGGCGATGATCCCGCTGGCGGTGCGGCGCTGGGCGGGGCGCGACCGCGCGGGGCTCGCGGGGGTGGCGCTCGCGGCGGTGGATCACCGCGACGCGCGCGAGGCCCTGACTGCTGGACGGGGCGACCTGCTCCTGGCGTGGCTGCGTCGGCAGCCCGGGGTGGTGCCGATGGCGGGTCGTCGGGCCGTGCTGGCGGCCTTCCACTTCGGGGTGCTCGATCGCGCCGAGGCCGGCGAGTGGCTGCGCACCGAGGACGTCTGGCTGGATCCCGAGGCGATGCACCACACCTGGCGCGCGGCCAGCGTGCGCCTCGCGATCGCAACGCGCGTCGGCGACCGCGCCACCGCGGAGTCGATGCGCGGCGTCGTGCAGCGTCACCGGCGGGCGGCGTCGCGTCGTGACCTCGCGATGACCCTGAGCCTGCTCGACGTCTATTGAAGGCCGTCGTCGGCCTCGAGCACCTGTAGCGCGCCGACGGCCCCGTCCCGCACGCGGATCCAGCCGTCGAAGTCGGGCGTGACCCGGACCGACACCCCATCGCCGAGGCGCAACCGCACCGCCTGGGCATGGACGTCACGCGACGGATCGAGCACGCGGAGGTCCGTGGTCACCGCGTCGCCCGCGGGGCGCGCGAGTCCGCCGACTGCACCGGGGCAGGAGCCGCCGAAGCGCGTGATCGCGGCGCAGGCGTTGGCGAGCGTGGCGGGCCCGGGGCGGCGATCGACGAGCGCCTGGATGCTCGCGCGCACCGCCGATCGGGTGGCTTCGTCGTCGACGGGCTCGAGGCGCGCAAGTGCCGCGAGCGCGTTGTGCGCCACCGGGGAGGCGCCGCCGTCGACGAGGCCCCGCAGGGCTCCGATGGCGCCCGCGCCCGCCGCACGCAGGGCCCACGCCGCCGCCGCGCGCACGGCGGCCGGGTTCGTCTCGTCGAGCTGGGCCGCGAGGGTCGACACGACGTCGGGGGTCACCAGCGCCGGCGGGAGGTTTCCCAGCGCCTCGATGGCCACGGGCGCGAGCCGGGCATCCCGGGCGTAGCGCAGGAGCGCGCGCAGCGGGGTCGGGTCGGTGTTGGTGACGGCGGCCCCGAGGGCTCGCACCGCGGCGGCGCGGGTGCGCCACGGACCTCGCGAGGCCGCGTCGACGAGCAGCGCGAGGGGCGCCGCGCGGACGTCGGGCGCGAGCTCGCCTGCGCCCAGGGCGTGACCGATCAACAGCAGCAGCGCGCCGCGATCGACGGGCGAGGGGTCGCGCCAGCGGAGGGACAGCGCAGGCAAGAGCGCCGCCGGGGGCAGCGGGCGCAGGGAGCCCGCGGCCGCGGCGCGCACCGAGGCGTCTTCGTCGGACAGCGCCCGCACGAGCGGCCCCATCGCGTCGGTGGAGGCGACGTGGCCGAGGGCCTCCGCCGCCGCCAGGCGGATCGGCGCGGCCGGGTGTCGCAGCACCGCGACGAGCGCGGGCGCAGCGCGTCGGTTGCTCGTGCGCCCGAGGAGGTTGAGCATCGAGGCGAGCTGCGGGTGGCACGAGGGGTCCAGCCGCTGGAGCGCCTCGGTCAGGGGGTCGAGCGCCAGGGGGTCGAGGCCGTGGCGGGCGTCCGCCCAGAGCGCGAGGGCGTCGAGGAGGTCTGGCTCGATCGCACCGCCCACGCAGCGGACGGCGCGGGCGCGCGCCGCGGGGGCGGGCGCGCTGGTGAGTCGCTCGAGCAGGGCCCGTAGCGCCAGGTCGGAGCCCGAGCGGCCGAGCGCCCGTAGCATGGACCCGGCGGCGTCCACCGCGCCGGGGCGGGGGGCCGCGCGACCCAGCAGGTCGAGGAGGGCCGCCGCGACCTCGTCGCCTCCGACGTCGCCGAGGAGCTCGGCGAGCGCACCGACGTTGTCCCGGTGCAGCCGCGGGAGGATCACGCCCAGCTCGGGGCGCAGCCGCTCGGGGTGGGCGCCGAGCGCGGCGATCGCATCGTGCCTGCGGGACGCGCGCGGATCGAGGGCCAGGTCGAGCAGGGCGCGTCGGGCGTCGGCCGTGTCGATGTCGCCGAGCGCGGCGATGGCGGCGCGGGCGAGGTCGTCGCGACCGGCGAGCGCGGCGGAGCGCTCGGGCCGCGCGAGCGCCGCGAGGGTGGGCACCGTCGCGGGGTCGGGGTGCTGCTGGAGCCCGCGCAGCGCCGCGAGGCGCACGTCGGGCATGGCGTCGTGCACGAGGCCGACCAGGGCCCGCGCGGCGACCTCGCCGCCCAGCGCTCCGAGGGCGCGGGTGGCGGCCAGGCGCACCTCGGGGATCGGGTCCTGCGAGATGCCCACCAGCGCGAGCGTGGCGCGCCGGTCGCCGATGCGTCCGAGCGCTTCGGCCGCGGCCGCCCGCACGTCGCCCTCGGGGTCGTGCACCCGATCGAGGAGGGCCACCACGGCGTCTGCCCCTACGCTGGAGAGCGCGATCACGGCGTGCGCGCGCACGGCGGGGCTGCGGTCTGACAGGGCTCGCTCGATGGCCCGGCGCGCCTCGGGTGAGCGTGCGCCCGCGAGGGCGTCGAGGGCGTCGGTGCGCGCCGCGGCGTCCGGGTCTTCGAGCACCCGAACGAGCGCCGGGACGAGCGCGTCCGAGGGGTGCCGCACCGCGAGCGCCCGGGCCGCCTCGCGCACGGCGCCCTCCGGGTCGACCAGCGCCGCCGCCAGCGCCGCCCGGGCCTCTGGCTCCGGGGACGGCGCCAGGAGGTGCAGCAGCTCGACGCGCCGCGTGGCGCTGGCGCTGCGGGCGAACTCCGCCGCGCGGGCCGCGCCCTGGCCGGGCCAGTCGAGGCCGAGCAGCGCGACCGAGGCCAGCGCCAGCACCGGGAGCCCGCCGCTTCGTCGGATGCGCGTCACCCGCGGAGCATACCGCGCCCGCGCTTGACGGCCCCGGTGCGAACGCAGCACGGTGGCCCCGATGACGCGATCGAGGCAGGTGCGGTGGGCGGCGGCGGCGTGGTTCGGGCTTGCCCTGGCGATGGCCTCGCCTTCGACGATGGCCGACCCGCGGCCCGCCCAGGGCTCGCCCGGATTCCTGGGCGCCGGGCTGCGGGCGCTGCCGGCGGGCGCCGGGCTGCGCATCGAGCGGGTGATCCCCAACAGCCCCGCCCATCGCGCGGGCCTGGTCGTCGGCGACGTCATCGTGCTCTCGCAGGGCGTCGCGCCAGGGTCCGTCGAGGCCTTCACCACCTCGGTGCGCGCGGCCGGCTCGGGCGCCGACTACGCCATCGTCGTGCGCCGGGGCGTCCGTCGGGTTCCGCTGCGGGCGCGCCTCGAGGCCCCCCCGGAGGCCGCGCCCCAGGGGGGGCTGCGGGTCGGTCAGTCGCCGCCCGCGCTCGGCGCGAGCACGGTGGTGATGGGCACCGACCCGGTCGACCTCTCGCAGCTCCGCGGGCGGGTGGTCATCCTGGACTTCTGGGCGAGCTGGTGTGGCCCGTGCCGCATGATGATGCCTGTGCTCAGCCAGATGGCCGAGCGCTACCGCGCGCAGGGGCTCACCGTGCTGGGGCTCACCGACGAGCCCGTCGAGGTCGCCCGCTCGGTCGGGATGCGCCTCAACATCCGTTACACCCTGGTCTCCAATGCGGTGGCGATGCAGAGCTACGCCGTCCACAACCTGCCGACGATGGTGGTGGTCGACCGCGGCGGGCACATCCGCGAGGTGACCGTCGGCACCGAGTCCCCCGGCGCCCTCACCCGGACCATCGAGCGGCTGCTCGCCGAGCCCTCTCCGTAGTGCGCTCAGCGCAGGGGTGCCTGGCGGTATCCGGTGCGGTGCGCGACGAGGAGCGGAATGCCGCCGCCGAGGAAGAGCACCCCGAGCAGCGACAGGGTGACGGCGACCGTCGGCCGTAGCTGATCGGCCGCGCCGACGCCGTCGATCTGCTGCGCGAGGGCCACCGAGGCGGTGGCGATCATCACGGTGGCGCCGAGGGCCGTGAGGCCGGTGCCGATGTTGAAGAGCGCGCTCGACGGCGCGCGCATCTCGAGCGAGGTGGCGGCCGCGACGTCGATGTCGAGGTCGGTCGCGCGCAGGCCCGGCGCGGTGCTCCGGAGGCGCAGGGTCCCGCGCGGTACCCAGAGGTGGCAGGGCGTGTCGCAGGCGCCCGCGGCCCGGATGACGGGGCCGGGCGCTGCGGCAGAGGTGGTCGTGGCGCGCGACTCGATGACGACGTGCTGCGGGCGGGCAGGGGAGCGGAGCTGGAGCAGCACGCGGCCCGGCGCCGGGCGCTCGTCGAGCAGCAGCGTGGGCGCGGCGGGCGCGGGGCGTGGCGTCGCGCGGCGTAGCCACGGCTGCGCGGAGGCCGGC
Source organism: Myxococcales bacterium (assembly GCA_030652255.1). GTDB lineage: Bacteria > Myxococcota_A > Polyangia > Polyangiales > SCUS01. The sequence goes on along the minus strand of JAUSAZ010000144.1, from coordinate 79,883 downwards.
GAGGTCACCAGCAGCAGGAGCGCGAGCGGGGCGCACCGTGGGAGGGGCAGGGCCATCGTCGCGGGGGAGCATTGGGGGGCCCGACCGCGCGGCGCAAGGGGAGCGCGCACTCGCTTGACCCTTCGCACCCGGCAGAACACCCTCCGGCCCTTCACCGCCCCCCGGAGCTGGAACCCCTCCCCATGACCAAGCGCCTCGCCCTGGTGACCTTCGGCTGCCAGATGAACGTCCACGACTCGCAGCGGATCGAGGAGCTCATGCTCGCCGCGGGCTACGAGATCGTCCCCGAGACCGACGGGGCGGACGTGGTGATCCTCAACACCTGCTCGGTGCGGGAGAAGGGCGAGCAGAAGCTGCGCAGCGAGGCCGGTCGGCTGAAGAAGGCCGACGTGGTGCTGGTGGTGGCCGGCTGCGTCGCGCAGCAGGAGGGCGAGCGGCTGGTGAAGGAGATGCCCTTCATCGACGTCGTGGTGGGCCCCGACAACCTCGCCGAGCTCCCCTCGCTGGTGCGCGACGCGGAGCTGGGGGCGACCCCGGCGGTGCGCACCGTCTTCGACGTCGACGACCCTCGCTTCCTCACCAACCAGGTGCGGGAGGGCGGCGTCGGGGCGAGCGCGTACGTCACGGTGATGAAGGGCTGCGATGAGCGCTGCTCGTTCTGCGTGGTGCCGTACACCCGCGGGCCCGAGCGCTACCGGCCCGCGCGCGACATCGTCCGCGAGGTGCGCGCGCTGGTCGACGGCGGCGCCCGCGAGGTGGTGCTGCTGGGCCAGACGGTCAACAGCTTCATCGACCCGGAGGCCCCGGTCGACGCCGATCGCGACCCCGACGAGTCGCAGTTTCCCGCGCTGCTCCGCCGCATCGCCGACGAGGCGCCGGGCCTCGACCGCCTGCGCTACACCTCGCCGCACCCGCGCCACCTCACGGCCACGCTCGTGCGCGCCCACGCCGAGCTCCCGGTGCTCGCCGACCACGTCCACATGCCCGTGCAGTCGGGCTCCGACCGGATGCTCAAGCGAATGATCCGCCGGTACACCCGGGCGGAGTACGTCACCCGGGTCGACGCGCTGCGCGCCGCGCGCCCCGCGCTCACGCTCACCACCGACATCATCGTCGGGTTCCCGGGCGAGACCGCGGCGGACTTCGAGCTCACGCTCTCGCTGGTGCGCGAGGTCGGCTTCACGGCGCTTTACGGGTTCAAGTATTCGCCGCGCCCGCTCACCCCGGCGCTGCGCCTCGACGACGACGTCCGCGAGGAGGAGAAGCAGGCCCGGCTGCTGGCGCTCTTCGAGGTGAGCGAGGGGCTCACGCGGGCCCACCTCGCGTCGATGGTGGGCGCCCGGGTGGAGGTGCTCATCGAGGGGCCCAGCCGCCCGGGGGCGAGCACCCGCGTCGGCCGCACCCGCCGCAACGAGATCGTGCACCTCCCGGGCGGCGCCGGGCTCGACGCGGGCGCGGTGGTCGTCGCGGAGGTCGCGCGCGCCAACAAGCACTCGCTGGAGGGCCGGCTCGACGGCATCAAGCGCCCTGCGCCGCCCCGGGTGGCGCAGACCCACCGGCGCATCGCCCTGCCGGTGGTGCAGGCGTGACCGCCCACGTCCGCGGGCTGCTCCGGCCCTACGAAGGGGTGAGCCCGTCGCTCGGCGACGACGCCTTCGTGGCCGACACCGCGGTGGTGGTGGGCGACGTGGTGGTCGGGCCCGGGAGCTCGATCTGGTACGGCGCCGTCCTGCGCGGCGACGTGATGCCCATCCGCGTGGGCGCGCGCAGCAACATCCAGGACCTCACGATGGTGCACGGCACCACCGGCCTCTCGGCGTCGAGCATCGGCGACGAGGTGACCGTCGGGCACCGGGTGATCCTGCACGGCTGCACCATCCACGACCGGGTGCTGGTGGGCATGGGCGCGATCGTGCTCGACCTCGCGGTGATCGAGTCGGACGTCGTCGTCGGGGCCGGGGCGCTGGTGACGCCGCGGTCGCGGCTGGAGTCGGGGTGGCTGTACCTCGGGAGCCCCGCGAAGAAGGTGCGGCGGCTCACCGAGGCAGACCGGGGGATGATCGAGGAGGGGTGGCGGGCCTACGCGCACCTCGCGGTGCGGCACCGCTAGCGGGACGCGGTCAGGGGCAGGAGCCGAAGCCCTGGGCCAGGACGCCGATGCAGCCGATGTAGCCCGAGAGGCACGCGCCCGAGCCGGCCATCGCTTCCATCTGCAGGCGGTTCATCTGGCAGGTCTGCATCGCGGTCACCTGGGTCATGCAGGTGCGCTGGAGGCAGGCGCCGTCGCCCATGCACATGTCGTTGGCGCCCATCAGGCAGGTCTGGAGCGCCATCGCCTGGGTCGGGCAGCAGGCGGCCTGGTTCTCGACGAGGCACTGCGCGCAGCCCATGTCGCCGCTGAGGGCGCGGCTCTGGCAGACGTTGTCGGTCTGGCCGCACATGCACACCTGGCGCGCCACGGCCTCGCCGCAGGTGCCGAAGTTGGCCGAGGGGCCGGTGTCGCGCGTCGTCGAGCCGCGGTCGGTGGTCGCGCCGCGGTCGGTGGTCGCCGCGCCGCGGTCGGTCGAGGCGCCCGCGTCGACCGCGGGGCTGGTGCCCGTGTCGGCGCCGGGCGTGCCGCTGTCGGCCACGGTCACGCCGTCGTTCGAAGCGCCGCAGCCGACCATCACCGCGCCGCAGAGCGCGGCCGCCATCCATCGATTCATCGAGAGTCCTCCAAGCTGGTTTGAGAGCGTCATCACTGCTGGCCGCGGGGGTGGGGGTTGGTGCCGGCCGCGGCAGGCCGGGCGCCAGCGGGTCGTCGGGTGCCGGCGTCGCCCTCGGCGGCGGGGGTCGCCTCGCTGCCCGCCGGGTGCACGCGGTTGAACTCCGCGATCACGCGGTCGGTGAGGTCGATGTGCGTCGGCGCCCAGACGATGCCGCTCTGGTCGAAGATCGCGGTGTAGCCCTCGGCGGTGCCGAGCTGGCGCACGACCCCTTGCAGGTTGATGAGGATCTGCTTGGTCAGCTCGGCCTCGCGCTGGGCCAGCTCCTGCTGGTAGTCCATGTAGTTCTTCTGCAGGCTGACCAGCTGCTCCTGGTACTCGTTCATGCGCTTCTGCATGGCCGCGGGGGCGAGCACGCGCTGCTGCTTCTCGAGGTCGGCCTTGAGGCGCTTGAGCGCCTCCTGCCGGCCGTTGAGCTGCTCCTGCCGCGACTCGAAGAGCTTCTTGAGCTGATTTTTCGCGCGGCGTCCCTCCTCGGTCTCGAGGATGGCGCGCTGCATGTCGACCACCGCGAGGCGGACCTGCGCGTAGAGTTTCGGCGCCGCCACCGCGAGCATGAACGCCACCAGCACCGCCATCCAACGGCCGCGGGAACGTTCTTTCGCGAGGGACAAACCGGTGCTGGAGCGCTGTGGGGACCTCATAGGGCGCGCGACGGTTACACGCACGCTCCGCGAGGGTCAAGGCGACTATCGCGCCCTGTGATGTGGTGGGGAGATCAGAAGCGGATGGAGTGGTCGATGCGGTACTTCACCCAGCGGTACCCGAGCACGGCGCTCACCCCGAGGCCGACGGCTCCGGCGACCGGTGCGCCTGCGACGATGACCGCGACGGAGCCCGCGGCGGTCGCCGCGGCGACGATGCCCTTCTTCACTGCTTCCTTGTTCTTCTCTTCGCGCGCAGTCGCCATGGCTTCATTGCCTCCTTCAAGCGGTCCGACGTCGCCGAACCTACCACACGGGCCCGCCTAGCGCCGTCCGAGGCCAATACCCTCGTAGGTAAAGCCCTGCGCCTCGGGCTCGAGCGCCGCCCACACGTTGCGCCCGTCGATGAGCAGCTTGCGGCGCATCTGCGCGCCGAGGCGGGCGAAGTCCGGCGAGCGGTACTCCTGCCACTCGGTGACCAGCACCAGGGCGTCGGCGCCCACGGTCGCGTCGTAGGGGTGCTCGACGAAGATCACCCGGTGGGCGAGCTCGCCCAGCGCGGCGCGGGCGGTGGCGCGGGCTGCCGGGTCGTGCACCCGCACCTCGGCGCCGGCCTCGACGAGCTGCGCGATGAGCTGCAGCGCGGGCGCCTCGCGGACGTCGTCGGTGCGCGGCTTGAACGCGAGGCCCCAGAGCGCGATGCGCAGGTCGCGCAGCGGGCCCGCCTGGCGCGAGAGCTTCTCGAAGAGCACGCCCTTCTGGCGGGCGTTGACGGCCTCGGTGGCGCGCACGAGGGAGAGGTCGACGCCGTGCCGGTCGGCCAGGTGGATGAGCGCGGAGACGTCCTTCGGGAAGCAGCTGCCGCCGTAGCCCGCGCCCGGGAACAGGAACTTCGACCCGATGCGCTGGTCGCTGCCGACGCCCTTGCGCACGGCGCCCACGTCGGCCCCGACGGCCTCGCAGAGGCGCGCGATGTCGTTCATGAACGAGATGCGCGTGGCGAGCATCGCGTTGGCGACGTACTTGGCCATCTCCGCCGAGCGCGGGTCGACGAAGAGCAGGCGGTCGTGGTTGAGCTGCAGCGGCGCGTAGAGGCGCCGCATCGCCGCGCGGGAGGGCTCGTCGCGCACCCCGAGGAGCACCCGGTCGGGCTTGAGGAAGTCGTTGATCGCGTCCCCCTCCTTCAGGAACTCCGGGTTCGACACGACCGAGACCTTCACGCTGGCGCGCTCGACGAAGAGGGCGTGCACGAGGTCGTTGGTGCCGACGGGCACGGTGCTCTTGAGCACCACCACGGTGTCGCGCTTGAGCAGCGCCGCCAGCGACTCGGCCACGGCGACGACGTGCTTCAGGTCGGCGCTGCCGTCCTCCTTCGGGGGCGTGCCCACGGCGATGAAGACCATCTCGGCGTCCTCGACGGCCTCGGCGAGGTCGGTGCCGAAGGAGAGCCGCTCCTCGGCGACGTTGCGGCGCACCAGCTCCTCCAGGCCCGGCTCGTAGATCGGGATGCGCCCCTCCAGGAGGGCATCGATCTTCCCGCGGTCGCTGTCGATGCACGCGACGGTGTTGCCAAATTCCGCGAAGCCGGTCCCGGCGACGAGGCCCACGTAACCCGATCCTACGACCACGATGCGCATGGAGCGCCGGGTATCACCGCGATCGGGCGACCGCAAGCGCGAGCGCGACGGCGGCCATCACCGCGCCCGCCAGCGCGATCGCCCGGGGCCAGCGGCCGGGGCGCGCGGCGGCGGCCAGGGCCCCGGCGAGCGCGGCCGCGGTGGGGTATCGCTCCTCGCGAGCGCGGGCGAGCGCGCGCACCGACCATGCGTCGAGCGCTCGGGGCAGCGACGGGTCGACCGCGGAGGGCAGGGGGATGGGGCGCGCGAGGATCTCCACGAAGAGGTCGGCGACGTTGGTCGAGGGGAAGGGCGCCCGCCCGACCACCAGCTCGTAGGCGATGACGCCCAGGGACCAGAGGTCGGCCCGCGCGTCGACCTCGCGCGACGCCTGCACCTGCTCGGGGGCCATGTAGAGGGGCGTGCCGAGGAGGGCGTTGGCGGCGGTGAGGTTGGCGTCGCCGACGAGGTGCTCGACGAGCTTGGCGTAGCCGAAGTCGAGCACCCGCACCGCCACCGCGTCGCCCTCCAGCAGGAACACGTTGTCGGGCTTCAGGTCGCGGTGGATCACCCCGGCGGCGTGGGCGGCGTCGAGGGCGGCGGCGATCTGCGCCACGACCGCGAGGCACTGCGCCCGGGGGACGGGGCCGCGGCCGAGCCGCGCCTCGAGGGTCTCGCCGCGGAGGAGTTCCATCGCGAGGTAGGGTCGGCCGTGGTGGTGCCCGTGGGCGATGACCCGCACGACGTGGGGGTGCGCGATCGACCCGGTGGCCCGCGCCTCGCGCTCGAAGCGCTTCACCGCCACCTCGTCGCTCATGAGGTCGGTGCGCATCACCTTGACGGCCGCGTCGCGCCCGGTGCCCCGCTCGCGCGCGGCGAAGACCTCACCGCTCGACCCGGTCGCCAGGGGGCTGAGGAGCTCCCACCGATCGTCGATCACGAGGCCCGGCCTGAGTGAGGAGCTGACCACCTTCGGTGGCTTCATAGTGGCCGTTCCCGGGCGCGCGCAACCTTCGCCCTCGCCCGAATGTCGCCGCGGCCCCGGACTCGCGCTACGCCAGCGCCCCGATGGACGCCCTGCTGCTCTGCGCCGGCCTCGGCACCCGACTCCGCCCCCTCACCGACGAGCGCCCGAAGCCCCTGGTGCCGGTGCTCGACCGGCCGCTCGCGGCCTTCGCCCTCGATCACCTCGCGGCGGCGGGCGCTCGTCGCGTCGTGGCCAACGCCTTCCACCTGGCCGAGCAGATCGAGCCCGCCCTCGCGCCGCTGTGCGCCGCGCTCGGGCTGTCGCTCACCGTGCTCCGCGAGGCGACGCTGCTCGGCACCGGCGGGGCCATCCGCCACGCGCTGCCGCACCTCGACGATCACTTCGTGGTGTTCAACGGCGACGTGCTGGCGCGGCCCGACCTCGCGGGGGCCCTCGCGACCCACCGGGCGCTCGGGGCGCGGGTGACCATGGTGCTACGCGAAGACCCACGGGCGACCGCCCTCGGCGCGATCGAGCTCGACGCCGGGGGGAGGGTGCGGCGCATCCTCGACGAGGGCCCGGGGGCGGAGGTCGCCACGCGGCGCTGCGTGTTCACGGGCGTGTACGTGGTCTCGCGCTCGGTGGCCGACGACCTGCCCGTCGAGGGCTGCGTGGTGCGGCACACGCTGCGCCGGCTGCTCGCGCGGGGCGAGGTCGTCGCGGGCGTCCTCGACGGAGGGCCGTGGTTCGACCTGGGCACCCTCGATCAGTACGCCGCAGTGAACTTCGCGCTCGCCACCGGCGCGCTGCGCTGGCCCGGCGTCACCGCGCCCGGCGACGGCATCGTCGCGCCCCCGGGCCTCGCCCGCGCGGGGTTCACGTCACCGCTGATCATCGGGTCGGGCGCGGTCGTCTCGCCCGGCGCCACGCTGGCGCGCGCGATCGTGTGGGACGGCGCGGCGGTGGGCGCGAGCGTCCGGGATGCAGTGGTCACCCGCCGGGCGGTGGTGCCGCTGCCCGCGAGCGTGGGAGCGTCTTGACGGCCCGATCGATCTCCGTATAGTCCGCGCCCTCCGAAGGTTTACAGGGCAACTCATGAACACTCTTCCTGGTTTGATTGGTAAGAAGCTCGGGTTTACGCAGGTCTTCGACGCGGCCGGCAACGTCGCCCGCGTTACGGTGGTCGAGGCGGGTCCTTGCGTGGTCGTGCGCAAGCGCACCGAGGAGAAGGACGGCTACACGGCGATCCAGCTCGCGTTCGGTGAGCGCCGCGCCAAGCTGACCTCGAAGCCCCTCCAGGGTTACTACGACAAGAGCAAGGCCCCGGCCCGCACGGTCAAGAACAAGCAGGGCCACGATATCCAGGTCTATCCCCGCACGCTCAAGGAGATCCGCCTGAGCGCGGCCGACGCGGCCAAGTACAACGAGGGCGACGTCCTCACGGCGGCCGACCTCTTCAAGGAGGGTCAGTTCGTCGACGTCAGCGGCACCACCATCGGCCGCGGCTTCTCGGGCGTCATCCGCCGCCACCACTTCGCGGGCTTCGTGTCGTCGCACGGTACCCACGAGTACTTCCGTCACGGCGGCTCCATCGGCACCAACATGACCCCGGGGCGCACGCTCCCGGGCAAGAAGATGCCCGGTCAGCACGGCAACACCCGCTCGACCATGCAGAACCTCAAGGTCGTCCGCGTCATCGCCGACCAGAACCTCGTGCTCATCGAGGGCGCGGTCCCCGGCGCGGCCGAGGGCATCGTCACCGTCCGCGGCGCCGTCAAGAACGGCCGCCACGCCTGATCCGTCCGTCCCGTGAAGCCCGGCGGCAAGCCTGATCCGTTCACCGCCCGGGCCCACAAAGAGGGCTTCGCCGCCCGATCCGTCTACAAGCTCGAAGAGATCGACCGCCGCTGCAAGCTGCTGCGACCGGGCCTCCACGTCCTCGACCTCGGGGCTGCCCCTGGGAGCTGGACGCAGTGGATGGCCACCCGCATCGGTCCGAAGGGTCGCATCGTCGCGGTCGACCTCACGCCCCTCGGCGTCACGGTCCCGGCCACGGTGCAGGCGGTCGAACTCGACGTGCTGGCGGCGCCGCTGGAGTCCTTCGCGGCGCTGGGGCCCTTCGACCTCGTGGTCTCGGACATGGCGCCGCACACCACCGGCACGCGCGAGGCCGACGCCGCGCTCTCCGCCGAGCTGGTCGACCGTGCGATGACGATCGCCGACCGCGCGCTGCGCCCCGGCGGAAACTTCGTGGCGAAGATCTTCCAGGGCAGCGAGTTCGAGGCCGTGCGCAAGCGCCTTCGCGAGCGCTACGCCACGGTGAAGGTCATGAAGCCCGAGGCCTCCCGCAAGGAGAGCGTCGAGATCTTCCTGGTGGGCCTCGACCACCGCCCCGCCGTCCTTCCCCCGACGTAGAGCGCCCGATGACCACCCCCGACCCGAAGACCACGACCCCGATGATGGTGCGCGCCCCCGTGGGCGCCACGGTGCTGGAGATCGACTGGGCCGACGGGCACACCAGCGTGCTGCCCAACGCGTTCATGCGGGGGTACTGCCCCTGCGCCGGGTGCCAGGGGCACTCCGGGGAGATCAAGTTCATCCCCGGGCAGAACTCCGAGATCACCTCGATCGAGGAGGTGGGCGCGTACGCGTTGCAGTTCACCTGGGGCGACGGGCACGGCTCTGGGATCTACACGTTCCGCTTCCTGCGCAGGCTGGGCGAGCTCCACGCGAGCGAGGGCGCCGCCGGGGGGCCGCGCCCGCCGATCCCACGCGCCGTCACCTGACCGCGGGTCCGGGGCTTCAGGTATCGTCGCGGCCGTGCAGCGCTTCGTGGTCGTCGAAGATTCGCCGTCGATGCGGGCGTTCATCACGGCGGTGCTCGAGGCCGACGGGGTGGACACGATCGAGGAGTTCGCCTCGGCGATGGCGGCGTACCGGGCGCTCGTCGCGCGCCCGCCGCGCTGCGTGCTGCTGGACGTGAACCTCCCCAACGTGTCGGGCCTCGAGCTCATCGCGCTGCTGCGGCGGCACGAGTCCACCCGCTCGGTTCCGGTGGTGATGGTCACCACCGAGTCGGGCGCGGCCGACCGCGCGCGGGCCATGGACCTCGGCGCCAACGCCTGGCTCCAGAAGCCCTTTACGCCCGCGCAGCTCCTGGACGCGGTGCGACCGTTCCGTTGATGCGCGACCCGTCGCCGCTGGGCGCCCGCGCGCAGGAGGAGCTCTTCGCCGAGGCCCAGGACCTCGTCGACGCAGCCGAGCGCCACGTCGCCGCGCTCGAGGGCGCCGACCTCCGCCGCCCCGCGGACGCCGAGCACCTCCAGGGGCTCTTCCGCGCGGTGCACACGCTCAAGGGCATCAGCGGCCTCTTCGGGCTCGGCGCCCTCGCCAGCTTCTCCCACGCGCTCGAAGACCTCCTCGACGCGCTGCGCTTCGAGCGGGTGGTCCTCGACGCCGACGTGCACGCGCTCCTCGACGACGCCACCTCGGCGCTCGCGGGCCGCGTCGCCGCGATGCGCTCGGGCGCGCCCGAGGCCGACCCCGACTTCGAGCGCGTGTTCGAGCGCCTGCAGGGGTCCGCGCCGGGCGCCCTGGTCGCCACGGACGAGGCCGCCGACGAGAGCGCCGCGCTCCCGGACTGGCTGCGGGCGCTCACCGCCCACGAGGAGCACCGGCTGCGGGCGCGGCTGGCGGCCGGCGACGAGGTGCTCGCGGTGCGGGTGCGCTGCCCGCTCGACCGCATCGACTCGGCGCTCGCGACGGCGCGGGCGCGCGCCGCGGAGCTCGGTGAGGTCATCAGCTGCCTGCCGACGGGCGAGGTGCTCGGCGACGAAATGGAGGTCGACCTCCTGCTGGCGACGAGCACACCCGCGGCGGCGGTGCGCAACGCGCTCGAGCGCGTCGCGGTGGACGTCATCGCGCTGGAGCTCCCAACGGGTACCGTGGAGGCGCCGGCGGAGCGTATCGACGTGCTCGCGCGCCCCGGGGGCGAGGCGGGGCGGATGCTCCCGTCGGTGCGGATGGACGTGCGCCGCCTCGATCAGCTGCTCGCGAGCGTGGGCGAGCTGGCGCTCATCCGCAGCAGCCTCGTCGGCATCGCGGAGCGCGCGAAGGGGACCGCGGCGGTGCGGAGCGCCGAGCTGACGCGGCTGCAGCGCTCGCTCGGGCGCACCATCGACCTCCTCCAGCGGGGTCTGCTCGACGCCCGCATGGTGCCGCTGGGACAGGTCTTCGAGCGCCTCGGGCGCGAGGTGCGGAAGCTCTCGCGGGTGCTGTCTAAGGAGGTGCGCCTGGTGGTCACCGGGGCGGCGACGTCGCTCGACAAGCTCCAGGTCGACGAGCTGGGGCCGCCGCTTGCGCACGTGCTGCGCAACGCCGTCGACCACGGCATCGAGGCGCCGGGAGACCGCGCTGCGCGGGCCAAAGCCCCCGAGGGGACCATCACCGTCAACGCGTGGCAGTCGGGGAGCTACGTGGTGGTGGAGGTCGAGGACGACGGCGCGGGCATCGACGTGGAGCAGGTGCGGCGGGTCGCGCTCGCGCGGGGGGTCATCGACGGGGCGACGGCGGCGGCGATGGCCCCGAGAGAGCTCCTGGCGCTGCTCTTCCGGCCGGGCTTCTCGACGAGGACGGAGGTCACCGGGACCTCCGGGCGGGGCGTGGGCCTCGACGTGGTGCGCTCGGCCATCGCGCGCCTCGGGGGCGTCGTCGACCTGCGCACCGAGCCGGGCCGCTTCACCCGCGTCATCATCACGCTGCCCATCACCCTCGCGATCGTGTCGTGCCTGGTCGTGGAGGCCGCCGGGCGCCGCTACGCCGTCCCGCTGGCGGCGGTGGCCGAGGTCGCCCGCGTGGGTGCGTCCGCGGCGCAGGCCGTCGACGGGCGCAGGGTGATCTCCCACGACGGGCGCACCATCCCGCTCTACGCGCTCGGCCGCTGGCTGGGCCACGCCGGGTCGGACGACGGCGCGGTCGCCGTGCTGCTCTCCTTCGCGGGGAGGGTCGTCGGGGTGCGGGTCGACCGCATCGTGTCGAGGCGGGACGTGGTCATCAAGCCGCTGGGCGCCAGCCTGCGTGACGTGCGCGGCTTCGCGGGCGCGGCCGAGCTCGGCGACGAGGGGGTCACCCTGGTGCTCGACCCCGCGGCGCTGCTCGAAGACCTGCTCGCGAGCGGGCGCGAGTGCGAGGAGCCCGTCGATGCGGCGCGGTGAGCTCGACCTGCTCGGGGGATCCGACGCCCTCCGCGAGGAGCCGCACCGGCTCGACGCCCACCGTTACCTGGGCTTCATCGTCGGGGACGAGCACCTGGCCCTGCCGATCGACGCGGTGCGGGAGGTCGCGCGGGTGCCGCCGATCACCGAGGTGCCGCGGGCGCCGCGGGTCGTGCGCGGGGTCATCGCGCTGCACGGCCGCATCGTGACGGTCATCGACCTCCGCCGGCGGCTGCGGGCGCCCGATCCGCCGCCGGGGGAGCAGTGCCGGGTGCTGATGGTCCCCTCGGGCGACGAGGACGTCGCGCTGCTCGTCGACGGGGTCACCCGCATCCACCGCGTCGCGCCCGGGGACATCGAGCTCGCCGCGGCGCTGCCCGGCGCCTCGCGCCCGCACGTCGTCGGCGTGGCGCGGCTGGGCCCCGAGCGCGACGGCGCACCGACGCTCGTGGTGCTGGCCGACGCGGCTGCGCTGGCGAGGCTGCCGTGACCGGTGGGCGCCTGGGGACGGCGGCCCCGGCCGACCGTGGTAGCGTCGGAGAGGTTGTCCAAGCGGTGCATGGCGCGCGCGTGAGTTCGAGCGAGACCCTCGCGGTGGTGCTGTTCCAGGTGGGCGCGCGTCGCTGCGCGCTGCCCGTGGCCGCGGTGCGGGGGGTGGTGTTCCCGCGCCCGCTCGACGGGGAGACCGGGGCCCCGGGCGGGCCGGTGCTCGGCGTGGTGCGCGACGGCGAGGCGGTCATCCCGGTAATCGACGCCCGGCGCTGGATGGGCGTCGCGCCAGCGACTCCTCCCGCGATGCGATCCCGGTGGATCGTCCTGCGTCGCGATGGGCGGCGCCTTGCGCTGGCGGTCGACGGCGTCGAGCGGGTGTGCGCCGCGGCGGTCGCGGACGACGTGCCCCTGGTCGAGGGCGACCGGGTCTCGCGGTACTTCACGCTGCCTGGGGCCCTCTGCGCCGAGCCCGACCTCGGCGCGCTCTTCGCGCTCTCACGGGGGCCGACGTGAGCCTGGAGGATGCCCTGCCCGACGCGCTTCGATTCGCCGGACTGGACGGCGCCTCGGCCTCGACGCAGCGCGAGGGCCTGCTGGGCGCGCTCGGCGACGGTGACTGGCGGGTCCGCCGCGAGGCCGCGCTCGCGCTGGTCCGCTCGCCCGACCGCGCCGCGGTGATCGAGCGGCTCATCGACCGCGTGCTCGGGGACGACATCGCGGCCCGCAACGCGGCGCTCGACGCGCTGCGTACCCTCCGCGCCGCAGCCGCTCCGCCGGTGCTCGCCCGCCTGGCCCGGGTCGTCGGCCCGCGTCGTCGCTTCCTCGTCGAGGCGCTGATGGAGGGCATCACCGCCGAGACCCTCCCGGCGGTGCGGGCGCTGCTCGACGACCCCGACCCCAACCTCCCTCCGGCGGCCATCGAGGTGGTGTCCGCGCTCCGCGACCCGGCGGCGACGCCCGTGCTGGTCGACGCGCTCGCGCACCGCGACCCGGTGGTGCGCATCGGCGCGCTCCTCGCGCTGCAGGCCCGCGGGAAGTCTGCGCCGCTCGAGGCGCTCCTCGCCTGCGTCCACGACCCGCTCACCGTCCGCCCCGCGCTCGCCGTGCTGCTCCGGCGCCCGGAGCGCGAGGCCTTCGACGGGGCCCTCCAGTGCATCGAGCGCGGCGACCGCCACGCGCTCACCGCCGCCATCCGCGCCTGCGAGTCCCTCGGGCGCGTCGGCGACCCGGGCCTCTCGACCCGCCTCATCGGGGCGTGGCCGCGGTGGTGCGCCGCCGTGCTGCCCTTCTCCGCCGACCCGCGCGAGCAGCTCGCGGTCCCCGCAGTGTGGATGCTCGGCCACGCCGCGAGCGAAGAGGCGGCGGCGGCGGTGCTCGGCGCGCTCTCGCACCCGCTGGCGACGGTGCGCGCCGCGGCCGACGACGCGCTCGACGTCCTGGTCACCCACGCGCCGACGTTGGCCCTCCGCGCGGCGGCGGCCGTCAGCGTGGCGCAGCATCGCGCCGTGCTCCGCGCGCTCGCCTCGACGCCGGCGCCCCTCGAGGTCGACGCGCTCGCGGCGCTCGCCAGGGTGCTGGACGACCCGATGGTCGGCGTCGACGCGCTGGCCGCGCTGGCCGCGCACGCACCCGAGGCGAGCCTCGACGGGCTCTGGGTGCGGGTCGTCTGGGCGTCGCAGCGGTGGCCCGAACGGGACGACCTCGGCGCGGTGGCCGACACGCTGCTCGCGCGGGCGACGGCCGGGCCGCGCGGCGGCGAGCCGAGCTTCGCGCCCACCCGGGCGGGCCTCGCGGTGGCGCTCGCATGGCTTCGGGCGGGCGGCTCGCTCGACCCGGAGCTCGTGGACGCGGCGCTCGCCTCGACCGACGACGTCGCGGTCGCTGCCGGGCTGCGGCTCGTCGAGGCCCTGGGTGACCGTCGCTGGTCGCCCGCCGCCGAGGCCCTGCTCGAGCACCCCGCGCTGCGCGGTCCGGCCATCGCGGCCCTGCGCGGCTGCCGCATCGAGACCGCCGCGCTCGCGGGCTGGCTGACGGACCCTCGCCCGGGCCACCGGCTGATGGCGGCGCTGTCGCTCGCGGAGCGCGCGCTCCTTCCGGCGGCGATGGCGATCGCGCTGCTCGACGACGCCGAGCCCGAGGTGGCGCTGGCGGCCCTGCACTCCCTCGGGCCATCGACCCAGGGGCCGTGGCTCCACACGCTGTTGCGGCGGGGGCGACCGATGCTCGCGCTGGAGGCCCTGGCGATGGTGCACGCGTCGCCGCCCGCGGAGGCGATGGAGCTGCAACAGGAGGCCCTCGCGCACGCCGACGCCTCGGTGCGCATCGCGGCGGCCTCGTCGCTCGACACCGGGTCGCAGGACGCGCGCGCCCGGCTCTACCTCCGGCTGGCGGAGGAGCGGGACCCGGAGGTCGCGATGCACATCGAGCGTTTGTTGGACGGCGGGGGTGGGCTGACGGGGCCGGGGCGGGGGTGACGGGGTCGGTCGGCGATCAGCGACCGGCGCGGACGCGCTCCATCCAGGCGGCGTCGGAGACGGTGCCCACGAGGCGGGCGCGGGTGCGCTCGAAGAGGCTCGCCCACTGCGTGCGCTCGGCCGCGGTGTAGGTCACCTGCTGGATGCCGCGGGTGGTCATGGCGCGCAGGGCGCTCGCGTCGTCGCGCTCGACGTTGCGGCCGATGAGGGTGTTGAACTGCTGGATCACCTCGCGGGTGACGGTCTGCTGCTCGGCGGGGAGGGTGTTCCAGGCGCGGCGCGAGATGACGATGCCGCCGACGCTGAAGCTGTTGGCTCCCTCGGAGACGAAGCTCGCGCGGGTCGACCACTGGAGGGCCAGGGCCGCGAGCGGGGGCGCGATGAAGGTGTCGATGCGGTTGGTCTGCAGGGCGCCGAGCACCTCCGGGAGGGAGAGCGGTACGCCCTGCGCGCCGGCCTCGCCGTAGAGCGCCGGGAGGATCACGTCGTCGCGCCAGATCCACGGGCGCACCTGCCGGAGGTCGCCGGGGTTTCGGATGGCGCGCTGGGAGAACAGCCGGGGATTGCCGCCGGCGCCCCACGACACCAGCACGAAGCCGTTGGTGTCGAACTGCCGCTCGATCTCCGGGCCCAGCGCCGTCCGCGAGCGCTGCATCGCGGCCTCGTTGGGGAACATCCCCGGCAGCATGAAGGCCAGCGTCGGGCGATGGATGAGCCCGAGGCCGGTGCCCGTGACCACCGCGCCGTCGAGCCTGCCCTGGCGCATCTTGCGCACCACCTCGGACTCGTCACCCTGCACGCCGCCCGGGTAGAACCGCAGCGCGACCGCGCCGTTGGTGCGCCGACGAAGCTCGCGGTTGGCCGCGTCGAGGCCGCGCATCCATGTCGAGCCGCTCGGCGCGAGGGTGGCGACGGAGATCAGCCGCTGCGCCTCGGCGGCGCTGCCGAGGGTGAGTGCAGTGGCGAGGGCGATGGACCATCGGGAGAGTGGCTTTGACATGGCGGGCGTATCCTTCGCCGAAGGCCAGTTCTTCCGCAATAGCCTCCATGACGGAGGCATCCACGCCGCGGCCTCGATTGAATAGATCCATTGGAGCCCTCGGGCGAAGGTGCGCTGGCCGTCCCGTGGCGCCGTCGTACGATCCGTCGCAAGACCACCCATGGCGCCTGACCAGCCCCCTCCGCCCGACACCCGCGACACGGCACAGACCCTCGACGACCTCGAGGAGCTGCTCAAGCGAATCCCCGGCGCCCAGAAGGTGATCAACGAGCTGCGCGACCTGCGGGCGCTGCTCGTGGGTCGCCGCGCTCCGCGGGTGGCCGTGCTGGGGCGTCGCGGGAGCGGGAAGTCATCCCTCGCCAACGCCCTGCTCGGGCGCGAGCTGCTGCCGGTGGGCGCCGTCGAGGACACCACCGCGGCGCCCGCCTGGGTCGACCTCGCGGTGCAGGGCCGGCAGGTGCGGTGGCTCGACACGCCGGGGCTGCGTGCGGGCGGCCGCCCCGAGCGTCGGCAGGAGGTCGAGCGCGCGCTGCGGGCCGAGCGACCCGACGTGATGCTCTGGCTCTTCAAGGCGAGCCAGGTCGACGCCGGGGTGGACGAAGACCTCGCCGAGCTCGTCGCGCTACGGACGGCGGTCACCGGCGCGGGCGGTGTCGTGCCCGTGGTGGTGGTCATCACGAAGGTGGACGAGCTCCCACCCACCGAGCGTCGCGCGCCGCCCTACGAGAGCGACCCCGAGAAGCGCGCGGCCATCGAGCGCGCGAGGGACACCCTGCGCGGGCACATCCAGCGGGTCGTCGGCGCCGAGCTGCCGGTGGTCGCCGTGTGCACGTGGCAGCGCTTCGTCGATGACGCCGCGGTCACCGACTGGCGCTGGGGCCTCGACGCCCTCGCGCTGGAGATGCACCAGGCGCTGCCGGTGTCGGCGCAGATCGAGGCGGCCCGGGCCTTCGAGCGGGCGCGGTCGGTGCGGCGCAAGGTGGCGATGCGCCTCGTGGGCACCGCGACGAGCGTGTCCTTCGTCGTGGGCGCGACGCCGCTGCCCTTCGCCGACCTCGCGCTGTTGATCCCGCTGCAGTCGTCGATGCTCACGGGGATCGTCTACGCGTCGGGCCGCTCCCTGGGGCCGCGCGCGGTGAGCGAGTGGCTCGCCGTGCTGGGCGCCACCGTCGGCGCGGGCGTCGGGCTGCGCGAGGCCGTGCGGGCCGCGCTCAAGCTGGTGCCCGGCGTGGGCGCCACCGTGTCAGGCGCGGTCGCGGCGACCGGAACCTGGGCCCTGGGCGTGGCCGCGGTGCGCTACTTCATCGACGGCGCGAGCGCCCAGGAGGCCCGCGCGGCCTTCACCCAGGCAGCCGAGGAGGGGCCGCCGCCGGACGTCGCGAAGCCCGATGAGTGACCGCGCGCGCGACCCCCTCGTCGCGGCCCGGGAGCTCTCGCTGGCCCTCGCCAGCCTGGCCCCCGCGGTGCCCGGCATCGAGGTCTCCGTCGAGCGCCCGCCGAGCGTTGCGCTCGCGCGCTTCCGCCTGGGGCAGGTGCCGGCCCAGGGGTGGTCGCCGTCGCTGGCCTTCGTCGGTCGGCGGGCGGTGGGCAAGTCCTCCCTGGCGCTGGCGCTCGCGGGCTTCGCGTCGACGGGCGGCGACCTCGCGGCGTCCGTCTCGGAGGTCCCCGGCGGTGGGACCGTGCTCGCCTATGACACCCCCGGGCTACGGGCGGCGGGCCGCCCCCACCTGCGCGCGCAGCTCCGCGACGCGCTCGCGGCCGATCCCCCCGACCTCCTGCTCGCCGTGTTCTCGGTCACCGAGGTCGACGCGGGCGTCGACGACGACGTCGAAGACCTGCTCGCGCTCTCCCGGGCGTGGACGCCCCGGCGCGGCCCACCGCCGGCGATCATCGCGGTGCTCCACCGCATCGACGAGCTCCCGCCCTTCGACCTCGACCCCGCGCCCTCCGACCCCGACCGCGCGCTCGCGATCGCGACCGCCACGCGGGTGCTCCGCGCGCGGCTCGCGCCCCTCGACGGCCTCTGCCCGATCGTCACCACCGCCGTGATCGGGGCCTCGCTCGATCCCGTGGCCGCGCGTTCGGTGCACGGCCACGTCCGGGCCCTGCTCGCGCAGCGCCTGCGCACCCCGCGCGCCCGCGCCGCTGCCTTCGAGCGCTGCCTCGACGGGCTCCGCCGGGCGGAGGGGGGCGAGGCGTACGCGCAGCTGCGCCGCGGGTGGCAGGCCCTCGACGACCGGGCGCGCATGATCCTGCTGCACCCGCGGGGCTGGGCCGCGGAGACCTCGGGGCGCTCGGAGCCGGGCTGAGCTGTGCCGGGAGGGCCTTGACCGTCGGGGCGGCGCGCACAAGGCACTGCGGTGCGCGGCGCCATAGGAGTGTCTTGAGGCAAATCGGGGACAGTGCCAGAGTCCGAGGCGGTCTCAGGCCTTCGATGGCAGGGCGTGCCGAGCGGCGCGGGAGCAGAGCAATGCGGTTCCGGACGAGTTTCTTCGTGGCGCTGTTCGGGGTGTTCGCGCTCTTCGGTGCGCCGGCGCAGGCGATCATCAACCAGGTCGACGGGGTCATCGTGCCGCAAGACACCGCCCTGCAGACCTGCCTCGACAAGCGCGCCGACCTCATTCCCACGGCGAGCAACCCGGCGCCCGGGGAGGGGCCCGGCGTGCTCAACGCCGTCGCCAACGCCGCCATCACCCCGCAGACCTTCGTGCCCTCGGTGCGCAGCGACGGGCGCCGCATCGCGCAGTTCACGATGGTGGGCGAGGGCGCCGGCTACCAGAACCGCTTCGGCTGGTACAACGTCGGCGACAGCCCCTTCGTGGCGGCCTCGCGGCGGCAGATCTTCGCCTGTCGTGACGTCGTCGCGGCCTGCGACTGCCCCTGCAACAACGGCCCGCGCGCGATCATCCCGCCCGACGGCACCTGCACCCACTGGGTGAACCCCAACATCGTCGAGCTCGACTACGACTGCTTCCGCACGCGGGGCGCGTGGCGCGGCGGGCCCATCGCCTTCTACATCATGACCCCCGAAGCGCTGACCACGGGCTCGGACAGCAACTGCCCCGCGGAGTCGGCCACCGATCGTCGCGTGTACTCCACCGACAACAGCATCAACGACGACGGCGACTACGTGCACTTCCTCATCTACTCGTCGCGCACCTTCCGCGACGGGTACTACTTCGGGTGGGAAGACCTCTTCCGCGGCGGCGACAACGACTTCGAGGACGTGCTGGTGCGCACCATCGGCATGGTGCCCGCGTGCAACCCGGTGCCCGAGACCTGCGACGGCCGCGACAACAACTGCAACGGCATGATCGACGACGGCCTCGGCACCACCACCTGCGGCGTCGGGGCGTGCCTCCGCACGGTCAACACCTGCCAGGGCGGCATGACGGTGACCTGCACCCCGGGCCCGGCCACGAGCGAGGTCTGCGACAACATCGACAACAACTGCAACGGCACCATCGACGAGGGCGTCTCGCGCGCCTGCAACGGCGACTGCGGGCCGGGGACGCAGTACTGCAGCGCCGGCGCGTGGGGCGGGTGCGTGAGCACCGCGCCGCTCCCGGAGGTCTGCGACAACCGCGACAACGACTGCAACGGCCGCATCGACGATGGCCTGTCGCGGCCGTGCGCCACGTCCTGCGGGTCGGGCCGCGAGGTGTGCGCCGCGGGCGCCTGGGGTAGCTGCTCGGCGCCGTCCCCCGCGACGGAGGTCTGCGACGGGGTCGACAACGACTGCGACGGCATGGTGGACGAGGGCGTGCCCGCCCGTCCCTGCGCGGCGGGCGAGCTGCGCTGCGGCCCCGGGATGGCGGTGTGCGTGGGCGGGCGCTTCGTGTGCAACGCCCCGCAGCCGCGCCCCGAGGTGTGCGACGGGGTCGACAACGACTGCGACGGCACGGTG
Source organism: Myxococcales bacterium (assembly GCA_030652255.1). Lineage (GTDB taxonomy): Bacteria > Myxococcota_A > Polyangia > Polyangiales > SCUS01. The sequence continues at coordinate 60,805 of JAUSAZ010000144.1, read as the reverse complement.
GACAACGGAATCCCCTCGGCGGGCACCTGCGGCCTCGCGCTCGGCGTGTGCCGGGCGGGCACCTTCGAGTGCCGCGGCGGGCGCTTCGTCTGCAACGCCGACGAGTCGATGCGCCGGGACGAGACCTGCGACGGCCTCGACAACAACTGCAACGGGCTCATCGACGAGGGCAACCCCGGCGGTGGCGCCGCGTGCATGACGGGCGCCGACGGGGCGCCGCTCTGCCGCGCGGGGACGCTGCGCTGCCGCGCCGGGCGGCTCGCGTGCGAGGGGGGCGTGCTCGGCACGCCCGAGCGCTGCAACTGCATGGACGACGACTGCGACGGGATGATCGACGAGGACGCGCCGGGCGCCGGGGGCCTGTGCCCGGGCGGCGGTCGCTGCGTGGCGTGCCAGTGCCGGACGCCGTGCCTGCCCGGGGAGTTCCCGTGCTCCATCGGGCTGGTGTGCAACAGCGAGAACTTCTGCGTGCCGCCGCTGTGCGGGGCGGAGATCTGCTCGCCCACCCAGATCTGCCAGAACGACCGCTGCGTCGACCAGTGCGCCGCGATGATGTGCCCCACCGGCCAGGTGTGCAACGTGCGCGACGGCCGCGCCCGCTGCGTGGAGAACACCTGCTACGGCCTCGGGTGCACGGGCAGCCAGCTCTGCCGCGCCGGCACCTGCGTCAACAACGGCTGCGCCGTGCGCACCTGCCCTGCGAACCAGTTCTGCCGCCCCACCGCGACGGGCGAGGCGCAGTGCGTCCCGACCTGCGCGACCACCCGCTGCCCGACCACGCAGTCGTGCGTCGACGGCGCGTGCGTCGCCGACCCCTGCCAGGGCGTGCGCTGCGAGGTCGGCTCCATCTGCGTGGTGCAGTCCGGCCGCGGCGTGTGCCAGGCCGACCCCTGCCAGAACATCGGCACCCAGCCCGGGCGCGTGTGCCGCAACGGCGTGCTCGTCGACGACCCCTGCGCGGGCGTGGTGTGCGGCGGCGGCAACAACGTGGTGTGCCGCAACGGCCAGTGCGTCGACCCGACGCTCACCCCGCTGGTCCGCGACCGGGTCATCGGCTCGGGCGGCGGCTGCTCGGTGACGGCGCGCCCGACGAGCGCCCCTTCGGGCTGGTGGGCGCTCGCGCTCGGCGCGGCGCTCGGCGGGCTGCGGCGCCGGAGACGACAGCCTCCGAGCGTCGCGGGAGGTGCGCGATGAAGCGCCTGCTGCTCGGCTCGACCGCGCTGCTCCTCTCCTCGATCGGCTGCGCGCCGGAGCCCTACTGCCTCAACTGCGCCACCGGCGACGGCGGGCTCGTCAACGTGCGCGACGTCGCGCCCATCCGCGACAACGGCATCACACCCCCGGTCGAGGCGGGCACCTGCGTCCCCTCCGGCGCAGAGATCTGCGACCGGCGCGACAACGACTGCGACGGGATGATCGACGAGGGCTTCGACGTCTCCGCCGACCCGCGCAACTGCGGCGCCTGCGGCAACGCCTGCGCCCCGGCCCACGCCGTGCCGGCCTGCGCGATGGGCACCTGCGGCTACCGGCAGTGCGACGTGGGCTTCGTCGACCTCGACCGCATGCCCGCCAACGGGTGCGAGTACGAGTGCTCGTCGACGGGCGCCGAGGTCTGCGACGGCCTCGACAACGACTGCAACGGGCTCACCGACGAGGGCTTCGACCTCACGACCAGCGCCATCAACTGCGGCCGCTGCGGCAACGCGTGCGTCTTCGACCGCGCCGAGGCGGCCTGCGTGGCGAGCGTCTGCCGGATGGGGGCATGCCGCGCGGGCGCCGTCGACCGCGACCGCGACCCGGCCAACGGCTGCGAGTACGAGTGCACCGCGTCGGGCCCGGAGGTGTGCGACGGCCGAGACAACGACTGCGACGGCACCACGGACAACGGCTTCAACACCATGACCGACGTGGCCAACTGCGGCGGCTGCGGGCGGGTGTGCCCCGCGGTCAACGCGACCGCGGCGTGCATGGCGGGGACGTGCCGGGTGGCGAGCTGCGCGCGCGGCTTCGTCGACCGCAACGGCGACCCGACGGACGGGTGCGAGCTCTCCTGCGGCGACGCCACCGGCGCGATGGGCCCGGAGGTGTGCGACGGCCGCGACAACGACTGCGACGGGATGACCGACGAGATGCCCGCGATGGTGGGCACGGCCTGCGGGCCGAGCATGGGCGTGTGCCGCCCGGGCACCTTCGTGTGCGAGCGCGGCGCGCTGCGCTGCGTCGGCGGCTCGGCGCCGGGCGCGGAGATCTGCAACAACCTCGACGACGACTGCAACGGCGTGGTCGACGACGCGCCGGCGGGCGGCGTCATCCCGGGCACCGGGCCGCTCGCGGTGTGCGGCAACAACGTCGGCGCCTGCACCTTCGGCCGCTTCGCCTGCGTGGCGGGCCGCATCGCGTGCAGCGGCGGCACGGGCGCCGGCACGGAGGTCTGCGACGGGCTCGACAACGACTGCGACGGGCTCATCGACGAGGGCCTCGCGGCGCCCGCGTCGCTGCGCTGCAACCGTCGCGGCACCGAGGGGCGGGGGGTGTGCGCGACGGCGCGTCCGATCTGCAACGGCGCCGCGGGCTGGGGCTGCACCTACCCCACGACGTACCGCGACCTCGACAACGAGGCCTACTGCGACGGGCTCGACAACAACTGCGACGCCCGGGTGGACGAGGGCTGCCAGGCGCTGGCGCCGGCGACGGACGTGCGCATCGACTCCAGCGCGCTCAACTCCATCCAGCCGCACCTCTCCGGGGCGGGCAACAACATCGGCGTGGTGTTCATCGACCGCCGGAGCGGGGCGAGCGACGTGTACTTCGCGCGCACCACCAACGGGGGCGGCTCGTGGCTGCCCGAGGTGCGCCTCGACACCAACACCGCGGGCTCCTTCGCGAGCGTGCAGCCGCGGCTCGCGTGGCCCAACGGCGGCACCGGCCTCGCCGCCCTCTGGGGGGACTTCCGCCCCGCCTCGGGCAACAACCCGACGGACTACCGCCAGGTCTTCGGCAACGCCTCGACCGCCTCGGGCGGCACCTGGGGGGGCAGCGATTTCCGCGTGAACCCCGGGCAGAACAACGACTCGTTCAACATCGAGCTCGTGCCCACCACGCGCGGCTACCTGGCCGTCTGGGAGGTGCTCTTCTCCAACCGCGGCCGCCACCTCTTCGCATCGACGTCGACCAACGGCACCACCTGGTCGGCGCCGCTACAGATCGACACCGGCGGGTCGACCACCAGCGTGGCCTCGACGCCCGACCTCGTCGCGGTGGGCAACCGCGCGTACCTCGTCTGGCGCGACAACCGCTCGGGCGAGGGGACGGACATCTACTTCCGCACCAGCGCCGACGGCGGCCTCACCTGGCCGGGCCCCGAGGTGCGGCTCGACACCGACCCCGCGGGCACCCACGCCAGCGAGGAGCCCTCGGTGGCCGCCGACGCCGCCGGCAACGTGCTGGTGGCCTGGCAGGACGTGCGCGCCAACGACGCCTACGACATCTACGCCAACGTCTCGACGGACTCCGGCGCCCGCTGGCGGCCCGCCGATGTGCGCGTCGACGCCGACCCCTTCCCGCACGACTCGCTCCGTCCGGTCGTGATGTCCCTCCCGGGGGGCGAGTTCTCGGTGGTCTGGCAGGAGTTCCGCTGGGGCCTGCCCAACGTGTACGCCTCGCGCACCACCGGCCGCGTCTTCCCGACGCGCGACGTGCAGGTGATGGCGGGCGCCCCGGGCCGCTCGCGCGCCTACAACGTCACCGCCGCCAACGCGGGCCTCGCCGTCTATGCCGTGTGGGCCGACGACCGCAACGGGTCGCTCGACATCTACGCCAACTACTCCCTCGACGGCGGCGCGCTCTTCCAGCCGCTCGACCTCCGTCTCGACTCCGCGGCGACCACCATCGACAGCGCCACGCCCTCGGTGCTCGCCACCCTCATCGGCTCCAACCCCGTCGCGCACGTCGTCTGGGTCGACCGCCGCGGCGGCGTCAACGGCGACATCTACTACCGCTCCATCCGCTGAGCGGGCGTCAGTCCACGTCGAAGCCCCACGTCGCGAAGACGTCGGGGCCGGCGAAGCGGTCGAAGCGCGCCGACGCCACCACCCGCCGCACGCAGAGCACGAACTCCCCCGTACCCCCTCCGCCGCTCACCCGCGCCGCCACGGGCCGACCGTCCCCGTGCACCCGCATCCGCACGTTGACCCGCCCCCGCGCGCCGTGGCCGTCGGCGTCTGCCGTCGCCGCGGCGCAGGCGGCCATGCGCGGCAGCAGCGGATCCATCGCCCGGCGGATCTGACCCGTCTCGAGACCCATCGGTCCCTGCGCTCCCTGCGTCATGTCGAGCTCCATCGAGGGCGGCGGGCCGAGGTCTTCGGTGAGCACCGGCCCGGTCTCCACCATCCGCGGGCGCGGCGGCGCGGGGCCCTCCTCGTCGTCGGCGAGCGGCAGCTCACCCGGCGCGCTGGCCGCGACCTGGGCGCCGCCGGGGTGGGCGCGCGGCCGGCGTCGACGACCTCGTCGAGCGCGGGGGCGCGGGCCGGCGTCGGCGGTCGTCACGCGCGTCGCCGGGCCGGCGTCGGGCGCCGGCGGCGGCGATGCCGGGCACCCGGACGCCAGCACGCACGCCAGGCCGACGAGACACGTGGACCGCAGGGAAGGCCTCTTGCTCGTGGGCACGCACTGCTCCGTTGACGATGGGCGCGGGGCCGTGTCTACCATGCGCGCACGGTGAAAACGCGCGCTTTCCTCTTCGCAGTCGGGCTCGTCCTGGCCGCTCTCCCCGCCGCTGCGCAAGACGTCAGCGACCCCCCGGCGCCCTCCAGCGGATGGACGGTGCACCCGAGCGAGCGGCACATCCTCGTTCGCACGCAGTTCGGCATCGGGGCACGCCTGCGCGACCCGTTCTCGTACGGCGTGCTGTCGCCCCCGTCGGTGCTGGTGCAGGGCACGTACGCGTTCCTGCACCTCGGGAAGTTCCTGCTGGGCCCGTCGCTCGGGCTCCAGGGTGGCATCGACGGCAACGGGGCGCAGATCGCCGTGCAGCCCGGCGTGCAGATCTATCGCCGCTTCACCGACGTCATCGCCGCGCACGCGCGCGTCGATGTCCCGCTGCTCATCACCCGCGGCGCCTGCCAGCGCTCGCCCGGGCTCATGGTGCCGGCGGGCAGCCCGCAGTGGGTCGGCAGCGGCATCGCGGCCAACCGCGGCGTGGTGTACCCGCCAGGCTGGGGCTACTGCCCCGAGCTCTCGGTGGGCTTCGAGGTGGCAGCCGGCGCTGCGTTCTACGTGCGCTCGGGCCTCGCGGTCACCGCCGAGGCCATCTTCGACCTGTACCTGGGCAACGGCGGCTCGATCTACCCGATCATCGGTGGCGGCGTCGGCATCCTGGTGGACTACGAGGTGCTCCCGTGACGGCCGTGACCAACCCCACCCCCGCGCCCCGGCGCCCCCGCTGGACGGCCCTCGCCGTCCTGGTGATCTCCACTGCCTTCATCGCGGCGCCCACCCCGGGCGACGTCGGCGGCTGCGGCAGCGAGAACGCCAACGTCGACATCCCCGGCACGCAGTCCGAGGCGGAGTACGACTACTTCGATCAGGGCATGTGCTCGCACCTGTGCTTCCGCCTGCGGGAGTGCGGCGTGCTCTGCCGCTCGATCTCCAACCCCGGGCCCGACTGCACCAACGACTCCGAGCCGGCGTTCATCCAGTGCATCCGCGGCAACATCCGGCAAGACCTCTTCGGCACCAACGCCTGCCCGCACTCCTGCACCACCTACCAGGGTGAGTTCTGCGGGGCGTTCCAGGGCGACATCACGGCGTGCGGCCACGCCATCGAGGAGACGTCGTGCAACAGCCTGCCGGACGTCATCCGCAACCCGCCCTCGTCGTGCACCGCCCTCTGCCGCGACGTCGGCACGTGCACCGGCGCGCCCTGACACCCGCGTAGCAACAGAAGGTCCAGACATGCGTTCCAGAGACACGTTGAGGGCGGTGGCGGTGGCGGCGATCACCGTCGCGGGCTGCCGCGTCGTTTCGTCCCGCGCGGACTACGCCGCCTACCGGAATTTCCGCTACGCCGCCGAGGGGTCCGACCGGCTCGCGGCCGCGAGCGAGTACCTCCAGGCGCAGCCCAACGGGCGCTTCCGCCCGGAGGTCCAGTCGGTCATCAACGCCACCGAGGAGGACTACTGGGCCGACCACCGCGCCTCCCTCGACGGGCTCAATGAATATCTCCGCTCCTTCCCCGCGGGCACGCACGTGGAGGAGGCCCGGCAGCGCCTCGCGGTGTACGAGCGCACCCGCGCGGAGTCCGAGGCCGCCCGGCGCGCCGCCGAGGCCGCCGACGGCGCGAGGCGTGAGGCCGAGCTTGCGGCCACCGCGGCGCGGGCCCGGCTCTGGGGGCGCACGTCCTTCAACCGCTGGATCCGACTCTTCGGCGGCCTCAACGCATGGGGCCGCGGCGTCGGAGAGATCGTCCAGGGCAACCCCGAGTTCGGCGCCGCCTTCGAGAACGCGCCGCCGCAGTGCCGCGCCTCTCACTGCCGCAAGGACTACGCGCAGGACTTCTTCATCCCGGTGCCGGGCCGCAGCGCGCTCCCGCGCCGCGCCACGCTCAGCCTCGACATGGTGCGCGTCGGCACCGAGCGCAACGTCAACCAGGTGTTCACCGTGATGCGCAACCGCGGCCTCACCCAGTGGTGGGAGCTGGAGAACCAGAGCGCCGCCGACCCGGCCGATCCGCAGGCGCGCGAGGCCGCCGTCCGGTGGACGATGGAGCAGCTGCGCGCCATCGTCGCGGCGTCGTTCCCCGAGGCGAGGGAGACCCCGGCGGAGCTCTACGGCCCGCCGCCGGAGGCCATGGGGATGGAGGGCGAAGAGGACGAGAACGCCGCGCCGGTCGCGGTCGACCCCAACGCCTGCATCGTCCCCTCGCAGCCGCTCGGCACCCGCTGGAGCGCCGTCATCGGGTGCACGGGCATCACCGCGCGCCCCTTCACCGCCCCTGCGGAGGCGGCCCAGGCCCACGCGCAGGCGATGGCCGCCGACGAGCCGGCGGTGACCCCCCACGCCTGCCTCCGCATCGACGCCTACGCCGCGCTCGACGGCGAGGGGATGCCCACCGATGAGGGCGTCGCCCTGTCGCTCATCCCGGCCTGCGCGACCACCGCCGCCCCTGGCCGCCCCGGTGCGCGCCCGCGTCCGCCCGCGCGCCCCGCGGCGCCCGCCCGACCCGCGGCGCCCGCCCGCCCCGCGCCCTGACCCTTCAACACCCTCAGCTTCGTCACTCGTCGGTGCTCTCGCGGAGCAGCTGGAGTTCCTGGCGATAGTTCGCCCGGATGCGCTCCTCCTCGGTCTGCGAGAACACCGTGATCACGTTGGCGGCGACGCTTACCAGCGAGAGCCCGATGATGAGGTAGTTGTACTCCGCGGGCTCGGGCATCTCGGCGTTGTCGAAGATCTGGTCACGGTAGAGCACCCCGAGCGTGCCGAGGCCCAGCACCGCGCTCCCGATGCCGGTGAGGGTGCGGCGGAGGCGGCTGTCGCGGGCCATGTCCTCGATCACCTGCTCGCCGTACATGAGCCGCGCCCGGCGCTGTGCGCGCGTGCGAACGGGCATCGCGCCGTAGACCGGGGGGAGGCGCTCGCGGGCCGGGGTCCACGCGAGCCCGACCGCGCCGTTGAGCACGCTGTAGCCGCCTTGGAACCACAGCAGCGTTCGCAGCGGAGACGAGCCATCGGTGTCCGAGGAGAAGAGAAACCCGAGTGCGAAGAGGCCGCCGCCCAGGGCCAGGTTGATGATCCCCTCGGTGATGCGACCGGTGCGGCTGCGCTCGGGCAGCCCGATCAGCGACTGGTTGAGCAGGCGCAGGCGCTCGCGGGTGAAGGCGCGCTGCGTGGTCGGGGGCGTGAGGTTCCAGGCGGCGCCGGGGGCGAGCACCGAGGACGCGGCTCCGACCCGGGGCGGCGCGGTGGCCGGCGCGGCGACCGGCGGCGCGGTGACCGACGCGGGCGGAGGCGGCGGCGGCAGCGACTCGATGGGTTGTGGCGTCTGGGCGAACGCGAGCGAGGTCGACAGCAGCGACACCGCGACGACCGAGGCGAGGGTGGGCGCGCGACTCATGGCCGGTCACGCTAGCACGCGACCTGCGGGTGTCCTCAGTGGGTCGGCGGGCATACGGGGCACGCCCCGTCGCGCTGGTGACCGGCGTCGGTGCAGGCGGTGCGGGCGCGCGTGCAGCGTGCGTCCTGGTCGCCCGTGAGGCGGCACACCTCCTGGGCGGCGAGGCAGATCGAGCCCGCGGCGAAGCACACGTCGTGGCAGACGCCGGGGTTGCTCGCGAGCCGGATCTGCTCCTCCCGGATCCGCTGCACCTGGGCCCCGATGCGGGCCTCGCGCACCACGCGCTCGCGCTCGTCGCCAGCGGCGCTCTCGGAGATCGACACGGTCGCCTGACCCAGGCTCTGTACCGATACGCCTCCGACGGACGAGGGCGCGGTGGCCGGGGGAGGCGCGGGCTGCGGCGGGGCGGACGCCGGGGCGTCGATGTCGAGGCTCGTCGCGCCGGGTTGTCGCTCCTGGGATGGCTGAGCCCGCGGCGCCGGCGCGTAGTTCGAGGTCGCGTCGGCCTCCGGCTCGCGCGCGGTCGCGGAGCGGGTGGTGTGCGCGGGCGCGGCGGCGGAGCGCGGGGGTGCGGCCGCGCAGCCGACGGAGAGGCAGGCGAGCGCCGCGACGGAGGCGGGTGCGCGCCTCAAGGGGCGCCCCCGTCGGCGAGCCGCTGGAGGATGCGCTGGTTGAGGGCGATGGACGCCTCGAGGGCCTCGACGGCCTGCTCGCGGAAGCGCCGTGCCGCGGGCTCGTCTGCGGCGGCATGGGCTCGGTCGGCGAGGGCCCCGAGGCTCTGGCCGCGCACCATCATCAGCCGGCCGCGCAGCACACCCTCGCGGCGCGTGTCGCGCAGCCCGGTGTCGGCGAGCGAGAGCGCCTCGTCCGGGGCGGCGCGGCGGAGGGCGAGCTCCGCGAGGCGGCCGTACGCGTCGGCGCGCAGGTCTTCGGCCTCGGCCATGTTGCGTGGGAAATCCAGCGCGAGGATGCGGCGCACGGCGTCCGTCGCGCGCTCGAACTCCCCGGCGCCCTCGAACACGTCGGCCTCGTGGTGGAGCGCGCGCACCGTGCCGAGCAGCGCCATCACGGCCTCGTTGGAGGGCGCGCTCCCCCGGGTGGGGCCCGGCTGCGCGCAGCCGCCGAGGAGGGCGACGCCCACCGCGATCGCGACGAGGCCGCGTCGGATCATCGCGACCCCCCGCGCAGGTACGCCTCGCGCCACGCCGTCAGCCGGGCGTCGTAGACCCGCGCCGCCGGCGCCGAGGCCGCCCCGGGGCGCACGGGGGTGCGCAGCACGTCGTCGACGTCGCGGGAGATGCTCGCCTCGGGGCGGTCGCGGTCGGGGCGGGCGCGGCCCACGGAGACGCCTACGACGAGCACCGCCGCGGCGGCGACGGCGAAGGGCCACGCGCGGCGCACGATGGTACGCACCGGCGAGGCGGTGGGCCGGGCCGCGGCGAGCACCTCGCGGGTGACCCGATCGACCACGGCGCGCTGCGCGTCGCGGTCGGGGTGGGCCGTGGCGTGGATGCGCTGCGCGACGGCGACGAGCTCGCGCAGGGCGGGGTCGTCGGGCGCGGCCGGGCGGGTGAGGGCGTCGGAGAGGCGCGCGGCCTCGGCGCGCTCTTCGTCCGTGGGGGGAGGACCGTCGTCAGGGTTCCAGCGTTCGTCGGGAGCGCTCATCGGACACCGTAGGCCTTTCTTAGCGCAGCCAACGCGCGGTGCAGGATCACGTCGAAGTTGCCCAGGGTCACGCCGAGCGCCTCGGCGCACTCCTCGCGGCTGCGCTCCTCCAGCAGGCGGAGCGTGATCGCCTGGCGGTAGCGATCATTGAGGGCGTCCATGGCGATGCTCATGGTCTTGAGCGAGAGGGCCCGCTCCTGCTGGTCGATGAGCGCCTCCTCGGCGCCCGCGTGGTGCAGCGGCATCACGTCGGCGGCCTGCCGCTCGAAGCGCTCCTCGAGGCGGGTGCGGCGCTGCACGCGGCGCACGTGGTCGATCACCTGGTGGATCGCGATCTGCCTCAGCCATGGGAAGAAGCCCGCGCCCGTCCAGTGGAAGGTGTGCAGCCGGTCGATGGCACGCAGGAGCGTCTCGCGGAGGATGTCCTCGGCGTCGGCCGCGATGCCGATGCGCGGCAGGATGACCGCGGCGTAGAGCGGGCGGGAGACCCGATCGAGGAGCAGGCGGATGGCTTCGACGTCGCCGGCCTGGGCAGCCTCGACGAGGGCCTTCTCCTCGGCGGCGGGCGCGGACAGGACCATTGGGGCAACGCTCGGGCCGAACATAGGCGCATTCCCCGCGCGACGGAAGCGCGGAGGTGCGAAGGGGCGCCGGACAGATCGGGTGGTCGCGTCATCGAAGGGAGAACGCGCGAAGGCACGGCGGGCTTACAGGGCGCGTCGAGACGCGGACGGTGCTAACACCCCGCAGGCTTTGGCCTCTCCCTGCGTGAGCGTTCGCGGAGCGTGTTGATGAACAAGTTCGCCTCGGCCTGCTCGATCTTCCTGGCATTCATCCTCGGGCTCGTGGTGCGAGACATCATCGACCTCGGGCCCTCCGCCGGCGGGAGCCCGCCGGTCGTGACCGCCGAGTCGCCGCCCCCGCCCGCCCCCGCGCCGCTCGCTGCGCCGCCCGCGCCACCGGTCGCCGCGGCTGCCCCGGCTGCCCCGGCTGCCCCGGAGGTGCCCGGCGTCCCGACGGCGCAGGATGACTCCGAGCGGATCCCGGTCGCGGGCGCCCCCATGCTCGGGCCCGACACCGCGCCCGTCACGATGGTGCAGTTCAGTGACTTCCAGTGCCCGCCGTGCGCGGAGGCCAGCGGCACCGTGCGGCAGCTGCGCGAGCGCTACGGCGACCGGCTCCGGGTGGTGTGGCGCAACAACCCGCTCGCCATGCACGCCAACGCCATGATCGCCGCGGAGGCCGCGATGGAGGCCTTCGCGCAGGGCGGGGCGGCGAAGTTCTGGCCGATGCACGACACGCTCTTCCAGCACCAGGACGCCCTCGATCGGCCGTCCCTCGACCGCTACGCGCGCACCCTGGGCCTCGACATGGCGCGGTTTCAGCGCGCGATGGACGGGCACACGCACCAGGCGCAGATCGACCGCGACCGGGCCCTGCTCACCCGGCTCGGGTCGCGCGGCACGCCCAACTTCTATGTGAACGGCACGCTCATCCACAACGCGCAGCCCCTCGACCAGTTCGTGACGGTCATCGACACCGCGCTGGCGCGCGCGAGCGCCATCCAGCCCCGCGGGCGGGTGTACGCGCAGATGGTCGACGAGGCCCTCGCGCTCGAGCGCCGCGAGGACCCGACCGCCGTGTACCGGGTGCCCGTCGACAACGCGCCGGTGCTCGGCAACCCGGGGGCGCTCGTGACCGTGGTGGTGTTCTCGGACTTCCAGTGCCCCTTCTGCCGCCGGGCGACGGAGACCATCACGGCGCTGCGGGCGCGGTACGGCGACGAGATCCGCTTCGTGTGGAAGAACGAGCCGCTGAGCATCCATGACCGCGCCCGGCCCGCGGCGCAGCTCGCGATGGAGGCCTTCGCCCAGGGCGGCAACGCGAAGTTCTGGCGGGCCCACGACCTGCTCTTCGAGAACCAGGGAGCCCTCTCCCGCGAGGACCTCGAGAACTACGGGCGGCAGCTCGGCCTCGACGCGGCGCGGGTGCGCGCGGCGCTCGACCAGAACACCCACGACGCGGTGATCAACGCCGACCACGCGCTCGCGCAGCAGCTCGGCGTCGACGGCACCCCGTGCTTCTACGTCAACGGCCGGCGCCTCTCCGGGGCGCGGCCCGTCGACGCCTTCGTGCCGCTGATCGACGAGGTCCGGCGCAGCGCCGAGGAGGCCCTGCGCACCGCGGGCACCACGCGCGCCAACCTGTACGAGCGGCTCATCGCCAACGGCGCGTCCGCGCTGCGCTTCACCGGCGGCACGGCGCCGGCGGGGGCCCCCGCGGCCGCCGCGGCCCCGGCGGGAGACCGGCTGTACACCGTGCGGCCCAACCCCCGCGCGCCGTACTTCGGCAACCCCAACGCGCGGGTCGTGATCGAGCACTTCTCGGACTTCCAGTGCCCGTTCTGCGGGCGGGTCGGGCCCGTGGTCGAGCAGATCCGGCAGCGGTACGGCTCCCGCGTGAAGCTCGTCTGGCGCAACTTCCCGCTCAACTTCCACCCCAACGCGATGATCGCCGCGGAGGCCGCGATGGAGGCCTACGCCCAGCGCGGCAACGCCGGGTTCTGGCCCTTCCACGACCTGCTCTTCCAGCACCAGGACGCCCTCGACCGCGCGGGCCTCGAGCGCTGGGCGCAGCAGCAGCGCCTCGACATGCCCCGCTTCCGCGCCGCCCTCGACGCGCACACCCACCAGGCGGCGATCCAGGACGACATGGCCGCCGCGCGGGCGACCGGCGCCGACCTCGCGATGCCGAGCTTCTTCATCAACGGCCGCTTCGTCGCCGGCGCGCTGCCCTTCGAGGAGTTCCAGCGCCGCATCGACGCCGCGCTCGCGGCGCCCTGAGCCGCCTCGCCCTCCTTCGCGCACCGGGTTCTTTACAAGCGCGGCGCGGTGGCAGAATCCTCCGCGCCATGGCCGACGCGTACATCGACTACGACGAGACACGGATCTACGGCGAATACGCGATCGAGCAGATCGCGCACCACCTCGCGGGGCGGCTGCGCGAGTTCGACGCCGCGCTCCACCTCGCCGTGAGCGCCCTGCGGGCGGCCACGGACGGCGTCGCGCAGCAGCTGCACCAGGCGCGCTCGGCGGACCCGGAGCTCCACGAGGCGACGGTGGCGCGGGAGTCGCCGCTGGCCGAGGCGCGGGAGGTCATCGTGCGCTTCGCGCGGCACCTGGAGTCGCACCGGCCGGGGAGCGTCCCGTACGGGGCCTTCTTCGTCGAGCCCGCGTCGACGCTCTCGCAGCGCGGCCCGCAGCGGCTGCTCGCGGCGCTCGACCACGTGCTGGGCTCGCTCGACGAGCTCGGCGGGTCGGTGCGCGAGCACGGCCACTGGCGCGACGAGATCGCCCGCGCGCGGCACGGGCTCGACACGGTGCTCGCCACCGATCAGCGCATCCGCTCGCGACAGGTGCGCGGCCCGGGGCTGGAGGCCGCCCGGCAGCACTGGCTGCGGGTGTACGACGCGACCAAGCACCTCGTGGCGGCGGCGCTCGCGCTCAGCGGGTCGACGGTGCCGATGGACGAGATCTTCGACGACCTGGCGGATGTGCACCACGCCGAGGGCGCCCGGGACGACGAGCCCGTGTCCGAGGTCGGGTGAGCGCGGTGGTCTGCCGGGAGGCGATGCGATGAGGTTCGGAGCGCGCGTGAGCGCCGTGGGGATGTTGCTGGCGTGCTCTCAGGCCGTGGTGGCCGGGGCGCAGACGCGGCCGATGATCGAGCGCATCGTGCCGACGGCGGGTCCGCCCGGGACGCGGGTGCGCATCGAGGGCAGGGGCTTCTCCCGCGGGCTGCGGGTGCTCTTCAACGAGCGGCCGGTGACCGCCGCCGAGGTGCTCCCCGAGCGCATCACGGTGACGGTGCCCGACGGCGCGCAGAGCGGGCGCTTCGTGCTGGCGCTCGGCGCCGACGAGACCGAGTCGCGGGAGACGTTCCGGGTCACCGAGCGCCTGCCCGCCCCCGCGGTGCGCAGCGTAGACCCGTCCACCGCCGCGCCGGGCACGGAGATCACCATCCGCGGAGAGAACTTCGCCGCGCGCCCGTCGGACAACGCCGTGCGCGTCGGGACCACCCCGATGGTGGTGCGCGCGGGCGACACGGGCTCGCTGCGGGTGATCATCCCCGAAGGGGCCGTGAGCGGACCGCTCTTCGTGCGCACGGCCGGCGGCGAGGCCCGCAGCGGCGGCGACCTGACCGTGGGCGCGCGCCTCGGCGTGCGGGAGATGGTCCCGGCGGCCATCGCGCCGGGCGGGCACGTGCTGCTGCGCGGCGCGGGCTTCTCGCCGACCCCGGCGCTCAACCGCGTCACGCTGGGCGGTCGGCAGGTGCGCGTGGTGCGCGCGACGCCCACCGAGCTCGAGGTGGAGGTCCCCGTCGATGGGGTGACGGGCGCGATCGCGATCGAGGTGCCCGGCGCCGGGCGCTACGAGACGGCGCAGCGGCTCTTCGTGGGCCCCGCGCCCCTGGTGCGGGTGATGGAGCCCACGTCGGGCGCCCCGGGCGCCCGGGTGACGCTGCGGGGGAGCCACCTGGGCGCCGACGCGTCACAGGTCACCGTGGCCTTCGGTGCGACCAACGCGACGGTGGTCAGCGCTGCGCCCACGGTGCTGGTGGTGACCGTCCCGGAGGGCGCCACGAGCGGTCGCGTGGCGGTCACGGCGGCGGGCGTGGGCCCGGTGCTGACGCCCACGGAGTTCCGGGTGATGGCGCCGGTGACGATCGGCCGCGTCGACCCGCGGGCAGGGGACATCGGCGAGCGCATCACCCTCACCGGCACCGGCTTCTCGGGGACCCCTGCGGAGAACACCGTGCAGCTCGGGACGATCGCCGCCCGGGTGCTCTCCTCGGGGCCGACCGAGCTGGTGGTGGAGGTCCCCGAGGGGGCCCGCTCGGGCAACTGGTCGGTCGCCGTCGCGGGCAGCGGCAGCGCCCGCACCCGCGAGCCCTTCATGGTCACCCTGCGCCCGCGCATCACGGCGCTGGAGCCAGAGCGCGGCATCCCGGGCACGCGGGTCACCCTGCGCGGCACCAACTTCCCCGCCGACCGCTCGCTCGCCTCGGTGCGGCTCAACGGCGCGGAGATCCCGATGGAGTCGTACGCGCGCGACGCCATCGTGGTGACCGTGCCCCGCGGCGCGCAGACCGGGCGCTTCCAGGTCATCGGCCGGCTCCAGGGCACGGGCACGGCGCCCATGGAGTTCTTCGTCCTGCAGCCCGTGCTGTTGCAGTCGGTCGACCCCCCAGCGGGCCCCGTCGGCTCGAGCGTCACGCTGCGCGGCACCGGCTTCGAGCCCGACCCTGCGCGGCTGGTGCTGCGCCTGGGCACGCAGCTCATCCGCCCGACCCGCAACACCACCACGGAGATCACGTTCACCGTGCCGCGGGCGTCGCGCGGCGGGGTCATCACCGTCGAGGCCGACGGCCGGCAGCCGGTGAGCTCCACGCAGCCCTTCGCGATCACGCTTCCCCCGGTGGTGACCTCGGTCACCCCGGCCGCCGCGCCGCCGGGCGCGCGCATCGTCGTCCGTGGTCGCAACTTCGGCCGCGACATCGCCACGGTCGGGGTGACCATCGGCGCGCTCACCTGCCCCACCTCGGCCGTCACTCCCACCACGGTGGAGTGCCAGGTGCCCGACGGCGCGCAGACGGGACCGTTGACGGTGCGCGTGGTTAACTCCGGCGAGGCCCGCGCCCGGGCGCCGTTCCGCGTCCTCGCGGCGCCGTCGACCCGAGCGCCATCCCCCTGAGCAAGGAGCTCCTTCACCCCACCATGCGTGTCCGTTCATCCGCCCGACTCCTCGGCGCCGTCGCCGCCGCCACGCTCGCCGCCGCCACACTCGAAGCCTGCCGAGACCTCCGCGAGCGCCCCCCGGCCCGGGAGTACACCGAGCCCTCGACGCGACCCGCGCCGCCCCCGGAGCTGCGCCGCCTCCGCGCCTCGCTCCAGGCGCTGCCCGAGCAGGTGGAGGTCGACCCGCGCAAGATGGTCCTCGGACGCCGGCTCTTCCACGACACAGCGCTGTCTATCGACAACACGCTCTCGTGCGCGAGCTGCCATGCCCTCGACCGCGGGGGCACCGACCGCCGCGTCTCGTCGCTCGGCGTTCGGAGCCAGGTCGGCCCCATCAACTCCCCGACGGTGCTCAACTCCCGCTACAACTTCGTGCAGTTCTGGGACGGGCGCGCGCGCGATCTCCGCGAGCAGGCCGCCGGCCCCGTGGCCAACCCCGCGGAGATGGGCAACAATTGGCCCAACGTGGTGGCGACCCTCGCGCGCTCGCCCGAGTACGTCAGCGCCTTCCGCGAGTCGTACCCCGCGGCGGGTCTGACCGCGGACACCGTCTGCGACGCCCTCGCCGTCTACGAGGAGACGCTGGTCACGCCGTCGCCGGTCGACCGCTTCCTCCGCGGCGACGACCTCGCGCTCAACGACGAGCAGCGGGAGGGCGCGGTTCTCTTCGAGTCCGTCGGCTGCACCACCTGCCACAACGGCATCAACATCGGCGGGTCGTCGTTCCAGAAGATGGGCGCCGTGCGCGACTACTTCGCGCTCCGGGGCACGGCCCTCACCGCCGCCGACGCGGGTCGCTTCAACGTGACGCGCCGCGAAGCCGACCGGCACTTCTTCAAGGTCCCCACGCTGCGTCAGGTGGCCGAGACCGGCCCGTGGTTCCACGATGGGCACGCCACCACCCTCGAAGAAGCGGTGCGCACGATGGGCGCCGTGCAGCTCGGGCGCGACCTCGACGCCACCCAGGTGCAGCGCATCACGGCCTTCCTGCGCGCGATGACCGGCACCATCCCCGCCAGCGCCGCGCTCCCGCCCACGACCTGACCTCGACCCTCCCGCTCGACGCTCCCTCAGCGGTCTCGTCGCAGCCGCTGGATGCGCTGCTCGATCTCCGCGCGGTCGGGCGATTCGGGCCGCGACGCCAGGTACGAACGGAACGCCGCCTCGGCCTCCGCGCGATGCCCGAGGCGCTCGTGCGTGACGCCCAGGTTGAACATCAGCTCGGCGACGTTGGTGCCCGCGGTCTGCACGAACTGGTTGGCGGTCTCGAAGGCCCGGAGCGCCTCGCGCCACCGGTGCCGACGGAAGAACAACAGCCCGCGGTTGAACCACACCGAGGCCTCGGCGTTGAGCGCGTCGTCGTCGGGGGAGGCCTGCGCGATGCCGTCCCGCCGCCGCTGGGCGTCGCGCTGCACGGCGGCGAGCCGGGTGGTCACCTGCGCGCGCACCGCGGGGGAGGGGGTGCCCGACAGCACGCGCTGATACCACTCGCCCGCCCGCTCGAAGTCCGCGAGGTGCTCGTACATGCGCCCGGTGTTGAAGGCCAGCTCGGCGGAGGGCTCGAGGTCGTACGCGTCGCTGAAGGCCGCCGCTGCGACCGTCCAGTCATGGCGGCCCGCGGCGGTCATGCCCTCCTCGTAGCGCCGCTGCGCCGCGCTCATCGGGCGCGAGCGCGCGCCGTCGCCCTGCTCGCGGGCGCCCGCCTCCCGTCCACCGGGGGTGCGCTCTCCGGTCGACGCTGCGCGCGCCGTGGGCTCGGCCGCCGTCGTCGCATGGGCGTGACAGCCTGCGACCAGCGACAGCAGGAGCGCCGCGGCGCGGGCGCTCACGACCCGCCGCCCGTGCCCTCGCGCTCTGCAGCGAGCTGGTCTTCGAGCTTGCGGATCGTGCGGCGCAGCTCCTTCACCTCGTCGCGGGTCGCGAGGTTGAGGCCGCGGGCGACGGAGCTGGTCGCGCCGTGCACCGCGGTGGTCACCTGGCCCCGCGCGGCCATGGCCTTCATGGCCACCTCCATCACCTTCGGGTGCGTGGCGATCTCCATCACCTTCGGGTTCTGCGCGAGCTTCATGGCCTGGGTGAGCAGCGTCTTCTTGAGGTCCATCGTGGGCCCAACTTAGAGAGCCGCGGAGGGCGGCGTCAACGCGAGGCGAAGCGATCGGTCGCCTCGATGAGCGCGCGGGTGATGCCCGGCTCGATGACCGCGTGCCCGGCGTCGGGCACCACCACGAGCTCGGCCTCGGGCCACGCGCGGTGCAGCGCCCACGCGGAGTCCATCGGGCAGACCACGTCGTAGCGGCCCTGCACGATGACCCCGGGGATGTTCCGGAGGCGCGGGACGTCTTCCAGGAGCTGGGCGTCCGAGCGGAGGAAGCCCTTGTTGACGAAGTAGTGGCACTCGATGCGGGCGAAGGCCTCGGCGAAGTGCGCGTCGCCCGTGCGGCGGATCATGTCGGGGTCGGGCACCAGGCGGCTGGTGCTGCCCTCCCACACGCTCCACGCGACGGCGCAGCGCGAGCGCTCGACCGGGTCGGCCCCGGTGAGGCGCTTGTGGTAGGCGCCCACGAGGTCGCCGCGCTCGGACTCGGGGATGGGCGCGATGAAGCGCTCCCAGGCGTCAGGGAAGATCTCGCTCGCCCCCTGCTGGTAGAACCACTGGATCTCCTTGCGGCGCAGCAGGAAGATCCCGCGGAGCACGAGCTCCGTCACGCGCTCGGGGTGGGTCTCCGCGTAGGCCAGGGCGAGGGTGCTGCCCCAGGAGCCCCCGAAGACCTGCCAGCGCGCGATGCCCAGGTGCTCGCGCAGGGCCTCGATGTCCTGCACGAGGTGCCAGGTGGTGTTGTCCACCAGCGAGGCGTAGGGGGTGCTCCGGCCGCTGCCGCGCTGGTCGAAGAGCACGATGCGGTAGCGCGCGGGGTCGAAGAAGCGGCGGTACCGCGGGTCGCTCCCCCCGCCGGGGCCCCCGTGCAGGAAGACCACGGGCTTGCCGACGGGGTTGCCCGAGACCTCGTAGTAGAGCTCGTGCAGGGGTGACACCCGCAGGGTGCCGACGTGGTGGGCTTCGATGTCGGGGTACAGGGCGCGGGCGTCGCTACGCATGGTGTTCCAGGGCATCGCACGGCGCCGGGCGAAGGGTCAACGCGCCCGGATGGAGCGCTGACGGCGCATTGGGTCTAGGCTCCCCGCGGTACGCATGAACCCCGAGAAGCTGATCCTGCTGGTCGAGGACGAGCCTGCGATGGCCCTGGGCATCACCGACGCGCTCGCCTTCGAGGGCTACCGCGTGGTGCACGCGCCCACCGGGCGGCAGGGCGTCGAGCTCGCGCGCACGGCGTCGCCCGACCTCGTGCTGCTCGACCTGATGCTCCCCGACACCAACGGCTACGAGGTGTGCCTCCAGCTCCGGCGATGGTCGCGCACGGTGCCGATCCTCATCCTGTCGGCGCGCAGCCAGGACAGCGACAAGATCCGCGGGCTCGACGCGGGCGCCGACGACTACGTCACCAAGCCCTTCTCCCTGGGCGAGCTCGCCGCCCGGGTGCGCGCCGCGCTGCGCCGGGTGGAGCGGGCCACCGGCGCGCCCGCCCTCGTGCGCATCGGCCGCGCGGAGGTGAACCTCGCCGGCCACGTGGTGGTGCTCGACGGCAAGGAGGAGGCGCTCACCTCGTACGAGGTCGAGCTGCTCCGGCTGATGCTCGAGCGCGCGGGCGAGGCCATCGGCCGCGACGACATCCTCGACCGCGTGTGGGGTGTGCAGGCCATCAACAGCCGCGCGGTGGACAACTTCATCGTGAAGCTCCGCAAGAAGATCGAGAGCACCCCCGATCGCCCGCAGCACATCCTCACGGTCTACGGGCGGGGCTACAAGCTGGTGTTGTAGGCCCCCCGCGGCGTCGGCGCTCGGCCCGCGCGCCGCAGCTGCGGTAGTCTCCGGGGCGACGATGCCCAAGCGAACGACCCGGTGTGCCCTCGCGTTGATGGTCGTGATGTCCGCCTGCGCGGCCGATCCGTCCGATGCGCCGCCCTTCGTGGTCTCGCTCGACGAGCTCATGCTCAGCGACCTCGTGGGGCCGCTGCACCTGCGGGTGTTTCCGCGGGGCGCCCTGCGCTGCGACGCCGCGTCGGGCCAGGTGCGCGACGCGTCGGGTCAGCGGGTGCTGGCAGCGCTGCCGGGGCGCGACGTCACCCCCGCGGTGCGCTGCGGCAGCGGCTGGGCCACGCAGTCCGCCCGCTTCGGCACGGCCACGCCCGTCGACACCTGCTTCACCGCCTCGCAGCCCACCACCGTCGCCATCAACGACCCCGGCACCTACATCGTGCTCGTGCACGGCCAAGGGGACCTGCGCCTGCCCGACGGCACCACGCGCAGCGAGATCCTCGGGTCGGGCTGCGCCGACGTCACCGTCGCGGCGGGCCAGCAGCAGAGCGCCACGGTGGTGGTGCGCGAGCAGCGCCCGGTGGGCCGCTGCGGCGACGAGGTGCTCGACTTCGACGAGGCCTGCGACCTCGGCGCGGCCAACGCCGACGGCGGCGCGTGCTCGACCACCTGCCAGACCCCGGTGGTGCGCGCCAACACCGAGACGGCTGGGCTCCAGCGCCGCCCGGCGGTGGTGTGGCCCACGGGCCGACGCCTCGTGGTGGCGTGGCAGGTGGAGAACGTTCCCGCCGAGGACGTGAAGGCACGCTTCTTCGCCCCCGACGGCTCGCCCGAGACCATCTTCGGCGCGCTGCGCAACGAGGTGGTGCTCGGCGGCGGCGCGAGCTCCCAGACCGCCCCCGCGCTCACACCCGTCACCGTCGGCGCGCAGCGAGCCTTCGCGGGGGCGTGGGAGACCCTCCAGGTGACGCCCGGCAACGTGGCGGCGCAGGTCTTCAACGACGACCCGCCGACCGGCAGCGCGGCCCTCCCCACGGCGGGCGCCCGGCGCCTGGCGCCCACGATCGCCGCGAGCGCCGATCGGCTGCTGCTCGCGTGGCGCGAGCCCGGCATGGGTCTGCGGGCGTCGAGCTTCGGTCCGATTGCCCGCCCGCTCGGCGCGGCCAGCGCGCCCGTCTCCGTCGCCGACGGGGAGGTGGGCGACCCCCGCGCGGTGGCGCTGAGCGACGGCACCTTCGCGGTGGTGTGGTCGGCCGCCGGGGACATCTTCGCGCGCCGGCTCACGGCCGCCGGGGCGCCGATGGACGCGGCGGTGCGGGTCAACCCCAACCCCGCAGAGGCGCAAGACCTCCCTAGCGCCGCGGCGCTGCCCGAGGGCGGCCTCGTGGTGGCGTGGCAGGACGCCGCGCGCGACGCGGCCGACATGGACGCGACGGCCATCCGGTGGGTGCGGCTCGACGCCTCGCTCCGCGCGATGGGCGCCGCGGCGACGGCCAACACCACCACCGCAGGACCCCAGTCGCGCCCCGCCCTCGCCGTCGCGGGCGGAACCCCCTCCACCGTGCTCTTCGTCTGGGAGGACGAGGCCACCGGCACCATCCGCGGACGCCTGCGCCGCGCCGACGACCGCGACGCCTTCTCCCGCCTCGGGGGCACCAGCGCGGACTTCCTCGTGAGCGAGGCGACGCCCGCCCAGCACCGCCCCGCGGCGGCCTTCGGTGGCCCGATGGGCGACCGCTTCGTCGTCGCCTGGGAGGCGGGCGAGGGGGTCGGCGCGGGCGTGGCCGTACGCCAGTTTCCGCGCTGACCCGCTACGGCCCGCAGCGGCCCGCGGTGCAGCGCCCGGTGCAGCAGTCGCCGTCCTGGTTGCAGCTCGTGCCGGCCTCGCGGCAGGCGCAGCGGCCCGCCACGCAGAGCATCGCGCCGCAGCACTCCGAGCTGGCGCGGCAGCCGCCGCGGGCCCCGGTGCAGCACCGCCGCGTGCCGCGGAGGGTCGCGCAGAGGAGGGTGCCGCAGCACTGGTCCTCCGAGGCGCAGACGGTGGTGTTGCCCGGGCCGAGGCAGGTGGTGGACGGCGGCCGGCAGCGACCGCCCGTGCAGGTGTTGCCCGGGCAGCAGTCGGTGCTCGACGCGCAGGTCTCGTCGAGCACCCGGCAGGCGCAGTAGCCCGAGCTGCCGCTGGCGTTGCAGGTCATCGCGCCGCAGCAGCCCGCGTTCGCCCCGGGGGTGCACGCCGCGGCGGCGCCCGCGCAGCACGATCGCGCCGTGGCGCCCTGCGCGCACAGCAGGCCCTCGCAGCACTCCGCCGAGGTGGCGCAGCCCGTGGCGCCCGCGGGCCGGCACGTCGCGGTGGTCTGGCAGCGGCCTCCGGTGCAGCGCGAGCCCTCGCAGCAGTCGTTGTCGTCACTGCACGCGAGGCCCAGCGCCTGGCACGCGCAGCGACCGTCCTCGCCGCACAGCATCTGCCCGCAGCACTCCAGGGACGTGGCGCAGGTCGCGCCCTGGCGGTGGCAGCAGCGGCTGCTCACGGGCGTGGGCCGGCAGTCGAAGCCCGAGCAGCACTG
Source organism: Myxococcales bacterium (assembly GCA_030652255.1). Lineage (GTDB taxonomy): Bacteria > Myxococcota_A > Polyangia > Polyangiales > SCUS01. The sequence goes on along the minus strand of JAUSAZ010000144.1, from coordinate 38,795 downwards.
CGACGCGATGGTGCACGGCGTGCCCGGCGCGTTGCACGCGGCGCACGACCCGTTGCTGCAGTTGAGGGGCGCGCTGCACGCCTCGCCCGCGCAGCACGCGCGGCCGAGGGAGCCGCAGGTCGCGGCGGGCATCGCGCAGGTGCCCGCCGTGCAGACCAGCGGCGCGGTGCACGCGCTGCCCGGGCAGCAGACCTCGCCCATGGCGCCGCAGCGATCGGGCCGGCGGCACACGCCCGCGGTGCACTCCGAGCCGCGCTCGCACGCGCGGCCGTTGCAGCAGGGCTGGTCGACGGCGCCGCAGGCCGTCGGCACGCTGCAGCTGCCGCTGCTGCACTGGAGCCCCGGCTCGCAGCGCCCGTCGCAGCACGGGCCGGCGGCCTGGCCGCAGGCCGAGCAGGTGCCGCCGACGCACGCGCCGCCGCTGGCGCAGAGGTCGCCGGCGCAGCAGCGCTGTCCCATGGCGCCGCACTCGTTGCCGCGCTCGCAGAGCCCGTCGCGGCAGAGGCCGCCCGCGCAGCACTCGGAGGAGGTCTCGCAGAGGCCGCCGACGTCGACGCAGCACCGGCCCTCGTTGCAGCCGTAGAGGCCGCAGCAGTCGAGCTGGCTGGCGCAGCTGGCGCCCGCGAGCCCGCAGCAGAGGCCCTCCTCGCAGGCGAGGGTGCGGTTGCACGCGCGCCCGCCGCAGCAGGGCGAGCGGGACGAGCCGCAGCGCGGGTCGATGCCGAGGTCGAGGCCCTCGGGCACGTCGTCCTCGATGCCCGCGTCGGGGATCGACGGGATCTCGCCGCGGGAGCACCCGGGCGCAGCGAAGAGCCCGAGGACGAAGACCGCGCGGACGAAGAGGCGAAGCATCCGGCGCAGGATGCCAGAGCGCCGCACCGGTGGCGATCAGCGCGCGCGCACCGTCAGCAGCCACGGCGTCGGGCCAGGCGCGGGGTGCCCTGGCGCGCCGGCGAGGTGGAAGCCGGTCGAGGGGCCGCCATCGAGGTTGAGCGCGACCTCGCAGCCGTCGCGGTCGCCGGTCGGCGACGGGCCCGCGAGGCGGCGCGCGAACCAGAGCAGGCCCGGGCCCCGGAGGGGGGCGTCGAGGTCCCAGGTCAGGACGAGGTCGAGCGTGCGGCCCGCGTCGCGCACGCAGGCGGCGGTGCGGGCGAAGCGCCGCCCGTCGTCGCGGTGGATGCCGACGATCCTGCCGGACTCGACCAGCCGCGGGCCGCACTGCACCGCGAGCTCGCCCGCGAAGTCTTCGGGGAAGCCCAGCGCGGCCTCGACGCTGGCGCGCCCCGCGCGGACGGCGAGCACCCCGCTGCCGCCGCGCGGGGCGTAGCGCCCCAGCACCGCGCCCTCCGAGAGCAGCAGCCCGCTCGGGGAGTGGTCGGGCTCGAAGAAGCCGCCGTTGACGGCCGCGCGCACCCCCGGCGCCGCCGCGAGGCCCCCGACCGTGTCGTCGGGCGAGCGCCCGACCCGGAGCGACCAGCGCGCGAGGTCGAGGCGCAGCACCGCCCAGACCAGCCGCGACGGGGCCTCGTCGAACTGAGGGTCGACCTGCGTCCAGGTGAAGCCCGGCGCCACCGTCGACCACACGACCACCGCGGGCGCGGCCGCGACCGACTCGACCACCCGCGACGCGGGGCGCACCCGTCGCGGCGGCGCCCGGCGGGTGCAGGCCGCGAGCGCGAGGGCGAGGGCGAGCAGCCGCGCGGTCACGGCGGGAGCGTGCGGAGGCGCTCGAGCATCAGCAGCGCCGTGAGGTTGCGCATGTTGTAGCCGTACTGGATCGCGGCATCGCGGAAGTCCGCCGCCTGGGGGTCGCCCATGTTGCGCCAGATCGACGGGTGGATTCCGTCTTCTTCGAGGCCGCGCGCCGGCAGGTCGTGCATCGGCAGCCAGTAGTCGAGCAGCGGGACGTTGCGGGCGCGGGCGACCGCGCGGATGGCGTCGTTGAAGGCCGGGACGCGCGCCGCGGGGGCCGCCTGGTCGCTGCGGTCGGGGATCGTCGAGACCACCGGGACGGTGCCGCTCTCCTCGATGATCGTGACGATGCGCGTAAGGTTGGCGGAGTACTGCTCGAGGGGCGTGCGATCGAGGTCGTTGGTGCCGATCATCACGATGGCGTAGAGCGGTCGCGTGGCGGCGAGCTCGCGGCGCAGCGGGCTCTCCGGGTCGCCGTCGAGGGGCTGGCCGGAGACCCAGCCGCCCATCGCGCACGCGCTGTATCGGCTGAAGCTGGTGCGGTTGTCGGAGAAGCGCACGCCGTTGAAGTAGGTGATCGTGGCCTGGAGCCAGCGGTAGCCGGCGAGGTCGTAGAACCCTTCGCCGATGTCCTGGAGGAAGCCCCCGGCCTCGGTGATGGAGTCGCCGATCTTGGCGAACACGTTGGCGCGGTTTCCGCGGCTCAGGCCGTCGGCGCGGATGGCGCGCACCCGCGCGGTGGTCGCCTCGTCGAAGGCAGGCAGCGCGCGCGCGATGGACGCGGGCACGGTGCCGGGCGTGACCGGGCCGACGTCGATCGGGGGGCCCGCGTCGGGGATCACCACGGGTCGGTCGGTGGGGCCGACCGGGGCGTCTTCGCCGGGCGTCACGGGCACGTCCTCGCCGGGCTTCACGGTGCCCGCGTCAAAGGGGTCGCCCGCGTCGAAGGGGTCGCCCGCGTCGGCGGGGCGGAGGGTGAAGACCGGGGCGGAGCACGCGTCGAGGGCGAGGCTGAGGGCCAGGCCGAGGGTCACCAGAACGATCGGGCGCGTGGACATCGTTGGCCCGAACGTACCACCCGCGGCGCCCTACGACCCGGGCTTGAAGAGCACCGTCTGGACGGTCTTGAGCAGCGTCACCGCGAAGAGGGAGAGCGAGCGGCCCTGGATGTAGAAGAGGTCATAGGAGAGCTTCACGCGGGTGTCGTCGACGGAGGCGCCGTAGCGGTAGTTGACCTGCGCCCAGCCCGTGAGACCCGGGCGGATCTGGAAGCGCAGCGCGTAGTAGGGCACCTCGCGGCTGAGCTGCGAGACGAAGACCGCCCGCTCGGGGCGAGGGCCGACGAGGGACATGTCGCCGCGCAGGACGTTCCAGAGCTGCGGCAGCTCGTCGATGCGGGTGCGGCGGAGGAAGCGGCCGAAGGGGGTGACGCGGTCGTCGTTCTGCGTCGCCCAGCAGGGCCCGTCCTTCTCCGCGTCGAGGCGCATCGAGCGGAACTTGTAGATGGTGTAGGGCACCTCGTCCTTGCCGACGCGCTCCTGGGAGTACAGCGCCGGGCCGGGCATCGTGGCCTTGATGCCGACGTACGCGAGCAGCCAGAGCGGCCAGGAGAGGGCGAAGAGGGCCAGCGCCACGAGCACGTCGAACACCCGCAGCAGGTTGCTGAGCACGGGGTTGGTGTCGCGCGTGAAGGCCGCGACGCGCAGGAAGTAGAGGTCGTCGACGAGGTGCAGGGGCACCCGCCCGGAGAGCCCCTGGTAGATCGACCCGAGCTCGTGGACGTGGATGCCCTCGCCCTTGAGCCGCAGGAGCTCCTGCGCGGCCTGGGCCGGGAGCTGGTCGAGGCTGGCCACGAGCAGGTGCTTCGCCCCGGCCTCCTTCAGCGCCGTCGCGCACTCAGCCAGCGGGGAGACCGGCGCGGGCGTCGGGGCGTTCAGCGGGTCGAAGATCATCGACGGGCGACCGACGGAGATGATGCCCACGACGGAGAAGGGGCTCTCGGGGTTGCGGGCGAGCTCCTCCACCACGTCGTCGGGGATCTTCGCGCCGGTCACGATCAGCGCGCGCTCGGGCGGCTCGCGCAGCTCGATCACCCGGGAGAGCGCGACCCGGGAAAGGCAGGTGCCGAGGGTGAGGAAGACCGCGTGCAGCCCGAAGAGGAGCCGCCCGAAGCCCCAGCGCGGCACGACGAAGCTCGACACCGCCAGGACGATGGCCGCGGTGGCCACCGCGCCGACGCAGCGGAGCAGGTTGGGCAGCCGGCGGAAATCGAGCCGCAGGTTGTAGAGCTCGAAGACATAGAAGGTGAGCAGGTGCACCGAGAGCGCGATGAGGGTCGCGCCCTTCCACTCGCGCATCAGGATGGTGAGCAGCGAGAAGCCCGAGCCGATGCGGGTCGCCGTGGCGGAGGCCGCGAGCGCGGCGAGCACGGTGAGACCGTCGAGCGCGGCGAGGGCGAGCGTTTTGCGGGAGACCAGTAGGCTGGACAAGGCAGGCACGATCCTACGGCGTGTGGAGCCCCGGGCGCGACCCGCAAGTGCCTCAACGCCCCCGGCGCAGGATCACCGTCGCGTCGACCTCGTCGCCGCCGCTCACCTCGTCGACCCGGAGGCCCCGCTTCGCCGCGGCCGAGCTGAGGTCCTGGAGCGAGCGGACGCCCCACGAGGGGTGGGCCGCGCGGAGCGCCGCGTCGAGGGCGTCGAGGCGCGCCACGCGGGGCGCCCCCACCCGCAGCGGGCCGTGCACGATGAGCGGTCCGCCGTCGGGCAGGAGCACCCGCGCGCCCGCGAGGAGCCCGATGGTGACGTCCCAGTGCGACGCATGAAGGAGATCGACCGCGAGGATGGCGTCGGCCTCGGAGAGCGGCCACGGCGCGTCGCCCACGTCGAGCTCCAGGGGCATGTGCACGTTGCGCAGCCGGCTGGAGAACACCCACGCCGCGATGCTCGCGCGGGCGCCCGCGTCGACCTCCGAGGGCTGCCACTCCAGCGCCGGGAAGGCCGCGCCGAGGTACACGGCGTGCTGGCCCGTGCCGCTCGCGACCTCCAGCACGAGGCCCCGCGCCGGGAGCGCACGCCGCAGCGCCGCGAGGATCGCCTCGCGGTTTCCTTCGAACGACGGGGCGGAGCGTCGCGCGTCGCCCATGCGAGCGCGAGGATACCCCTCAGCCCACGATGGTCAGGTCACCAAATCGATGCTGGAGCACCGCGAGTCCGGCGATGGAGGCCGTCTCCGCGCGCATCACCCGCCCGCCCAGCCGCCACATCGCGGCGCCCGCGGCGCGCATCAGCTCCCGCTCCTGGGCGTTGAACCCGCCCTCCGGGCCCACCATCAGCGCGATGGAGGTCGGCGCCTCCGACGACCCGGCGCTCGCCGCCTCGGCCCGGTCGTCGATCACCACCCGCAGCGCCGCGTCCGTCCACGCGGGCGTCGCGAGCGCCTCGGCCAGCGAGCGCGCCGGCATCACCTCGGGCACGATCGCCCGCCGACACTGCCGCGCGCCCTTGATGGCCTGCCCCGGCCACGCGTGGGCCTTCTCGTGCGCCAGCCCGTCGGCCTGCACCGAGCGCACGGTGAACACCGGCTGGATGGCGTACACCCCGAGCTCGGCGGCCTTCTGCGTCACCCAGAGCATCCGCTGCCGCTGCGGGATGGCGTTGAACAGCGTCACCTTCAGGGGCGACTCGGGGTCGGCCTCCATGGCCTCGTAGGCGAGCGCCGTCGCGGCCTCCCCCTCACAAGAACGCAGCGCCGCGCGGAAGTACCGCCCGTCGGCGTCGCGCAGCGTGAAGGCCTCCTTCACGTTGACGCCGCGGTAGCGGATGCGCGCCGTGTTGGCGGCGTCGAGGGTCACCTCGTCGTCGAGGCGCACGCTCGCCGCGACGGTGATCGCGTCGCGCAGCCACGGAGCGGAGCGGTCGTCCTTGGGGTTCATCGGTTGCGCACGCACTACCCGCGCCCCGGCACCCGCGTCAACGCGGCGCGGCGATGCGAGGGCCGCGGCCGTGGTGTAGACCCTTCCCCGCGATGAGCGAACCCCGTGCTTCCCTGGTGACCGCGGAGCCCGTCGAGCGGGCGCAGCGGGTGTTGGTGGTCGGCTGCGGCGGCATCGGCGGCATCACCGCCGCGTGCCTCTCGGAGACCTGGTCGGCGCTCGGCGTCGAGGTCGTGGGCTACTCCACCAACGCGGAGATCGCCGAGGCCATCCGGCGCCACGGGTTCCGGCTGACGGGGGCGGAGTCGACGCGCTCGGTGCCGGGGCAGTGCCTCGCCGCGCTCACCCCCGACGTGGCGCCCTTCGACCTGGTCATCCTCGCGGTGCAGCCGCCCAACGTCGAGCAGGCCGCGCGCTCGATGCTCCCGTGGCTCAAGCCCGACGGCGCGATGGTGTGCTTCCAGAACGGCCTCTGCGAAGACCGCGTGGCGAAGATCGCGGGCGCCGACCGGGTGCTGGGCGCGGTCGTGGCGTGGGGCGCCTCGATGCCCGAGCCGGGCGTCTTCGAGCGCACCGCCGCCGGGGGCTTCGCCATCGGCCGGATGGACGGCGCGCCCGACCCCCGGCTCGACCGGCTCGCGATGCTGCTCGAGTGCGTCGGGCCGGTGACCCGCAGCGACAACTTCGCCGGCGCGCGCTGGAGCAAGCTGGCCATCAACGCCGCCATCTCCACGATGGGCACCATCGGCGGCGACCGCCTCGGGGCGCTGATGGTCTCGCTCACCGTCCGGCGCCTCGTGCTCGCCATCATGACGGAGACGGTGCGCGTCGCGCGCGCCTCGGGCATCCGCCTGGAGAAGGTGAGCGGCACCCTCGACCTCGACTGGATCGCCCTCACCGACGAGGAGGCGCGCATCGTCGGCTCGCCCAGCCTGGTGGCCAAGCACACGCTGCTGCTCGCGGTGGGCGCGCGCTACCGCCGCATGCGCTCGTCGATGCTGTCGGCCATCGAGCGCGGCCGACCGCCGGCGGTGGATTTCCTCAACGGCGAGGTGGTCGAGCGCGGCCAGGCCCTCGGCGTGCCGACCCCCGTCAACGCGGCCTCGCAGGCCATGGTGCACACCATCGCCCGCCGCGAGCGCGCCTCCGGGATGTCGTCGATCTACACGCTCGCGGAGTCGCTCGGCCTGCGCTGAGGCGCCCTACGGCTCGTAGGTCGCCACGCTGGTGGCGGTCTCCCAGAAGCGGATCGCCTTCAGGGGAATACCCTTCTGTGTAAGGGCCTCGAAGATGAAGCGCGCGAGAAACTCCGCCGTGGGGTTCTCGTCGAGGGCCACGAAGACCTCGCCCGCCGCCGTGAGCGACGGGATCACCGGGTCGTCTCGGCGCAGCAGCAGCCGGTGGTCGAGGGTCTCGTCGAGGAAGCGCTTCGCGACCTCCTCCAGGTCGCCGAAGTCCATGACGAAGCCGCGGCGGTCGAGCGTCGCCGACCCCAGCACCAGCTCGACCCGGGCGTTGTGGCCGTGGATGCGCGCGCAGCGACCCACGTAGTCCATCAACCGGTGGCCGTAGCAGAACGTGACCTCTTCGCTGACCGTGAACACGCCCGCGCCATATCACAGATCAGAGCGACACCATGCCCCGCCGCGCCGCGCGGATGACGGCGTCGGTACGGCTCTGGGCGCCCAGCTTCGCCATCACCGCCGTCACGTGAAACTTCGCCGTGTGCTCGCTGATCCCCAGGTGGTGGGCGATCAGCTTGTTGGGCATCCCCGTGGCCAGCAGCGCGAGCACCTCGACCTCGCGCGGCGTGAGCGAGTCCATCGGCCCGGAGACCCGACGCTCGCCGGTCGTCGCCCCGCGTCCCCGGTGGAAGCCCGCGTCGAGAACCACCAGCCCTCGCGCCGCGGACGCCAGCGCCGCCCGCACCGTCGCCGGCGAGGCGTCCCGGGCGAGCGCCCCGAGGATGCCCGCGGCGAACACGTCGTCCAGGCGGGTGGCGTCGACCAGCAGCGCCACCGCGGGGGCGATCGTTGCGCGCAGGGTGTCGAGCCACGCCGCCGCGCGGGACGGGTCGGCGCCCGCGTCGAGCAGCAGCACGTCGGCGCCGTGCTCATCGAGCGCGCCGTCGAGGTCGGTGGTGAGGCGCGCGCTCTCGACCACCAGGTCGGCGTCCGCGAGCATCCCCGTGAGGCCCGCGCGCGCGATGGCGTCGTCGGCGAGCACGCACACCCGCAGCGGCGCGTCGGGGTCGCGGGCGTCGGGGAGGGTTCGCATCGCCCGGCGCAGCGTGGCCACGCACAGGGCGACGTCAAGGCGAGGCGCGGCCGATCAGAAGAGCTGGCTCAGGTAGTGGACCGCCTGTCGACGCCACCACGTGTAGTCGTGGCGGCTGTCGGTCCCCCAGAACGCCACGTGGTTGGGGATCTCCTTGCGACGCAGCCAGGTCGCAAACTCCGCGGTCTCGCCGATGCAGCCCTCCTCGTGCGCGCCGCGGCCCACCACCACCGTGAGGTGCGCGCTCCGGCGAACCCGCGCGAGCGCCGCCCCCTCCAGGTTCGGCAGGAACGCGAGCGGGTCGTTGAGGTACACGTCGTGGCTCGAGGCCCCGCCGAAGAGCCGGCTGGTGCGATAGCGGCCGGAGAGGCAGAGCGCCCGGGGAAAGGTCTCCGGGTGCTTCAGCGCGAAGAGCGACGCGTAGAGCGCCCCCACGCTGCAGCCGGTGGCCACCATCGGGGCGTCGGGCGAGCGGCAGTCGGCGCGGATGAAAGGCACCAGGGTGTCGAGCACGAAGCGCTCGTACGCGTGGTGGTGCGCCATGCGCTCCTCGAGGCTGCCGACGCCCGAGAAGCTCCGGGAGACGTTGCTCTCGGGGCAGTAGACCTTGATGCGACCCTGAGCGAGCAGCGGGCCGAGCGCATCGATCATCCCGCTCTCCTGCCACTCGTGCGCGACGCCCGCGTTGGAGGGAAACACCACGAGCGGAAGGCCCACCTCGCCGAAGCACCAGAGGTGGACCCTGCGCCCCAGCGCGGGGCTGTCGAGAAGCAGGTGACGCGCACTCACGCTCGGGGCCCTAACACGCACGGCCTGCGCTCGCGACGTTTCGGTCGACGCGTGACCGACCGGCGTACCGCTGACCGGAAGGGGAGGTGCCGACCTGCCCGATGGTCGAGGTCCGCGGCTCGACCATCGGGCGATGGTGGCGTCCCCCGTCCGTCGCCACGATGGTGCCCGTGACCGTCGGCGTTGCGCGGCGGTTCGCAGAAGGAAGCGGGTTCATCCATGAGCGTTCTCGAAGAGGTCTCCGAGTCGATGGCAGCGGCGGTGGCGCGGGGCGGAGCGGCGGTGGCACGCCTGGAAGGGCGGTGCTCTGCGGCGAGCGCGGTGGTCTTCGGCGGCGACGGTCTGCTGGTCACCGCGGCCCATACGCTGGAGGGGAGGGAGGTCGTCGACGTGGCCCTGGGCGATGGTCGCACCCTGAGCGCGAAGGTGCTCGGGCACGACCGGGGCGCCGACCTCGCGGTGCTCAAGGTCGACGCGACGGACCTCTCCGCACCCGAGTGGGCCGACACCGCGAGCGTGAAGGTGGGCCACCTGGTGCTCACCCTCGGCCGCCCCGGCCGCAGCGCCCGCGCCACGCTGGGGATGGTCTCCGCGGTGGGGGAGGGGTACCGCACGATGGCCGGCGCGAGCATCGACCGGTACATCGAGGTCGACGGCTCGCTCCCGCGGGGCTTCTCGGGCGGGGCGCTCGCCGACACGGCCGGGCGCCTCCTCGGGATGAACACCGCAGGGCTCGGCCGCGGGGGCGGCACCATCCCCACCGAGACCCTGCGACGGATGGTCCCCGAGCTCGCAGCGCACGGGAAGATCGGCCGCGGGTACCTCGGCGTGGAGGTGGTCCCCGGGCGGGTGAGCGAGGGGCTCGTCGAGGCCGTCGGGCAGCGACGCGGGCTGCTCGTGGCGGCGCTCGAACCCGGTGGCCCCGGCGAGTCGGGGGGGCTGCTGCTCGGCGACCTGCTGCTCGGTGTCGACGGCCAGCGCGTCGAGCGGCCGGGTGACCTCGTCGCGGTGCTCGGCGGTCGCGTGCGCGCGACGGTGACGGTGCGGCTCATCCGCGCGGGCGATCCGAAGGAGCTCACGCTCACCACCGGCGCGCGCTGAGCGCCCCCCGCGGGGGGGAGGTCGCCCGACCTACTGGATGGTGACGCCGCCCTTGAGCCCGCAGAGCTCCTCGGAGACCGCCCACAGGTCGCGCGCGACCGCGTCGTCCTGCGCGGCCCTCGACGGCGTGCGCTCCTTGCACTTATCGAAGTACTTCCCGGTCACCCCCGCGACCTCCGGCGAGCTGCACAGGTAGATCTGCGTCTTCGCGCCCTGCTCGTTGGTCAGCAGCAGCGGGCGCACGAGCCTCGCGAGCATCGCCACGACGCCGCCGTCGGTGCTCGCGAAGCCCGACCCGATCACCCCGGGGTGCAGGCAGTTCGCCGTGACGCCGGTGCCCGCGAGGCGCCGCGCGAGCTCGCGCGTGAAGAGCACGTTGGCCAGCTTCGAGGCCGAGTACGAGCCCGTCGCGCTCCAGCGCTTTCGCCCGTGGAGGTCGTCGAAGTTGATGACGCCGCGCCGGTGCGCCTCGGACGACACGCTCACCACGCGGGCGCCGGGGGTGCGCTCCAGCGTCGGGCGGAGGAGGTGCGTCAGGTAGAAGTACCCGATGTGGTTGGTCGCGAAGGTGTGCTCGAAGCCGTCGGCGCTCTCGCGCCGCGAGGTGGCCAGCACGCCCGCGTTGTTGAGCAGGATGTCGAGCCGGTCGTGCCCGTCGAGGAAGCGCACGGCGATCTCCCGCAGCGAGGCGAGCGACGACACGTCCCCTACGATGAGCTGAACCGTCGCGCCCTTCACCTGCGCCACGATCTCCTCGCGGGCCGCGCGGCCCTTCTCCTCGCTGCGGCACACCATCATCACGGCGGCGCCCATCCTCGCCAGCTCCAGCGCCGACACCTTCCCGATGCCCTGGTTGGCCCCGGTCACCAGCGCCGTCTTCCCCCTGAGGTCCGCGTGCGTCATGGGGTCGCCGTCTACCGCGGCGCCGTCGCGGCGTCGAGGCGATCGAGCTGGAGCTTCTTCATCCTGCTCTGCAGGGTCGACGGCTTCAGACCCAGTATCGCCGCCGCCCCGCCCGGCCCGTAGACCCTCCCTCTCGTGTGCGACAGAACCTCCCGGATGTACTCACGTTCTACCGACTCCAGCGAGCGCAGCTCGCGGGCCGGTATCGTCGGCGCCACCTCGGGCCGGGTCGGCCGCGCATCGGGCAGGTCGATGGCGTCTTCGCCCAGCACCGCGCCGTCGCTGAGGATCGTCGCCCGCTCCAGCACGTTGGCCAGCTCGCGGATGTTGCCGGGCCAGGCGTACCGACGCAGCTTCGCGAGGGCGGCCGCGGTGAGGGTCCTCCCCCGCCGGCCGGTGCGCGTCGACTGCTCGGCCAGCAGCGCCTCGCTCAGGGGTCCGAGGTCTTCCAGGCGCTCGCGCAGCGCCGGGAGGCGCAGCGGGAAGACGTTGAGGCGGTAGTAGAGGTCGGCGCGGAAGGCCCCCGAGGCGACCGCGCGCTCGAGGTCGACGTGGGTGGCGGCGATGATGCGCACGTCGACCCTCACCGTGCGGTCGCTCCCAACGGGCTCGAAGGTGCCCTCCTGGAGCACCCGCAGGAGCTTCGCCTGGAGGTCGAGCGACAGCTCGCCGATCTCGTCGAGCAGCAGCGTCCCCCCGTTGGCCGTCTGGAACCTCCCCGAGCGGTCGCGCGTCGCCCCGGTGAAGCTCCCGCGCACGTGCCCGAAGAGCTCGCTCTCCATCAGCCCCCCGGGGATGGCCGCGCAGTTCATCTTCACGAAGGGCCGCGACGCCCGCGCGCTCCACGCGTGGATGGCCCGCGCGAGGCGCTCCTTCCCGGTCCCGGTCTCGCCCAGCACCAGCACCGGCGTGTCGGTGCGCGCCACCTGCCGGGCCCGGTGCGCGAGCGCCGCCACCCGCGGCGCCCCGGAGCTCTCCAGCACCCCCTCGTGGTCGCCCGTGAGCTCGGCTTCGAGGATGCGCGCGCGGTCGGACTCCTGGTGGTGCAGCCGCGCGATGAGCGAGCGCTGCTCGGCGTTGATGAGCGCCAGCGCGAGCATCTGCGCGTACACCTCCACGAGGTCGACCACCTCCCGCGGAAACACCTCGCAGCGCTCGCGGTCGAGCGTGAGCAGGCCGAAGCAGCGGTCGCTCGCGCAGAGCGGCACCACCATGCAGGCGTGCCCCGGCGGCAGGTCGAGCACGCCGTCGAAGGGGTCGCCGTCGCCGTGGGCGTGGTCGTCCTCGGTGTACGCCCGCGCCCGTCGTGTCTCGAGCGCCTCACGGATGGTCGGAAACGCGTCGAGCGACACCGAGTGCCCGCGCACCCGCTGGTCGGCGAGGCGCCCGCGGGCGGCCCGTACCACCAGCCGCGTCCCCTCCAGCGAGAACACCGTCGCGAGGTCGTAGGGCGCGAGCCGGGCGAGCCAGTCGAGGCCGCGGCGCAGCAGGTCGTCGAGCCCGTCCTCGTCGACGGCGACGGTCGCAAGGGCGCGCAGGTCGTTGGTCAGGTCGAGCGCCGGAAGTCGTCGGTCCATGGCGGCGCACCGTGAGGCCGATCGCACCGATATACCAGTGGATTGGCACCGAAATATCGGTGACACCGACATGCTGGTGGGCGCTGGCGGCGCCGTGATGGCTGATTTCGTGGGCTTTGCGCGGGTCGTGCGGTGTGGCCCGATTCTCGATATAGGGTTCGCCACCGCGGCGGCTCCGAAGGCCACCGCGTCACCCCCCCATAGGAGAGAGTCCAACATGCTGACCATTGGCGACAACGTTCCCTCGTTCAACCTCAAGGCCGTCGTCTCGCTCGAGAAGGGCAAGGAGTTCGTCGACGTCTCCGACAAGAGCTACCCCGGCAAGTGGCTGGTGCTCTTCTCGTGGCCGATGGACTTCACCTTCATCTGCCCGACGGAGATCGCGGAGTTCGGCAAGCGCGAGCGCGACTTCAGCGACCGCGACGCCCAGGTGCTCGGCATGAGCACCGACTCGCATTACGTCCACCACGCGTGGCGCACCCACCACGACGACCTCCGCAACCTCCCCTTCCCGATGCTCGCGGACGTGAAGCAGGAGCTCTCGCGAGCGCTGGGCATCCTCCACAAGGGCGCCGGGGTCTGCCTCCGCGCGACCTTCATCATCGACCCCGATGGGGTCATCCGCTGGGTGTCGGTCAACGACCTCGACGTGGGCCGCAGCATCCCGGAGGTGCTCCGCGTGCTCGACGGGCTGCAGACCGGCGAGCTCTGCCCGTGCAACTGGCAGAAGGGCGACAAGACCCTGTGAGCGAGCCCGTCACCCTCGAGGCGCTGGGCAACCGGCTGCCGGACGCGGCGCGTGACCTGCGGCTCAACCTGGGCGCCGTGCTCGGTGACGGCACCCTCTCGCTCGCGCAGCGCTGGGGATCGGCCATCACCTCGGCCATCACGGCGCGGCACCCCGAGCTCCGCGACGCCCTGCTGCACGGCGCCCGCGCGGCGGGGGTCGACGAAGGCGTGATCGACGACGCCCGCGCGGCGGCGGCGATCATGGCGATGAACAACGTCTACTACCGGGGACGCCACCTCATCGGGAAGGACTCCTACGCGACGAAGCCCGCGCGGCTGCGCATGAACCGCATCGCGAAGCCGGCCAGCAACAAGGTCGACTTCGAGCTGTTCTGCATCGCGGCCAGCGCGATCAAGGGCTGCGGCGACTGCCTCAAGTCCCACGAGAAGATCGTGGTCGACGGCGGCCTCACCGAAGACCACGTGCACGACGCCCTCCGCATCGCCGCCGTCATCAACGGCGTCGCGGTGGCCCTCGACGCCTGAGCGTCGCTCCCCCTTACATTCCCATCATCACTGGCTCGGATTGAACGGACGGCGTCTGCCGCGCCATCTCACCTCCCCACGCGCGATCGCGCGGAGGGAGGTGGGATGCGGGAGGCCGATCAGGAGGGCGGGCAGTTGTACGTGACGACCGCGCCGATGGAGGTGCCGGTGCGCAGCGTGGCGCACGAGCTGCCGTTGAAGCGCAGGCGGCTGCGGGAGGCGTCGGTGAAGGTCCACCCGTTGGCGCCGTCGCTGGGGATCACCGCGCCGCCGAGCAGCACGCGGAACTGCGCGAGGTCGGTGATCGTCGGCAGCCCGGAGGGCACCGGGTACTCGCAGGAGTTGGTCGCGCCGGTGATGGCGTTCATCGCGTCGATGAGCTGACGCGTGCTGGACGCGTCGTAGAACGCGGTGCCTCCCGAGCGGGCCCGGCCGCCGGCGCGCGCCATCTCGTTGAGCGCGTCGCGCGGCCCGGGGACGCCGAGCACGAAGGTGTCGACGCCGGTGGCCCGCAGCGCCGTGAGCTCGCTCACCACCGCGCCGACCCCGGAGTCGCAGTTGGGGGCGCCGTCGGTGGCCAGCAGCACGAAGCGCCGCCGCGTCGTGGGGTGCGAGCGGAAGTACCCGGCCGCGCCCGCGATGGCCGCGCGGGTGGGCGTCCAGCCGTCCGGTCCGATGCGCTGCATGAGGTCGGTGATGAGCCGGGCGTTGCCGCGCGAGGGCGGGAAGGTCATGCCCCCCGCGGGCACGCCGCAGGTGCCGCCGATGGGGAACATCTGGAGCCCGATGTCGAAGGCGTCCTCGACCCGCGGGAGCACGATGTTGACCGCCGAGCGCAGCGCGCCCCAGCGGGTGGAGCCGTCGCTGAAGCGCGCGCTCATGCTGCCCGAGCGGTCGGCGATGAGGGTGATCTCCGCGATGTCCGGCAGCAGGTCTTCGATGGTGCCGCGGGTGCACACTGGCTGGCACGCGGCGGTGAAGCGGCACGACTGGTCGAGGCAGTCGGACAGGCCGTTGCAGTCGTCGTCGATGCCGTTGCCGCACACCTCCGCCATGGGCAGCACCTCGCCGGTGCAGGCGCCCCAGTCGTTGCCGCCGCTCGCGACGTTCACGCAGGTCTGCATGCCGGCGCGGCAGATGCCGATGCCGATCGAGGCGGTCGCGCCGGTGTTGCACGCGCGCGCGGCGCCCAGCATGCAGTTGCAGCCCTCCATGGTCATGCCGTCGCAGTTGCGGTCCATGCCGTCGCAGGTCTCCGCCGCGGGGGTGACCTCCCCGGCGCAGCTGCCCCAGCGCCCGGCGGGCGAGCACACCTGGTTGCCGCCGCGGCAGGTGCCCCGTCCCGCCGTCGCCGCGGGGCCCGAGTAGCACGAGCGCATCGCGCCCGGAGTGCAGGGGCAGGTCTCGTCGATGTTGCCGTCGCAGGTGTTGTCGACGCCGTCACAGGCCTCGGACTCCGCCGCCGAGCCCGACCCGGTGCACGCGCCCCAGCTCCCGTCGGTCTGCACGCCCTCGCAGGTCTGCGTGCCCCACACACAGACGCCGCGACCCGCGGCCGCCACGTCGCCGAGGTAGCAGCGCTGGGTGCGGCCCGCCACGCAGAGGCAGTTGTCGTCCACCAGGCCGTTGCGGTCGTCGTCGAGGCCGTTGCCGCAGATGTCGGGGTTCTCGGGGGTGGGGCCGCCGTCGCCGCCGAAGCCGTCGAGGTCGAAGCCGTCGAGGTCGAAGCCGTCGAACGCCGGGATCGGGCCGGCGTCGAAGTCCGGTGGCGGGCCGGCGTCGAAGTCGCTCCACCCGTCCTGGTCGGCCGGGTTGCTGCCGTCGCCGTTGGTGAGGGCGGCGTCGCCGCGCGCGCCGTCCGTGCGTCCGTTGTTGCCGTTGGGGCCCGCGTCCCCGAGGTCGTTCGGGTCGGGGCCGACTACCGTCGAGTCGCCGCTCGAACAGCCCGCCACCGGGAGCGCCAGCGCCATCGCGAAGACAAGGACCTTGGAACGCATGATGAGCCTCCAGCCGTTGAAAGGGGTCCCCACTATCGATCGGACCTCCACCTCGGCGCGCCCCGACTCTACACCTCGCACCGCGGCTCCCGGCAACGCCCTCCGGGGCTGATTTTTCCGCAGCGCAGTGGGGGTTTTGTGACCACTTGCGGGCGTCGTCCCCACGCCGCTCGCCCCGGGTCGGGTTGGTGTACCCTCCGCAGCCTTCAAAGGGAGGCAGCGCATCGCCATGGCCAACACCGTGTTCAGCAAGATTCTCCGGGGAGAGATCCCCTGCCACAAGGTGTACGAGGACGACCTCGTGCTCGCCTTCCTCGACGTCGGGCCGCTCAGCCGGGGGCACACCCTGGTCATCCCGAAGGAACCCGCGGCGACCCTCGACGCCCTCTCCGACGAGTCCGCGGCCGCCATCGGCCGGGTGCTCCCGCGGCTGTGCCGCGCGGTGAAGACGGCCACCGGCTGCGAGGACTACAACATCCTCCAGAACAACGGCGCGCTCGCGCACCAGGCCGTCTTCCACGTGCACTTCCACATCATCCCGCGCCCTGACTCCGAGCAGGGCCTCGGCGTGCGCTGGCGCCCGGCGCCGAGCTTCGACCACGCCGACGGCGCGGCCCTCGCGCGTGCCATCGCCGCGGCGCTCTGAGCGTCACCGATCGACACCGCCGCACACCCACAACCCCGAAGATCTGGAGAGAATCCCATGAGCGATCGTCCCAACCTCCCGGCCGACTGGCAGGTCGCGCTCGGCGCGGAGTTCGACAAGGACTATTTCAAGAACCTCATGGACTTCGTCGCGAAGGAGCGCGCCGAGGCCCAAGTGTTTCCGCCCGCGGAGGAGGTCTTCTCGGCCTTCTCGCACTCACCCTTCAACGACACCAGGGTCGTCCTCATCGGGCAGGACCCCTACCACGACGTCGGCCAGGCCCACGGGCTGTGCTTCTCCGTGAAGCCGGGCATCTCGACGCCGCCTTCGCTGGTCAACATGTACAAGGAGCTGAAGTCCGACCTCGGCTGCACCATCCCCAACAACGGCTACCTCGTGCCGTGGGCGAAGCAGGGGATGCTGATGCTCAACGCGGTGATGACCGTGCGCGCCCACACACCCAACTCCCACAAAGACCGCGGCTGGGAGCAGTTCACCGACGCTGCCATCAAGGCCATCTCCGCGCGCCCGAAGCCCGCGGTGTTTCTGCTGTGGGGCAACTACGCCAAGAAGAAGGCGAAGCTCGTCGACGCGAAGCGCCACGTCGTCATCGAGGGCGCGCACCCGTCGCCCCTCTCGGTGAAGCTCTTCATGGGCTCCAAGCCCTTCTCGAAGGTCAACGCCGCGCTCGCGCAGCTGGGCGAGAAGCCCATCGACTGGCAGATCCCCAACATCTGAGCCCACCGCCGCGCTTGCCCGCGGCGCACATCGGCATGAACAATCGCCGCCGTGCACCCCAGCGCCCGAGCCTCCTCCCTCGTCGCCCCGATCGTCCTCCTCGCGGGCGCGCTCGCGGGCTGTGACGACGCCCCCGCCGCCGCCGATGCGGCCGTCACCCCGACCGCCGACGTCTCCGCCGTCGACGCCTCCGCCGCCGATGCGCCCGTCGCCGACGTGCAGCGCCCCGAAGACGCGCCGGGCGACGTGCCCGCGATCGACGCCCCGCCCGGCGCCTGCGAGGGCGCCGTCGTGACGCGCCCGGGGACCACCAGCGAGCTGGTCGACGGCGCCGATCGCGCGACGGTCACCATGGACGACCCCGCGGGCTGCCTGCGCCGCTACGAGCTCCGCACCACCGCGGCGCTCCGCGACGGGGAGCCCGGCAACCCCCGGACGGTGCGCGAGCGCGACGGCTGGCCCACGCTGCGCAGCGGGCACGACCTCTTCGACGCGCTCTATGCCCTCGCGGTCGAGGAGATGCGCGAGAACTCCGTCGAGGCCATCCGCGACGGGTCCTTCAACAACGGCAACCCCATCGACTGCCCCGTCGGCGGCTGCTTCGAGACGGGCCGTCTCTGGAACTACGTCTGGACCCGCGACACGGCCTACGCCGTCGACCTCGCGCTCGGCGCCATGGACCCGCTGCGCGCCCGCAACTCGCTGCTGTTCAAGCTCTCCGCGCGCCGCGCAGGGGGCGATCCGCAGATTGTCCAGGATACTGGAACCGGCGGCAGCTACCCCGTCTCCAGCGATCGCGTCGTGTGGGCCCTCGGGGCCGCCGAGCTGCTGAAGCACCTCAGCGGGGCCGAGCGCGCGACCTTCGTCGACGCCGCGTACCCCGCGATGCTCAACACCGCCGAGCACGACCGCCGCGTGGTGTTCGATGCGCGCGACGGCCTGTACCGCGGCGAGCAGTCCTTCCTCGACTGGCGCGAGCAGACCTACGCCGCATGGACCGCGACGGACCCGGTGCACATCGCGATGTCCCGCTCGCTGAGCACCAACGTGCTGCACTTCTCGCTGCTCGACACCGTGGCCACGCTGGCCGCCGAGCGGGGCGACACCGCCGCCGCGGCGCGCTACCGGGGTTGGGCCGACGCCCTCAAGCTCGCCATCCAGCGCCGCTTCTGGCTCGCCGACGACGGGCAGTTCAGCGCCTTCACCAGCACCGAGCTCGACCCCGCGCCCGTGCGCCGCTGGGACGCCCTCGGCTCCGCGCTCGCCGTGCTGACGGGCGTCGCCACCGAGGCGCAGGCCCGCGAGGCCGTCTCGCGCTACCCCCACGCGGGCCGCGGGCTCGCCGTGATCTGGCCGCAGCAGCAGCTCACGCCGATCTATCACAACCGCGCGTCGTGGCCCTTCGTCACGGCCTACTGGCTTCGGGCGGCGCGCCGGGTGCGCAACGACGCCAGCGTCGACTGGAACATCGACGCCATGGTGCGCGGCGCCGCGCTCAACCTGTCCAACATGGAGAACCTGGAGTTCGCCAGCGGCCGTCCCCGCGTCGAGGACGGGATGTACACCGGCCCGGTGGTCAACTCGCAGCGCCAGCTCTGGAGCGTCGCGGGCTACCTCTCGATGGTCCACGACGTGGTGTTCGGGCTCGAGACCTCCGCGCAGGGCTTCCGCCTCCGGCCGTACATCACCCGCGCGATGCGCCACACCTGGTTCGGCCGCGCCGACCGCATCGCCCTCCGCGGCTTCCTCTTCCGCGGGCGCCGCCTCGACCTGCGCGTGTCGCTCCCTGCGCCCACCGCCGACCGCGCGGGCGCCTACGCCGTCGGCGCCGTGCGGGTGAACGGCCGCGACGTGGGCGACGCCTTCGTCGACCCCGCCACGCTGCCCGAGCGCTCCACCGTCGACGTCGAGCTTCGCGACGCGCCCGAGGCCCGCGCCACCGTGCGCAGCGTCCCCGACCTCAGCGACTGGCGCCAGGTCTTCGGCCCGCGCACCCCCCGCATCGCCGCGATCACGGCGGCGGCCGAGCCCGGGCGCGTCCAGCTCCGGGTCGACCTCGCGGGCGAGGAGCGCGGCGCCGTCGACGTGGTCATCCTCCGCGATGGCCAGCGCGTGGCCACGCTCGGCCCCGCCGACGGCGACGCCTGGACCGACCCCGTCGCCGACGGGCAGACGGTCACCCACTGCTACAGCCTGGAGGTCGTGTTCCGCGGCTCGGGCAACGCCTCGCAGCACGCCGCGCCGCAGTGCTGGTGGGGCGCCGGGGCCGCGCGGGTCACCGAGCTCGACGCCACGCGCTTCGTGGCCACCGGCGGCCGCCTCGTCTCCGGTCACGGCCGGATGCACTACGAGAACTGGGGCGACCCCGGGCACCGCCTGGAGGTCCCCGCGCTGCGGGTCGCGCAGTCGGGCGCCTACCTGCTACAGGTGACCGCGGGCAACGGCGCGGGCGGCACCACCACGGGCATCACCTGTGGCGTGAAGCGCGTGCAGGTCATCGAGGTCGCCGGCGGCCGCACCGTCGCCGAGGGCTACGTCGTGATGCCGCAGCTCGGCGCGTGGGACCAGTGGCGCGACTCGTCCTTCGTGCGCGCCTCGCTCGAGTCGGGCCGCGACTACCGCGTGGTCATCGGCGACGACGACACGTCCGTGAACATGTCCGCCTTCGAGCACTTCACCCGGTACACCGGGGGCATGGGGGGCGCTGGCGGTGCCTTCTTCCGCGTGAACATCGCGGCGTTGAAGGTGCTCTACCTCGGACCAGCGACCCCGTGACGGGACCTCGATCAGGCCGCCTTGGCGGTGGTGCTGCGCAGCGTGAGCAGCTCGCGGAAGCGCGTCGGGTTGCACGAGCGCATCATCACGAGCTCGCGCCCGAGGCGCTTGGAGGCGTTGCGCGCCACCATCACCGCCGTGTGGCTGTTGACGTCCGTGGTCACGAGCACGAGATCGGAGCGCTCGATCTGGCGCTCCATCACCTCGACCCCGCGACCGTTCATGTGACCACCATGGAAATCGAGCTCGTGGCCGAGGGTCTGCGCGATCTTCGCGAGCGCGCGTTCGTTGCGTTCAACCCCGCCGATGAGTGTGATGCGCATTGGGGACTCCGCTTCTGTTCAGCCGGGTCATCCGGCCCTTCATCCCCTCGAACGCGCCAACCCTGGAACGCTATTCCAGCCGATGTGCGTCGAGGGCGTTCGGGACCGTCCTTCGGTTTGGTAGACTGAGTTCTAGTATCGTGAACGAGGCCGCGCAAGGGTCGACCCGGATGAATCCGACCCTCGAAACGTCAGCGAAGGGGCTGCAATGAACTCTTGGATGCTCTCGGCGCTCGGCGGTCTCGCCGTCGGCGCGGCGACGGTGACGGGCTGCGCGCCGCGTACGGAGCCGGTCGACGCGTCCGCGCCCGGGGACGTCGGCGACCGCCGCGACGCCCACGACGCAGGCGACGCGGCCGACGTTCGCGACGCCCACGACGCAGGCGACGCGGCCGACGTTCGCGATGCCGCCGACGTTCGCGATGCCGCCGACGTTCGCGATGCCGCCGACGTATTCGATGCCACCGACGCGGCGGACGCGGCGGACGTGGTCGACGCTCGCGACGCCGCCGACGTGGTGGACGTAGCGGACGCGGTCGATGCGCCAGACGGGGGAGGGACCCCAGACGTCCCGTGGGGGCTCGATGAGCGACCCGTGAACCGCACCTGCGTAGCCTTCTCCGCGCCCGTGGGTGGAGCGGTGCGCGCGGTCGCGGCCTTCTCTGTGGGAGCGCCGCTGGTCACCAACATGATCCAGCGACCGGGGGACAACAGCCGGTGGTACCTGACCCGGGTCTCGGGGCCCATCTACAGCATGGAGAACAACGGGACCACGACCACGCTCGGGACCGTGCTCGACATGACCACCATGGTCGCCTCGGGCGGCGAGGCGGGGCTGCTGGGGATGGCGTTCCATCCGCGCTTCGCCACCAACCGGCAGGTCTACCTTTCGTACACGCGCGCGGTCCGCCCGGGCGAGACCGGGATCCTCGTGTCGCGCATCTCCCGGATGCTCTCGCCCGACGGCGGCGACACCCTCGATCCGAGCACCGAGGAGGTCTTGCTGGAGATGTCCCAGCCATTCGCGAACCACAACGGCGGCAAGATCGCCTTCGGGCCCGACGGGTACCTCTACATCGCCTCCGGCGACGGCGGCTCCGGGGGCGACCCGTACTTCAACGGTCAGAACCTCAATACCCTGCTGGGTAAGTTTCTCCGCATCGACGTCGACCGACCGGACGGACCGCGCCTGTACTCCATCCCCGCGGACAACCCCTACGCGACCGGCGGCGGGCGACCGGAGATCTGGGCGAGCGGCCTGCGCAACCCGTGGGGCTGGAGCTTCGACCGCGCCACCGGCGAGCTCTGGGCGGGCGACGTGGGACAGGTCACCTCCGAGGAGGTCGACATCATCCGCCGCGGCGGCGACTACGGATGGAGCACCCTGGAGGGCTACGAGTGCTTCCGCGCCCCGGGGTGCTCGAGCGCGGGCACGGTGCTCCCGGTGCTGACGTACCCGCGCAGCGACGGCATCTCGATCATCGGCGGCTTCGTGTACCGGGGGCGCGCGATGCCCTGGCTCACGGGGCGCTTCATCTTCGGGGACTTCGGCTCGCGGCGGATCTGGGCGCTCTCGTACGACCGCGAGGGCCGGGCCACCAAGGAACTCCTCACCGAGGTCAGCCAGAACATCTTCAGCCTCGCCCAGGACCAGGAGGGCGAGATCTTCGTGGTGCCCGTCGGGGGCACCTTCCTCAAGCTCGTTCCGGGCACCGTCGCCCCCGTCGACCGCGTCCCGCGCACCCTCCGCGAGACGGGCTGCGTCGACCCGACGAACCCGCTGCGCCCGGCGCCCGGGCTCATCCCCTACGCCCCGAGCGCGCCCTTCTGGAGCGACGGCGCCACCAAGGAGCGCTTCATGGCCCTGCCCGAGGGCGGGCGCATCACCGTCGGCGCCGACGGCGACTGGGACCTCCCCAACGGCACGGTGCTCGTGAAGAACTTCACCGTCGGCACGCGCCGCGTCGAGACCCGCCTCTTCGTGCGCCACCTCGACGGCGACTGGCGCGGGTACACCTACCGCTGGAACGACGCGCAGACCGACGCGGCCCTCCTCGACGGCGGCGAGGTCCGCGCGCTCCCCGGCGGCGGTCGCTGGTACTACCCCTCGCGCTCGCAGTGCATGGAGTGCCACTCCTCCGCTGCCGGTCGCTCGCTCGGGCTCGAGAGCGCGCAGCTCAACACGGCCATCCGCTACGCCGCCACCGGGCGGGTCGCCAACCAGCTCGACACCCTCGACCACCTCGGCCTCTTCGCCGCCCCCCTCCCGGCGTCGCGCCCCGCGGCCTACCCCGACCCCTACGCGCCGGGGCCCGACGAGGGGCGCGCGCGGGCGTACCTCCACACCAACTGCTCGCAGTGCCATCGCCCCGGCGGCATCGGCCGCGGGGCGCTCGACCTGCGCTTCGCCACCCCCTTCGCGCGCACCGGCACCTGCGACGTCGCTCCCTCCGTGGGCGACCTCGGCCTGCGCGACGCGCGGCTCATCGCGCCGGGCGACCCCGCGCGCTCGGTCGTGCATGCGCGGATGTCCGCGAGCGAGCTCTACCGCATGCCGCCGATCTCCAGCGGCGTGGTCGACGCCGAGGGCGTGGCGCTGATCGGCCGGTGGGTGCGGGCGCTGACGCGCTGCCCGTAGCTCAGTGCGAGGGCTGCGGCTCGACGTCGCCGGGGTGCCGTCCCCCGGTGACCTTCAGGCCGTAGATGAAGCCGCCGATGGTGTAGAGCCCGGAGATCGCGATGAGGTAGGTGGGCGCGAGGTGCAGCGGGATGAGCACGTAGACGCTGAGCACCGCGAGGAGCTGCAGCGCCTTCAGCGCCGGCTTCGACGAGATGTGGAGCTTGGGCTGCGGGAGGTTGCAGACCATCAGCGCGGCGTTGAGCACCATGAGGGCCACGAAGACGGGCAGGAGGCCCGGCGCGAGGGCGTTGGACTGGTGGGCCAGGAAGGCCGACGCGAGGATGCCGCCGCTGCTGGTGGAGGGCAGGCCGAGGAAGAAGCGCGTTCCGACGCTCGCCGTGGTGACGTTGAACTTCGCGAGGCGGATGGCCGCGGCAAGGACGTAGACGGCGCCGAGGGCGAGCAGCGCGGCGTGGGCGGTGCCGTGGGCCCACGGGTCCGGGGCGCCGACCGCGACGACCTGGGTGATGAGCGCCGCCGGGCAGATGCCGAAGGTCACGAAGTCCGAGAAGGAGTCGAACTGCACCCCGAACTCGCTGCTGGCGTTGAAGCGTCGGGCGATGGCCCCGTCGGCCTTGTCGAGCAGGACGGCGTAGAGGATCAGCCACGCCGAGGCCTGGAGCTGCGGCAGCGTGGTGGCGGTGAGCGAGGTGCGGATGGACAGGAGGCCCAGCGACAGGCCGATGCAGGTGACGGCGTTGGGGGCGAGGTAGCGCGCGGGGAAGCGGTCGAAGAGGCGCATTTCCAGGGGAACACAGCGCGGAGGTGCCGCAACTGTCAAGCGCACCCTCGGGTCTACGGGAGCCCCGGGGCGGGGAGCACGAGCGCGCCGTGGCGCACGGCCATGTCCGCCCGCACGATGCGGTCGATCCGCCGGCGGGTCTCGAGGAGCGGCCACCAGTCGTAGAGGAGCACGTCGAGGGGGCGCCACATGGCCACCCAGCCGGTGATCACCAGGCCCTCCCGGAGGATCTGCCGGAAGTGCGTGGCCCGGAGCGACGCGGTGAGCTCCGCGAGGGTGAGGAAGAGGGCCAGGGCGGCGAGGCCGACGAGGAGCGTGAACTGCCCGCGGCGCACATGCAGCCGGAGGTCCCGGTCGAGCTTCTCGCGCTCGTAGCGGAAGTGGCCGCGCACCGCCGCGGTGATGTCCTCCTCGCCGAGCTGCGCCTCCGGGTCGCCGGCGATCATGAACACCACCCGCAGGGCCTGCTTCGCGGGGATCTCCTGCACGGCGCCGAGGATGTACTCGACCATGTCCTCGTCGAGGTCGCGCTCGCGGAAGGGAGCGGGATCACGGCCGTCGAAGAGCTGCTGCGTGGTGCGAAGGCGGATGTCGATGCAGACCCGGTCGCCCTCGAGGCGGTAGCGGACGCGGCCGCTGGGCATGTCAGTCCTCGTCGGGGAGGTCGACGACCTCTACGCGGTCGTCGCTCGGGCGGAAGCACCAGACACCGCGGTCGTCGGAGGCGGTCGGCGACGGGCGCCGCGGGGGGCGTGCGAAGTCCGCGGGCAGCGGCGCGGAGACCACCGAGGGCCGGTCGTCGGGCTCGATCACGACCCGCCGGCGCACCAGGGCGATGCGCGCGAGGCACGCCATCTGGGCGTCGCGGCCGAGCGGGTCATCGGGCTCGGCGCGGGGATCATTGCGCACGGATCGCGGGGCGATCGGCGGGCGCAGGACATCGCGGTGGCGGTCGGACATGTCGCGGCTCTCCTCTGCGCCCACCGTAGGGTGGGCCCGCGCCGCGCGAGGAGTTACGGGCAGGGCCGCGCCGGGGGTGCGCTCAGCGGCCCTGGGAGCTCTGGGCCCGCACGACCTCCGAGACGTACGCGGCGCCCTTGATGTCCCGCTGCGTGACGCCGCCCGCGTCGTGCGTCGACCAGGTCACCGTGACCTTCCCCCACCGGATGAGGAGGTCGGGGTGGTGGTCGACCCGCTGGGCGTAGAGCGCCACGCGCACCGCGAAGGCCACGCCTGCCTCGTAGCTGTCGAAGGGGTACGTCGCCGTGATCGTGTCGCCCGCGAGCGACCAGCCCTCCAGGTCTTTCAGTGCGGTGTGGAGTTCCTGCTCGTCGAGGCGTTGTCGTCCCATGGTCAATGGGCGTAGCAGACGAAGGGCGGTGGAGTCTCGCGGCCGCCCCTGTCATCCTGGGCGCCTGATGCGAGGCAAGGTCCTGGTTGAAGCGCTCGTGTCCCTGGCGCAGTCTCGGGGCATCACCGTGCGCAAGGAGGCCATGAGCCGCGGCACCTCCGCGGGCGGCTTCTGCGTGGTGAAGGGCGTGCCGACGGTGCTGGTCGACGAGCGCGGCTCCGTCGACGCGCAGATCGAGGTGCTCGCGGGCGTGCTGCGGCGGATGACCTGGGAGCTCGATGGGCTCGACCCGAGCGTGCGCGCGGTGCTCGAGCGGCCGGCGGGCGAGAAGCGCGCGAAGGCTGCTACCAGCGCTCCACCGGCCAACCCCGTCGCCACGCGGTCCATCGGAGGCGCGGGTCGGGGTTGACCACCACCGGCTCGCCGACGGCGTCGAGCATGGGCAGGTCGGTGATGGAGTCGGAGTAGAAGGCGCTGCGGGAGAGGTCGACGCCGTGCTCCGCCGCCCAGCGGCGGGCGAGGGTGACCTTCGAGCTCCCGTAGCAGAAGGGCTCGACGATGGAGCCCGTGAGACGGCCGTCGAGGGCGACGAGGCGCGAGGCCAGGATGTGCTCGATGCCGAGGGCGTCGGCCACGGGCTTCGCGGCGTACGCAGTCGAGCTGGTGAGCACCGCGCAGAGCTCGCCCCGCGCCCGGCGTTCGGCCACCACCGCCCTGGCCCGCGCCGTGATGAAGGGCACCACCACCGCGGCGGACCAGTCCTCGACCTCGCGCATGAAGCGCTCGGCGTCGCGCCCGGCGAGCGGCATGGCGACGGTGCGGGCGATGCCGGCGGCGTCGAGCTCCCCGGCCATGTAGCGCACGAACCACCACCCGAAGCGGGCAGCGTCGCGGCGCCGGGCCTCGCCCCGGCCGCGGAGCCACTTCACGTACAGCAGCGCGCTGTTGGCGCCGACCAGCGTGTGGTCCATGTCGAAGAGGGCGGCGGACCTCACCGGCCCTCCAGGTAGCGCTCGAACACGTTGAAGATGGCGTGCAGTGCGACCGCGGCCCCGATGCCTCCGCGCCCGATGCGCAGCGCGCCGAAGAGCAGGCTGGGGAAGAACACCGCGGCGCGGCCCAGGCCAGGCTCGGCGATGACGTGCGTGAGCGCGAAGAGGGCGGAGGTGACGACCACCACGCGGGCGGCGTCGGCGAGCGGGGGCTTACGCGATCGGGTAAAGCCGTCGAGCCCGAGGGCGTCGGCGACGCGGGTCTGGACGTAGCCGCGGAAGAAGAGTTCTTCGGTGAGCGCGACGGCGACGACCTCGCCGAGGAGCGTGGCTACGGGGTCGTGGGTGAAGGGGAGGTGCCGCGGCCCGACGGGGTGGTTGAAGAGCGGCCACGCGAGGGAGTAGACGGGCAGCACGACGGCGGCGACGAGGGTGGCGACGCCCAGCTCGCGCAGCGCCGAGGGCACGGCCTCGACGAGCGCGCGCGGGAGAGATCGGGCGTCGCCCTGGAGCCCCGGGATGAGCCCCTCCAGCCGCACCCCGTAGCGCTCGGTGTCGTCGTCGTCCTTCGCGACGCCCCGCAGCGCCGCCACCAGGAACACCACCCCGATGAGCCCGTGCAGGTCGCGCCGCACCGCCGCGGGGCGCGAGAGCGCGAACACCAGCGCGTTCACGACCACGTACACGATGAGGAGGTGGCGCCGGGCGCGGCGGGCGGAGTCCGTGGTGGGCACTGGGGAAGCCGAGCGCTGTGCTGGATCGGTCAGTGAAGGACGCCGTCGCCGACCATGGTCTCGCCGGGCGCCGGGCTGACGTCGACCGTCTGCGACGTGACCCGCTCGACCTCGGCGTCCATGGTGCCGCGGACCATCTTGGAGATCATCACCCAGTCGGCCGCGAAGGAGTACAGCGGGTGCCCGAAGGTCGCCGGCTTGTTCCCCTCGATGAAGAAGTGCGAGTACCAGGCGCACGCGTACCCGATGACGGCGCCCACCGGCACGAAGCCCTTCCTGCCGGACAAGAGCCCCGTGATCGCCACCGCGGCGCCGACGCTCGTGCCGATGGCGTGCACCGTGCGGGTCACCGGGTTCTTGTGCGCCCGCACGTAGTACGGCCAGAAGTCCTCGAACGACCTGATCTCTGGAGTGCTCATGGACTCGTGGTAGCGCCTCCCGGGGAGGGCTGTCGAGCCTCCGGGTCACGGTCCCGCGCGCGGAGGTCCCCCGTCCCCTCCGCTCAGTGCCGTGCAGGGATCGCCCCGAGGTGCGTCGCGTACCAGCGATCGCCCCAGTGGATCATCACCCGCACCTCGACCCGCTCCGACCGCCCGCCCACGGCGACCCGCAGGGTGGAGCGGTAGCAGCTCCAGTACGGCAGCCGGTTGGCCTCCCGGCCGATGTTCATCCACGTGCACGCCCGGGACAGCTCGAAGCCCTCGAAGCGGGCGCCCGACCAGTCGCGGCGCCGGGCGCGCTCGGCCAGGAGGTCCCGGCGAAACCAGCGCACCAGGGTCGCGAAGTAGCCCGCGGCGCCGGACATGTCCTTGATGGCCAGGAAGGGCTCGCGCGGCAGGAAGAACCCCTCGGCCCGCTGGACATCCGCCGGGTCACCGGTGCGCAGGGCCTCGACCAGCAGCCGGGCGCGGGCGTCCACGTCGCCGGGCGGCGGTCGCCGCGGCGGCGCGCGCAACGAACGGGCGTTCTCCGGTGGTATCGCCAGGGCCGGCCACGGGTCGGCGACCACCGCGAGCGGCGCGAGGGCGAGGGCGAGGGCGAGGGCGGCGGGCGGTGCGACGCGGCGTAGAGGGCTCATCGGGGTTGCATCCCGGGGCCTAACACGACATCGCATGGCCTTCGTCTTGCAGAACGCAACCCTTCGCAGGTGCGCGGGATCTCCTGGGAAATCTGGCGATGAAAACCCCCGGCGAGCTTCTTGACCCCTCCGGGGGGGACGGGCTACGCAACCACCGCTCACCGGGCAGGGTATTCCTGACACCGAGCGATTTCCCCTTCAGCGCGAGGCGGCAGCGGAGTGATCGATCGCAGCGTCGTCGACCAGGTCCGGCAGCGGACCGACCTGGTAGAGCTCGTCGGCCAGTACATGCCGCTGCGCCGCGCGGGCATGAACTGGATCGCGCGCTGCCCCTTCCACGAGGAGCGCACGCCGAGCTTCAACGTCAGCGCCGAGCGCGGCTTCTACTTCTGCTTCGGCTGCAAGGCCTCCGGCGACGCGCTTCGTTTCTACGAGCAGATCGAGGGGGTCAACTTCGTCGAGGCCCTGCGCGCGCTCGCCGAGCGGGCCGGCGTCGAGCTCCCGGAGACGCGCGACCCCGAGCGCATCGCCGAAGACCGGCGCCAGCGCGACGTGGGCGAGCGCCTCGCGGCGGCCTGCGAGTCGGCCGCGGTGTACTTCGAGCAGTGCCTGGTCAACGCCCCCTACAGCGAGCTCGCCCGCGACGCCCTGAGCGAGCGCGGCATCAGCGAGGAGGTCGCGACGCGCTTCCGCCTGGGCTACGCGCCCGCCCGCTGGGACGGGCTCGCCGAGCACCTCAAGGCCCAGCGGGTCTCGCCCGCCGACGCCGAGCTCGCGGGGCTCTTGATGGCCGGGCGCAACGGCGGCTGGTACGACCGCTTCCGGCACCGGCTGATGTTCCCGGTGGTCGACCGCGCCAACCGCGTGGTGGCCTTCTCGGGGCGGGTGCTCCCGGTCACCGAAGACATGCCCGAGGGACTCGTCCCCGAGGACGCCGGGAAGTACATCAACAGCCCGGAGACCCCGCTCTACAAGAAGTCCGAGCTGCTCTACGGGCTCGGGGTCGCGCGCACCGCGATGCGTCAGAAGGCCGAGGCCATCCTGGTCGAAGGGAACTTCGACGTGGTGCAGATGCACCAGCAGGGCTTCAACGAGACCGTGGCGCCGCTCGGCACGAGCTTCACCGAGGCGCAGGCGCGGCTGCTCCGGCGCTTCGCCGAGAGCGTGGTGCTGGTGTTCGACGGCGACGAGGCGGGGCGCAAGGCCGCGCGGGCGTCGCACTCGGTGTGCGCGAAGGCGGGCCTGGTCGCGCGCGTCGGGGTGCTCCCCCCGAAGACCGACCCGGACGGGTACCTCCGGAGTACCGATGAAGGTAAAGGGGTCGCCGGGATGGTCGAGGTGCTCAAGAGCGCCCCGAGCGTCGTCGAGTGGCTCATCAAGGACGCCGCGCTCAACACGGGCGACAACGCCCCCGAGCGGGTGGCCGCCGCGCGCGCCCTGGCCCCGGTGATCGCCGACGTGCGCGACAGCATCGAGCGCGAGGTGTACGTGCGCCTCGCCGCGAAGGCGCTCTACCTGGAGGAGCACCTCGTGGTGCGGGCGATACGGGAGCACCAGGCGCAGGCCGCGCAGGCGGCGAAGGCCATGCCCTTCGCGGCGGCGCACCCGGGCCTGCGGGCGGGGCTCACGGCGCCGGACGACGCCAACGAGGACGTGCCGCAGATGACCCGGCGGGCCACCGCGAGCGGGCTGGAGTCCATGCTGCTGTGTCCCGAACTGTTCGAGCGGGCGGAGGTGGAGGAGTTCGTCGCGATGATCGACGAGGCCCTCAAGCCCTTCGCGCGCGGGGCGCGCGATCAGTGGGTGACCAACCAGCGGCTGGACGCGCCCTCGCTGCTCGAGCTCTGCCCCAACGAGGCGACGCGGCACTGGATCGCGCAGCGGCTGGTGCCCGCCGACGACGACGGGACGCTGAAGGAGAAGTGCCAGGCGTCGCTGCTGGGCGCGGTGGCGACGCTGCGGCGGCTACGGGTGAAGGACGCCGCGCGCGCGCTCAAACAACAGAGCGCGCGGGCGGGGATGCAGGGAGACCCCAAGGGAGAAGAGCAGACCCTGAACGAACAACTGAACATGAAGCGCGACCTCGTAAGGAAGCGCCGCGACGGAACTTAGGCAGGGTGAGGGTTGATGCAGGGGCATTTGACGGGGGCGGAGAGATCGTACAGACAGCGCGGCCGGTTACTGCGGCGCGGAGGAGCCGTTCGATGAAGGAAGAGACCACTCGCAAGGCGACATCTGGCAAGAACTCTGGCGGCGCGGCGAAGGCCGCGGAGGCGACGGCGCCCGCCAAGGGGCGCGACCGCAAGGAGGTCCAGCAGCTTATCGAGCTCGGCAAGTCCAAGGGGAGCATCACCCTCGACGAGATCAACGAGGCGTTCACCACCGACGCCATCTCGGCGGACCAGTTCGACGAGCTCATCGGCATCCTCGGCGACGAGGAGATCGAGATCGTCGAGGCCAGCTCCCAGGTGAAGGTCCCGACCAAGCGGGCCGCCGAGGAGGACCAGGAGAAGCGCGTCGTCCCGATCCCGGACGAGGAGGAGGCCGTCGCCGAGGACGCCTACGCCGCCAAGAGCAACGACCCCGTGCGGATGTACCTCCGCAAGATGGGCTCGGTCTCGCTGCTCACCCGCGAGGGCGAGGTCGAGATCGCCAAGCGCATCGAGGACGGCGAGAACAAGGTGCTCAACACCATCCTGCGCTCGCCCATCGCGGTGCAGGAGATCATCAAGCTCGGCCAGAAGGTGAAGGACAACAAGGTCCGCCTGAAGGACGTCGTGCGCGACGCCGACGACGAGGAGGGCTACAACGAGGACGACGTCCGCAAGCGCGTCGACCGGCTCACCGAGAAGGTCAAGCGGCTGCAGCTGCACATCGAGTCGCTCGAGGAGTCCATCGAGCCGGACAAGAAGCTCTCGGACACCCGGCGCCGAGCGGTCGTCGACGAGATCGAGAAGACCCGCGCGGACATGTGCCAGTCGCTCATCGACCTGCGGCTCAACAAGAAGCAGATCGAGAACATCGTCTCGCAGCTGAAGAAGCTGATCGACCAGCTCGAGCGCGCGGAGTCGCCGGTCACCGACGCGGCCCGGCGCTTCGGCGTCGAGCCCCGCGAGCTCAAGCGCCGCCTGCGCGAGTTCGAGGCGGCGGACAACCGCCGGCGCGGCGTGCTGGCGCGGCAGCTCAAGACCGTGGCGTCGGAGCTGGAGTCCCTGCTCGACGCGCTGAAGTCGAGCACCACCAAGGTCCGCACCGTCGAGGAGAAGGCCAAGGAGCAGGGCGTCTCGCTCGAGGAGCTGCGCCGCACCTTCCGCGAGATCCGCGAGGGTGAGCGCACCGCCGAGCGCGCGAAGGCCGAGCTCGTCGAGGCCAACCTCCGCCTCGTGGTGTCGATCGCGAAGAAGTACACCAACCGCGGGCTGCAGTTCCTGGACCTCATCCAGGAGGGCAACATCGGGTTGATGAAGGCGGTGGACAAGTTCGAGTACCGCCGCGGGTACAAGTTCAGCACCTACGCGACGTGGTGGATCCGCCAGGCCATCACCCGCGCCATCGCCGATCAGGCGCGCACCATCCGCATCCCGGTGCACATGATCGAGACGATCAACAAGCTCATCCGCACCTCGCGGTACCTCGTGCAGGAGTTCGGCCGCGAACCCACGCCCGAGGAGATCGCCGAGAAGATGGAACTCCCGCTCGACAAGGTGCGGAAGGTCCTGAAGATCGCCAAGGAGCCCATCTCGCTCGAGACCCCCATCGGCGAGGAGGAGGACTCGCACCTCGGCGACTTCATCGAGGACAAGAGCGTGATCTCGCCCTCCGAGGCGGTGATCTCGAACAACCTCGCCGAGCAGATGCGCAAGGTCCTCAAGACCCTGACTTGGCGCGAGGAGAAGGTCCTCCGGATGCGCTTCGGCATCGGCGAGAAGTCCGACCACACCCTCGAAGAGGTCGGTCAGGGCTTCGAGGTCACCCGCGAGCGCATCCGCCAGATCGAGGCGAAGGCGCTACGCAAGCTCCGCCACCCCTCCCGCTCGAAGCAGCTCAAGTCCTTCATCGAAGGCTGAGGGGGCCCCCCCTTCCCCCTCCGTCGGGTTGACGCCCCCTACGCTGGCCGACCGGTCAGCCTCGGGGGCTCGTCTTCCTGCGGGACCAGCACCTCCTCCACCGAACACACGCACCGCTCGCAGGGGGCGCCGCTCGGGGCCTCGAGCAGCGCGAGCAGCTTCGGCAGGTCGAGGGGCTTGTCCATGAAGTGCAGCGTCGCGATGCGCATCCGGTCGACCTGGCGCGGCGCCAGGTGAAACGCGCTGACCAGGATGATGGGCGTCCCCGGCGACCGCTCGGCGATGTCCCTCGCGAGCGAGACCCCGTTGGTCTCCGGCATCATCACGTCGCTCACCACCGCGTGAAATTGCGTCCCTGGCAGGGCCGCGAGGGCCTCCTCTGCGGTCGACACCGCGGTCACCGCGTACCCGACGCGCTCCAGCACCCGCATGAGGGTGAAGCGCTCATTGGCATCGTCTTCCACGACCAGCACCCTCTTCATGGGGAGCCTCCGCTGACAGTTGAGCAGGCAACCAGGAATCGAGCCGCAACCGACGGAGGCTTACCCCGGGATGTTCACCGGTCGCAAGCCAGTGGATGCCGTCGGCTGTCCTTCATGTTCTACCGCGAACAACGTACCTCGGCGACCCGAACCCCATGGGGCGTCGGGATGGCGACGGCGAACTCGCCCGGCGCGGTGACGGCGGCGGCCAGGGCGCTCGAGAGCGCCTGCTCGTCGAGCCGGAGGAATTCGCCCAGCCGATCGGCCGCGCCCAGGGCCCCGCCGCGCGGGTCGAAGCGTCGGTCGTGCAGCGTCGGGGCGGGGTGCGTGACGTCGAGCCAGAAGGTCATCCAGCCCTCGCGCGAGGGGAGCACCGTCGCGCCGCGCACCATGGTCGGCGCCGTCGTCGCGAGGGGGACGTCGCGCAGCGTCTCGGTGAAGGGATCGCCCGTGACGAGACGCACGCCCGCGCGCGGCCCGGTCACGATCGCCGCGAGCGAGGTGCCCCGCCATGCGACCGCCATGACCCGGTCGTGCGAGGTGCGCAGCGCCGCGGGAAGCAGGGCCGCCGCGTGCGGCCACGGGCTGCCGTCGGTGACCCGCCGTGCCACCGGGCGGTCAGACCCGTCGAAGAGGAAGACCCAGGCGCCTTCGAGGGCGGGCGGTGTGTCGGCGGCGGGCGCCGGGGAGGCGAGCAGCGCCCAGGCCGGGCGCCCTGCATCGGCGGGATCGATGCGGTGCAACGAGACGGACGAGAACCCGGCCGCGGGCGGGGCCGCCGTCGCGAGCTCGGTGCGGGGGCCGTCCTCGAGGGTGTCGATGACCGAGTGCAGCACCAGCGAGTGCGGCGCGTGGAAGGTGTTGGAGTCCGCGTCGCTGCGGTCGGCGACCCAGATGCGGTGGAGCCGCGCGCTCGCGACCAGGCCCACGCGCGCCCCGCGGGCGAGCCGAAGGAGCACGTCCTCGCCCGGCTCGTCGTCGTCGGCCGCGTCGCCGAGGCGCTGCACCCGCACCGTCCCGCGGTACGGGCCCGCGACCAGGGCGATGCGGGCGTCCTGGCGGGTGCCCGCCACCACCGGCTGGGGCACCCGCTCGCTCACCGCCGGACCGATCACGAAGGCCGCGTCGAGGTCGACCCGCGACACCAGCGTGGCCGGGGCGTCGACCGGGTCGAGCGTGCTCAGCACCGTGGCGCCCGTCGCGTCGCCCGAGACCGCGATCAGCCGCAGGCCCGGCCTCGGCGCGACGGGGCCCGGCCACGCCAGGGGCGAGAGCGTGGGCGCGCAGGCCGCGTCGAGCGTGACGCGCCACGCCTGGAGCGAGCCCGTCGTCACCGCCATGGCCACGAAGCCATCGCCCACCCGGGCGAGGCGAAGATCATCCACGGCACCGCGGGGCCGCACGGCGACCTCGGACGCGGCGACGGCGCCGGCGCCACGCAGGTCGATGCCCCGGGCGACGATCGACCCGTCGTGGTCCCACGCGGCGACCGCGCAGGCGCCCGCCGCGGCGACGTCGTGATGGGCGCCGCCCGCCGCGCTCCACGCGAGCGGCGGGGCGACGGCGCTGAGCTGGGTCGGCGTCGCGTCGAGGCGCGCGGCCAGGAGGCGGTCGCCGTCGCGCCAGAGGGCCACGGCGCTCGCCTCCGCCGCGGCGAGTCGCGCGTCGCGGGCGCCCGCGGAGGTGGAGAGCACGACGTCCCGCGCCGTCGCGACGTCGAAGGGGCCCGCAGGAAAGGCCGCGGCCTCCAGGCGGGTGCCCGCGGTGCTGTCGTCCGTGAAGGTGCCGACGCGCCGCTCGTGCAGCGCCACGAGGGCGTCGCCGAGCACGGCGAGCGCAGGCGCGTCGAAGCGGTCGCGTCGCAGGGGGCCGAGCTCGGGGCTCTCGCGGGTGTCGCGCTGGTGGAGCCGTCGTGTGCCGAAGGCGCCGCCCCAGTGCGCGGCCACCGTGAGCGCGCCATCTACCTCCGTGGTGAGCGAGAGGCTGGGGGTCACCGCGGGGCGCCCGGATGGCTGCTCCCCACGCGGAAACTCCGTCGCCCGCGCCGCGCGGCCGTCGAAGGCGGTGGCGCGCACGACCGGGCCCGCGGCGCTCGCGAAGGCGACGCTGCGACCCGTGACCACCGGGCCCGCGACCGTGGCGGCGCCCGCGAGGGCGGCGGTCGCGACGGTGACCGGCGCCGAGCGGCCGGAGGCCGAGCGCACGAGCTGCGCGGTGGTGCCCGAGGCGCCGCGCCGGAGGGCGAGCGCCCAGAGGTGCCCCTCGTGGTGGGTCATCCCGACGACGCGGTCGCTGGCCTCGGTGGTCAGCGCGCGGGTGGACGACACCTCGCAGCGGCCCGGCGGGGGGACGTGGCCCCCGCCGCCCCGACGGACGACCACGACCGCGAACGCGCAGACGGCGGCGAGGACAAACGCGGAGACCACGGCCGCGGTGCGGGGGACAGGGGAATTCATGGTGTTTCGGGTGAGCGCGCGACGGGTAGAGGCGCGGCGCGTCCTCGGGTTATGCTGCCCGCGACCCGGGCGCAAGGACACGCGGCGGGATCCAAAGGCATGTGGTGATGGAGTCCCCGCTTCTGTTCGGGCGGTATCAGTTATTGGAACGCATCGCGCGTGGGGGGATGGCGGAGGTCTTCAAGGCCAAGAGCTATGGCGTGGAGGGCTTCGAGAAGGTCGTCGTCCTCAAGCGCATCCTCCCCGAGCTGGCGCAGAACCAGTCCTTCGTCGACATGTTCCTGCACGAGGCGCGGCTCTCGGTGGCGCTGTCCCACGCGAACATCGTGCAGGTGTTCGACCTCGGCCGGGAGGAGGACACCTACTTCATCGCGATGGAGTACGTGCTGGGCGCCGACCTCGCGCAGTCCCTCCGGCGCTGCCGGCGCGACGGGCGCGAGGTGCCCGTCGAGGTGGCGGTGCTCATCGCCTGCGAGGTGGCGCGCGCGCTCGACTACGCCCACCGGCGCAAGGACGCCCGCGGCCGCAACCTCGGCATCGTGCACCGGGACATCTCGCCGCAGAACATCCTGCTGTCGCGCGAGGGGGAGGTGAAGGTCACGGACTTCGGCATCGCCAAGGCCGCGTCCACCGTGGAGGCGGGCGGCACCGTGCGGGGCAAGTACGCGTACATGCCGCCGGAGCAGGCGCGCGGCGAGGAGGTCGACGCCCGGGCGGACATCTACTCGCTCGGCGTGACCCTCTTCGAGCTGCTGGCCGGGGAGAACCCCTTCGCCCCCGCGACGGCCTTCGCGCCCGACCCGAAGCAGGTGCTCGAGCGGGTGCTCGAGGGCCGCGCGACGTCGCTGCGGTCGCTGCGCGCCGAGGTGCCCGACGAGCTGCTCCGGGTGGTCGAGACCTCCATGGCGCCCGACCCCGCGGACCGGTACTCCAACGCGGCCAAGGTGTACGAGGAGCTGACGGCGTTCCTGTACACGCTGGGCCGGCGGGTGGGCGCCAACGACCTCGCCGAGTGGCTGCGCTCCACGCAGGACGAGCCCGCCTCCGCGGTGGACTTCAAGAAGATCCGCGACGCCTTCGTCGACCCCGACGAGGACGTCGAGCTGCTCGAGGTCGACGACGACGAGCCCGTCGCGCCGCGGCCGCCGCTGCGTTCGCACGCCGAGCGCCGCGACGTGACGGTGCTCTCGCTGCACGCCGCGCGCTCGCGGGGCTCCGGGCCGGTGCCCGAGCGCGTGCTCGACGGCGCCGCGACGCTCGCGACCCGGCGCGGCGGCAGGGAGCTCTCCCGCGCCCCCGGGCGGGTGCGCTTCGTGTTCGGTGTCGACGCGCCCGACGGGCGGGACACCGAGACGGCGGCGTCGGTGTCGCTCCGGGTCATCGCCGAGGCCCCCGAGGGCATGGTCTTCGGCGCGGGCTTCTGCAGCGCGCGCATCGAGGTCGACGGCGAGGGGCGGCCCGTCCACGACGACCGCCTCGCCGAGAGCGTCGCGTCGGCCGATCAGCTGGCCGAGGCGGTGCCCGGCGCCGCGCTGGGCGACTCGTCCACCGAGGGGGTGCTCGGCGAGCGCTTCGAGATCCTGTCGCTGGGGCACCTCGACGCCCTCCAGCTGGTGGGCCGCAAGGACCCGGGGCGCCAGCGCGTGGTGGGGCGCCGGGCGGAGTTCCGGCGCTTCGGCGAGATGCTCGCGACGGCCGCCAACGAGGGGCTGCTCACGGTGACCGTCGTCGGCGAGGCGGGCATCGGCAAGACCCGCTACCTGGAGGAGGTGCAGTACCGCCTCCGCCGGATGAACCACCCGGTGACCTGGTACAGCGCCACCTGCCTCTCCTACGGGCGCGAGGTGCCGCTCCAGGGGCTGCAGGGCATGCTGCGCGCGCTGCTCGGCATCGAGGACGGCGACTCCGAGGCCACGATGCGCGAGAAGGCGCGCCGCGTGCGCGAGCTCGGGCTCACCCCCGAGGAGATGCTCGCGATGGGCGTGGTGCTCGGCATCGTGAGCGCCACGATGGAGTCGCTGGAGTCGGCGTCGCGGCCGCTGCGTACGGCCCTCCAGAAGATCGTCACCCGGCTCTCCGAGGACCGCATCACGGTCTTCTGCTGGGACGGCGCCGAGCACCTCGACGACCTCTCCGCGACCCTGCTCGCCGACGTGATCGAGGGCGCGAGCAAGGCCCGGGCGCTGATCGTCACGGCGCGCCGGCCGGGGCGCTCGTTCCCCTGGGAGGCGGCGGCCAACGCGCAGCAGGTGCTGCTCGAGCCCATGAGCGAGGACGAGCTCCGCCAGCTCCTCGGGCTGGCGCTCGGCACCGAGATCGCCGCCCCGGTCGACCTCATCGACGACCTCGCGGCGCGCTCCGGGGCCAACCCCTTCGCGTTCATCGAGCTGGTGAAGGCGCTCCGCGAGGCGGGCGCCCTCAGCGTCACCGCCGACGCCATCGTGTACCGCCACGACCGCGTCCCCGCGGAGCTGCCGCGCACCCTGCGGGGGCTCACCGCGAGCCGTGTCGCGCGGTTGCCCCCGGCGGAGCGGCGGGTGCTCCAGGTGGCGTCCGTGATCGGCCCCCGGCTGGCGACGGAGCAGCTCCTCGGCGCCGCGGAGATGCCCGACGGGCTCGTCGAGGAGGTGCTCACCTCGCTCGTCGCGCAGGACCTCCTCGAGCGCACCGGGCCGAGGGAGTACCGCTTCCGCAGCGAGATGCTCTGCGAGGTGCTCTACGACGGCCTGCCGGGCGAGGTGCGCCAGCGGCTGCACGCCACCGTCGCGGCGGTCACCGAGCAGCTCCTGCCCGACCGGGTGGACGAGTTCGCCGAGCGGCTCGCGAGCCACTACGACCTCGCGGGCGACCGCCCTCGGGCGGTGGACTGCTGGATGCGCGCCGCCCGCCGGCAGCTTCGCGAGCACGCGCCCGACGCGTCGGTGCAGAGCTTCGCGCGCGCCATCGACCTTGCCCTCGCCGGGAGCGAGCCCGACCCGGCGCTGGTGCTCTCGCTCTACATCGCCCTGGGCGACGCCTCGCTCGCCGCGCGCTCGACCGACCTCGCCTTCGAGCGCCTGAAGCTGGGCATCGCCTTCGCCGAGGAGCGAAAGGAGCGCACCGCCATCGCGCGCCTGGTGCTGGTGCAGGGTCGCCTCTTCGCGCGGCGCCAGCAGGTGGTCGAGGCCATCCGGCACCTCGAGCGCGCGCTCGCCCTCGCAGAGCTCTCGGGGGACAAGGCCATCCGGGCGATGGTGGTCTCCGCGCTCGGCTCGATGCACGCCGACCGCGGTGAGTTCGGCCGCGCGCAGCGCTACCTCCAGGACGCCGCCCGCATGGCCTCCGAGCTGGGCCTGGTCACCGAGCAGCTCCGCGCCCTGGCGTCGTCCGCGCGCTGCCAGGCCGCGAGCGGCGACGCCGTCGCGGCGCGCGCCTCGCTCACGGAGATCGACGCGCTCTGCACCGAGGAGACGGTCGATCGCCGGCTGCTGGTGGAGGTGGCCCGCACGCGCGCGGAGGTGCTGCTGCGCCTCCGCGACCTCGGCCCGGCGGTGGTGTCCGCGCAGGTGGCGGTCGATCTTGCGCGGGAGGTCGACCGGGCGCTCGGGCTCTGCGCGGCGTCGATGGTGCTGGGCGAGGCCGAGTGGCGCAACGGCGACGCCCCGCGCGGCTACGCGGCCTTCACCGAGGCGCGCGGCATCGCCGTGGCGCGAGGGTACGTGCGGCTCGCAGCGCGGGCCGATGGGTACCTGGCGTTCCTGGAGGCGTCACGCGAGGGCGCGGAGCGCGACGCTCCGAGGGCGCGGCTCGAACAGGCCCTGGCGACGCTCGACGCGCAGGGATTCCCCGCCGACGGCATCGAGGCGCGGTGGCTGCTCGGGCACCTCGCGCTCACCGAGGGGCAGCCCGACAAGGCGCGGCGCTACCTGCGCGAGGCGCTCACCAAGGCGGGCACGACGGACAACCGCGTGCTGCTCGAGGAGTGCGAGGCGGCGCTGCGCGAGGTGCGCACGGCCTCGGTGCGGCCGCACTGACCCTCATCCCGCGCGGGACGGGCCGCGCGGCGGTCTCAAGAGGTGTGGATCAATGGCTCGCGGGAGAAGCCGGACGCATGAGGTGCGCCGGGCCTCGGCCACGCTGAGCGAGGTCGGCGCGTCGACCGCGTCGACTCACCATCGGCTTGGCGGCGCGCCTGCTTCGTCTCGAT
>JAUSAZ010000142.1 GCA_030652255.1 Myxococcales bacterium | reverse complement strand
GCCGTGGCCGGGGTGCGCCCAGGGGTCGCAGCCGTTGCTGCGGTCGATCACCGACTCGCCGCGCAGCTCGCGCGCCACCACCGAGGCGGCGACCAGCCCGAAGGTGCCCGTCACCCACGCCGCGCTGCCGTCGATGCGCGCGCGCTTCTCGCAGGTGTGCAGCCCGTTGTCGGACTGCGGGCACACACACTGGAACCCGTGGTCGTGGTCGTAGGCGAGCTCCGTCGGCGCGATGGGGGTCTCGTCGCTGAACACGCACGCCACCCCCGTCGGGATCGACGGCCGCAGCCGCCAGCCGTGCTTGGTGCGGAGGATCTCCCGGAAGTGGTGCGCGAAGGGGTCGTGCTTCGTGCGGGCGAGGTCGTCGACGCGCACCCGCGTGGGGTCGAGGCGCGCCGCGGCGCCCATCACGCTGACCACGGGGATGCCCTCGCGGCGGCAGGTGGCCACGAGGTGGGCCTTGGCGGTGAGGTTGTCGATGGCGTCGACGACGTAGTCGGGCCGGTTGCCCAGCAGCGCCGCGCTGTTGTCGACGCTGTAGAACTCCGTGCGCGCCGTGACGGTGCCGGTGGGATGGATGAGCCGCAGCCGCTCGGCCATGACGTCCACCTTCGGGCGCCCGACGTTGCCGCGCATCGCGTGCAGCTGGCGGTTGGTGTTGGTGACGCACACCAGGTCGAAGTCCACCAGCTCGAGGTGGCCCACGGCGGTGCGCGCGAGGGCCTCGGCGGCGAAGCTCCCGACCCCCCCGAGGCCGACGACCATCACCCGCGCGGCGGCGAGCGTGCGCATCGCGGGCTCGCCCAGGAGCCGGGCGGCGCGGTCGAAGCGGCGGTGCGTGCGGTAGCCTTCGTCAACGTCTGCCATGGGGGTGCTGTCGCTCTCTTACCGCATCCGCCGCGGGCGCGCGCCCTTGCCGGTATCGGGGCGTAGGGCTATGTCCGCCGAACCATGGCAGAGCGGTTCCTGGATGCCCTTCGTGATCACCCCCTCGTGGCGGACGGCGCCATGGGCACGCAGCTCTACGAGCGGGGGGTGCTCTACACGCAGAACTACGAGGAGATCTGCGTCACCCGCCCGGAGCTCATCAAGGGCATCCACAAGGAGTACCTCCGCGCCGGCGCGCAGGTGATCGAGACCAACACCTTCGGGGCCAACCGCTACCGCCTGGCGAAGTTCAACCTGGAGAAGCGGGTCGGCGAGCTCAACGAGGCCGGGGTGCGCATCGCCCGCGAGGCCGTCGCGGAGTCCACCGCGGCGAGCGCGTGGGTGGCGGGCAACATCGGCCCCACGGGCCTGCCCACGCTCAAGGGCCTCACCCAGCGCGACTTCGCGGACATCCGCGCGGCCTTCGAGGAGCAGGCCGCGGCCCTCGCCGGGGCCGACCTGCTCACCATCGAGACCATGCGCTCGCCCGAGGAGATGCGGCTGTGCATCGAGGCCGTGCGCGCCACGAGCGACCTGCCCCTCGTGGCCATGGTGAGCTTCGACGCCTTCGGCACCATGGCCGACGGCACCACCCCCGAGGTCATGGCCGACCGGCTCGCGCAGTGGGGCGCCGACGTCATCGGGGTCAACTGCGGCGACGGCCCGGCTGGGGTCTTCGACACCCTGGAGCGCATGCGCGGCGTCGGGCTGCCGATGGCCGCGATGCCCAACGCGGGCATCCCCCGGCGCATCGAGGGGCGCATGCTCTACATGGCCAACCCGGAGTACTTCGGGGTGTATGCCCGGCGGCTCATCAAGCTGGGCGTGCGCCTCGTCGGCGGCTGCTGCGGCACCACCATGGACCACATCCGCCGCGCCGCCAACGCGGCCCGGATGCACGCCCACGAGGGCGCGACGCCCGGGGGCGACGGCGGATCGATCCGCACCTCCGGCCCGCCGAGCAACCCGACGCACGAGCCCAACGACCCGACGATGTCCGGCGGCGCGGCGGTGGAGCCTGCGCCGGGCGCGCGGGTGGTCCCCATGGCCGACCGCAGCCCCTTCGCGGCGAAGCTCGGGCGCAGCTTCGTGGTGAGCGTCGAGGTCAACCCCCCGGCGGGGATGGACCCCTCCAAGGCCGTGGCCGCCGCGAAGCACCTGCTGGCCAACGGCGTCGACGTGATCAACATCGCCGACGGCCCGCGGGCGAGCGCGCGCATGGGCAACCTGGCGCTCGCGGTGAAGCTCATCCGCGAGGGCGTCGAGCCGCTGCTCCACGTCTGCTGCCGCGACCGCAACACCCTCGGCCTCGTCGGGCACGTGATGGCCGCGCACGAGCTCGGGGTGCGCAACCTGGTGATCATCACCGGCGACCCCCCGAAGATGGGCGACTACCCCGACTGCACGGCCGTCTACGACCTCGACTCCATCGGGCTGCTGCGCCTCGTGCGCGGGCTCAACCACGGGCGCGACCCGGGCGGCAAGGCCCTCGGCGGCGTGACGGAGTTCGTGCTGGCCACCGGGGCCGAGCCCGCCGCCATGGACTACAACCGCGAGATCGCGCGGCTGCGAAAGAAGGTCGAGGCGGGCGCCGAGCTGGTGATGACCCAGCCCGTGTACGACCCGGCGGTGCTCACGCGCTTCCTCGACGACGTCGAGCCCTGGGGCATCCCGGTGATGGTGGGCATCCTGCCGCTGGCGAGCCACCGCAACGCGGAGTTCCTGCACAACGAGGTGCCCGGGATGCGGGTGCCCGACGAGGTGCGCGAGCGCATGCGCAAGGTGGGCAGCGGCCCCGTCGCCCGCAAGGAGGGCGTCGGCATCGCCCGCGAGATGCTGCTGGCAGTGAAGCACCGGGTGGCCGGGGCCTACGTGATGCCGCCGCTCGAGCGGTGGGAGATGGCCCTGGAGGTCATCGACGGGGTGAAGTAACCCTTCGCTCTCCGACGGCGGCACGCCGTTCGCACTGCGGCCGGGTCGAACCCCTTACGGGCAGGAGAGCGACAGACACATGTTTCCTGGCATCGATCGCGCCGACACCTGGATCGCCCTGGTCTCCCTGGTCGCCATGGAGATCGTACTGGGCGTCGACAACATCGTGTTCATCTCGGTGCTCACCGGGCGGCTCCCGGAGGAGCAGCGCCGCAAGGTCACCCGCCTGGGCATCGGCCTGGCCCTGGTGATGCGCATCGGGCTGCTCTTCGCCATCTCCTGGGTGCTCGGGCTCACCCGCCCCTTGTTCACGGTGTTGGGCTTCGCGGTGAGCGGCAAGCAGCTCGTGCTGCTCTCCGGCGGGGCCTTCCTCGTGGGCAAGGCGACCATCGAGATCCACCGCAAGGTCGAGGGCCTCCACGAGGCGGAGAGCGCCTCGTCGGAGAAGGTCTCCACGGCGGGGCTCATCGCGCAGGTCGTGGCGCTCGACCTGGTGTTCTCGCTCGACTCGGTGATCACCGCGGTGGGCATGGTGCCGCCCGACCAGATCTGGGTGATGGTGGTCTCGGTGCTGGCGGCGGTCGCCACCATGCTGACCTTCGCCGGCAGCGTGAGCCGCTTCGTCGAGCGCCACGCCACGGTGAAGGTGCTGGCCCTGGCCTTCCTCATCCTCATCGGCGTGATGCTCGTGGCCGACGGCCTCGGCCGGCACATCCCCAAGGGCTACATCTACGCCCCGATGGCCTTCGCCCTCGTCATCGAGATGCTCAACATCCGCATGCGCGGCCGTAAGCCCGCGAAGCCCGCCGTCGAGAAGCCCGCCGTCGAGCCTGTGGCTGCCGCCCCCGCTCCTGCCCCTGCCTCCACGCCCGCCGACGCCGGCTGAGCGCGCGACCGTTCTGCCCCACCCCCGGGGCGCGCTGACGCACCGGCGCGGGCGCGGCGTGTCGCACCTTGTCCGGCGACGCGGCACATCCGACCGCCTTCCCGCCTCGATGGCGGCGAATTCATACATTGATGGGCCACGCGCGACGGGCCAAACATGGGCGGTACGGAGGTCGAAGCCCGCCCCTCGATGGTCGCACCGCGCACAGCCCAGAGGTTCCTCGCGTCGTCGGACGTCCCCGAACGGGTCGGGCGCTACGACGTGCTCGCGCCCCTCGGCGTCGGCGGCATGGCGAGCGTGTACCTCGCGCGCAGCCTCGGCAGCGCGGGCTTCGAGCGCCTCGCGGCGGTCAAGGTGCTGCACCGCGGGATGTGCGCCGACCAGGACTTCGTGGAGATGTTCCTGGACGAGGCGCGGGTGGCGGCGCGGCTGCATCACCCCAACGCCACGGCCATCATCGACCTCGGCGCCGAGGGCCCGCAGCTCTACATGGTGATGGAGTACGTGCAGGGCGACACGCTCCACGCCGTGCAGTTCGGCGCCTCGACGCGGGCCGAGCCCATCCCGCTCGGCGTCGCGCTGCGCATCATCCTCGACGCGCTCGCGGGCCTCGACGCCGCGCACGAGCTCCGGGGCGCCGACGGCCGCCCCCTCCAGCTCATCCACCGCGACGTCACGCCGCACAACGTCCTCATCGGCGTCGACGGGGCCGCGCGCCTCGCGGACTTCGGCATCGCCCGCGCCGCGAGCCGCACCGGCATCACCAACGTCGGCGTGGTGAAGGGCAAGGTGCCCTTCATGGCCCCGGAGCACCTCCGTGGCCTCAGCCTCGACCGCCGCGCGGACATCTTCTCCATGGGCGTCACGCTCTGGGAGACGATGTCCCTGCGGCGCTGCTTCCCCCACCGCGAGGGCGCCCCCTTCGCGCGCCTCGGGCCCGAGCGCTACGAGCCCCTCGCCGACGTCGCGCCGCACGTGCCCGCGGCCCTCGACGCCATCTGCCGCCGCGCGCTCGCCGCCGACCCCGCCGACCGCTTCCCCACGGCGTCGGCCTTCGCCGAGGCCATCGAGGCCGGGTTTCGCCGCGACGTCGCCACGCAGCGCGAGCTCGGGCGCTTCATCGCCGAGGTCGCCGCCGACAAGGTGCGCCGCGAGCGCGAG
This sequence comes from Myxococcales bacterium, assembly GCA_030652255.1. Lineage (GTDB taxonomy): Bacteria > Myxococcota_A > Polyangia > Polyangiales > SCUS01. Next base: position 49,881 of record JAUSAZ010000142.1, on the reverse strand, counting down.
GCCGTCCGCCTCTCGGCGCAGCCGATGCCCGGCCGCCCGACGCGCAGCGCCGCGAGCACCCGCTCGGCGCCGGTGATCGACATCCGCCCGCTGCGCGCCGCCGACGCCCGCGCCCTCCCCCTCGAGCGCCCGCTCGGCGACGGCCTCGATGACAGCGAGGACGTGACGGCCATCGCGCCGCCGAAGCAGCCCCGCGCCGCGGCGGTGGTGACCCGGCCGATACGCCTCGGGCCGCCGACCCGCGCCGCCGACCCGGGATCGCTCTACGAGGTGCCTACGCAGGCCTTCGCGCTGCAGCGCCCGCGGGCCTCCTCCTCCGCGCTTCGGGCGGTGCGGGTGACGGCCCGCCCCCCCGCGCTCCTGGCCCCGGTGGCGCCCGAGGAGCCCGACGCGCCGACGCGGCCCCCGGCGCCCGCGGCGCTCACCGTGGGCCCGCCGCGGCCCCCAGACCCAGCCACTGATCCCCCGACGATCCGTCCGCCGCGCTCGCTCCGCGCGCCGCCCCCGCGCCGCCTGCGCGGCTCGCGCCCCCCGTCGCGGGTGCGCTCGCTGGCCGCCCGCTTCTGGCGCTGGCTCGGGCGCTGAGTCACTCCGGCCGGCGGCGGCCGTAGCGGGCGATGAGGTCCTCGAGGTCGACCTGCTCGCCCACGAGCAAGGGGAGGAAGGTCCCCGACGGGCACGCCCCGTAGCGCTGGCAGCGCAGGCGCTCGGGCGACGACGCGTCGATCACCGCGAGCGACTCGCCGCAGCCCAGGGTGATCATCAGCCGCCCCGCGGACGAGCGCACCGCGATCCCGGCCTCGCGCGGGTCGCGGCGGATGAAGGGCGTCACCGTCGCCCGGGTCGCGACGAAATCGAGCGGCGTGCCCGCGATGGCGTAGGGCCCCCAGGCGCCCGACGCGGGGGCCGTCTCGGTCTGCGCGAAGTCGACGTCGTCGAGGGCGCGGCAGTCGAGCAGCGCCCCGGCGCGCGACGCCTCGCGGAAGGCCTCGCGGGCGCCGGTGACCGCGGCGGCCAGGCGGTCGGGGTCGCTCCGCGAGGCCGCGAGGGCGGTGTCGGCGAGGCGGGCCGCGACGCGGTCGGCCAGCGTGAGCGCGCGCAGCAGCGAGCGCATGGCGGGCGTCGAGGCGATCCAGCGGGAGGGCGGGATGGTGCGGGTGGCGCGGGCGCCGGGGGCCGGGGCGACGCGGCGGGGGGCGCACGCCGCGGCGAGCGGGAGGGCGAGGGCGAGGGCGATGGACCGGCAGCGCACGGGGCGACTTGCACACCGGCCGCGGGGCGAAGTCAACGCGGAGCGCGCGCGGGGGGGTTCAGGGCCGGCCGGCGCAGTACGCGAGCACGAGCTGGGCGCCGTAGTAGAGGGGCCAGCCCCAGAGCTTGTTGATCCAGCCGGGGGCGACGAAGCGGTCGCGCGCGACGGAGAGGTCGGAGAGGTAGAAGGCCACCGCGCCGACGAGCACCCACGCCTCGCCGTGCGCCGCGAAGGTGCCCGCGGCGAGGGCGACCATCACCGTGATGACGCCCATGTAGGCCAGCACCGGGGCGCGCATCGGGCGCTCGACCGAGGGCAGCAGCCAGCGCCCCACGAGCACCAGCGCGGCCACCATGAGGGCCAGCGCCGCGGCCGTGGCGCCGACGTCGATGCCCCGGCGCACGAAGGCCACGGAGTACGCCACGTGCCCCAGCAGGAAGGCCACCAGGCCCGCGAGGAACACCCGCCTCGCCCGCGAGATGAGCAGCACGTCGCCCCACCACGAGAAGGCGAGCCCGGCGAGGATGGCGGTGCCGTAGGGGGTGCGGTGCGCCCCGTTGGCCACCGCGGCCGCGATGAAGGCCGTCGACGCCAGGGGCTTGAGCACGAGCTGGGCGACCGTCGGGCCGCGGCGGGTCGCGGCGATCAGCAGCGCGACCGAGACCACCGTCACCGTGGAGAACATCGCGAAGGGGCTCATGGCGCGTGACCTGCGATGTACATCGCTTCCGGGATGAGATGGGGGGCGACGTTGGCGCTTGCTGCGACGCGGGACCGGGGCATAGCGTCGGCGCGGCCCGAAGGAGGAGACGAGAGCGATGTTGCCGATCGATCCACGGATCAAGGCGCGGGTGGAGCGCCTCGCGCTGCCCTTCAACCGCTACGGCTACGACCCGTACGGCATCTCGAAGCAGCACCTCGGGGAGATGTTCACGGCCCTGGGCTTCTTCTACCGGAACTACTTCCGCGTGAGGGTGCACGGCATCGAGCGCGTGCCGACGTCGGGTCGGGTGATGCTGGTGGGCAACCACTCCGGCGGGTACGCCATCGACGGCGCGATGCTCATCACGTCGATGTTCATGGAGCTCGACCCCCCGCGGCTGGCGCAGGGCATGGCGGAGAAGTTCATCAACCGGGTGCCCTTCGCGTCGCTGTGGTCGTCGCGCACGGGGCAGTTCACCGGCCTCCCCGAGCACGCCGAGCGCCTGCTCGAAGACGACCGGATGCTCATGGTCTTCCCCGAGGGGGCGCGCGGCACGGCCAAGCTCTACTGGGAGCGCCACTCGCTGGTCGACTTCGGCACCGGCTTCCTGCGCCTCGCCATGAAGACCCGCACGCCCATCGTGCCGGTGGGCATCCTCGGCGGCGGCGAGGCCATCCCCTCCATCGCCAACTCGGCCGCGCTGGGCCGCCTCGTGGGCGCCCCCTACGTGCCCATCACACCCTACCTCCTGGCCCTGCCGCTGCCGGTCAAGATGGAGCTGCGCTTCGGCGAGCCGATGTTCTTCGAGGGCACCGGCACCGAGGATGACGAGGCCGTGCAGGAGGGCGTCGAGTCCGTGAAGTCACGCGTGGCGGCGCTCATGGCCGACGGGCTGCTCGCGCGCGAGGGAGGCCAGGGATGAAGGTCCTGCTCACGGGGGTGTCGTCGCCGGTGGCGCAGATCGTGGCGCGGCACCTCCTCGCCGAAGGGCACCAGGTCATCGGGGTCGACCGCCGCCCGTGGGAGGGCGCTCCCGCCGGCGTCGAGATGCACGCCGTCGACATCCGCAAGCGCGCCGCCGAGGACGTCTTCCGCAAGGCGCGCCCCGAGGTGGTCATCCACATGGCCACGGTCACGCACCTGCGCTTCCGCAGCGAGGAGCGCTACCGCATCAACCTCGGCGGCACCCGCGCGGTCTTCGAGTACGCCCACCAGTACGGCGCGAAGCAGGCCATCTTCGTCGGGCGGCACACCTACTACGGCGCCGGCGCCGACCACGCGCTCTACCACCACGAGGACGACCCCCCGATGGCGGTCACCACCTTCCCCGAGCTGGCCGACCTCGTGGCCGCCGACCTCTACGCGTGCACCTCGCTCTGGCGCCTGCCGCAGCTCACCACCGCCGTGCTGCGCATGGTCTACGTGCTCGGCCCCACCGGCACCGGCACCCTCGCGAACTTCCTCCGCAACCGCCACGTGCCGGCCATCCTCGGGTACGACCCGCTCTACCAGTTCATGCACGAGGAGGACATCGCGTCGGCCATCGTGCTGTCGCTCAAGCACCAGCTGCGCGGGGTGTTCAACGTCACCGGCCCGGCGCCGCTCCCGCTGTCCGTCATCGTCCGCGAGACCGGGCGCCGACGGGTGCCGATGCCCGAGCTGGCCTTCCTCGCGATGACCGGGCGCTTCGGGCTCCCGTCGCTGCCGCAGGGCGCCATCGCGCACATCAAGTACCCCGTGGTGATCGACGGCGCCGCCTTCCAGAAGGCCACCGGCTTCAAGCACGCGCACGACGAGCTCTCGTGCATCGCAGACTTCCGTTCGGCCTTCCCCGCGCCCCGATAATTGCCCGGACAGGCTATGTCACACCCCGGCTGGACGCGCGCTCCCGGCGGGTGTGTGCTTCAGAGCATGAACAGCGTGCGGGCGGTGCGGTTGGAGGTCTGGCGACGCGGGGCGACGGTCACCGTTGCGCTGCGGGCGATCGGCAGCGGGCGGGTGGTGTACCGCGCGGCGCGGCGCAGCGAGCGGGCGACGGAGGCCGCGGTGCTCGGGGCCGAGCGGTACTGCGTGGCGCAGGGCTGGGTGCTGGTGATGCCGCCCGCCAACGACGGCGACGGCGGGGCCGAGCGGGTGGCGTAGCGCCGGTCAGCGCGGGGGCTTCGGGGCGGGGGGGAGCTCGATGCGCTCCCAGATCTCGAGCGGGAGGCGGACGTCGACCTCGGCGCCGTGCGCGCGGCGCGAGGCCACGAGGCGGGTGTGCACGAGGCCCGCGAGGTCGCGGCGGGCGCGCCAGCGCTTCTCCACGGCGGTGAAGCGTCGCTTCTCCTCGGGGGTGGTGGTGAAGCCCCGGGAGCGCTTGCCCTGCTTGGCGCCGCGCACGAGGCGGAAGCTGCGGGCGGCCTCGCGCACCTCGGAGGCCGTCGCGCCGCGCACCACGAGCTTGCCGCCGGTGGGGAGCTGGATGGTGGCGTCGAGGAGGTTCATCGGGCGGTCGTCTTCGGGGACGGCGTCGACCAGGGCGAGCAGGGCGCTCGAGCGGTCGCGGCCGAGCTCCTTCTCCAGCTCGCGCTCGATGCGCTCGGAGAGGGCGATCATGGCGTCGGCGGTGGACTCCGCGAGGTCGAGGTCGCGCCCGCACACGTCGTCGAAGTCGGCGCGCCCGAGCGCCTCGAACATCCCGTCGCCCTTGAGCGTGCGCAGCGCCTCACCCACGTCGAGGAAGTCGTCGGCCAGGGTCGCGCGGCGCTTGCGGATGAGCGAGATGGCGGCGCGGCCCTTGTCGCGCAGTCGCTGCGAGCGGGGCTTCTGGACGGGCTTCACCTTGGCTGCGACCGGGACCGCGGGCTTCTTCTTCGGGGCGGGGGACTTCGACGGCTTCACTCGTGACATGCCGCCGATCTTACCGGAGAGTGTACGCGCGGGGGAAGCGTCTTCACGCCGCCGGGAGGCCTCGCGGAATACCTTGAAGGGTATTGATGGAGGCGCCCGGGCGGGCCGTGGGACGATCGTCCAACGGGTGTCGCCGCGAGTCCAAACGCTGCCCCGCCCGGCGATGCCTCCGCGCTCTCGCCGACCATCCGTGGCCCGCGCGCGGCACGGTGTGCGTCGCGTCCAACCGCGGCGCGGTCGCCGTCGAAGCGAGGCCGACGCGCAAAGCACGGCGGGCGTAGCGGAAGCGAACGGAGTTCGCCGGACGCCGCGTCGCTGGCACGACGGGTGCTCATGGCTTCGTCGTCGGGCGGCGCGGTGGCAGGCACCGGACGCTCGGATAAAAACCCCTTCCAAGAACGCCTGCACGAGAGACCACCATGGCCGAAACCGTACATCTCTATCTCAAGGCGAGCGGCGCTGACATCAAGGGCGACAGCACCCAGACCAGCCTCGGCCGCGAAGGCTCGATCGAGTGCGTCTACTACGAGCAGGCCGTGAAGACGGCCCGCGAGGCGGGCTCGGGCATGGCGACCGGTCGCCGGCAGTATGAGCCGCTGCTCATCCGCAAGCGCATCGACAAGTCCTCGCCGCTCCTCTGCAAGGCGCTCGTCGAGAACCAGGTCATCGAGGCGAAGTTCAAGTTCTTCCGCCCGAACCCCACGGGCGACGGCACGACCGAGCAGTTCTACACGGTCGAGATCAAGCAGGGCCGCATCGCTTCGCAGAAGCAGATCGTGCCCGACACCATCGTCCCCGCGACCGCGACCGACCCGGCCCTCGAGGAGGTCACCTTCGTGTTCCACACGATCTCGTGGACCTACACCAACGGCGGCGTGACCCACGAGGACACCTGGAGCGCCAACCGCTGATCGCGGTCTGAACGCACCAGCGGTTCTACGGAGCCCCTGTCCTTCGCTCCCCTCGCGGGGATCGTCGGCGGGGGCTTCGGCCATTTGGGCGACCGCCGCCCGGGCATGGGGTGGGGTGGCGGCGGTTTACACCGAACTCCGCAGCGTTCTAGCCTGCGTCGAGATGCTCACCTTCAGCGATGACCCGCGCGCCGCCGAGCAGCAGATGCAGGCGATCATCTGGTACCTGACCGCGATCGGTCACCTCGACGGGGACTTCGACGAGAGCGAGCGCGAGTACGTGCGTGACCACGTCGCGCAGCTGGTGATGCGCCGCGCCAACGCCGCCCTCGCCCACGACGCCGACCTGCGCGTCTCGGTGGTGGAGAAGTGGACGGCTCACTTCCACGAGGTGGCCGACAGCGTGGCCGCGGAGGTGGGGGCGTACTTCACCGAGTCCGTCGCCGAGGGGGAGAACTCCGACCAGTTCGTCACGGCGAAGCTCAAGCTCCGGTGCTTCGAGCTCTTCCAGCGCTTCGACCCGCCCGGGCGCCGGCAGCTCATGACCGTGGCCGACGCGATGATCGAGGCCGACGGCGTGGTGCACCCCGCGGAGGCGGAGTTTCGCCGCGAGCTCGCCGCCCTGCTCGACGCGCCGGAGGAACTCCCGGACCTCGACGTCGTGCCCCTCACCGACGGCATGACCTTCATCGAGGCCGCGGAGGTGCGCGTCCCCAGGCAGGACGACCACCCCTTCCTGCAGTCCTTCGAGCGCGACTGGGACCGCGACCCCTCGGCCTTCGCCACGCAGGCCGTCGAGGACCTCAAGCTCATCCGCGCCGTGCACGAGCGCCTCGACGCGATGCGCGCCGCGGGCCGCGGTCGCCTCGCGGGCGCGAAGGACGTCGGCGCCTTCGCGGGCCAGGAGCCCTTCCTCGACGGGCACGTGCACGTGCTGCCCCCGAAGCCCGGCACGGAGTACGAGCTGCTCGTCATCGGCGACCTGCACGGGTGCTACTCGTGCCTCAAGGCCGCGCTCATGCAGTCGGACTTCTTCGCCAAGGTCGAGGCCCACCACCGCGACCCGGACAACACCCCCGCCATGAAGCTCGTGCTGCTCGGCGACTACATCGACCGCGGGCGCTTCAGCTACAACGGCATCCTGCGGGCGGCGATGTCGATCTTCCTCGTGGCGCCGGGGGACGTGTACCTGCTGCGCGGCAACCACGAGTACTACGTCGAGCTCAACGGCCGCGTGCTCGCGCCGGTGCGCCCCGCGGAGGCCATGACCTCGCTCCAGGGCATCGCCACGCAGGAGGTGTTCGGCGCGTACATGAAGCTCTTCGAGGCGCTGCCCAACATGCTGCTCTTCGATCGCACCATCTTCGTGCACGCGGGCATCCCCCGGGACGACGCCTTCAAGGAGAAGTTCGTCGACCTCTCGTCGCTCAACGACAGCGACCTGCGCTTCCAGATGCTCTGGAGCGACCCGAGCAGCTCGGACGTGGTGCCCGCCGAGCTGCAGAACGCCAACGCCCGCTTCCCCTTCGGGCGCAAGCAGTTCAAGCACTTCATGAACAGCCTCGGGCTGCGCACGATGGTGCGCGGGCACGAGCGGGTCGTGGAGGGCTTCAAGAAGATCTACGACGACAGCGACGCGATGCTCTTGAGCCTCTTCTCCGCGGGCGGCAAGACCAACGACGACCTGCCGCCGGCCAGCAACTACCGCGAGGTCACCCCGATGGCCCTCACCATCCGCCACCACCACGGGGTGAGCGAGGTGGTGCCCTTCGTCATCGACTACGCCCGCTACAACGACCCCAGGGTGAACCAGTTCTTCCAGGCCCGCCTCGCGGGCTGAAGGTCGCAGGGGCCACCGCGCCCCTGGGGGTGGCTGTGCGCCGCACCCTCGCGCGACCACCACCCGCCACGCTTCAGAATGCCCAGGGTTCGTCGCACGGCACGGGCCCTGCGAAGGGCTGGCATCGACATGATGTCTGTTCAACATTCGCGCACCCTGCGGCGCGGGAGTCCTACATGAACCGCTGGGTCACCACCTTCAGCTTCGGCGCGCTGTGCGCCGTCGGTGCGCTCGGGGTGCGCGAGGCCATCGGGCCCCGGCGCGCGGCCGTGGGGACGCCCGCCCCGGCGCCCCGCTGCGATCGCCCGGAGGGGGGCGCTCGGGTGCAGGTGTCCGAGGAGTTCGTCCGGCGCTTCGGGGTGGTGACGGCCGCGGTGACGCCCCGCGCGCTCGCGCCCGCGCTCAACCTCTCGGGCTCGGTGGACTTCGACCCCGACCACGTGGCCGACGTCGGCGCCCGCATCCGCGGCCGGGTGACCCGGGTGATGGCCGGGGTGGGCGACGCCGTCGAGGTGGGCACACCGCTCGTGGAGATCGAGAGCGTGAGCCTCGGCGACGTGCTGGCCTCGCGGGTGTCGGCGCAGGCCCAGGCCACCGCGGCGCGGGCGCGGCTCGCCCGGGAGACCGAGCTCTACCGCCAGCGGCTCACCACGGCGCGCGCCGTGGAAGACGCCCGCGCCGACGTGGCGCGCTTCGAGGCCGAGGCCACCGGCGCCACGCAGCGCCTCGCGGCCATGGGCGCGGGCGTGGGCCGCAGCGCGGGCGCGGCGCGGCGCGTGGTGCTGCGGGCGCCCATCGCGGGGACGGTGATCCGCCGCGACGTGATCGTGGGGCAGACCATCGACGACACCAGCAGCGTGATGCGCATCGCCGACCTCACGCGGGTCTGGGTGATGCTCGACGCCTACGAGATCGACCTCGGGCGGGTGGTGGTCGGCGACCGGGCGGAGATCTCCGCGCACGGCCTCGAGGGGCCTCCCGTCACCGGCGAGGTGAGCCACGTGGACGCCACCATCGACCTGCGCACCCGCGCGGCGCGCGTGCGGGTGGAGGTGCCCAACCCCGAGCGGCGGCTGCGGCCGGGGCAGTTCGTGACGGCGCGGCTGCGCACCGCGGCCGCGGGGGTGCGCGAGGTGATCGCCGTGCCGCGCAGCGCCGTGGTGCAGATCGAGGGTCGCCCGGCGGTCTTCCTGGAGCGGGGGACGCGGGAGTTCGAGGCGGCGACGGTGGCGCTCGGCGAGGCCGACGGGGACACCGTCGAGGTGAGCCGCGGCGTGGGGCCGGGCGACCGGGTGGTGACCGACGGCGCCTTCGCCCTGAAGAGCGAGCTGCTGCGGTGAGGAGGCCCGACCATGCTTGACGCCATCGTGCGGATGGCGATCCGCTTCCGGATCGCCGTGCTCGGGGTCACCGCGCTGGTGCTCGTCGTCGGGGTCTTCGTCGCGAAGGGCCTGCCCATCGACGCGGTGCCCGACATCACCAACGTGCAGGTGCAGGTGCTCACCGACTCGCCGGGGCTCTCCGCCGAGGAGGTCGAGCGCTACGTCACGCTGCCCGTGGAGATGGGCCTCAACGGGCTGCCCAACCTCCAGGAGATCCGGTCGGTGACCCGCGCGGGGCTCTCGGCGATCACCATCGTGTTCAACGACGAGGTGGACGTGTGGTTCGCGCGGCAGCTCGTGTCCGAGCGGCTGCGGAGCATCGAGGCCGACGTGCCGCCGCAGTTCGGCAGCCCGCAGCTCGCGCCCGTCTCCACGGGCCTCGGGGAGATCTACCAGTTCGTGCTGCGCAGCGACCGGCACTCGGCCATGGAGCTGCGCACCATGCTGGAGTGGGACGTCGCGCCGCGGCTGCGGAGCGTGCCCGGGGTCATCGAGGTCAACGCCCTCGGCGGCGCCCGCAAGCAGTACGAGGTGGCGCTCGACCCGCGGCGCCTGGCCGCCCACCGCATCACCATCGGCCGCGTGCTCGACGTGCTCGGGCGCAACAACGCCAACGTCGGCGGCGGCTGGATCGAGCGCGGCGCGGAGCAGTACACCATCCGCGGCGAGGCCCAGCTGCGCGACCTCACGGACCTCGCCTCGGTGGTGGTCGCCACGGACGCCGACGGCACGCCCGTGCAGATCAGGCACCTGGGCGAGGCGCGCATCGGGGCCTCGCTCCCGCAGGGCGTGGTCACGCAGGACGGCCGCGGCGAGGTGGTGAGCGGCATCGTGATGATGCTCCTCGGGGAGAACTCCCGCACCGTGGTGCACAGCGTCCACGACCGCATCGGGGAGCTGCGCCGCACGCTCCCCGCGGGGGTGCACATCGACGAGGTGTACGACCGCGCGCAGTTCATCGACCGCACGCTCACCACCGTCGGGCACAACCTGCTCGAGGGCGCGGTGCTGGTGTCGCTGGTGCTGCTGGTGCTGCTGGGCTCGATGCGCGGCAGCCTGCTGGTCACGCTCGGCATCCCCTTCGCGATGATCCTGGCGGTCTTCGGGATGCGGCAGCTCGGGGTGACGGGCAACCTGATGTCCCTCGGCGCCATCGACTTCGGGTTCCTGGTCGACGGCCCCATCGTGATGCTGGAGGCCGCGCTCGCGCGCCTCGCGCTGCACGACATCAACCAGCAGAACTACCGCGAGGCCATCGCGGCCTCGGTGCGCCAGGTGGCGCGGCCGGTGGTGTTCTCGGTGCTCATCATCCTGCTGGTGTACCTCCCGCTGCTCTCGCTGGAGGGCACCGAGGGGAAGATGTTCCGCCCGATGGCCACCACGATGGCGCTCGCGCTCGGCGGGTCGATCGTGTTCGCGCTGGTGGTCTTCCCGGCCGGCGCGGTGACCTTCCTGCGGCCGCCGAAGAAGCCCGGCAGCCACGGGCTGCTGCACCACCTGGAGGCGCCGTACGCGCGCGGCGTGGCGTGGGCCGTGAGGCAGCGCCGGGCGCTCTTCATCGCGGCGCTGGCGGGCCTGGCGCTGACGGTGCCGGTGGCCGGCGGCCTCGGGGCGGACTTCGTCCCGCGCATCGACGAGGGCGACATCGTGGTGGCCATCCGCCGCATCCCCTCGATCGGGTTCACCGAGGCGCGGCGCCTCGACCTCGCGACCGAGCGGGTGCTCGCGCGCTTCCCCGAGGTGGTGACCTCGCTGGCCATGACGGGCCGCGCGGAGGTCGCCACGGACCCCGTCGGGATGGACAACACGGACATCCTCGTCCACCTGCGACCGCGGGCCGAGTGGACCAGCGCGCACGACCTCGACGCGCTCGGCGAGCTGATGAAGACCGCCATCGAGCGCGAGGTGTCGTCGACCTACGTGTCGATCTCGCAGCCCATCGAAGACCGCACCAACGAGCTCATCTCGGGATCGCGCGCCGACGTGGCGATCCACCTCTTCGGCGAGGACCTCAACGTGCTCACGGACCTCGGCAACCGCGTCGGGCGGCTGATGCGGGGGACGCCGGGCGCGGGCGACGTGCGCGTCGAGCGGGCGCTGGGCCTGCCGATGATGCAGGTGCGGGTCGACCGGCAGCGCCTGGCGCGGCACGGCATCGCGGCCGACGACGTGCTCGCCGCGGTGGAGGCCACCCGGCAGGGGCGGCGCGTGGGGGTGATGTTCGACGGCCACCGGCGCTTCGACCTGCGGGTGCTGCTGCCGCCCATCGGGCGCGGCGCGGAGAGCATCGAGGGGCTCCCGGTGGGCGACTCCGAGGGCGGCCTGGTGCCGCTCGGGCAGGTCGCCGACGTGACCGAGGAGGACGGCCCCGCGCAGATCAGCCGCGAGGGCATGGCGCGCCGGCTGCGTGTCGAGGTGAACATCCGCGGCCGCGACCTGGTGGGCTTCGTCGCCGACGCCCGCGCGCGGGTCGAGCGCGAGGTGCAGCTCCCGCCGGGCTACCGCGTCGAGTGGAGCGGGCAGTTCGAGAACTTCGCCCGCGCCCGCGACCGCCTCGCGGTGGTGGTGCCGGTGAGCCTCGGGCTCATCCTGGGGATGCTGTACCTGATGTTCGGCAACATCCGGTACTCGCTCGCGGTGTTCTCGGGGGTGCCCTTCGCGCTCATCGGCGGCATCGTGGCGCTGAGCCTGCGCGGGATGTCCTTCAGCCTCCCGGCGGCCATCGGGTTCATCGCCCTCTGCGGCATCGCCGTGCTCAACGGCGTGGTCATGGCGAGCGAGATCCGGCGCCGGGCCGACGAGGGCGCCCCGCCCGAGCGCGCCCTGATCGACGGCGCGGTGACCGTGCTGCAACCGCTGCTGCTCACCGCCGCCGTGGCCGCCCTGGGCTTCGCCCCGATGGCCATCTCGACCTCGGCGGGCAGCGAGGTGCAGCGCCCGCTCGCGACCGTGGTCATCGGCGGCCTGGTGTCGAGCACCCTGCTGGGCATCTTCCTGCTGCCGGCGCTGCTGCGCTCCATCGCGCTGCGCCCCGCCAAGACGACCACCGACGAGGCCTGAGCGCCGAGGGGGCGTGGGCCCCCTCACCGCGCTGCCGCGAACCCTGCGCTCCCATCATCCGATGCTCCTCGTTGCTCTCATCGTGAGGAAACGCTGCCCACTCCGCGGTTGCGGACGGCCCGCAGGCGGGCCTGCAACCGCTGAAGTGGGAGCCTGAGACAGAGCGTCCCGCCTGCGCGGGACCTCCTGCTGGCGCGCCGAGCGCTGGGGCGCTCGTCGAAGAGGGTGAAGGAGCTCGCGCGCAGCAGCGGCACAGGGCGCTGATCGCCACATGGACTTCCCGCGCGAAGGTCGATCACCCTCCGACGGTCGCGCGAGCGACCGGCGCGCCGGCAGATAGCCCGGCGCAGGCCGGGCGGTCAGCTCCAGGCCCCCACTTCAGCGGTTGCAGGCCCGCCTGTGGGCCGCCCGCAACCGCGGAGTGGGCGATCGTCCTGGCGACGATGAGGGCAACGATGAGATCGGATGATGGGGGTGCAGGGCTCGCGGCAGCGCGTTGAGGGAGCCCCCTCACCTCAGCGAACCCTGCACCCCGCCCGAACTCCTGCGAACCGGGACCCGGCGCCCTCGGCGAGCCCCCGCTACTGCCCCGCGCCGAAGAGCATCACCGCGACGCCCACCAGCGCCGCCGCCAGCAGTGCCGACGCGCCGACGCGCATCAGGGTGTTCACGGCTCGGCACCCGTCGCCCGGTCGAGGTCGATGCGCGCCTGCCACGCCTCGCGCAGCACCTCCAGGGCCCGCGCGGCCAGCTCCAGCCGCTCGCGCCGCGCCTCCTGCACCCGGAACCACTCCAGGCTCCCCGCCGTCCAGGTCACCGTCGCCTGCTGCTCCAGGTTGACCGCGGCCGGCAGCGCCCGCTGCTCCAGCAGCTCGAGCTCCGCGAGCGCGCTCTCCAGCCGCGCCGCCGACGCTTCCACCTCGCGGGACACCACCCGCTGCAGCGCCCGCGCGTCGGAGCGCGCCGCCAGCGACTCCGCCGTCGACACCGCGCGCTCGCCCTGCGCCCGCCGCGCGAGGGGAAGCTCCCAGCGCAGCGACATGCCCAGCGTGCTCGCCGTCTCCTGCGGCCCGACGGCCACCTGCTGCGCCTCCAGGCCCACCGAGAGCGGCGCCAGCGCCTCGCGCCCCTGCCGCACCTCCCGCGCCGTGGCCTCCGCCGCCGTGGCCTCCGCCGCGCGCACCTCGCCCCGGCGCGTCCCCGCCGCCGCCGCCGTTCGCGTGACCGTGTCGGCCGTAGGCATCGACGGCGCGCCGAGCGGGCCCACCTCGATGGGGCTCCGCGCCGGCAGGTCGAGCGCCATCCGCAGCGCGTCGGAGGCCTCGCGCCGCATGCGCAGCGAGCGCGCCACGTCGGCCTCCGCCGCGGCCCGCTCGCGCTGCACCATCGCCCGGTCGAGCGCCGTCGTGTCGCCCGCCGCGAGCCGCGCCTCGATGCGCGTCTCGGCCTCCTGGGCCGACGCCAGGCGCGCCCGCTGGATGACCTCCAGCGAGCGGGCGACCCCGACCGCCACCCACGCCGCGCGCGCCTCGGCCTCGGCGATCGCCCGCTCTGCGTCGAGCCGCGCCGCCCCCGCACGCACCCCCGCCTCGGCCTCCCGCGCCCGCGCCCGACCGACCCCCGCGAGGTCGATCGGCAGCGCGAGCGAGACCGCGTAGGTGAGCGCGCCGAAGTCGGGAAAGCCCGGCAGTGCCATCACACCGACCGTGGGGTTGCCCACCCGCGGCAGCTGCCCGAACACCCGGCCCGCCTGCGCCACCCGCAGCGCCTGCTCGGCGCGGCGCACCCGCAGCGCCACACGGCGGGCGCGAACCCGCACCTCTGCGTCGGTCCACACGGTGGGCGCCTGCTCGCGCGCCAGCGCGGGCTCGGGCTGTGCGGCAACGGGCCGCACCGCGCCCACGGTTGCCGCGCAGGCCATCAGCAAAGCGCACTTCGATGCGCACCATCGGACACGGAGATTGGTCATCGCCCGGCCGGGGCGTGCGAGACGTGTGCCGCCGGGCGCTGGGGACGGGGAGCCCGATCCCCTGTCACCGCTCGTCGGGCTCGCGCAGCCCGATGCGCCGCATCGTCCGGAACACCGTCCCCCGGTCGACCCCCGCCCGCCGCGCCGCCTCGGCCACGTTGCCGCGCGTGTCGGCCAGCAGCCGCGAGAGGTACCACCGCTCGAAGCGGTCGGTGAGCTCGGCCTTGGCCGCCCGCAGCGGCAGCGCCTCCAGGCCGCGCACCAGCGCCCCCTCGCCCGACTCGTCACCCCCACCGTCGGCGTCGTCGGCCGTGAAGGGCGGCGTCGCCTCCAGGATCACGTACTGCTCCAGGTAGTTGCGCAGCTCGCGAACGTTACCTGGCCAGGTATGCTGCGCCAGCATGGCGGTGAGCTCGTCGGGGATGGGCACGTCCACCGCCACCCGCCGCTCGGCGCAGATGCGCTTCACCAGCGCGGGCACGAGCACGTCCAGGTCGTCGAGGCGCTCGCGCAGCGCGGGCATCCGCACCTGGATCACCGCCAGCCGGTAGTACAGGTCGGCCCGGAAGCGCCCCGCGTTGACCTCCCGCCGCAGGTCGCGGTTGGTCGCCGCCACCACCCGCACGTCGATCTTCTTCGAGCGCCGGCCCCCCACGCGCCGCACCTCCCCCTCGCCGAGCGCGCGCAGCAGCTTCGGCTGCACCTCCAGGGGCATCTCGCCGAGCTCGTCGAGGAAGATCGTGCCGCCGTCGGCGCGCTCGAAGGCCCCCTCGCGGTCGCTCGTCGCGCCCGTGAACGACCCCCGCTCGTGCCCGAAGAGCTCGCTCTCGATGAGCGTCGGCGGCAGCCCCCCGCAGTCGACCACCTCGAAGGGCTTCTCCGCCCGCTCGCTGGTCTGGTGCACCGCCCGCGCCGCGAGCTCCTTGCCCGTGCCGCTCTCGCCGAGCACCAGCACCGGCGCCGTCGTGGGCGCCGCGCGCGCCAGCGTGGCGTACACCTGCCGCATCGCCGCGGAGGCCCCGAGCATCGCCCCGTACGACACCGCCGTCGACAGCGGCAGCGTGGTGCGCGCGCCGTTGAGCGTGAGCCGCACCTTCGTGCGACCGAGCTTGAGCACCGCGCTCTCGGTCAGCCGGCCCTCGCGCAGCATCACCGCCCCGAGCGCCGTGCCGTTGGTGCTCCCGAGGTCGCGCAGCACCACCCCCTCGTCGCTCGCCTCGAGCTCGACGTGGTACCGGCTCACGGTGCCGTCGGTGAGGTGCAGCGTGGCGTCGTCGGCGGTCCCGATGATCAGCCGCCCCTCGATGGACCTCGCGGACGCCCCCTTGTCCGGCCCCTCGAGCACCTCGGCCTGGAAGGTGCGAACCACGAAGCCGAGGTCGTTCATCCGGACGGTCGAGGCGACGGTGTCTGACACGCCGGCGATGGTATCGCACCCGCGGGCGCGTCGGGCGGCGGCAGGGCGTCAGCGCGCGCGGTGGGTGACGGCGAACCCGAGGCCGTAGGCGTCGAGGCCGTGGGGCGACGCGGCGGGGATCATCCACTGGCCGCTGAGCTCGACCGAGCGGGACACCCGGCCGCGCACCACGAGGCCGAGCTGCACGTTGGCGTCGCTCGCGTCGGCGCGGAAGGCGTTGCCCATCTGCATGCCGGTGACGAGCCCGACGGCGAAGCCCTCGGACACGCCGAACAGCACCCGCACCGGGACGTTGAGCACGTTGCGGGTGGTCGCCCCCGCGCTCAGCACGAACTGCATGTACAGCCCCGCCTCGACGCGCAGCCGCGCCGCCGGGAGCACGAACTGCACGGGCACGCCGACGCCGACGCTGAAGGCGCTGGCCTCCGCGATGGGCGCCTGGATCAGCGCCTCGACGCCCGCGCTGAAGGCCCGCTCGGGGCCGTCGAGGAAGGAGTACCGGAGCTTGAGCCAGGGGTTGCCCACGAAGCGGTTGCCGGTCTGGAAGACGTCGTCGCGAAACACCCGGCCGTAGCGGTCGGCCGCGAGCAGGGTGCCGAAGCGCAGGCCCGTGCCGAAGTCGAGCTGGAGGTGCTTGCCGAGGCCCGCGCTCAGGTCGAAGGAGGCGCCCAGGCCGCCGTCGTCGCCGCCGGTGCCGAGCTCGCTGTACGCGAAGCCGGCGCCCCACTGGAGGGTGAGCATGCCCGCCGGGAGCGACAGGGGCCGGGTGAGCAGCGGCGGCAACGGGGTGCTCGGCGGGGGCGGGGGCGCGGCGGGGCGCTGCCACCCGGGCGGCTCGAGCGAGGGCGGCGGCAGCCACGGGGAGCGCTCCTGCGCGGAGCACAGGGCGGGAAGCGCGGTGGCCACGAGCAGGGCGGCGAGGGTGACGGGGATGCGCACGACGGTGCCGCTCACACCGTCATGATCTCCTTCTCCTTGGCGGCGACGATGTCGTCGACGACCTTCACGGCGCCCGCCACGAGCTCTTCGGCCTTCTTCCACGCCGCGTCGCCGTCGTCGCGGCTCACGTCGCCGTCCTTGGTGAGGGCGTCGATCATGTCCTTGGCGTCCTTGCGGCTCTTGCGGATGGCGATCTTGCAGTCCTCGCCCTCCTTGCGGGCCTTCTTGGCGAGGTCCTTCCGGCGCTCTTCGGTGAGCGACGGGAGCGGGATGCGCAGGGTGTCGCCGTCGACCTGCGGGTTGAGCCCGAGGTCGCTCTCGCGGATGGCCTTGTCGACGGCCTTGGACTGCCCTCGCTCCCACACCTTGATCTGCAGCATCCGGGGCTCTGGCACCGAGATGGTGGCCATGCTCGCGATGGGCGTGGGGGTGCCGTAGTAGTCCACGCGGATGCCGTCGAGCATCGACGTGTTGGCCCGGCCCGTGCGCAGGCGCGAGAGGTCGCGACGGAGCGCCTCGTGGGCCTTGCCGTAGGCGTTCTTCAGCTCCTCGATGACTTCTTCAAGCATGGCGGCGCGTCAGCTCCTGTCGGGGGTATTTCGGGGCGTTCACTGCGGGGTGACCTGGCACTCGAGGGAGTAGGTTCCGCTGTTGGTGTTGGCGTATCCGTCGACGAAGACGGTGTAGGTGCCGGGCTCGAGGGTGGCCTCGACCTGCGAGTGCTGCACGTCGCCCGCGTCGTCGTTGCAGCCGCGCTCGGTGGTCGACTGCGCGCAGGTCTGCCGGATGAACACCGCCGGGTCGTACCCGTTGGTGGTCGAGGTGACCGAGACGCGCACCGCCGAGCGGCGCCGCACCACGAGGCGGTAGAGGTTCTCCGGGCTGCGCGCGCCGCCCGCGCAGGAGGCCTGGAAGCGGTCGGTGCCGCCCACGGTGGTGCCGGTGACGGTGCGCCCGGGGACGAGCAGCGGCGCCGTGCGGCAGAGGCGCTCGACCTCCGCGGCGCTCTCGACGCGCGAGTTGAGCCGGAAGCGCCCGAAGCGCCGCGGGGCCGCGCTGTCGACGATGACGTAGTAGTTGCCCGGGTCGAGCACCTGGTCGAAGGCCCGGGCCTCGCCGAGGGCGCCGGGGCGGCAGGTGGCCTCGGTGAGCGGGGCCCCCTCGCAGGCGCGGGCGACGGTGATGGTGCCCTGCTCGCGAAGGTCGGAGCTGTCGAACCAGAGCTTCACCCGCGAGCGCGCCGTGACGTTGAGTCGGTACACCACGTCGTAGCCCTCGGTGGCCGACGCGCAGGGCGAGCGGATGTCGTCGCGGGCCTGGAAGGTGTTGCCGTCGACGGGGGTGCCCGGGGTGAGCAGCTGGGCGTCGGCGCAGGTGTCGCCCGCGGTGTTGCCGCCCGCGACGGGCGCGAGGTCGGCCTGGAGGGTGTACGACCCCTGGGCGCCCGACTGGAAGGCGTCGGTGAACACGAAGTACGTGCCCGCCGGGACGACGGCGTTGATGCGGGCGTGCTGCTGGTCTTCCGCGTCGTCGTTGCACTCCACCTCGGTGCTGGCCTCGGCGCACGCGCGGCGGAAGTACACCACGCCGTCGTAGTCGCTCTCCTGGTGCAGCTGGAGCCGCGACTCCTGCGGGACCTCCAGGCGGTACACCCGGTCGGGCCCGCGGGCGTTGTTGCCGCAGCGCGCCTGGAAGAGGTTGAGCTCCTGGGCGGTGAGGGTGCCGGTGACGGCGGTGTTGGGCGTGAGGGCCGCGGCGCTCTGGCAGACGTCGGCGATGGAGGGCACGTCGGCCGCGCTGACGGTCATCGAGAAGTTGCCCGCGTTGCGGGCGAAGCCGTCGACGAAGATGTAGTGGGTGCCCGGGTCGAGCGCGATGACCACGCGCGAGTGCGACGTGTCGCCGTCGTCGTCGTTGCAGCCGCCGGGGGCCTCCGTCGCCGCGTCTTCGCAGGCGCCCGAGCGCACGTACACGGTGCCGTCGAAGCCCGCCTGCTCGACCGCGATGGTGACCTGCTGGCGCCGCTCGAGGGTGAGCGCGTAGACCATCTCCGGGGCGCCGGCCTCGCCCTCCTCGGCGCCGACGCACGAGCCGTCGTGGTGGGCCTGGCCGCGGCGGGTGTCGCCGGTGACGGTCTGCCCCGGGGTGATGGGGATGGCGTTGGCGCAGGTGCCCGGGCCGTCGGCGCCCGCGGCGGCGCCCCCGGAGGCGTTGGTGCCGCCCTGCCAGTTGGCGAGGAGGTACCCGCCGCCGCCGTCGGCCATGCGCAGCGCGAGGGTGTAGCGCCCGCGCACCGTCGGGCAGAACTGCACGGTGGCCTGGGCGTCGCGGGTGGTGTCGCCGGCCACGCGCTGGTTGTTGGCGTCGAGGACGTTGAGCTCGACGTCGCGGGCGCCGTCGCCGAAGGCGACGAAGGTGTGGCAGCGGGCCGCGAGGTCGACCGGGAAGCGCGCCGTGGCGCCCTCCGCGAGGGACCCTTCGGAGATGGGACCGAGCTGGCTCACGCCCATCGTGGTGAGCGTGTTGTGGACCGCGGAGAAGCGGGTGTGGAGCGCCCCGGAGGAGCCCGCGCAGCCCACGGCCGCGCTGAGCAACATCCCCGTGAGCGCGCGGTTCGAGCGATGGATCGTCACGTTGTGCACTCCCGCCGCGCGGCGAAGGATACGGGTGGTAGAGGCCCCGCGGGCGCGCTGTTATCGCACGGTGCCCGAACCGTAGCCAACGGTCTTTACGGCGCGCGCACCGCGGCGCGCGGACGGTGTATCCAATGGGGCCTCGACCGGCTCCCACCCCACGAAAGGTACGCTCCAACCATGTACAAGAGCCCCAGCCAGCTCCCCGAAGCCACGCGCGCGAAGCTCGCGGAGACCCTCAACGCCCGCC
Organism: Myxococcales bacterium; assembly: GCA_030652255.1. Taxonomy (GTDB): domain Bacteria; phylum Myxococcota_A; class Polyangia; order Polyangiales; genus SCUS01. The sequence continues at coordinate 30,633 of JAUSAZ010000142.1, read as the reverse complement.
TCGCCGACGGCCTCGACCTGCACAGCCAGATCAAGGTCGCCCACTGGAACATCAAGGGCCCGCAGTTCGCCGCGCTGCACCCGCTCTTCGAGACCTTCGCCGTCGGGCTCGCGCTGCACAACGACACCATCGCCGAGCGCGCCGTCACCCTCGGCGGCAGGGCCTACGGCACCGCCCGCCACGTGGCGGGCAACTCCACGCTCCCGGAGTACCCCCAGGAGACCACCCGCGACATGGAGCACGTGCGCCTGCTCGCCGAGCGCATCTTGAAGTACCTGGAGGGGGCGCGGGCATCCCGGGCCCTCGCCGAGGAGCTCGCCGACACCGACACGGCCGACGTGTTCACCCAGGTGATCACGGAGTTCGAGAAGCACGCCTGGTTTCTGGGCGCGTCGCTCGAGAGCTGACGAGGGCGCCCGCTACGCCCCCGCGGGCCCTGGCCGTCGGTGCTTCTGGTAGATGTGATCGAACCAGTCGAACACCGGCGCCACGGCCGGGTCGCCCGCGACCGGCGGGCGCTGCCGGGACCACCGGCTGCGCAGCGGCGACGCGGGCGGGCCATACAGCGGGTTGATGAGCGCGCAGGCCGTGAGGTCGGCCGCGGAGAAGCGATCGCCCACGAGGTAGGCCCGGTCGCCGAGGCGGGCCTTGAGCTCCAGCAGCACCTGCGGGAAGTCCCGCTCGGCGAGCTCGAGCGAGTCGTAGCCGCAGTAATCCGAGGCCACCTTGATGACGCCCGGGCCGAGCAGCCGCGCCACGCCCGCCACCCCGCCCACCCGCGGGTCGTGCCGGGCGCTGGCCAGGAGGAAGCCCCGCACGCCCTTGCCGATCTTCTCGTCGGCCCACGCGACGACCTCGCGCGCCGCGGCCCGCTCCGCCGGGTCGGTGGGCCAGAGCGGCGACGCGGGGTAGCGTTCGTCGAGGTGGTCGAGGATGGCCGTCGAGCCCGCCACGACGCGGCCGCCGTCGTCGAGCACGGGCACCTGCCGGGTGCCGGTGCGCAGCTTGAGCAGGAGCTGCCCCGCGCCGAAGAGCACCTCGTGGCGGGTGTACTGGAGCCCCTTGTGGTCGAGGGCCCAGCGCGCCTTCTCGGCGTAGTGGGAGATCTTGAACAGGTAGAGCACGCGCTCGTGGGTGTTGGACATCGTCGTGGCTCCGATCACTCCTCGTCGTCGACGCTCAGCGTGGAGGTGAGCAGCTCGACCGGCGGGGCCGCGCGCAGCGCCGCGTCGAGGGCGAACACCAGCTCGCGCACCCCCTCGCCGGTCACCGCCGACACGCCGCGGAGCGTGACGCCCCGCTCGGCGAAGAGGGGCTTGTACAGCTCCCACGCCGCGCGGGCGTCGGGCAGGTCGATCTGGCTCACGGCCACCACCTGCGCGCGCTCGGCGATGGACGCGTCGAAGAGCCGCACCTCCTTCATGAGGGCGTCGTAGCGGGCGAGCAGGTCGATGTCCTCGTCCTGCACCGTCACGAGGTGCAGCAGCACCCGGGTGCGCTCGACGTGCTTGAGGAAGCGCACCCCCAGGCCCGCGCCCGAGGCCGCCCCGGGGATGAGCCCCGGAATGTCCGCCATGAGGAAGCTCCGGTCGTCGTCGACCTTCACCACCCCGAGGTTGGGCACCAGGGTCGTGAAGGGGTAGTCGGCGATCTTGGGCTTCGCGCGCGACACCGCGGCGATGAAGGTGCTCTTGCCCGCGTTGGGAAACCCGAGGATGCCGATGTCCGCGAGGAGCTTCAGCTCGAAGCGCAGCTTGCGGTGGTCGCCGGGCTCGCCGGGCTGGGCCTTGCGGGGCGCCTGGTCCCATGGAGTGGCGAAGTTCATGTTGCCGAGGCCGCCGCGGCCGCCCTTGGCGACCACCACGGTCTGACCCTTGGTGTGCAGGTCGGCCAGCACCTCGTGGGTCTCCATGTCGTAGACCACCGTGCCCACGGGCACCTTCAGCCGCAGGTCTTCGCCGCTCTTGCCGTTGCAGTCGGTGCGCCCGCCCTTCTCCCCGTGCTCCGCCTGCCAGCGCGGCTTGAAGCGGAACTGCAGCAGCGTGCCCACCTGCTCGTCCGCCGTCAGGATCACGCTCCCGCCCCGCGCGCCGTCGCCGCCGTTGGGCCCGCCGAAGGGCACGTGCGCCTCCCGGCGGAACGACACCGCCCCCGGTCCCCCGTCCCCCGCCGCCACGTCGATCTCCGCCTCATCGATGAACTTCACTGCCGCATCGCCTCTTTTCCGGGGCGCTCCCTTAGCATGTCCGCGCAGAACTTGGCCCGGCCCGTGCCTTTCGGCTAACCCTGGAGCCCACTCCACCGTGCAGACTCCCGACGAAGATCCACGCAGCGCGTTCGTCCGGCACCTGCCCCGGAAGATCGTCGAGATCAAGGCCACCCTGGGCGCCGTGCTCGCCGACCCGCGGCAGCTGCGGATGCGCGACGAGCTGCGCCGCCGGGTCGACGCCGTGCTCACCATCGCCCGCGCGCACCACCTCCGCTCCCTCTGCGACGGGCTCCAGGCCACCCTCGACGACCTCGCCGAGTCCCGCGCCACCCCCGCCCTCACCCGCCCGCAGCTCGACCGCCTCACCGCCCTCGTCGCGTCGCTCTCCGCCCGCGCCGAGCTCGACACCCGCGACCCCGACGCCCCCGGCGCCCGCGCCATGGCCGTCCCCTCGGCCTCGCGCAGCGACCACTCGCCCACCCGCACGCTCATCCCCGGCGCCGCGCTCGCCCCCGGCGGCCCCGGCCTGCACGAGCTCGCCCGCGCCGTCACCGGCCGCACCACGGACTCCCTCGTGCCCGCCCGCGCCCCCGTCGCGCACGCCACGCAGGTGCTCTTCGTGGGCTCGTCCATCCGCGCGAGCTCGCTCCTCGACGCCCTCGGCCACGACGCCGACGTGACCCTCGCGCAGACCGCCGACGAGGCCCACGCCCGCGCCCGCGACGCCGCCCCGGACATCATCATCGCCGAGGACGACTCGCCCTACGACGGCGTCTCCCTGGCCGCCGCGGTGTCCTCCGACCCCCTGGTGCGCTTCATCCCCGTGGTGGTCATCGCGTGCGACGGCGAGCCCGCCGCCACGGTGCGCGCCCGGTGCCCCGAGGCCTTCGACGTCCTCGAGTCCGACGCCAGCGCAGAGGCCCTCCGCGGGCGCATCCACCGGGCCCTCCGGGGGTCGGCCACGCTCCCGCCGCCCACCGCCCACGAGCTCGGCGAGCTCACCCTCGACGAGCTCATCCGCGCCCTCCAGGACGAGCTCCGCCGCGGCCTCGGCGGCGCCGCGCTGCCCGCCAGCCGGGGCGCCCGCGTGGCCCTCGGCGCCGGCAACGAGGTGCTCGCCGCCACCTGGGAGGCCATCGCGCGCATCCGCACCGTCGTCGAGCGCCGCTCCGGGGGCACCGTGCGCTTCGAGCTCCCCATCGCGCCCCGCGGGCTGCCGGGCGCGGAGGTCTTCGCGCCGGGCACCACGGCTGACGGAACCCCCGGCGCCGACGAGCCCGCGGACGACCCGCTGCCCGGGCGGCGCGCCCTCGTGGTCGACGACGACCCCGCCGTGGTGGCCCAGTTCAGCGACCTGCTGCGCGGCGCGGGCATGATCGTGAGCGCCCACACCGACGGCGCCGAGGCCCTCGCCGCCGCGCGCGCCGACCGCCCCGACGTGGTGCTCGCGGACATCCTCATGCCGGGCCTCGACGGCTTCGGTCTGTGCCGGGCCATCCGCCGCGACGTCGCCCTGCGGCACACGCCGGTGATCCTGCTGTCGTGGCGCGACGACCTGCTGGTGCGCATGCGCGAGCTGGGCGCCCAGGCCTCGGGGTACCTCCGCAAGGAGGCCGACGGGGGCGCGGCGCTCGCCCGGGTGCGCTCCACCCTGCGCGGCCGGGTGCGCACCCTCAAGCGCGTCGCCGAGCTCGCCGCGGGCGCCGAGGTGCGCGGGCGCCTCGAGCGCGTCGGGTCGGTGGCGCTCATCGAGGCGACGGCGAAGACCCTGGGCGACGCGACCATCACCCTGGCCGACTCCGGGAGCGTGACCGAGCTGGAGATCCGGCAGGGCGCGCTGCTCTCGGCCGTGCGCACGGTGCAGGACGGCACGCTCGTCCGGGGCGAGACCGCGCTGGCCCGGGCGCTGGGGCTCAACGCCGCGCGCTTCGTGGTGCGCCGCGCGTCGCAGCCGGTGCGGGAGAACATCACCGGCCGGCTCGCGGAGGTGCTGGAGCGCTGCGCCCGGAGCGTGACGGCGATGGAGGAGGCGGTCTCCGGCGCGGCGCTGCTGGAGGTGCTGCGGGTGGAGTTCGACGCCGACGCGGCGCTCGACTACGCGCGCTCGCTGCCGACGCCGCTGCGGGTGGCGGTCGAGCGGCTGGTGCAGGGCGACGCGCCGCGGGAGATGGTGCTCCGCGACGGCCTCGCCCCCCAGGACCTCGAGCCCCTGCTCATCGAGCTCTCGCGGCGCGGTGCGATCCAGCGGGTGGTGGGCCGCAACCGGCAGGACCTCACCGCGCCGCGCACCCCGCGCGCGACGATGGAGGCCGGGCGGGAGGCCCCGGCGACGTGGGAGAACTTCGACCTCGACCCGGGCGCCGCGCGGCGCGAGCGCCTCGATAGCAGCGAGGTGCTGGCGAAGATCACCCGGCCGATGTCGCGCACCACCATCGACACGCTGGCCGACGCGGTGTGGCGCGAGCTGCGCGACTCCGTGGACGAGCCCGCGCGCCCGGCGCGCCCGACCTCCCCCGTGGCCGCCCCGGCGGACGAGCCCGCCCCGCAGGAGCCCGGCTGGGAGGCCGACCCGCAGGAGCCGCGCGCCACGCGCTCGCTGGTCCCGGTCCCGACGGCGGCGGAGCCCGAGCCCGAGCTCACGCTCAGCCCCGACGCCGACGCCGACGCCGACGACGAGGTCGAGGAGCTGTCCTCGTCGGCCCTGATGGTGGTGCGCCCGAGCGGCACCCCGGAGCTGCTCCCGCACGCGCCCGACCAGAGCGCCCTGGAGACGGTGCGCCCCGAGGGAGACGAGCTCCCGGCGCCCGTCGCGACCTCCGAGGAGGCCCCGGTCGAGGTCCCCGTCAGCGTGGCCGAGGCGCCGGTCGACGACGGCGAGCCGGAGCCCGCCATCGACCTCGTGGTGCCGCGCGCGTCGCGCCACCCCGAGGTGCCGTCGCAGCCCGCGCCCCCTGCTCCTCCCGCGCCCGCCGCGCAGCCCGTGACCGAGGCCCCGCCGGACTTCGAGCCGCTCGACCTCCCGGACATCAAGACCTCCACGACCCTCACGGCGAGCGGCCGCCCGATCGAGCCCGCGAAGGCCCCCGTCGCCAGCGCCGCGAAGCCCGCCGCGAGCACCGCCACGAGCACCGCCTCGCAGTCGACGTCGACCACCCCCGACGGGCCCTCGTGGACGCGCCCGCTGCTCCTCATGGCCGGCGTCGCCGCCGCGCTCGCGCTGAGCTACGCCGCGGTGCGCTGGTACCTCGCCGAGGGCGCCGCCACCCCGCCGCCCGACGCCCCCTCCGGGCAGCTCCCCGCCCCCGCCGCCGCGGACGGGCGCACGCCCGGCGCCGCCGCCGCGGCCCCCGCCGCGCCGACCGAGGCCCCGATCATGCCAACGGGCCCGGTGCCGGGCGGGCCGGCCCCCACGGTCACGGCCAACGGCCCGTACCGCGAGGCGGCGCTCTTCCTCGACGGCGGCGCGCTGCCGGAGATGCACGGCGTGCTGGCCGTTCCGCTGCCCCGGCGGCCCGGCGGCCCGGTGGAGGTCTCCATCGGCGGGCGCTCGCTGGGCACCGCGCCGCTCCACCGGGTGTTGCGCGAGGGCTTCTACTCGGTGCACTTTCGCGCGGGCGTCGTGACGAGCAACCAATTCGTGGTGGTCCGTCGCGGACTCGCCGCGGTGCTCGAGCCGCCCTCCGAACGTTGACCCTCCCCCGCCTGTCGACCCTCCTCCTCCCGCTGCTCGTCGCGCTCGGCGGCTGCCGTCGCACCGAGCGCTCCCGGGTCCTCCCCGGCTCCCGCGAGGCCCGCGTCCCGGCGCCCGGGGCCGCCGCCGCCGGGCCCGTGGTCCTCGACCTGCTCGAGAGCTTCACCCGCGCCTCCATCGACACCGACGGCCCCGTCGTCGACCTCGGCGAGCCCCAGGCCGCGGCCTTCCTCTACGGCTCCGCCCCGCTGCGCAACGAGACCCTCCAGGGCGACTCCTGGGCGGACATCGGCGCCCGCCTCGCGCTGCGCGTCCCCATCGACCAGGGCGGCGGCGGCGACGACGACCCCATCGACCCGCCGGGCTTCATCCGCTTCCGGGTGCGCCGCGCCAACAGCCGCAGCGTCGCGGTCATCGTCGACGGGCTCCTCGTGCGCAGCGCCGCCCTGCCCCCCAACGGCGCCGTCGGCGTGGTCAACCTCCCCATCCCCCGCGACCGCTTCACCCGCACGCCCACCGAGGTCGAGCTTCGCTTCACCACGTCGCGGCTCAAGCCCGGCATGACGCCCCGCGCGGCGCTCGAGGTCGACTGGGTGCACCTCGCCCGCAGCGACGCCGCCCCCACGGTCGTCAGCGGCCTGCTCAGCGACGTCACCCTCGGCGGGCCGCCCCGCCGCGCGCTCACCTTCCACCCCCCCACGGCGCTGGGCATCACCCGGGTGCTCCCGCCGGGCGCGACCTTCCGCGCCGCGCTCGGCGCCGAGTGCCCCCGCGGGTCGAGCCGCCCGCCGCCCCCGCTGGTCGCCCGGGTCCGCGTCGAGCTCGACGGCGAGGCGCCCCTGGAGCGCCGCTTCGAGATCGCCCCCAACCGCGGCTGGACCGAGGTGTCCCTCGACCTCGCGCGCTTCGCCGGCCGGCCCGCGCGCATCACCCTGCACGCGCTGGAGGGCCGCGAGAGCCGCCTGGCCGTCGCCGCCCCGCGGCTCGAGTTCGCCCGCGCCGCGGCCCCGCGGGCGGCGCCGCCCGCCCACGTGGTGATGGTGGTCGTGCGGGGCCTGCGCCCCGACCGCCTGTGGCCCGAGCTCTCCCCGCGGCTCGCCCACGGGGGCTTCGCGCGCCTGCTGCGCGAGGGGTCGCACGCGCTGGTGACGGCCCCCGGGCCGCGCCCCTGGTCGGCCCTGATGAGCGCTACGACGGGCCTGCCGGTGGACGTGCACCGGGTGATCGAGCACACCGACCTGCTCTCCGACGAGGCCCCCACGCTCACCTCGGAGATGGCCGCGCGCGGCGTCGCGGTGAGCTGCTTCAGCGAAGACCCGCTGTGGTTCGGCAGCGGCGCCGACCGCGGGTGCGCCTCCCGCTGGAGCTGCGCGAGCGTCCCGGGCGCGTGCCGGGCCGACGCCTCGCTGGCGGCCGCGGCCGAGGAGCTCACCCGCTCGCGCTCCACCCAGGGCTTCACGCTGGTGGTGAGCCGCGGCGGGGCCTTCCCCCTCGACCCCTCGGCGGAGCACATCACGGCGATCGAGCGAGGCACGTCGGCCGACGCGGGGGCCTACGAGGGCACCATGACCCCCGCGCAGACGATCGCCCTCGCCGAGCGCGGCCACCGCGGCGACGTGAACCTCAACGAGAGCGACCGGGCCCGGCTCGACCTCCTCTACGACGCCTCGCTGCGCAGCGTCGACCAGGGCCTCGCGATCCTGCTCGACCGCATCGCCGAGGCGCACATGGAAGACCGGGTGCTGGTGGTGGTGGTGGGCGACCGCGGGGTCCCGCTGGGCGAGCAGCGCTCGGTGTGGGAGGGCCCGATGTCCCTCCGCGAGGCCAGCACCACGGCCATGCTCTGGCGCGGCCCGGCGGTGCCCGCGGGGCAGCTCCTGGGCGCGGCGCTCGGGGTGGTCGACGGCGCGGCGACCGCCCTTGCGGCCTTCGACATCGAGACGCCCGCGGAGATGGAGGGCCGCTCGGTGCGCGCCCCGGACGCCCTGCACGACCGCGCGCTCACCGTGGAGGGCGACGCCCGCGGCGGGCTCGGGCTGCGCTTCGGCTCGCTGCTCGCGCTGCCCCGCCCGATGGCGCTGGGCGGCGGGCTCTCGCTGCGCAGCGTCGACGACCCCGACGCCCACGACCTCGCGGCGTCGCGCCCCATCGCGCGCGCCCTCGCCTGGCAGAGCCTCGCGCTCTCGTCCCCGGCCGCCGGGCGCCGGGTGTTCCGCGCGCCGACGCGGGTGATCGCGCCGTAGCCTAGGGTTTGCCTCCCGCCCCGATCGTGGGATCGTCCGGCGTCCTCCATGGCACCTCCCCCACCGCCTCCGTCGCTCGTCGACCGCCTCCTGGCCGAGCGGGTGCTCTTCCCCCTGCTCGGCATCGTGCTCCTGGGTTCGCTGCTCTTCATGGGCCTGCGCCCGAAGCGCTACGGCGCCGCCGCCGACTTCGACCTGCCCACGGTGGGCGCCGACGGCGAGCTCGCCGCCGAGCGGGTGCACCTCCGGGCGCTGCGCGGCTCCCCCGTGCTCCTCGACTTCTGGGCCACGTGGTGCGCACCGTGCCGGGTCGAGCTCCCCATCCTCGCCTCGCTGCACCGCCGCTTCGGCCCCCGCGGGCTGCGCGTCATCGGGGTCAACGTCGACGAGGGCGGCCCCTCGCTGGTGCCGTCGTTCCGCCGGCGCTTCGGCCTCGATTACGTGATGGTGTATGACGTCGAGGGCCGCGGGTCCCGGGCCTTCAACGTCCAGGGGCTCCCGACGCTGGTGCTCGTCGACAAGCAGGGCGAGGTGCGCCTGCGCCACGCGGGCACGGCCTCGGAGGAAGAGCTCACGCGCGCCATCGAGCCGCTGCTCTAGGCTCCCCCCCTCTACCGCCGCGATGATCGTGATGGATCAGCCCCACGACTGGGGCGGCGCCTTCAACCGCCGCTGGGGCCCCTCCGCGCACCTCATCTCCGACCTCGCGGGCGACGAGGGCTCCCGCGAGCTCGCGGCCTTCGTGGCGGCGATGGGCGTCTCGTGGGCGCCGGTGCAGCACCCCGGCACCTACCGCGAGCACCACGACCTCGCGGGCGAGTGGCTCGACCGCGCCCGCGCCCTCGGGGCGGCCACCCTCGACCGCGCGACCTTCGTGGGCATCCTGCGCCGCAAGCGCGAGGCGATGGACCCTTGAGCCCCTTCAGGGCTGCTGGAGGCCCGCGAAGAAGGCCCACGCCGCCGCGGTGAACCCCCGGTCGCAGTAGTGCCCCTCGTTGGCGCGCAGCGCGAGCTCGACCTCGTGTCCGGCCGCGCGCAGCTCCGACGCGAGCGCGCAGCTGTACTGCACCGACACCGTCGGGTCGTCGGTGCCGTGGACGATGTACGCTGGCGGGCGCCGCCCCGCACGCGGGGGCTCGATGGGCAGCGCGGGACCGTTGCACGCGCACCACCCCGGCATCGACGCGAAGCGCCCGCAGTCGGCGGTCGCGCCCGCGCGGAAGGCGCACGACTGCGAGGTGGCGCAGCGCGCGAGGCCGCCCGCGTTGGCCGCGAAGGCGGTCACGCGCTCGGGCATCGTGGCGGCGACGAGGTACGCGAAGAAGGCACCGTTGGAGTGACCGGCGACGAAGACCCGGGCGGGGTCGACGCCGAGGTCGCGCACCGCCGCGGCGATGACCGCGCGCACGAGCAGCAGGTCGGGGTTGTGGTCGGGGTCGCGGTCGGGCGCGGTCTCCCAGTAGCGCTCCCCGGCCTCGGCGTGGTCCCAGTCCCCGGTGGTGGGCTCGCGCGAGTCCGGGGCCGCGAGCACGAAGCCGTGCTGCTCGGCGACGGGCGCGGCGCCGCACTCGTCCACGATGCCCTCGCCGTTGCCGTTGGTCCCGTGCAGCAGCACCAGCAGCGGCGGGTGCGCCTCGCGGTTGCGCGGGACCAGCACCGACACCGTGCGCTCGACGCCCGCCACGGTGAGGCGCGCCACGCGGCGCCCGGCCTCGCCGCCGAGGCCCCCCTCGAAGGCCGTCGGGTCGCGCCCGCCGGGGGCCATGCCCGGCGCCGCGCGGTTCGACGAGGGCGCGCCGACGCAGCCCTGCGCGACGATCAACAACGTGAGGAGGGTCGATCCCGCGCGCATGGTGGGCGCGGAGTGTCGCCTCACCCCGCCACGGCGTCGACCTCGATCTCCACCCGCATCCACGGCTCGATGAGGGCGCGGGCTTCGATCATGGACGTCGCCGGGCGCACCTCCCCGAAGGCCTCGGCGTGGGCGCGGCCGATCGCCTCCCAGTCGCGCGCGATGTCCGTCACGAACATCCGCGTGCGCACCACGTGCTCGAAGCCCACCCCGAGCTGCGCCAGCGCGCGGCCGATGTTCTCGATCGCCTGCCGCGCCTGCGCGTACGCGTCGTCGGCGTCGGCGTGCCCGCCATCGGGCGTGAACGCCGTGGTGCCCGTCACGAAGACCAGCTCCCCCACCCGCACCGCGCGGCTGTACCCCACGATGGCCTCCCACCGCGCGCCCGACGACGCGCGCTCGCGGACCATCCCCGGCGCGAGCTCTCCGCCGAAGGCCACGCGCCCCGCGGCCGGCGCCTCGGCGAGCACGTGCACCTGCGCCACCGGGCGGCCGCACACCCGCGCCACGGCCTCGGCCACCGCGCGCAGCGACGACGCGCGCTCCACGACCGCCGCGGGCCATCCGCGTCGCAGCAGGTCGACGAAGACCGGGCGCACCCCCTCCGGGGCGCCGCCGTCCTCGGCGTAGTCGCAGGCGTCGACGCGGTGGAGGCGCACCCAGGTGGTGCCGCGGGGGGCGCCGAGGGCCGCGGAGAGCGCGTCGGCGAGGCGCTGCGCGAGGCCGTCGTCGGGGGGCTCGGGCGAGGCGATCAGGGTCACGTCGGCGATGGGCATCGGGTGGGCGCCTACGCTCGCCGCTTGCGCCACACGGCGTCGAGCGCGTAGCGCCCGGGGCCCGCGAGCATCAACAACACCGCCGTCACCAGGTAGCCGAGGGCGGGCTCGTACGACCCGCCGCGCCCCACGAAGGGGTCTCCCTTCGAGGCGTGCTTCAACACCGCGACCGCCATGGTGCACGCCACGCCGAAGGCCGCGACGGGCGTGAGCAGCCCCACGATCAGCCCCATCCCCCCGAAGAACTCCGACACCGCCGCCAGCGCCTGGAACGCCGCCGGCGCCGCCCCCGGCCGCCCGTTCATCCACCCGGTGGGGTTCTGGATCTTCCCCCACCCGTGGCTCATCAGCGCCGCGCCCGCGTACACCCGCAGCAGCAGCAATCCCACCGAGGCCCGCGCGCCCGGCGCCTCGGGCCACACCGTGTCCTTCCAGTCGCTCATCGCGCGAGCCGCGCGCCCGCGCGCTTCGCCTTCGGCTTCTCCAGCGCCGCGGCCTCCGCCACCACCACCGGCGCCGCGGACTCGGCGTCGTGCGCCGCCCACCACGCCGAGATCGTCGGCCACAGCGTCGCCAGGGCCTTGCGCGAGATCACCGCGCCCACGTGCCCGCCCGGCAGGTGCACCCGCTCCTTGTCCGTCGAGCCGATGCGCGCGATGAGCGGCGCGGCGCTCTCCTCGGGCACGATGTTGTCGTGCGCGAAGGTCACCGCCAGCGTCGGGCAGGTGATGTTGCGCAGCAGCACGGGCTCGCCCGAGAGGGTGAAGGTCTCCCGCATCAGGCCGTCGGCGCGGTAGAGCCCCTCGATGTACCGCCGGTACGCCTCGCCCGGAAACGACACGTTGTCGTTGCCCCACGCCTCCAGCGCGAAGAACCCATCGAGGAACTCGTCGTCCCACGCCCGGTCGACCACGTGCGCCGCCTTCGACAGGGGAAGCGTCGGGCGCAGCATCTGAAACGCCGCCTGCATCAGCTGCCATGGCACGTTGCCCGTCGCGTCGATCATCGCCCCGAGGTCGAAGCCCTTCGAGCGCGTCCAGAGCGAGAGCATCCCCTCGTCGTGGAAGGCCACCGGCGCCGCCAGCGCCGTCAGCGTCGCGATGTGCGCCGGCCGCACCGCCGCGTGCACCACCGCCAGCGTGCCGCCGAGGCAGTACCCCAGCACGTGGGCCTTTCCGCGCGCCCCGTGCTGCGCCGCAACACGGATGGCCCGCCCGAGGTACGTGTCGGTGATCGTGTCGAAGCTGAGCAGCCGGTCTTCGGGCCCCGGCGTGCCCCAGTCGATGATGAACACGTCGTGCCCGCGGGCCACGAGCGCCTCGGCGATGCTGCGCCCCGGCTGCAGGTCGAGCACGTAGTGCCGGTTGATGAGCGAGGGCACCAGCAGCACCGGCGTCGCGTAGGCCACCCCCTCCGGGCGGGCGCGGTAGCGCAGCAGCGACCACTTGTTCTCGCGGTGCACCACGTCCGCTGGGGTGGCGCCCACCACGGGCTTCGGGCGCTTCACCATCCCCAGGAGGTTGCGCCAGCGCCGCTGCTCCTTCGCCGCTTCGGTCATCCCCGGGCCTCGTCGTAGAGGGCCTCGAAGGCCCCGCGGAAGGCCTCGTAGACCTTCTTGCGCCGCACCTTCAGCGAGGGCGTGAGCCAGCCCGCGTCCACCGTGAGCGCGGGCGACATCACCGCCCAGCGCTTCACCGTCTCGTAGCTCGCGAGCTGCGCGTTGACCGCGTCGACCCGCCGCTGCACCCGCGCCTCGACGTCCTCGCCCTGCGCCGCCGCCGCCGCGACCTGCGCCGGGTCGAGCCACACGCCCGCCACGAGGTACTTCTTCCCGTCGCCGTACACCACCACGTGCGCGATGAGCGGGTCGTCCGCGAAGCGCAGCTCGATGTTGGCCGGCGGGACGTTCTTCCCCGCCGACGTCACCAGGATGTCCTTCTTGCGGTCGACGATCTGGAGGAACCCGTCCTCCGTGAAGCGCCCCACGTCGCCGGTCTTGAACCACCCGTCCTCGTCGAAGGCCTCGCGCGTCGCGGCCTCGTCCTTGTGGTAGCCCCGGAACACGCTCTCCCCCTTGGCGAGGATCTCCCCGTCCTCGGCGAGGCGCAGCGTCACGCTCGGCAGCACCTTGCCCACGGTGTCGAAGCGAAACGCGTCGGCGCGGTTGAGGGTGAGCGTGGGCGAGCACTCGGTGAGCCCGTAGCCCTCGATGACCAGCAGGCCGCAGTCGTGCAGGAGCTGCTTCACCTCCAGCTTGAGCCCCGCGCCGCCGGACAGGCAGAAGCGCAGGCGCCCGCCGGTGACCGCCGCGAGGCGCCGGTGTCGCAGCGCAGCATCGGGCTCGCCCGCCACCGCCTGGGCGATCTTCTCCCAGTACGCCGGCACGCTCATGAACACGCTCGGGCGTATCTCCGGGAGCTTCGCCAGCACCGCCGCCGGGTCGACCAGGTAGGTGGTGAACCCGAGGGTGTTGCCCAGGCACATCTCCCCGAAGCCGAAGATGTGGCTCATGGGCAGCCACAGCGCGTCCACCGCGCCGTCGTCGATGAGCGGCCCGTTGAGCAGCAGCCAGTCGCGGCCGTTGACCCCGACGTTGCGGTGCGACAGCGGCACGCCCTTGGGGTTGCCCGTGGTGCCCGAGGTGTAGAGCATCACCGACGGGGCATCGAGCTCGATGGCGTCGAGCATCGCGTCGAAGCGCAGGGGGTGGCTCTTGTGCAGCGCAGCACCCGCGGCCCGCGCCTCGGCCCAGCCCACCACCTTCGCCGCCGCGGCCTCGTCCGTTGGGACCGTCGCGCCCTTCGCCCGCAGCGCCGCGAGCACCCTCGCGGGGTCGAGTCCCTCGTCGAGCAGCACCACCCGCTCGACCTTCGGCAGTTCGGACCACACCTCGAAGAGGCGCCCGAGCAGCGCGGGCGTGTCGACGAAGACCACCTTCGCGTCGGAGTGGTCGATGACATACGCGGCCTGCGCCGCCGTGCTCGCGCCGTAGAGCGGCACCATCACCGCCCCGGCGGACTGTATCGCCAGCGCCGCGGCGCCCCACTCCACCCGGTTGGGGGCGAAGACCACCGCGCGGTCGCCCGGCGCGACCCCGACGGACGACAGCCACAGGCCGAGGTCGCGGATCATGCGGGCGAAGCCGTTCCAGGTGACGCAGCGCCAGTCGCCGTCGGGCGTGGCGATCATGAAGCGGGCGCGCGCCCCGTGCGTGGGCAGGCGCTCGAACACCGCCCGCGGCGCGGGCTTCAACTCGAGGTACGGGGTGATGTCCATGCGACGCGGTCTCCCTCTCTCTATCGCTTCGTCGGCGGCTGAAGGCCCTGCTGCTGCGCGCGCATCTCCGCGAGGGTCTCCTCGAGGTCGATGAGCCGGCTCTGGAGCTGGTTGAGCGCGTGCATCGAGCGCTCCTGGTCGCGCCGCGTGGGCAGGCCCACCGCCGACCACCACGCGTCGAGCGCGCCGTCCGCCGCCCGCTTGGCCCGCATCGCCGCCGTCAGCGCCGCCCCGCCGGGCCCCAGCACCAGCGGCGAGCGCAGCCACGCCTCCAGGTGCTTCGCCGTCGCGTCCTCCCAGGCGTCGAAGCCCTTCTTCCAGCTGTCCCAGCCGATCATCGCGGTCCTCCGATGGGGGGTCTGCGCCCCGGCGGCGCGGCCCATACCTAGGCCGCCGCTTCGCGCCCTGTCAACACGCCCGATGTTGCACTGCACAAGAACCCCTTGACCCTTCGCCCCACTTCCGCGTCGCGAGGGCGTATGATCGCGGCCCCATGAACAAGCGACCGGCTCCCCCCAGGGTCATCAAGAAGTACGGCAACCGCCGCCTCTACGACACCACCCTGAGCAGCTACGTCACCCTCGACGAGCTCGCCGCGTCCATCCGCGCCGGCCACGACGCGCGCATCGTCGACGCCCAGACCGGCGACGACCTCACCCAGACCACCCTCACCCAGATGATCCTCGAGGGCCGCGGGGCCGCGCAGTTCCTGTCCGTCCCGATCCTCACGCAGCTGCTGCGCATGAGCGACGACGCGCTCGCGGAGTTCTTCGGCCGCTACGTCAGCATGGCCCTCGATTTCTACCAGCAGACCCGCAGCGGGATGCAGTCCTTCGGCCCCTTCGCCCCCTTCGCGATGCCCTACGCCGCCAGCAGCGCCCTGGCCCGCCTCGTGGGCAACGCCCTGCCCTTCGGCGCCGGCTCCCAGGCACCCGCGCCGTCTGCGTACGCCCAGGTCGCCCCGCCGATGCCCCCCGACGCCGCCCTCGACGAGCCCGCGGCCCCCACCGCCGACTCCATCGCCCTCGACGACCTGCGCCGCAAGCTCGACGCCCTCGAGAAGACCGTGCGCGCCGGGCAGCACGAGCGCGCCCCGAAGCGCCTGCCCCCCGCCCCGAAGAAGAAGCCCGCGCCCGCCGCCGCGAAGAAGAAGCCCGCCCGCACCCGCTGAGCGCCACGCATTGTGCACTGCACCATGGACCGGTTGACACCACCCCGGTGGTGGGCCTATCCGTAGGGCGATCGACGCGGTTGCGCGCTGCAATATCGCCAGCGCCCCGACGCCCCACCGGAGCCCTTGATGAGCGACCCCACCCAGAGCCCCGCGGCGCGCCCCCTCCGGCTGCTGGCGACGCTGATCAACGCCAACCCCTTCCTCGGCGGCGACGCCTGGCGCCGCGCCGTGGGCGACCACGTGGCCCGGGTGCAGGCCGTCACCGACGAGCTCGCCCGCGTCGAGGCCCGCAACCTCGCCCGCGCCCGCACCCTCGTCGACGAGAGCGCCCGGCTCACCCACGCCACGCTCACCTACAGCGCGCAGCTCTCGGCGGCGTGGCACAAGCTCATGACCGACGCGGCCCGTCACACGCTCGACCTCGTCAACACCGGGTCCCGTTGAGCGTGCGCCCGCCCCGGGGCCCCACTCCCCAAGACCGCCGCGAAGGGGTAGTGAAGGCCGCCATGCGCGCCGCGATCCCCCTCTGCCTCTGCCTCCTCGCCGGGTGCGCCACCGGCGACGTGGAGTCCCGCACCCCCGCGCCCGACGCCGGGGCTCGCGATGTTGCACCGCAGCGTGACGCCCCCGTGGGGCCCGTCGACGCAGGCACCCTCCCCCCGGATGACACCGGCGCCGTCACCCCCGACGACGTGCCTCCCCCCGCCGACGCCGGGCCCCGCTGCGCCGCCGACCGCGACGGCACCATCACCCGCGCGGAGGTGAACTTCCTCGTCGGCGCCTCGGTGCTCTACGCCGTCAACGAGGAGGGCACCACGGTCTCGCCCGTCGATACGGCAGGCACCATGGTGGAGGGCACGCGCCGCTGGGACTACAGCGCCGCCCGCGCCGAAGACCGCCGGGTGCTCGACGAGGTGATGCGCCCGCAGGGCCGCTGGTGGAGCGCCCGCTACCCCGACGCCACCTACGCCGCGATGCTCGACCGCACCAACAACATCCTCGGGGTGTACCGCGCGAGCGCCACGGCCCTGGAGCTTCTGGGCACCGTGTCCGTCGCGGAGAACGCCACCAACCTGGCGATGAACCCCCCGGTGGTGGTGCTGCGCTTCCCGCTGCGCGTGGGCGACACCTGGACGCAGTCGGTCACCGCCACGGGCTTCTACAACTTCACCCCGCTCACCAACGTCACGGCGTACACCACCCGGGTCGACGCCTCGGGCGAGGTGTGGACCCCCGCGGGCCGCTTCCCCGCCCTGCGTGTGCGCACCGACCTCGACCAGACCATCCCCCTCACGATCATCCGGCGCACGCGGCGCACGTACACCTTCCTCAGCGAGTGCTGGGGCGTCGTGGCCCGCATCGCCAGCGTCGACAACGAGTCCGCCGAGGTGTTCACCCGCGCGGCGGAGTTCCGCCGGCTGAGCCTGTGATGCCCCCCAGGTCCGCCGCCCTCCTCCTCTGTTGCATCGCAGCATCGCTCCCGGCCTGCGCGTCGTTCCAGCAGCCCGGCGAGTCCCTCGGCGCCCGCCTCGGGCCCGACGCCCGCTACGTGCACACCCGCTCCGGCCGCGCGGTCTACACCGAGGTGCGCGGCCCCGCGGAGGGACCATCCACCCCGGTGCTCCTCGTCCACGGCTTCGCCTCCAACCACGACGTGTGGCGCCCGCTCGAGCCCGCGCTCCGCGACCGCCGCCGCACCATCAACGTCGACCTCCCGGGCTTCGGCTGGTCGTCCCGCGGCGACGGCGACTACTCCCCCGTGGCCCTCGCGTCCGACCTCGTCGACGTGCTCGACGCCGTCGGCGCCCACGGCCCCGTCGACGTGGTGGCCCACTCCTGGGGCAGCTCGGTCAGCCTCGCCCTCGCCCTCGACCACCCCGACCGCGTGCGCCGCGTCGTGCTCGTGGGCGCCTGGATCTACGACGAACAGATCCCGCCCTTCTTCCGCTGGGCGCGGCTGCCCGGTGTCGGGGAGATGCTCTTCTCGGGCTTCTACCACGAGCGCCCCGACGAGCGATTCCCGCTGGCCTTCGAGGACCCGTCGGTGGTCTCGCAGGAGCTCGTCGACGCCATCGAGCGCAGCTTCGACCGCCCCGGCACCTCCCGCGCCGCCCTCGCCGCCGCGCGCGGCCAGTGCTTCCTCCAGCTCCAGACCCGCTACCGCACGCTCACCCAGCCCTCCCTCCTCGTGTGGGGCGCCGAAGACCACGTCGCCCTCCTGCGCCACGGCCAGCGCCTCGCGCGCGAGCTCCCCGACGCGCGCCTCGCGGTCATCCCCGCGGTGGGTCACTTCCCGATGATCGAGGCCGCGGGCGTCACCCGCCGCGAGGTGCTCACCTTCCTCGACGGCACCCCCGGGGGACCGCGGTGAGCCCCATGTTGCGCCGCAACATCCTCGCCCCCCTGGCGTGCTGCGCCGCGGCCACCCTCGCGGTCTCCACGGCCATCGCCCAGCCCCGCCCGACCGGCGCCTCGCGCCCCGTGGGCGACGAGCATCGCGCCGTCGACCGCGAGCCCTACCGCGACGCGCCCGGCGTCACGCCCATCGCCGACCCGCTGCGGGCGACGGCCGACACGCCCGACACGCGCTTCCGGCTCACCGGGTTTCTCCGCGCCCGCGCCGACCTCGGGCACAACTGGGACCTCGGCCGCGGCCCCACGCCGACGCTCCCCTCCATCTGGCCGACGCCCTACGTCGACGACGGCGCCTCGCACACCCAGACCAACGCCGACATGCGCCTGCGGGTCGACCTGGGCATCGAGGTCGGCTGGGGCGTGTCCATCCACGCGCGAGCCCACGTGCTCGACAACCTGCGCCTGGGGTCGCTCCCCACGGGCGACCTCGCGGGCGGCAGCGTGACCCAGCGCGGCCCCGACCAGCCCATCGACGTGCGCCAGGTGTACGGCCAGGTGCTGCTCCCCTTCGGCGTGCTCACCGCGGGGCGCATGGGCGCGCTGGTCGACTGGGGCACCGGGTTCTTCCTCAACGCGGGCAACGGGCTCGACGACGACTACGGCGACATCGGCGACCGCATCGCGTTCACCACACCCCTGGCGGGCCTGCTCTGGACGGCGCTCTACGAGATCAGCGCAACGGGTCCCTCCTCCGAGGCCGTGCGCCCGGACATCCGCCCCGCCTTCGACCTCGACCCCCGCGACGATGTCCACACCGTGGCCTTCTCCATCGCCCGCTGGAACTCCCCGGCCACCCGCAACCGCCGCCTCCGCGCGTCCCGCAACACCCTGGAGTTCGGCCTCGTCGGCAGCTACCGCTGGCAGTCCTACGACGTCGCCGCCGGGGATGTCCCCTCCGCCCGCACGGCCCTGGTGCGCGACCTCTCGGCCTTCGTCGGCGACGCCTGGGTGCGCGCCGACCTCGGGCGCTTCAGCGTCGAAGGGGAGTTCGCGATGGTGGGCTTCCGCATCGCCAACGCCTCCCTCGACCCCGCGGCCATGCTCAACCTCTCCGTCACGGGCCGGCAGTACGGCGGCGTGCTGCGCGCCGACTACCGCGGCGGCGACCGCTTCTTCGCGCGGGTGGAGTTCGGCTTCGCCTCGGGCGACGACCGCCCCGGCTTCGGCGCGCGCCCGGTGGCCCAGAGCGGCCGCCCGGGCGACCTCGACGGGCTGCAGTTCGACCTCACGCGCACGCCGCGCGACGTCAACGTGCAGAACTTCCGCTTCAGCCCCAACTACCGCGTCGACCTCATCATGTGGCGGCGGCTCATCGGCGCGGTCACCGACGCGTGGTACGTGCGGCCGATGGTTCGCTACCGCCTCGGGTCGATGCTCACCGCCGAGGCCGCCGTGATCGGCAGCGTCGCGATGGAGCCCAACAGCACCCCATCGGGCAAGGCGCCGCTCGGGGTCGAGACCGACCTCGGGCTCATCTACGAACAGGAGCACGGCTTCGTCATGCGCGTCGACTACGGTCTGCTGCTCCCGCTCTCGGGCTTCGACAACGCCACCCGGCGCGTGAGCGCGTCGCCGGCCCACGCCCTCCACGCGGTGATGGCATGGCGCTTCTAGGCCCGCGCCACACCCCCGCCCTCGCCCTCGCCCTCGCGGCGTGCCTCCCGGCCTGTGCCGCGGGCCCCGAGGTGCAGGGCAACCCCTCCCCCGACGGCGGCGGCTTCGTGACCATCCCCGACGGCGGCGCGATCACCTCGTGCCGCGGCAACCGCAACGGAACCATCGCCCGCAACGAGGTGGTGTTCGTCCCCGGGGTGGAGGTGCGCTACCGCATCAACCCCCC
Organism: Myxococcales bacterium; assembly: GCA_030652255.1. Classification (GTDB taxonomy): domain Bacteria; phylum Myxococcota_A; class Polyangia; order Polyangiales; genus SCUS01. The sequence goes on along the minus strand of JAUSAZ010000142.1, from coordinate 11,157 downwards.
CAACACCCTCGCCAACGTCGCCCCTCGCGGCGTTTCCAACCCCGACGGCACGCGCACCTGGGACTTCGCCGACCGCACCGGCGAGCCCGTCACGCTCTCCCTCTCCACGAGCGCGGGGCAGTGGTGGCAGTCGCGCTTCCCGACGGCGCAGTACGCCTCGCGCCTCGACCCGCGCAGCCCCAACCTCGGCGTGTACCGGGCGGGCGACGACAGCGTCGAGCTGCTCGGCCTCGTGGCGCCCGCAGAGTCCACCATGACCGTGGTGCCCTACGAGCCGGGCGTCCCGGTGCTGCGCTTCCCGCTGAGCATGGGCACCACCTGGACGGCCGACTCCACCACCCGCGACGCGCAGGTCGAGGGCACGCCCGTGGCGTCGCGCGACCGCTACACCTTCGTGGTCGACGCGCGCGGCACCGTGCGCCTCCCGGAGCTCACCTTCACCGACGCCCTGCGGCTGCGCATCGAGCTCACGCAGATGTTCGCCGCGGGCCCCGGCGTGCGGAAGATCCAGTACCTCTGGCTGGTCGAGTGTTACGGCGAGGTCGCCCGCATGACCTCGCGCGACGGCGAGGTCGACCCGGACTTCACCTCGGCGGTGGAGTTCCGCCGGCTCGGCCTCTGACGGCCGTTGCGTCACCCCGGCATTTGATCCGCTGGTGCGTTGAGCGCGCCGAGCGATCTACAATCGCTCTCATGCGAAGCCTCCGCTGGTTGGCTCCTGGTGCCCTGCTCTCGCTGGTGGCCTGCGGCTCGATCGACCGCAACGCGCTCGACCTCCCCGGCGCGGCCGACGCTGGCGGCGGCGCCTCCATCGACCAGGGCGTGACGCCCGCCGTCGACAGCGGCGCCCCGATCGTGAATACCGACTCGGGTATTCCCCCGGTGGACGCCGGCGCGCCCGTCACACCGCCGCCCGACGACGCCGGATCGCCGCCCCCGCCGCCGCTCGATGCCGGATCGCCGCCCCCGCCGCCCCTCGACGCGGGCTCGCCGCCGCCGCCCCGCGACGCCGGGCCACCGCCGCCCGTCGACGCGGGTGGCCCTGCCTGCCGCGCGTGCACCGCCTTCGCGCCGGTGACCTTCTGCCCCGGCACCGGGGCGGGGGCGTGCCTCTCCTACGCCGGCTGCACCGCCGAGGGATGCGCCACCTGTGCGTCGGCGCTCGCGGGCGGGGACAACTGCTCCAACCCGATCATGATCACCAGCTCGGGACGGCGGCGCACGGTGGTGAGCACCTGCGGCGCCCGCAACGACGTGTCGTCGGGCTGCAACGGGCGCGGCGGCCCGGACATCGTCGTGGCGCTGCGGGTCGCGCGCCGGGGCCAGGTGTCGGGGCGCTTCACGGTGCCCGACGGGGTGTCGGTGAACTTCGGCTACGACCTGACCTCGCGCAGCTGCCGCGACGAGGCGACGTTCCGGCAGTGCAACAGCAACAGCACCGCGAGCACCCAGGGCTTCGACCTCACCCTCGACCCGGGCACCTACTACCTCTACGTGGCGACCTCGGCGGCGGCGACCATCGTCGTCGACACCACGCTGCCCTGACCGACGGGCCGCTCAGGCGCGGCGCGAGCGGCGCCCGCCGAGGCCCATGGCGCAGAGCCCGAAGGCGATGAGCCCGAAGCCGAACTCGCTGCGCGACGCGACGCCGGGGTAGGCGCAGAGGCAGCCGTGCGACTGCACCCGCCGGGAGCGGTGGGCGTGGCTGCGTAGCGCCGCGTGGCGGAGCTCGGCGTCGAGGCCCGGGGGCGGGGCGGCGGGCACCACCGGGGCGGTCACCTCGGCGACGACGGGGGCGGGCGGCGGCGGCGGCGGCAGGCGCTCGTGGCGGCGGTGGCGGCTCGACCCGTCGCGGTGGTGGCGGCTCGACGAGCGGTGCCGCGAGGTGGCCCCACCGGGGACGCCGACCTCCTCGGTGACCGACGGACCAGGCGTCGCGGGCGCGACGTCGGCGGCGAGGGCCACGTCGCCGAGGCGGGCGCGTACCCGCGGGTGGCGGATGGAGAAGCGGTCGAGGATGCTGCCGTCGGGGCGCACCGCGGTGAGCTCGAGCTTCTCGGCGTCGGCGTCGACGCGCACGTAGTGGTGCTGCGCCGCGAAGACTCGGGTGTAGTTGTGCTGCGTGCGGCGGCTGTAGAGCGGCGCCCCGGAGCCGCCGGTCACGATGTACCGCAGCCCGCGCTCTTCGCCGCGCTCGTAGACGTGGTCGTGCCCGGCCACCACGAGGTCGACCCCGTAGCGGCGGAACATCTCCGGCAGCCCCGCCGCGCGCAGCGAGCGGTTCTCCCCGTGGGGGCCGGAGGAGTGCATGCCCCAGTGCGTGATGACGAGGAGGAAGTCGTCGGGGCCCTCGCGGCGCGCCTGCGCCAGGTGCTGCTCGAGCCAGGTGCGCATCGGCGCGGACGACCAGTCGTTGTACGCGTTGGCCAGGATCATCTGCACGTTGCCGAAGCGCACCACGTAGTCGAGCTCCGGGCGCGGCGCGTCGGGGGGCGGGCAGTTCACGTAGCGGCGGAAGTTCTCGATGCCGATGCGCGACGAGTTACGCAGCTCGTGGTTGCCCACCACGGGGATGAACACCGTGTTGCGCAGCAGGTCGCGCTCGATGGCGAAGAAGTCGTTCCACTGGCGCTCGACGCGGCCGTCGGCGATGAGGTCGCCGGTGTGCACGACGAAGTCCGCGCCCTCGCGGCGCATGGCGGCCACGATGGCGGCGTGCGAGCTCTCGCGGCTGCGGGTGTCTCCGTAGAGCAGGAAGCGGAAGGGCTCGGCGCGCTGCGGCGCCGTGCTGAAGATCCCCTCGCTCGCCGCGATGCCCGGGCCGGTGACCTGGTAGTGGTACCGCACGCCCGACGCGAGGCCCTCGACGAGCACCTCGTGCATGTTGACCGAGGCCGTGTCGCGCACCTCGATGGGCGCGCCCACCGCGACGCCCTCCGGGGCCACCCGCCATGCGCGCACCGTCACCGGCCCGGGCACGTCGCGCTCGACCATGACGGTGATGGCCCCGGGGCGCGGGGCCATGAGGTACGGGCCCTTGCGCACGCCGCCCTCGCCGCGGGCCTCGGAGGCGCTCAGCAGCGCCGCGATGAGCGCGCACGGGAGAGCTCCAGAGCGGACGTGCAGGGCAGACACTCCAACAAGCTACCGCGCCCGAGGGTGCACCCAAAAATTCTTGCAGGATATTTGGCAGGAATCGTGGACCCGGTCGGCACCCGCGCCCACACCGCAGCACCGATCGGCGCCGGGGACTTGCGTTATCAGCGGATGTCGAAGTGGCACTCGTAGGCCCCGCCCGCGCGGAAGGCCCCGGAGAGGATGTTGTAGCGTCCGCCCGCGGGGCAGGTGAACGTCACGTTGGAGCAGAGGTGCGTGTCGGGGCCGCCGTCGGGGCCGCGGCACGAGTCGTCGTTGGCGGCGATCTGCGCGGCGCGCATGCAGGGCCGGTCGCCCGGGCAGATGCGCAGCATGGGGTCGCCCGCGCACACGCCGATGGGCGGCGAGCAGCCGGCGTTGCAGCCGATGTTCACGCTCGCGCCGGGGGTGCAGGTGCGCGCGGCGCCTTCGGGGGTCCACCCGCAGTCGCGGTCGAGGCCCTCGTCCGCGCCGCCGCACGCGAAGGTCGGGTCGGTCGGCAATCCTCCGTCGGGCCCGACGGGCCGCGGCGGGATGACCACCGTCATGAACACCTCGTTGTCGTCGTAGCGGCTCTCGGCCACGACCCGCTCGATGTTGACCTGCGCGCGCAGCCGGTACGTGCCGGGGGGCACGTCGGTGATGTCGACGTACTGGCAGTCGAGGCTGCGCCCGTAGAGGTCGTACCAGCCGGCGTGGATGCCCTGGTTGCCGCAGTTGTACCGGCTCGCCGCCGGGAGGTCGGCGCCCATGCCCATGTAGCGGGCGGTGTCGAGCAGGCAGAACGACTGCTTGTGCCCGCGGCCCACCTCGGCGCCGGCCATGTCGAAGAGGCGGTAGTCGGCGTAGCCGCGGAGGTGCCAGTGGTTGTGGCAGGTGCCGAACTCGAAGAGCTCGGAGGGACGGCCGCCCGCGGTGGGCGGGCCGAAGTACAGGTCGGCCTCGCCGATGTTGGGCGTGAGCAGGTCGAAGCGCAGCAGGCGACGGTTGCCCACCACCGTGCAGCCCTCGGTGACCTCGCAGGCCGAGGCGCCGAAGGTGCGCTCCTGGATCTGGGTGTTCTGGATGACGGGGGTGAGGTTGGGGAGCGCGCCGCCGTCTCCGCGGATGGCGCCGTCGCGGTGGCCGCCGTCCGTCGGCCCGTCGGTGACGGGCGCGTCGTCGGGGCTCGCGGGCGCGTCGAGGTCGACCACCACCGGCACGTCCACGAACAACGGCACGTCGGTGAGCTTCGCGCTCGGCACGTCGGCCCCGGCGTCGCTCAGGGTGCCGTCGGCGCGCGCGGTGTCCGCGGGCCCGGCGTCGGCGGCCCCAGGCGTGCTGCCGTTGGCCGTGCAGCCCGCCAGGGTGAGCGACCAGAGCGCCGCGGCGATCGTGCGTTGTGTGTGGGTGGTCATCGTTCTCCTGCTCTTCGTGGAGCATGAGAACCCAGCGCGCAGCGCCGTCAATGAAGCATTGACGAAGCCGCACGGATTGTATGACCGGACGTTGCGACCCATCGATGGCCGCGCGGATCACGCGGGTCATCGGAGTCGTCAGACGACTACGTCATGGATGGGATGTGGGGAATGAAGGCGAGGAGGGGAGAGACGGGAGGGGAGAGACGATCAGCCGCGACGGCCGCCGCCGCCGCCGCCGCCGCCGCGGGGACGACCGCCGCCGAAGCCGCCGCCGCCGCCGCCGCCACCGTAGCCACCGCCGCCGCCGCCGCCGCCGCCGCGGTTCTCACGCTCCTGGGCCTCGTTGACCGTGAGGCTACGGCCACCGAAGTTGAGGCCGTGGAGGGCCTTGATCGCGGCCTGGGCCTCGCTGTCGCTGTTCATCTCGACGAACGCGAAGCCGCGCGGGCGGCCGGTCTCGCGGTCTTCGACGATGCGAACCTCCCGCACGCCGCCGCTGGGCTCGAAGAGGGCGCGGATCTGTGACTCATCTGCGCTGAAGGGAAGGTTGCCGACGTAGATTCTGGATCCCATGACACGACCTCAAACAGTTGGGACGGACGCCGGGTTAGGGTCGTCTCGTCGAGCGATGCACCGCCACACGACCGTGGTCTGCACCGTGACAACCACGGTGAGGTTCAGGTGACGGACCAACCGTCAGACCACGCCTGGGATGAGCACCATCCCCACTCCCATCTTTCGATGGGAGCGGCGGTTCCACCCCCGACAGCGCAGTCTCGACTCCGAGGCGTTGGGGAATCCGCTAGGCAAGGAGACCCTAGCATCGAATTCGTTTCAAAAGGATAGGGCCCCCTGAAGATTTCCTAGAACTTCTTCCCAGAGGCCTCCGGGGGTGAGCTGCCGGGGCCCGGGCGATGTCTTGCCATCACGGGGCGGATCGTTCAGCTTGCGCGCGTGTTCCACCGATCTTTCCTGTTGATTTCGCTCGCGTCGGTCGCCCTGGCGGGCTGTTCGGACGAGCCCACGCGCTTCACGCCGACCCTCGACGACGCGGGCGTAGACGCGGGCCCCTCCCTCACGGACGCCGAGGCCCCGATCGACCGCGGGGTGATTCCCATCCGCGACACGGGGCCGAGCCTCGACCAGACGATCGTGTACGCGCACTCCGCGACGCTGCTGTACGCGGTCAACCCGCGCACCAACGCCCTCCGCACGGTCGGGACCTTCACCTTCGCGTCGGGCGACCGCAACAACCACGTGATGAACGACATCGCCGTCGACGCCGACGGCACCCTGGTCGGCAGCACCCAGGACGCGCTCTACCGCATCAACACCAGCACCGCGTCGTGCACCCTCATCGCGCCGCTGCCCGACGGCAATTTCGTCGGGCTGACGTACCTCCCGGTGGGGGTCATCCCCAACACCACGGGCGAGGTGCTCATCGGCGGCGTCAGCGGCGGCGACTTCTGGCGCATCGACGCCACCACCGGGCGCGCGACACGCCTCGGACAGCTTCGCCGAAACAGCACCGAGTACGCCCTGTCGGGGGACTTCGTCTCCATCGCGGGCGCGGGCACCTTCGCCACCGTGCGCGCCTCCAACGCCTCGTCGATGAGCAGCGACCAGCTCGCGAGCGTGAACCCCAGCACCGGCGAGGTGAACATCCTCGGCAACACGGGCTTCGACCGGATCTTCGGCCTCGCGTACTACCGCAACACCCTCTACGGCTTCACCCGCGACGGGGAGTTCATCTCCATCAACATCGCCACCGGCGTGGGCACGCTCGTGTCGATGCCGGCGCCGCAGTTCTACGGCGCGGGCGTCACCACCATCGCGCCCACCGCCCCGCCGTGACTCATCGGGCCGCGAGCGACGCGCGGGGCGCCGCCACCTGCATGCCCTGCCGGCGCGCCCAGCGCAGCAGGTAGCTCCGCCCCTGCGCCGTGAGCTCCGGGTGCGCCAGCAGCCCCCGCAGCGAGGTCACCGCCGACGCGCGCCGCGCGGGCACCGCCGCCGCCCGCTGGATCGCCGCCCACCGCTCGGCCTGGTCCGCCGAGGCGAGCGCCTCCGCCTGGCGCTGCGCCGCGAGCGCGACCTGCTGCGCCCGCGGGAGGGCGGCGACGTCGCGGTGCCAGCGCAGCCAGCGCTGCACGGCCGCGGTCATGCGCGCGCGGTCGCTGTACACCTCGGAGTCCTCCCACGGGGCGACGCGGGTGAGGTCCTCGCCAGCGAGGGTCGCGAGGGTGGCGAAGGCCGCGCGGGAGGTCTCGCCCTCCAGCCCGTGGTCGACCGCGAGCGCGCGTCCGACATACCGCACCAGGTATGTCGTCGCGACCGGGCCGCCGGTGGCGGTGAGCAGCCGCAGGATGCGCGGGCGCACCAGCCACGCGCCGTTGCCGACGTTCTCGTAGTCGACCTCGGCCCCGCGGAAGTCCTGCTCCAGCGAGGCGCCGATGGCGTGGGCGGCCGCAACGCCGCCGCGGTTGAGGGCGGCGAACCACCCCGGGCAGCGGCGGTCGGCGATGTGCTCGTCGCGCTCGCCGCGGTAGGTGAAGCACTCGCGGGTCTCGTCGACCACGGCGCGCAGCGACGTGACGCGGGCGGCGAGCTCCGGGGGGACCGCGGGCAGCTCGGGCACCGCGAGGGGCGCCTCCGCGGCGGGCGCGGGCGCGGGCGCGACCTCCGCCGAGGGGGCGCGAAACACGCGGTCGACCACGGGCTGCGCGGAGGCCGAGGCGGCGGCGAGGACGAGGGCGGACGCGAGCGCGAGGGTCTTCATGGGGTGGTGTCTCCAGGCGTGGGGTCGATGGTTCCGTCGGCGACGACGAGGCGGTTGCGGGGCTCGCCCACGCCCTGCGAGGCGGCGAGCGGCGTCGGCATGAGCAGGTGGTCGAGCGACCAGCGCACGCGCCCGGCGGGCGGGTGACCGGGCAGGGTGAGCGTCACCACGCGCGGGGCGCCGAGGCCCGCGGCGGCGAGGCGGGTGTCGGCGCTCTGGCGGCGGACGAAGGTGATCCCCCCGTGGGGCGCCCGCGCGGGCACGTTGGCGAACTCCCGGGCGAGCCCGACGCGCACCGTGCTCGCGGGCTCGGACGCCCACGCCGCGGTGACCTCCACCCGGCGGAAGAGGTCGCCCGTGGGGAAGGAGTGACCGAGCGTTCGCGGGGTGAGCGTGACCGTCACGACGGTGCCGTCACCGACGGTGCGCGCCGTGGCCGTGACCTCGACGGCGCTGCGCAGGAGCGAGAGGTCGCGGCCGCCCGGAAAGCGGTGGCTGCGGTGCCTCCCCCGCGGGCCGTCGACCATGGGCATGTGGCAGCCCTGGCAGGCGACGCCGTCGCTGGCGGCCGCGCTGTCGAGCCACTCGGCGTAGGTGTCCTGCATGGGCTCGCCGGTGTCGAAGTGGGCGCCGCCGCGGCCCGTATCGCCGGGGAAGTTGAACTGGTGGCATCCCGCGCAGAAGCCGCTGCCGGACATCGCGCGCACGGCCATCACCGGGTGCGGCGCGCCGGGCGATCGGCGGGTGGCGAGGACGTGCTCGTCACGCACGTGGCAGACCGCGCAGGAGACCCCGTCGTCGGCGGCCACGCCGCGGGGGGCGGCGCCGGTGTGCGTGGGCGCGTGGCAGTTGCGGCAGAAGGCCATGGGCTCGACGGCGTAGGCGGCCTGGAAGACCTCGTCGGTCCACGAGGCGGCGTGCATGGACGAGCGCCACTCGGCGGCGATCTCGGCGTGGCAGGTGGCGCACGCCGCGGCGTCGGTGGAGCCGGTGCCCGCGGGCGCAGGACCCACCGTCACCGTCGACCGGCCGCCAGGAAACATACCCTCCACCGTAATCTGCGGCGTGCCCCGGGCGGACCCCGCGAGGGCTCCGACGATGAGGGCAGCGAGGGCGATGACCGGAGGGCGCACCGCGAGGGGCTGTGCAATCGGCGGGCCCTCGGGGGTGGTCACGGCGGACATCCGAAGCGCTGGGACAGCGTGCGGGTGAAGAGGTTCTGCGGAGCGCGGGCGAGCACCCACGCGGCGTGGCGACAGACACACGGGCGGTCGCGGCGCTCGGCGCAGCGGAGCAGGACGGCGCGGTTGGCGGGCACCCCGTCGGGGCGCAGGGCGAGCGCGCGGAGGGCGGCGGCGTCGGCCTCGGCGTCGCGGCCGACGGCGGCAGCGGCGGCGGCGCGGAGCACCCACGGGAGGGAGTCGCGCGGGGCGTCGGCGACGGCGCGGGCGGACTCGGTCCACGCGAGGGCCGCGAGGGCGGGGTCGGCGCGCCAGCGGGGGAGGTCGTCGGACCAGCTCGCGGGGCGGAGCGCGCGGTAGGCGTAGGGCGCGAGGTGGGGGTTGAGCTCGTCGCGCAGGGCGACGAAGGCGCGGTCGTCGAAGTAGACGAGCGACCACCCGGGACGCGACTGGAACCACCCGAGGCGGGCGTCGGTGTTCACGACCGCGAGCCCGAGGTCGTAGCGGGCGATGAGGCGGTCGAGGCGCCCGAGGTCGGGCTGGAGGGCGTCGCGCAGGAAGGCCGGGTCGTAGAGGGCCCACGAGCGGCCGTCGGAGAAGACCGGGTGCCGCGGCCCGAGGGTGAACATCAGGTAGCCGCCGTCGTTGAAGTCGTTGAGCAGGCGACCGCGGGGCTGGTGCGCGTCGACCCAGCGCGCGGCCCCTTCAAGGAACATCCCCGGGAGCAGGCCGAAGCCGACGGGTTTGCGCTGCGCGGCGACGGTGCCGAGCCCGAGCGCGACGACCGCCGCGGCCGCTGCGAGGCGGGTGCGCCGGGCAGAGCCGAGCAGGGCCGCGAGGCCGAGCGCGGCGACGGGCGCGACGGCGATGGCCGCGAGCGGGACGAAGCGCATCGCGCGCACCGCGAGCACGGTGGCGCCGAGGGCGATGAGCGCCGCCGCGGGGTCGAGGCGGGCGCGCGTGGGGCGGTGCGCGAGCGCGACGAGGGCGAGCGCGACGAGGCCTTCGAGGGCGAGGTTGACGGGCGTCGCGACGGGCATCCGGTACATGGGCTGCCACTCGGTGATGAGCGCCATCAGGGAGGGGTCGACCATGTGGCCGAAGCCCGCGCGCAGGCGGTCGATCGGGTGCACCGCGGCGAGGAGCGCGAGGGCGCCGAGGGCGACGGGGCCGAGGGCGCCGCGGAGGTCGAGGGGGGTGCCGTCGCGGCGCGCGACGAGCACGCGGCCGAGGCCGTGGGCGACGAGGGCGGCGAGGCCGAGCGGGGCGCTGGAGTGGAGGTTCTGCCAGAGAGCAAGGAGGGGCGGGACGAGCCACGCGCCGCCGGGGCGGTCGAGGAGCAGCAGCGTCGCGGAGAAGAGCGCGAAGGTGAAGGTCTGCGGCCGGGGCGTGACGCGGAAGACCCCGACGCCCATCACCAGCGGCGTGAGCGCGAGCGCGACCGCGGGCGGGGCGCGGCGCAGCATCCGGGCGACGGTGATCGCGACGCCGAGGCCGCCGAGCAGGGCCGTGAAGAGGATGAGTCCGCGGAGGCCGTCGAGGCGATGCGCGGCGTAGAGCAGGAGGTCCGCGAGCCAGTCGACGAAGTCCCAGCGGCGGCCCGCGGCGGTGTGGGAGAAGACGTCCACCGAGGGCACCGAGCGGGTCGCGGCGATGTGCCGGCCGGTGTGCAGGTGCCAGAAGGCGTCGGGGTCGAAGACGGGGGTGATGCGGTAGAGGAAGGTTCCGACGCCGCCGAGCAGCAGCGCCGCCCACGCGAGCGCGCGGTCGGACCCCACGCGGCGGAGAGCCTGGGACAGTGCTGACACGGTGGGAGACGAGACGGGAGGAGTGCCCGCGGCGTCAAGGCGCGTGTACGATCGGCGCGGCCATGGCGACGGTGAGCCGACGGGTGCTGCTCCCTCTCATCGCCATCTCGAGCCCCCTCTCGCTCGCGGTGGAGACCGCCCTCCGGACGGCGCTCTTCACCGACGACATGCGCACGCTCAGGCTGATGGCGCGCGACGCGCTCACCCCCGTGGCGTGGGGCTTCGTGCCGCTGACGGCGGCGGCGGCCGTGCTCGGAGTCTTCGTGCACCGGGCGGCGCTGCGGCGCACGCTGGCGGCCGCGGCGCTGCGCACAGCGAACCCCGACGCGGAGGAGAACGCCCGGCTGACGGCGCTCTACATCGCCACCTCGGTGCCGCAGCTGCCCGCCCTCGCGGCGACCTTTCTCTTCACGGCCGGGGCGCGCCTGCTGCCGGTGATGATCACGCTGTTGATCGCCGCCCTCGGGGTGATGCTCCAGGGCTGGACGGCACCTACTACCGCGTCGCAGGGGATGTGAAAGGTTGAGCCGAGCGCCCGCCCACGCCGTCGGTCACTGGCCTCGCCCTCCGAGGGGAGCACCCGCCCGGTGTCTCCGTGCTCGTTGGGGGGACCACTATGGCTGCATCGGGGGAGAAGAACCGCAAGGGTCGCAAGGGTCGCAAGGGAGAAGCGAGGGGCTGATGGTGTCCGGCGCTCGAAGCACTCACCTCGTGTCGGAGACCGGCATCGCTCCCAATGCCCCTCTCACCCACGAGATGCGCAACTGGTGTCGTTCGGGAGTGGCGCAACCCGCTGCGGGCCGGGGTTCGGGCGTTGGCCCTCACCCCGGGCAATAACAAGCGGTCGCCCCGGA
>JAUSAZ010000138.1 GCA_030652255.1 Myxococcales bacterium | reverse complement strand
CCGAGCGAGTTCCTGTCGGTGAGCCCCGGACCCTGTCCGGGGCGACCGCTTGTTATTGCCCGGGGTGAGGGCCAACGCCCGAACCCCGGCCCGCAGCGGGTTGCGCCACTCCCGAACGACACCAGTTGCGCATCTCGTGGGTGTCTGCCCGGCCTTCCGGAAGGTCCATCGAGTGTCGGTCCGAAAGCCCCCGCGACTGCGGGGGCGCCCTCGTGCGATAGCCTGGGGTGAGCGCCAACGCGCGAACCCCAGCGTCAAACGCGCGGCGTGTCTCACCAACGGGTGGCCGCCAAAGCGGCAGGATTGACACCCAGTTGGTATCAGCCCGCGGTCTCGCGCAGGAAGGCCACGAGGCGGCGCGCGGTGCCGTCGCAGTCGTCCACCTGCGGGCTGTGGCCGACGCCGTCGACCACCTCGATGCGCGCGTGCGCTGGCAGGTGCTCCCGGAAGAAGGCCAGGCCCGTGGAGGGGAGCACCCGCTCCTCGGCGCCCCAGAGCAGGAGCACGGGCATGGCGAGGGCGCGCACCTCGTCGACGGTGAGGTAGTTGGCCGGGCCGAGGCCCGCGAGGAGCTGCCGCAGGGCGGGGCGCGCGAAGCCCCGGCGCAGGCTGGCCGCGGCGATGGGGCGCAGGGCGGTGCGCCGCACGAGCAGCCGGTCGATGAAGGCCTCGGCCTCGGCGTGGGTGCGGATGGAGAAGGTGCGCTGCAGCGTGGCGAGCTCGTGGGCGGTGAGCGGCGCGCCCCCGGGGGCGACGAGCGCGAGGCCGCGCACCATCGCGGGGCGGTCGACGGCGTAGCGCAGCGCCAGGGCCGCGCCCATGGAGTTGCCCACCAGCACGGCGGGCGCGTCGAGGGCGCGGTCGAGGGCGTCGCGGATTCCCTCGTAGATGACGTTGCCGTCGAGGTGCGCCGGGGCGGTGCTGAAGCCGTGGGCGGGGAGGTCCGGCGCGATCACCCGGCGGACGTGCGGGCGCAGCGCCTGGAGCAGCGGGCCGTTGTAGCCCGCGGAGGAGTTGAAGCCGTGCAGCAGGACGGTGGTGGGGAGCTCGCCGCGCCCGGGGGTCTCGATCCAGTGGACCGAGCCGGTGGTGGTCGCCACCGTGCGGCTCTGCCAGCCGAGGACGCGGAGGGAGAGGCGAGCGAGGCGTTCGCTGAGCATGGCCATCGGGTGGCCCGAACGATAGCCGATGTGCCCGCCGGCGGCGGCTACCGCTGCGGCTGCGCCTGCGCCTGCGGCTGCGCCTGCGGGGCGACGGCGGCGCGGACCTGCGCGGCGGGCGACACGACGATCTCCACGCGACGGTTGTTCGCGCGGTTCTCGGCGGTGTCGTTGGGGGCGACGGGGCGCGACGGGCCAAGGCCGGACGCCTCGATCTGCCCCGCGGGGATGCCCCGGCTGATGAGGTAGGTGCGCACCGACTGGGCGCGCGCCAGCGAGAGCGCCTGGTTGCTCGCCGCGGAGCCGCGCGAGTCGGTGTGCCCCTCGACCACGAGGTGCCGGGCGCCCTGGTCGATGAGCGCGCGCGCCACCTGGTCGAGCCGCTGCTGCGCGATGGGCAGCAGCGCGGACTCGCCCGTGGCGAAGAGCACCTCGCCCGAGAGGGTGATGACGGTGCCGCGCTGCTCCTCGCGCACCGCCGCGACCCGGCGGAGGCTCTCGAGCGCGGCGGCGGCCTGGCGCTCGGCGGCCTCGCGGCGCGTGCGCTCGGCGGCGAGCTGCTCCTGCGTCTGCACGACGGTCTGCTGGGTGTTCTGGAGCTGCTCCTGAGAGCTCTGGAGGGCGGTCTGGGTCTGCGCGAGCTGCTGGCCCGTGAGAGCGGCCCGGTCGCGCTCGGCGCGCTCGCGCTCCTGGTCGGCCTGGAGGGTGTCGCCGCGCGCCTCGACGGTCTGCGCGCGGCGCAGGGCCACGTACGAGAGGTCGCGGGTGACGTCGGAGCTCGGGTCGTCGGTGAAGCTGCGCTCGGCGCGGTCGAGGTCGCCCTGCGCGTTGTGCAGGTCGACCAGCGCGAGCCGCGCCGCGGGGCCCTGGCTGGCTCGCTGGAAGGTGGTGCGGGCCTCGACGAGCTCGCGCGGCGGGGTCGGCGTGGAGGCGCAGCCCGTCAGCGAGGCGATGCCGAGCAGTGTGGTCAGTGTGATGTACTTCATGGGGACTTAATCTCCGGTGCGCGGCGGTGCGGTGGATCAGGGAGTGGTCGGCGAGGGGGTCTGCGCCTGCTGGCGAACCTGCGCGGTGGCCTGCTGCGCCGCCGTCATCGCCGCGGTACGGCGCGACAGCGCCATGGCGAGCTCGGCGTCGGCCTCGGCGCGCGCCAGCACCCGCTCGGCGCGCTCTCCCTCACCGTTGCGGGAGAGCTGCTCGGCCTGGGTGAATTGCTCCCGGGCGTACTGAAGGTGAAGCGCCGCGGTCGGGTTGTGCTCGGCGCCCACCTCCCCGGCCGAGCGGATCGCAGCCTGCGTCGCGCCCATCCGCGCCGTCGAGGCCGCGGTGCCGCCACATGCAGCGAGCGCCAGCGGCGCGACGATGATCCATCGAGTGAGTGTCTTCATGAACAGGTCCCTCCTCTGGGATGGGACCGCGCTACTCAACGATCGTGCCGCGACGCGCCGACAGCCTGGAAACGCGCGGGATGGCGGTGCTCCCATCCACGGCGGATGCGCCAGTGCCCCGCGGCGCTTCGCCACAGGGTCGCGCCGATGCCACAGCTCCGCGCCCCAGGTGAGGTTCTTCGCCGCAGTTGCCACGCGGGACGTCCTGCGCAAGGCACGCGGGAGGTAGGCTTCGGCCCCGAGTGTGCTGGGGCCATCACCCCGGTGGCGCCCGGCGCCACCAGAAAGCGATGGGTTCACATGGCAGAACAACAACAACAGCAGGGCTCGGAGGCAGCGGCCGAGCACACGGGCGTGGCGGCGGTGGTCGACGAGGTGAAGGAGCGCTTCACCCGCGAGTGGGACTCGCTGAAGCACCACGCGAAGGCCGCGTTCTCGCAGCTGACCGAGGAGGACCTCGAGTCCGTGAAGGGGCGCTTCGACGAGCTTCGCCTGCGCGTGGTGAAGGCCTACGGCTACGCCGAGCAGCACGCGCACGACGAGATCACCCGGCTGCTCCACCGCGCCCCCGCGTCGGGCGACGCCGCGCCGAAGGCCACCAGCCACGCGCCCGCGGGGGGCAGCCGCAAGAAGCAGCGCGGAGGGAAGCGCCACGCGCGCGCCGCCCGGTCGAACTCCACGGGCTGAGCGTCGACTGCAATGGCGCAGGGGTGGGGCGCACACCGCGTATGGCCTCGGGCGTGTCGGTGCTAGCGTGCGCGCCTCTTCAGACATTGCCGGAGGCAGAGAGTCCCGATGCGTCCCACCCGTCCCATTGCGCTCGTGTTGTTCACCCTCGCGGCGTGCTCGAGCGACCCGCCCATCCTCCCGCCGCTCGACGGCAGCACCGCCGACGCGGGTGACGCCTCGCAGGGCGACACGCCCGCGGGTGACACCCCGGCCACCGACGTCCCCGGCGGGGACGTCCCTCGGACGGACGGCGGCATGTCCGGCCGCGGGCCGACGATCACCACGTGCCCCGGCAACTCGCTCCCCTCGCTCGCCGCGGGCACCTGCTCCGTCACCGCGGGCACCGCGGGCACCCTCATCACCGGCGACGTGCTCACCCCCGGCGAGGTCTTCCGCGGCGGCCAGGTGCTGGTCGACGCGGCGGGCATCATCCGCTGCGTAGGCTGCGACTGCAGCGCCGCCGAGGGCGCGGCCGCCGCGACGCGCGTGGTGTGCCCCGACGGCGTCGTGTCGCCCGGGCTCATCAACGCCCACGACCACCTCACCTTCGCGCAGAACCCGCCGTACACCCGCACCGCGGAGCGCTACGAGCACCGGCACGACTGGCGCCGCGGCGGCCGCGGGCACACCCGGCTCTCGTCCGCGGGCAGCGCGAGCAACGACCAGGTGGCCTGGGGCGAGCTGCGCTTCGTGCTCGGCGGCGCGACGGCGGTCAACGGCTCCGGCGGCGTCGCGGGCTTCCTGCGCAACCTCGACCGCGGGATCATGGATGGCCTCGGGCAGCCCGTCGTGCGCTACGAGACCTTCCCCCTCGGCGACTCCGGCGGCGCGCTCCTCGCGACCGGCTGCGGCTACCCCTCCATCGACACCGCCATGGAGATCGCCAACGTCGACGCGTACACCCCGCACGTCGCCGAGGGCATCGGCGTCGAGGCGCGCAACGAGTTCCTGTGCATGCGCAGCGGGCCCACCGACCTGGTGCAGCCGCAGAGCGCCTTCGTGCACGGCGTCGGGCTCCTGCCGCCGGACATCTCCGAGATGGCCACGCAGGGCACCGCGCTCATCTGGTCGCCGCGCTCCAACGTCACCCTCTACGGCGACACGGCGCACGTCACCGAGTACGCCCGCCTCGGGGTGCCCATCGCCCTCGGCTCCGACTGGATCATCTCGGGCTCCATGAACATGCTCCGCGAGATGCGATGCGCCGACTCCCTCGACGCCAACTTCTACGGCGACTTCTTCACCGACGAGGCCATCTGGCTCATGGCCACCCGCGACGCCGCGGCCGCCCTCGCGGTCGACGACGCCATCGGGGTCATCGCCACCGGGCGCGTGGCCGACCTCGCGGTCTTCAACGCCCGGATGCACCCCGACCACCGCGCGGTGATCGACGCCGCCCCCGGCGACGTCGCCCTGGTGATGCGCGGAGGCGCGGCCCTCTACGGCGACGCCGACGTGGTGATGGCCCTGCCCGGCGGCGGAATGTGCGACCCGCTCGACGTGTGCGGGGTCAACAAGCGCGTGTGCGTCTCGCGCGACCTCGGCGGCCGCGGGCTCCCGGCGCTCACCAGCGCCAACTCCACCCGCTACCCGCTCTTCTTCTGCGGCGAGCCGATGAACGAGCCGACGTGCCTGCCCGAGCGCAACGCGATGGGCTCGCTGCCCAGCCCCGTGGTGGCCGGCTCGACGCGTTACTCGGGCATCACCAGCCCGGACGACATGGACGGCGACGGGGTGCCCAACGCCACCGACGACTGCCCGCGGGTGTTCAACCCCGTGCGCCCGGTGGACAACGGCGCGCAGGGTGACACCGACCGCGACGGCGTGGGCGACGCGTGCGACCCCTGCCCGCTCAACCCCGACACCACCACCTGCGCGGCGCCGGACCCCAACGACCGCGACGCCGACGGCACCGTCAACGAGCGCGACAACTGCCCCGACGCCCGCAACTCCGACCAGTCCGACCGGGACATGGACGGCCGCGGCGACGTCTGCGACCCCTGCCCCGACGCGGCCAACCCCAACGGCGCCGCGTGCCCCGCGACGGTGTACGCCATCAAGTCGGCCATGGTGGCCATGGGCTCGCGCGTGACCGTCACCGGCCCGGTCGTGACCGCGGTCAACCGCAACGGGTTCTACGCCCAGGTGGCGCCCGGCGACCCGGCGTACACGGCCCCGGAGAACTCCGGGATCTTCGTGTTCACCGGCACCGCCCCAATGGTCGCGTCGGGCGACCGGGTCACCGTCGCCAACGCGCTCGTGGCTGACTTCTTCGGTCAGATCCAGCTCTCCGGCGCCACCGTCACCACGACCGCCCGGGGCGTGGCGCTGCCGCCCCCGGTCGCGGCGACGCCCGCCGAGGTCACCACCGGCGGAACGCGCGCGGCGGCCCTCGAGGGCGTGGTCGTGCGGGTCTCCGACGTGGTCGTCACCAACCCCGCCCCCGCCCCCGAAGGCGGCGAGGTGGCGCCCACCAACGAGTTCCAGGTCACCGGGGGGCTGCGCGTCGACGACGCGTTCTACCTGACGACCCCGTTCCCGGTGATGGACGAGCGCTTCGCCTCGATCACGGGCGTGCTCTTCCTCGCGCGGTCCAACTCCAAGCTCAACCCGCGCTCCGCCGACGACCTCGTCGCGGGCGAGGCGCAGCTCGTGGCCTTCCCCGGGGGGACCCTCTTCGCCCGCGTCGGCGCGACCCCCGCCCCGACGCTCCCGACGGCCCTCGCGGTGCAGCTCACCCGCGCCGTCGCCACCAGCACCACGGTCACCCTGCGATCGAGCGACCCGGGGCTCGTCGTCGCCGACGTGGTGATCCCCGCCGGCAGCACCCGCGCCGTGGTCCCGGTCACCGGCGTCACGGCCTCGGCCACCGCGTACACCATCACCGCCACCCTCGGCGCCTCGGTGCGCGAGGCCTCCGTGCGGGTCATCGGCGCCGCCGAGGCCCCCCGGCTCACGGGCCTCACGCCCGCGATGACCACCCTGGGCCCGGGCACCATCGGGACGCTCACGGTCACCCTCGACCTCCCGGCCCCCGCGGGCGGCACCACGGTCATGCTCTCGACCACCGCCGGCGGCGCCGTGCCCGCCACGGTGCTCGTCCCCGCCGACGCGCTCAGCGCCGACGTGATGTTCACCGCCGGATCGACGGGCGCCACCGCCACGGTGACCGCGACCCTCGGCGCAGACACCCGCACCGCGATGGTGCAGGTGAGCGAGGCGCCCGTCGGCAGCCTCGTCATCAACGAGGTCGACTACGACCAGGTGGGCTCGGACAACGGCGAGTTCGTGGAGATCTACAACGGCGCGCTCACCCCGGCGGACCTCTCGACGGTGGTGCTGGTGATGGTCAACGGCTCCAACAGCCGCGAGTACGCGCGCGTGGCCCTGAGCGGCACGCTCGCCCCGGGCGCATACGCCGTCGTCGCCAACGCGGGCGTGACCGTGCCCGCGGGCGTGGCGCGCTTCAACATCGCCAACGACTCGCTCCAGAACGGCGCCCCGGACGGCGTCGCGCTCATCAGCACGGCCTCGGGCACCCTCATCGACGCGCTCAGCTACGAGGGCCCCATGAGCGCCGCGACCATCACCGGCGTGACCGGCACCGTGAGCCTCGTCGAGGGCACCGTCCTCGCGGCGACCGTGGCCGACTCCAACATGACGGTGAACTCCCTCGCGCGCCTGCCCAACGGCAGCGACACCGACGACGCCGCGACCGACTGGCGCCTCTCCGCGACGCCGACCCCGGGCGCGGCCAACGTCCCCTGAGGTAGTCTCCGGTCGCCCTCGCGGCGCCGATGACTGCCCCCCGATCCCCTCACCCCCACCACGACCTCCTCGAGCTCCCCCCCGAAGCGCTCGCTTCGGCGGCGCCCGCCCCCCTGCGCGCGCTCCTCGCCGACCGCCCCGCGCTGCTGCTGCGCGGGCAGTGGCCCGCGGACGAGTGCGCCGCGATGACCCGCGCGATCTACGACGCCCGCGAGCGCTGGACGGCGGACTTCGGCGGCGAGCAGTTCTCCCTCGGCCGGGCCTTCTACACGCACCTGGAAACCGGGCGCGCGGGGGAGTACTTCGCCGGCTGCGCGGCCGCCGACGCCACCGTGGAGCAGGTGCTCCCCGGGATGCAGTCCGCGACGCGGGCCCTGTTCGCACGCCTGCTGGGGGGTCGCGTTCGCGCCCGGCCGGGCTTCGGCGGACCGGGTGTGCATGTCTTCCCCACGCGCTCGAAGGTCGCGCGGCGGGGTGGGGTGCCGCACTGGGACGTCGAGGGCCTGTCGCCCGAGCAGCTCGCGCGGCGCCGGGCGGCCATCACGCTGGTGGTGATGCTCCAGGCGCCCTCCCGCGGCGGCGCGCTCCGCCTCTGGGACGCCGTGTGGGACGGCCACGACGAGCCCTCCCCCCAGGCGCTGCGCCGGGCCACCCGGGACGCCCGCTCGCTCCCCGGCGACGCGGTGCTGCTGAGCTCCTATCGACTGCACCAGATCCGCCCCTTCACGGGCGCGCTCGACCGGGTGTCGATCACCGCGCACGGCGTCGAGGTCGACGCGGGCGTCTGGGAGGTGTGGTTCTGATGACTGCCCCCGACGCGCTCCCCTTCGGCCGCGAGGCGTACACCGACCATGGCCGCTTCGCCCGCGAGCTCGACGCCCTCTTTCGCGACCGCGGCTTCGCGGCGGCCAGCCTCGCGGACGTCGAGCGCCCCGGCGCGTGGGTGCGCGTCCCGGTGCCCGACGACCGGCTCGTGGTCGCGCGCGACGCGAGCCTCGGGCTGCACCTCCTCCGGGACGTGTGCCGCCACCGCGGCGTGGCGCTGCTCGACGGCGACGAGGGCCATGCTCCCTCGCTACAGATCGCCTGCCCCTACCACGCGTGGCGCTACGACCTGGCGGGCTCGCTGCTGCGCTGCCCCGGCGCGCCCGACGGGCTAGACCGCGCGGCCCACGGGCTCGCCGCGGGGGAGCTCTCGGCGCTCGCGACCGCCGTCTTCGCGTACGCCTCGTCGCCGCCGGCGCTGCCGCCGTGGCTCGCGGCGCTCGACGTGGCGGCCCTGCGCCGCGCGCGGCGGGTGGCGTGGGAGGTCGACGCCAACTGGAAGCTGCTGGTGGAGAACTTCCAGGAGTCGCACCACTTCCCGACGGTGCACCCGGCCTTGGAGTCGCTCACCCCGTGGCGCGACTCGCACAGCCTCGTCGAGGCGCCGGGCTGGCTCGGCGGCGTGATGACGCTGCGGGACGGCGCGGAGACGGTGTCCACCACCGGGCTGCTGCGCGGGCGGCGGCCCATCGTTCCGACGGCGCTGCGGCGCCTGGTGCACGACGCCTGGATCGCCCCCAACCTGCTCACCAGCCTGCAGCCAGATTACCTGCTCACGTATCGATTGCACCCGCTGGCGCCGGGGCGCACGCGGGTGGTAGGCGAGGTGTTCGTGCACGCGGCGACCCCCGACGACGCGGGCCTCGACGAGGTCTTCGCCTTCTGGGACCGCACCAACGCCGAGGACCGCGCCGTCTGCGAGCGCCAGCAGGCGGGCATGGCGTCGCGCTGGGAGGGCGGCGTGTACGCGACGAGCGAGGACGGCACCCGGGCCTTCGACCGCTGGGTGGCGGAGGGGCTGCGGGCCGCGCGGGAGAGCGCCCCGTGAGCGCGCGCCTGTGGGGCATCTGGGGTGATCCCTACGTTGACCTGAGCGAGGTGATCGACACGTCGTGCTTCGGCGCGCTCGACCGGGAGATCACCCTCGGGCTCGCCGGGGTCGAGACCGAGGGCACCGGCGCGACGCTGAAATGGATGGGCGTGGTCGCGCCGTGGATGATGGATGACGGCCACCGCGACGCGATGGAGGCGATCCGCGCCATGAGCGACGAGGACTTCGAGGACTTCGTCGGGCTCGGCGACGACCCCGGCAGCGTCGACCGGGCGCGGCGCCACGAGGTGACCTTCGGCGACGAGACCGACCGCACCTTCACGCGGGCCCAGCAGCGGCTCCTGACGCTTCGCCACGGGGTCTATTTCCCCTGGAAGTGCTGCTACCACCTGCTCTCCAACGAGCGCTGGGACGACAAGCACTCGGGCGCGGGCAAGGGTTTCTCCGACGAGGCGCAGGAGGTCTTCCCCCGCACCGTGGACTTCGTGCGCTCGCTGCCCTTCACCGAGGTGGGCCGCTGCGTGCTCTTCGGCGTCGAGGCCCACGACCACGCGCCGCTGCACCGCGACACCGAGCCGGGGCAGGCGCTCGGGGTCGCGCAGTCGATCAACTTCGCGCCGCGGCCGGGCAAGCGCTTCTACCTCCAGAACAGCGCCGACGCCGAGCCCGTGGTGGTCGACCGGCCGATCTACTGGTTCAACGACATGGACTACCACGGGGTGCTGGCCGACCCCTTCTTCCGCTACTCGCTGCGGGTCGACGGGGTCTTCGCGCCTTCCTTCGCGCGCGACCTCGAGCGCCGCGCGCGGCTCAGGGCCCGACCAGCACCGGCACGCTGAGGGCGTGCACGTCCGTCGCCCCCGGCTGCGCCCGCACGTACAGCCCCGCGGCCTCGCCCGCGACGACGAAGACCCCGTAGTTCACGGTCTCCCCGTCAGCGCCAGCCTCGGCCTCGAAGTAGCGCTGCGCGATCCACCGGCCGGGGCGCGCGAGCGCGAGGCACTTCTCCCACTCCTCCTGGGTCACGGCGCGGCCGATCACCACCTCGTCCCCTTCGGCGCCGAAGTCGCTCTTGAGCACCCACTGCTCGCGCTGCACCCGCACCTGCTCGGCGTGCAGCGACTCCAGCCGCGACGAGAAGGGCACGATGCGCTCGATCACCGACTGCGACGCCGGGGAGAAGCGGTGCACGTGCTCCCACATCAGGGCCATCGCCCGCTTGTTCTGCGGCACCACCGCGCCGAAGGGGTTGAGCACCGCCGTCTTCCGCTCGACGCTCGCCCCCAGCGCGGCCTCCAGCGCCTCGGTCAGGGGCGCCGCGTCGGGGATGGTCTCGTCGCTCCACGCCGAGCTGCGCTCGGTCCACCAGTCGGTCTTGTAGTGCCGCACCAGCAGCGACACCGGCCGGTCGAAGAGCGTCGCGCGCCCCTCGTCGTCGCGCCCGAGGTTGTACGGCGAGCCCAGCACCACCTCCC
Source organism: Myxococcales bacterium (assembly GCA_030652255.1). Classification (GTDB taxonomy): domain Bacteria; phylum Myxococcota_A; class Polyangia; order Polyangiales; genus SCUS01. Next base: position 29,337 of record JAUSAZ010000138.1, on the reverse strand, counting down.
AGCCCGCCTCGGTGAGCCACTTCCGGTACAGCCGCACCAGCGAGAGGTCTTCGGTGAACTCCGTCGGGTACACGATGCCCGCCGCGCGCGGGTACGGCGCGTCCACCAGCGCGGCCGTCAGCGCCTCGGCCATCGTCACGAAGCGCTCCCGCAGCCCCTCGTTGGGGTCGCGCAGGTCGGGGTGGTCCTGCGCCGCGAGGCGACCGAGCTCGACCGCCTCGGGCTCCCCCGTGGGCGTGTCGCTGTTGAGCTCCGTCACCGCGAAGCCCTCCGCCGTGACGAACACGTCGGCCCGCGCGATGCCGTGCCACAGCGGCTGCGAGGTGAGCCACAGCGCGCGCTGCACCGGCGTCAGCCCGAAGAACTCCTCCAGGAGCGCGGGGTCGTCCGCCACGATGGCGCACACCTCGTCGTAGACCGCCGCGAGCTGCTCGCCCACCCGCGCCAGCGCCCGCCAGCGCTCCGCCGGCAGCACCAGGGGGACGACCCGGAAGCGCGGCGAGCCCTCCAGCCACGGGTCGATGACCACGCCGCCCGCCGAGAGCCGCGCGGCGAAGCGGTCGTAGCGCTCGTCGGCGGTCATGCGAGGCGGGCGATGGCGAGCGCGGCGCCGAGGTAGGCCGTCGCCTCGAGGGCGGCCATCCCCTCGTTGCGGTCGGTGCCGATGGCCTTGTCGAGCGCGCCGCCGCGCAGGGAGGGCCGCGCGCCGAGGAGCAGGCCCTCCACCACGATCTGCCGCACGGGGTAGAGCGCGAGGCACCACGCCGCCACGCCCGCGAAGCCGCGCAGGGACACCCACCAGCCCGCGAAGTCGCCTTCGAGCCCGCGCGCGATCAGCACCGCCACGGCGACGGTCACGCCCGCGTAGCTCAGCCCGGCGGCGAGGTTCTCGCCCTCGATCTGCTCGGCGTCGTCGTAGGTGGTGAGCGCGCGGAAGAGCGCCACGAAGAGGCCGTGCGCGACCAGCGCCAGGGTGAAGAAGGCCATCGCCAGGCCGAGCGCGTACAGGCTGTGCCCGGCGACGGCGTGCGACGCCAGGATGCCCGTCGCGACGAGGTGCGAGGCCGCCGCGACGCCCGCCGCGACGTTGCCGCTCGCGAGCTCCTCCGGCAGGCGCGCGCGGAGCAACATGCGCAGGCTGAGCCCGCCCACCACCTGCACCATCGCGAGCCCGAGCGCCGCGAAGGCCGCCGTCCACGCGAGGTCGGCCTGGAGCGATTCGCCCCGGACGTTGTGGTGCACCACGGCGGCGCCCACGAGGAAGGTCGCGAGCACCTCGCCCACGGCGAGCAGCCGCCGCGCGGCGTTGTCGACCTGGTCGGCCGGCAGCGACCGGGCGCGCACGCGCTGGATGACCCGCAGGACCACCAGCATCGAGAGGATGGTGCCTGCGCCGAAGAGGGCGACGTAGCGGGTTCCGTGCTCCATTGGGGGATTGTTCCTCCGGCGGAGGGTACTGCGAGTCCGGTTCCACCGGGGGGGCTTACGGTGGCAGTATCGCCGCGAGCCGTGCTGGACCAGGACGACGACACCAGAGGAATCCTGCGGGGGGTGGAGGGCACCGGGCTGCGCGGCCTCTGGGGGCGCACGCACATCCCCCTCGACCGCTACGTCGACACCGCGGCGTTTCCGGCGCTGCACGACGAGATCTGCCTCGCGCTCGCGCAGATGCCGGTGGACTACACGGGCGGCAGCCACCGCTCGATGGGCATCATGCCGCCGGGCGCCGAGGGGGAGGCCGGCACGGACTACGGCGAGGTCATCCGGGGCCTCGACGACGAGGGCTTCGCGGTGTTCCGCAGCCTGGCCGACGACCCGGGCGCCATCGACCCCGCGCGGCGCCACCAGGCGACCTACGGCGAGGAGCGGGAGCACCCGCTCTCGCGGCGACAGATGCACTGGCTCAAGTACCGTCACGGCGTGTATTTCCCGTGGAAGGTCTACGTGGAGATGATTCCCAACCGATGGTGGGGCGACAAGGCCGACCCCGCGGGCAAGCGCTTCACCCGGCTCGCCGAGACGCTGCTGCCGCGCACCGTGGCCTTCGTGCGCTCGCTGCCCTTCGCCCACATCGGCCGATGCAACCTCATGGGCCTGGAGTCCAACGACCACGGCACGGTGCACCGCGACGGCGACCCCGCCGAGCAGGAGGCGCCCGATCACTTCGTCACCTTCTGCCCCGGCGGCCCGAAGGCCCTCTACCTCTGGGACCCCGAGCGCCGCGAGCGCACCCCCATCGGGGGCCGCGCGTACTGGTTCAACGACTTCGACCACCACGGGGTGGAGGCCGCGCCCGGGTTCCAGTATTCGATCCGGGTGGACGGCGCCTTCACCGATGGGTTCTTCGCGACGCTCGCGCATGACTTCGGCGGTGCGCCGTGAGCGACGAGCACCGTCCCGCCTTCGAGCGCGACGTCGCCATCGCCGAGCCCGGCCTGGTCGGCGCCCGCTGGTGGAACCGCGCGCTCCAGGACGAGGCCGCCGCGATGTCGCGCCGCTCGGCGATGCGCAACCTCCTCGTGGGCGCCGGGGTGCTCGGCGCCGTCGCGGCCTGCGGGGTGGGCATCGTGGCCAGCGTCGAGCCCGACCCCGAGCGCCGCCCGGAGCCCTCCCTCGGCGCCCAGCGCCGCTACGGCTGGAACCTCGGCGCCCGCGACCGCACCCTGCTCTATGAGGGCGTCGCGGTGCAGCTGCAGATCCCCTCGATGCTCGCCTCGCTCATCGCCGACACCACCCCGCAGACCTGGGCTCACCTCCACGACCGCACCCTCTTCGAGGCGCCCGCGGCGCGCCCGACGGCCAACCTCGCCGAGGAGAACGTCGCCTTCGTCCCGCTCGCCGATCAGCTGCGCGCGATGGCCACCCCCGAGATGCGCCGCGCCTTCCTCGTGGGCGCCTCGGTGGCGAGCCTCTTCCGCGGGCGCACCCCCGCCGCGGGCCTCGTCGTCGACCTGCCCGGCCCCGAGGCCGTCGCCTTCGCCGCGGGCGCCGCGGAGGTCTTCGAGCCCGTCTTCGGCATCGCCAATTGGCCGCACCCGCTGGGCGTCGTGCCCTCGCACCTCACGCTCGCCGCGGTGGCCCACCACCAGCCCGACTTCCAGCGCGGTCGGGCCCTGCGCACCGCCCCGTCGCCGCCCTGCTTCGTGCTCGACTCTGCCCGCCTGGCCGCGGCCGTCGACCAGGAGACCCACTTCGACAACCGCTACATGGCCTCGCTCCCCACCGCGGCGGCGCTCCGCGCGGGAGGCATCTACCGGCTGCTCTATGTCGTCGCGTCGGCGTTGGCGCTGCCCGAGCTCGACGACCTCAACGACGACATGGTCGACCTCGTCGCGGCGGGCATCTCGGTGTCGGCCCTCGCCCTCAACGCCTTCTCCTTGGGGTACACCGACGGCCGCGTCTACTACGGCGGCGACCCGATGACCCACGAGGGCTTCTGGCACCACTACCCCTGGGCGCCCGCCGCGCCGGAGGCCACCGAGGCGTGGCAGGTCAACGCCATCCCGCGCACCTACCGCCCCGTCCGGCGCACCACGGTGTTCAGTCGCGGGGCCCCGCCGCCTGCCTTCGGCCAGGTGCTGCTGGTCGTCGCGGGGGTGTCCGTCCTCGGCGTCGCCTTCGACCGCCGCGGGTCATGGAACCGCTCCTCCGGCTCCTGGGGCGGGGGCTGAGAGGCACCCACCGATGGGATTCACGCACTCCATCTTCGCGCTCGAGCTGTGCCTCCCGATCATGCCCGGCGATCCGCTGCGCGCGCAGCTCCAGCAGCTCATCGAGCAGCACCCTGCGCACTCCTCGCGCCGGGACAAGTGGCGCCTCTACCGCGACGTGTCGCAGCTCCTCCAGGGGCGGCTCCAGTACGCCATCAGCGGGTGCTGGGACTTCTTCGACGACGACGGCCGGGCGCTCAACGACTTCAACATGTGGTCCGGGGGCATGACCACGCTGGAGGGCGCGCGGCGCACGCCGTCGGGGCCCGGCGACCCCTACCGCGGCGACCACCGCTACATGACCTTCACCATGGCCCTGCTGCTACAGCACGGCACCCCGAGCGAGCGCTCGTTCTCGCACGCGTGCAACGTCCCCGAGCCCGCGCTGTGGAAGCGCGAGACCTTCGCCCGGCTGCTCAACTCGCTCGGCATGATCAGCTGGGCGTCGGTGAAGGCCGACGTGATCTATCTCATCCCGCGCGACGAGAGCTTCGGGCTCACGGCCGAAGACCTCCGCGCCCCGAAGTTCGAGTACCTGCGCCCGCTGGGCTGAGCGTGCGACGGCGAGCCTAGCGGCTCGTGCCGGCCGGGATGCGCCGCGGCTCGTCGCCCTTCCGGTCGGACTCGGGCGCGGCGGATCCTACGCCCGGGCCGACCGCTGCCAGGATGAGGTCGCGCGCCTCCTCGGGCGTGTGGTCGGACACCTCGACGATGATGCGCTTGAACTCGTCGTGCTGGAGGTCGATCGCCAGCGCGCGCGTCTCATCGCGCACATCGCAGAACACGTGGCCGGTACCGTCGGCCATCACCAGCGTGCCCGCCAGGATGCTGCCCGGGTTTCGCACCCCTCGAAACTGCGCCTCGACGGGCATGTACATCAGCTTGGAGATGTCGGGCCGCGCCGTGACGCCCGTGACATGCGCCAGCGGCACCGTGATCGAGCTCCGCAGCGCCATGATCTTGTCGAGGCCCTCGATGGTGATGACGAGCGCCTGATCCTTGATTTCGATCGTTGCCATGGGGAGGACCTCCGTCGACGAACGCGGCGAGCGGCGCCGTGGGTGTGCCCGCCGCGCCTGATGACTCCCTGACTGTTGCCCGTGCGCCCCGCCGTCAATGCGGCGCTCGCTCCCGGGGCGGCGCGCAGTCGACGTGGTCGTGCGCCTCGGCCGCGGTGATGGTCCCGTCGTGGTCGGCGTCGAGGGCGCCGAAGATGCCGTCGACCAGGAGCGTCGGCGCGGGGGCACCGGAGGCCTCCGCGATGGCCTGACGCAGCTCGTCCGCCGACACCCTCGCATCGCAGTCAGCGTCGACCCTCTCGAAGCCGCCGATGTCCCGCCAGAGCGCGAGCGAGAAGGCCTCGACGACGATCATCTTGAGCTCCCGACCGCTGTCCCTCGGCGGGATGCGCCCGGGGTTCTCCTGCGCGAAGCGGAGGAGCGGCGCCACGTTGTCCATCCCGTCGAAGAGCACCCGCACCGTCGCCACCCGGTACTCGCGCGCCTCGTCGAGGATCTCGCCCTTCACCGTGATCACCCGCTGCTCTCCGTCCACCACCACCCCGGCGTCCACCTGGAGGAAGCCCGGCGCCGGCCGTGGCGCGCTCGCCCGGGACGCCGCCACGGCCTCGCGCAGCACCCGCCCCGGCATGGTCACGACCACCACCTCGTTGGCGAAGGGCAGCTCGGCCTCGAGGTCGCCGTAGGTGAAGGTCTCGGTGTACTCGCGACCGGCGCGGATGCCGCCGCCGTTGATGAGGCACGCGTCGGCGCAGAGGTCGTCGCGCACGCAGTTGGCGATGAGCGACCCGACGGAGGTCTGCCGGTAGCGGGTGCCCACCGACGAGAGCGTCGAGCCCGGCGCGAGGCGCAGGAAGGTCGCCGCGTGCAGGGCCTTCACCGGGAGCATGTGGCGTTCGACGAGGGCTCGCAGCGCGGGGTCGTCGGCGTGGTCGTGCACGGGCTCGAGGCGCACCGATACCGCCGGGAGGTCGGGGCCCGCGGCGGGCGCCTCGGCGGGCCACGCGAGGTCCACCACCGCGGCGTAGAGGGCGTCGGTGCCGGCCTTCACCACCCACGCGCTGCCCACCTGCTCGACGTAGGGCTCGTGCTCGTGCCCGCCGAGGATCACCGGCACCGGAGGGTCGCCCTGGGCCATCGCGAGCGCCCGGTCGCGGGGGAGCGACTGGTGGGTGAGCGCCAGCACGCACGCGCACCCCTGCCCGGCGACGAGACGCCGGCCCTCGTCGAGGGCGGTGGCGTTGGCGGGCAGCATCGGGAGCCCGCCGAAGGCGCCGGGGCGGTAGAGCGACGGGTCCTCGGTGACGACCCCGACGAGGCCCACGCGGACGGCGCGCGTCCCCTCGCCCTGCACGGTGAGCACCCGCGAGGCGGGCAGCGCGGGCACGTAACCAGGGACGTTGGTGTTGAGCCAGGTGCCCCGAAACTGGCGCACCCGCGCGGCGAGCGCCTCCCCGGGGACGTCCTGCTCGTGGTTGCCGAAGCACACATAGTCGATGGGGATGGCGTTGAGGCAGTCGACCATCCCGGCGCCCTGGTCGAGGCTCGACAGCAGGCTGGGCGCGACGAAGTCCCCCGCGAGCGTGGTCGCGAAGGCGTCCGCCGGGTCGACCGAGGCGAAGCGCCGCACGAGGCTGCGCAGGCGGGGCAGGTTGTCGAGCGCGTAGACGTCGTTGACGCAGACGAGACGAAGGGTGGGTCCTCGCATGGGCGCCGAAGTGTCCGCCGTCTGTTGCGCCGGGGCCAGCAGGGGCACTCGTGTCAGGTGCGCGCCGCCCAGGACTGGCACCCGCCGCCCGGGTTGATCGGTCCCTTGACCACCTCGCACCCGCCGCAGGCGGCCTCCCCCGCCGTCCGGAAGTGCCTGCACGTCCGGCAGGGCTTCGCCGGATCGAGCGCGCGGTCGACGTACTGCAACGTCACCCGGGTCTGGGCGTCGGCGAAGGACAACCCGGCCGTGTCCACGCAGCTCAGGGCCTTCTTCCCGCAGCCCTCCACCGCCGCGGCGACGGGCCCGAGCACCAGGAGCGCGAGGCCCCCACCCGTGCGGCGAAGCAGGGCGCGACGATCGAGCGTTGGGTCTGGTGTGCGCATGGTTGAACCCCTCCGTCCGACACATAGGGACCGGGGCGGCCGACCGGGAGGGGGAAGGCCGACGTTGCGATCGCGCGCCGCATCGGCGAGACAGGTCCGATGCTGCGCCGCTTCACGCTCGCGACGCTCCTCGGCTCGGCGCTGCTCTTCGCCGTGCAGCCCATGGTCGCGCGCGCGCTGCTCCCCCTCACCGGCGGCGTGCCCGCGCTCTGGAACACCTGCGTGGTCTTCTTCCAGTGCGCCCTGCTCGCGGGCTACGCCTACGCCCACCTCGCGCCCGCCCTCGTCGGGCACCGCGCCCTGCCCCTCCTGCACGTCGCGCTCCTCGCCCTCTCGGTCGCCGCGCTGCCCCTCTCCTTCGCGGGCCTCGCTCCGCCGCCCGACGGCGACCTCACCCGCTGGATCCTCGCGGCCCTCGCCCTGCGCGTCGCTGCCCTCTTCGTGCTGCTCTCCACCGGCGCGCCGCTCCTCCAGCGCTGGTACACCCGCGCCTCGGGCGCCGACCCGCGGCCCCTGCTCGCGGCCAGCAACGTCGGCAGCCTCGTCGCGCTGCTCGCCTACCCCCTGCTGCTCGAACCCCTGCTCCCGCTCCGGGCGCAGTCGCGCCTCTTCGCTGGCGCCTACGTCGTCTACGTCGCCCTCGTCGCGCGCGCCGCCTGGGACGTCCGCCGCGCGCCCCCCGACGCCGCCGACGCCGCCCCTCTCGCGGCGCGCACGCCCCGCGCCGTCTGGCTGCGCTGCGTCGCCCTCGCCTTCGTGCCGTCGAGCCTGATGCTCGGCGTCACCACGCACCTCGCCACCGACGTGGGGTCGTTCCCGCTGCTCTGGGTCGCGCCGCTGGCCATCTACCTCGCGAGCTTCATCGTCGTGTTCGCGCGCCCGCCGGAGGCCCCGTCGCCGCGCGTCGCCGCGCCGTACCTCTCGCTGCTCGTGATGATGTTCCTCTTCACGGCGCCGCAGGTGGCCACCCGCCTGCCCATCGCGGTCGGCCACCTGTGCCTCTTCGCCGCCACGGCGTACATCCTCCACGGCGAGCTCGCGCGCACCCGCCCCGCCGCCGGATCGGTCACCGCCTTCCAGCTCGCGCTCGCCGTCGGCGGCGCCCTCGGCGGGGCCTTCAACGCCCTCCTCGCCCCGCGCCTCTTCGTGCGCGTCACCGAGTACCCGCTGGTGATGGCGCTCGCGGTGCTGCTCATCCCAGAGCCGCCGCCGCTGCCCGACCGGCGCGAGCGCGAGGAGGCCTTCCTGCGCTCCGTGGGCGTCGACCCGAATGCCGTGCTCGCCCCCCGCACCCCGCGCCCGCCATCCCCCCGCTGGACCCTCGCCGACGCCCTCGTCCCCGTCGCCGTCGGCGCGCTCGCCGTGGCCCTGGTCCGCGCCCCGGAGATGACCCGCGCGCCCTCGCTGGTGCGCTTCGGCGCCCCGCTGATGCTCCTGGTGCTCACCGCCATCGGCCGCCGCGTGCGCCTCGCGCTCGGGCTCCTCGCCATCCTCGCCGCGGGCCGCTTCGACCGCGCCGTGGTCGACGCCTCCCGGACCTTCTACGGCGTCATGCGCGTCGACGACGCCCGCGGCGTGCGGCGCTTCCTCCATGGCACCACCCTCCACGGGCTCCAGTACCTTTCGCCCAAACGACGACGCGAGCCCGTCGCGTACTACGCCCCGGCGAGCCCCATCGGGCAGGTGATGGCCGCGCTCGGCCCCGGCCTCGACGGCCGCTCGGTGGGGGTCGTGGGCCTCGGCGTGGGCATGCTCCTCGCGCACGCGCGCCCCGCCCAGCGCTGGACCTTCTACGAGCTCGACCCCGAGGTCGTCCGCCTCGCCCGGAGCCACTTCACCTGGCTCCGCGACGCCCGCGCCCCGTGGACCGTCGTCACCGGCGACGCGCGGCGCACCCTCGCCCGCGACCGCGGCGCGCGCCACGGGCTCCTCGTGCTCGACGCCTTCAGCTCCGACGCGATCCCCACGCACCTCGTCACCCGCGAGGCCCTCGCGCTCTACCTCGCGCGCACCGATCCCCGCGGCGTGATCGCGTTTCACGTCACCAACCGGCACGTCGCGCTCGACGGCGTGGTCGCCGCGCTCGCCCGCGACGCGGGCCTGGTCGCCCTCCTGGGCCGCGCCACCGCCCCGTCGCCCGACGGTCCCATCCCCACCACCTGGGTGGTGCTCGCCCGCGAGCCCGCACACCTCGGCGTGCTCGCCACCGACCCGCGGTGGCGCCGGGTCGACCCCGCCGCGCGCTCGCGCCCGTGGACCGACGACTACTCCAACGTGCTCGGCGTCATCCGCTGGCGCTGACCATCGCGGCGACGTCGCGCCCGTGACATCGGCGCGACGCACCCGGTGGACTGACAATGACCGCTCAGGCCCGCAAGGCCGCTTTGCAAATACAGGGGCCTCGGCTACGACCGCCTCGACCGCCCGAGGAGGTCCCCCCCCCTCCCTCCGGCCAGCACGGCGCGGCGTCGCCCCCTTGAGGAAGTACTTATGCATCCATCTCTTCGCCATCTGGCGGTAGGCACCGTGATCGCGCTCTCGCTGGGTTGCAGCGCGCGCGGCGGCGGCGGAAACACCACCCCCATCGACGGCGACGCCGCGACGCCCGCCGACCTGGGCGCCCCCGACGATGCCGCGACGGAGATGGACCGCGTGGCGCCGCCCACCGACGACGGCGTGACGCCGGTCGACACCGGCAAGGAGCCCGTCGACACTGGCGTACCGCCGACGGACCTCGGCGTGCCCGTCGACCTCGGCGCGCCGGACGTGTGCGGCGACGCGCGCTGCGGCAGCAGCGAGACCTGCATGACGTGCCGACAGGACTGCGGCGACTGCACCGGCAGCTGCGGCGACGGCACCTGCGGCGGCGGCGAGACCTGCTCCAGCTGTCCGAGCGACTGCGGCGCCTGCCCGGCGACCTGCGGCGACGGCAGCTGCAACGGCGGCGAGACGTGCATGTCGTGCCAGCGCGACTGCGGCGCCTGCCCGGCGACCTGCGGCGATGGCAGCTGCAACAGCGGCGAGACCTGCACCTCGTGCCGCGCCGACTGCGGCGACTGCCCGGTCAACTGCGCCGCCATCGGCACCTGCGGCGCATGCACCACCAACCCCGGCTGCGGCTGGTGCAGCTTCGACGGCGCGTGCCAGCCCGGCACCAGCAGCGGCCCGACCGGCACGTCGAGCTGCTCGGTCTTCGGCGGCTGGCGACGCACGCCGGCGTCGTGCACCACGGACGCGGGGGTGCGCGACGTGGGCGTGCCCGACACCGGCGCGCCCGACGCCGGCGGCATGCTCAGCATCACCCGCAATTGCAGCGTCTTCGACGACGACGAGGGCCCCAACACCGAGTGCGGCTGGATCCTGGCCCAGACCTTCACCTGCACGTCGGGCTCCATGGTGACCCTGGGTTGCACCGGCGGAGCGGGTACCGACGGCGGCGCGTGCATCGCGCGCGTGGGCTCGTGCTCGGGCGACCCGATGATGCGCGTGTGCCCCGGCTCGGGCACCCAGTGCTCGCAGGGGGGCCGCGTGCAGACCGTCACCGTGACGGGCTACAGCGAAGACGACGCCTGCGGCACCTGCCCCCTCGGCCGCTTCGTCTGCCCGAGCTCCGGCGCGCTCACCGTCTATCAGCGCCGCTACTACATCGACCGCGCCGCCACCTGCGTCATCGGCCGGGGCTGACTCACGTCCGGGCGCCGGGCACCTTTACCCCTCGGCGGGCACGGGCGCCGGCGCCGTGCTCGATCGCCGCTCCACCGCGGGGAAGAAGGGCCCCGTGAGCGCCGCCAGCACGCCCAGCACCGCGATCGCCCCGAACACCGTCACCATCGCGCCCGAGAGGTGGACGCCCGCGGCCTGTAGCACCCGCGGGTCGACGCCCGCGCCGTGCTCGGGGCCGAGCATCTCGCGCAGCAGCGACTCGGGCACGTCCCCCGCCACCCGCCGCGCCAGCAGCGCGCCGAGGGCGCCCACCGCCACCGCGCCGCCGATGGTGCGGAAGAACATCGTGCTCGCCGTCGCCACGCCCCGCATCGCGAAGCCCGCCCGCTCCTGCACCATCACGATGAGCGCGGTGTTGGCGAAGCCCATGCCCGCCCCGAAGAGCAGCATCACGGCGCGCATCGCGGAGGTCCCCGCGCCCGCGGCGAGCAGGCGCCAGAGCGCGAAGGTCGCCACCCCGACGGCGACCAGGCCCGTGCGCACCAGCACCCGGTAGCTGGTGCGCGCGAGCAGCCGCCCCGCCACGGCGCTCGCCACCGGCCACCCGATGAGCATCGGCGCGACGGCCGTACCGGCCGCCGTGGGCGTCCCCCGGAGCACGGCCTGGACGTGCAGCGGGAGGTACGTGAGCGAGGCCATCATCACGCTGCCCATGAGCGCCCCCGCGACGCTCGCCGTGGCGATCACCGGGTCGCGGAAGAGGGTGAGCGGGATCATGGGCTCGCTGGCCCGGCGCTCGACCGCGAGGAAGGCCGCGAGGCCGAGCGCGGCCAGGGGGAGCGTGAGCGCGGGGGAGCGCCCGCCGACGCCCGCGAGCAGCGCCAGCACCGTGAGCGTGAGCAGGGCGGCCCCGGCGACGTCGAGGGGCCCGGGCGCCGTGGTGCGCGCGGGGTCGCGGTGGAAGGCCACGAGCAGCGCCGCCGAGAGCAGCCCGAAGGGGACGTTGACGAAGAACACCCAGCGCCAGCCGAGGGCGTGCACGATGAGCCCGCCGAGCAGCGGGCCGGAGATGGCCGCGAGGCCCCAGACGGCGCCGAAGATGCCCTGCATCCGGCCGCGCTCCTCGATGGTGAAGAGGTCGCCGATGATGGTGAGCGCCACGGGCTGCAGCGCGCCCGCGCCGGCCCCCTGGATGCCGCGGAAGGCGATGAGGGCCACCATGCCCCCGGCCGCGCCGGAGAGCACCGAGCCGAGGAGGAAGAGGGCCATCCCGGCGAGCATCACCGGGCGGCGCCCGCGGAGGTCGGCGAGCTTGCCCCACAGGGGGATGGTGACCGTGCTGGCGAGCATGTAGATCGCCGTCACCCAGCCGTAGAGCTCGATGCCGTGGAGGTCGGCGACCACCGTGGGCATCGCCGTCGCGACCACCGTCGCCTCCATCGCCGACATGAACATCGACAGCACGATGGCCGCGACGACCGGCGCGCGACGGACGGTCATCCGCGCCCCGCGGCGAGGTCCTCCGCACGGTCCTGCGCCGCGAAGGCCGCCAGCTGCTGCTCGATCTGCTCCCACTCGCTCATGAGGCCTTCGATGCTCTTCGCGAGCGCCTCGTCCTCCGATTGCAGCTTCGCGAGCTGCTCCCGCGTCGCCGTCGTGTAGAACCCGTCGCTGGCGTAGAGGTCCGCGATCGCCTTGCGCCGCGCCTCCGCCGTCGCGATGCCCGCGAGGGCCTTGTCGCGCCGCTGGGGGAGGTCCTTCACCCGGTTGCGGCGCTTCTTCTGCTCCTCCCAGGAAAGCGCCGTCACCGCGGGGCCCGCACCCGGGGCGCTGTCCTTCTGCACCTTCTTCGCCTTGAGCACCACGGCGTCGGCGTCGAGGTGGTCGTCGCCGCAGCGCGCGAGGTACTCGGGGTAGGTGCCCGGGAAGTCCCGCGGACCATCGGGCGTCACCTCCAGGATGCGCGTCGCCAGCGCCGAGACGAACCACCGGTCGTGCGACACGAAGATCACCGTGCCCTCGAAGGCCCGCAGGCCCTCGACCAGCGCCGCGATGCTCTCCAGGTCGAGGTGGTTGGTGGGCTCGTCGAGCACCAGCACGTTGGGCTTCTCGACCATCAGCCGGCAGAAGATCAGCCGCGCGGCCTCGCCGCCGGAGAGCGTCGACACCCGCTTCTGCGCGTCGTCGCCGGAGAAGAGCATGCGCCCGAGCTGGCCGCGCACGTAGGTCTGCGACTCCGTCGGGCACGCCGCCTCGATGAACTTCAAGGGCGTGGTGTTCTCGTCGACGAGGAGGTCGCGGTGGTCCTGCGCGAAGTAGCCGGGGCGCACCTCGTGGCCCCACTCCGCGCGGCCCACGTCGGGGTCGAGGCGCCCCATGGCGATCTTGAGCAGGGTGGACTTGCCCAGCCCGTTGGGGCCGATGATGGCGAGGCGCTCTCCGCGGCGCACGGCCACCGAGACGTTCTTGAGCACCTGCTTGTCGCCGTAGGACTTCGACAGGCCCACCACCGTGAGCACGTCCTTGCCGCTGGGCCGCGCGGGCACGAAGCGGAACACCGGCGCCTGCCGCGAGCTCTCGGCGATCTCGATCACCTCGATCTTCTCGATCTGCTTCAAGCGGCTCTGGGCCTGCTTGGCCTTGGTGGCCTTGGCGCCGAAGCGGTCGACGAAGGCGCGCTTCTCCGCGATGATCTTCTCCTGGCGCTCCTTCTGGGCCTCCATGCGCTCGCGCACGAGGCGCTTCTCCACCTCGAAGGCGGAGTAGTTGCCCGTGTAGATGGTGATGGTGCCGTAGTCGACGTCGAGGATGTGCGTCGCGACGTTGTCGAGGAATCGCTGGTCGTGGGAGATCACCAGCGCGCAGCCCTTGTAGACCGCGAGAAACTTCTCCAGCCACCGGATCGAGAGGATGTCGAGGTGGTTGGTGGGCTCGTCGAGCAGCAGCGCGTCGGGGCCGCCGAGCAGCACCTGCGCGAGCAGCACCCGCAGCTTGAACCCGCCGGACAGCGTCGCGAGGGCCTGGCGGTGCAGCGGCACCGGGATGCCGAGGCCCTCCAGGATGAAGCTCGCCCGGGCCTCCAGGGTGTAGCCGTCGTGCGCGCGGATGACGTCCTCGAGGTCGGCGATGCGCCCGAGGTCGCCGCCGGTCTCCCCGAGGCGCCGCTGCTCGCTGAGCGCGCCCCAGACCACCTCGTCGCCCATCATCGCGACGTCGAGGATGCGGTCCTCGTCGTTCATGAAGCGGTCCTGCCGAAGGACGCCGACGCGGGCGCTGCGCGGCGTGGTGACCATGCCCTCGGTCGCGGGCTCGTCCCCCGCGAGCACCTTCATGAAGGTCGTCTTGCCCGAGCCGTTGGCCCCGACGAGGCCGTAGCGCGAGCCGGGGTTGAGCTTGAGGGTGACGCCCCCGAAGAGGACGCGGTCGCCCCAGGACTTGCCGAGGTTCGAGGTGCCGATCATGGCGCGCTCTTAAGCACAGTCTCACCCTCCGCGCGACCTTAAGCCGACGCTTGCCGGGGGCGCGATGATCCCCGCTGGGGCGCTTTCCGCCGCGGGGCCCCGGCGATGCTCTACGATCGCGGCCCGTGACGCTCCGGCCCGGACAGCGGAAGGAGGCCGCGCTCCTCTTCGCGTGGAACTACTGCGCCGTCGCGGCCTTCTTCGTGGGCCGCTCGGTGCGCGACGCGCTCTTCCTGGCGCACGAGTCCCCCTCGCGGCTGCCGCTCATGTACGTGCTCTCGCCGCTCGCGGTGAGCGCGGTCGGGCTCCTCTACGCCCGCGTCGCCGACCGGGTGCGCCGCGACCGCCTGGTGCGGGCGACCTCGGTGGCCCTGGCGGCGCTCGCGCTCGCGGCCTGGTGGGCCCTCGGGCCGCGCTGGGTCTACTACGCGCTCTACGTCGGCGTGGAGGTGATGGGCGCCCTCGCGATGATGCAGTTCTGGACCAGCGCCGGCGACCGCTTCTCCCCCCGCGAGGCCCGCCGCATCTTCGGGATCATCGCCGCGGGCGGCACCGTCGCCAACATCACCGTCGGCGTGCTCATCTCCCAGCTCGTGACCCGCACCGGCGCCGAGGCGCTGCTACTCGCCGTCGCGGGCTTCCTCCTCGCCGTCGCGCTGCTCTCCACCCTCGTGGCCCGCCGCCCCACCGCCCGGCGCGCCGCCCCGCGCTCCCCGTCCGCCGCCGCCCCGCCTCCCGCCGTCGACCCGCCGGGCACCGGGCACCTCCGCCTGCTCGGGCCGATGATCGCGTGCGGGGTGCTCGCCTCCACGCTCCTCGACTTCCAGTTCAAGACCATCGCCGCGCACACCTTCGCGGGCGACCGCGTCGCCATGCTGCGCTTCTTCGCGCTGCTCTCCAGCGGCATCGGGGCCGTCTCGCTCTTCGTGCAGTTCTTCGTCACCGCGCGGGTGCTCGAGCGCTTCGGCGTGACCGGCGCCCTGCTCTTCCTTCCCGGAACCCTCGGGCTGAGCGCCCTCGGCATCCTCGCCTCGCCCACCCTCCCCGCGGCCACCGTCAGCGAGGCCGGCGACGTGTTCCGCTACACCCTCCACGACGCCGCGATGCAGCTGCTCTACCTCCCGGTGCCCGCCGCCGTGCGGGGCCGCCGCAAGGCCACCATCGACGGAGTCATCAAGCCCGGCACCGAGGCCCTCTCCGGCGCCGCGCTCTTCGGCTACCGCGCCGTCTCCGGTGCCCTCGGTCCCCTCGCCGCCGTCACCGTGGTCGCCGCGGTCCTCTGGATCGTCGCCGTGCTCCGGCTGCGCACCGCCTACGCGCGCTCCCTCGCCGAGACCCTGCGCCGCCGTCGCATCGCGACCGGCGCCCCCGACGACGTGGTGACCCGCGACATCGAGCGCGCCGCGCGGGAGGCCCTGCGCTCCGGCGACCCCGCGACGCTCCGCCACGCCCTCGACCTCGCGCGCCTCGCCCCCGGCGCCCTCGATGTCGAGCTCCGCGCCCTCGCGGCGCACCCCGACGCCGCGATCCGCTCGGGCGCCCTCGCCTGCCTCGCGCCCTGCGGCCTCGGCGACGCCGAGCTCGACCGCGCCCTCGCCGACACCGACCCCGGCGTCCGCGCCGCCGCCGCGCGCGCAGCCGGGCCCGCGCAGCTCGCCCGGGTGTCCCCCCTCCTCGACGCCGACGAGGCGCCCCTCGTCGCCGCCGCCGCCGAGGCGATGCACCGCCACGGCGACGCCGACGCCCGCGCGAGGGTCTCCGCCCGGGCGAGCGCCCTCCTCGCGGACGCCGCCCGCGAAGCCCGCGCCCTGGGCCTCGAGCTCGCCCGCCTCGCGCCCGACCCCGCGCTGCTGCCCGCGCTGCTGCTCCGCTTCGCCGACCGCCGCGACGCCCGGCACGCCGCCGAGGCCGCCGCCGCCGTCGGCGCCGCCGCGGAGCCCGCGCTCATCGGGGCGCTCGCTTCACCCGCGCTGTGCCCCACCGCCCTCCGCGCGCTCGGGGCCCTGGGCACGCGCTCCACCCTCGCCGCGGTCGCCGGCGCCCTCCCCGCCGACGACGAAGCCTCGCGCGACGCGGCCTGCGAGGCCCTGGCCCGCGCCCGCGCCGGGTCCCCCGGGGTCGAGCTCCCCACCGACGCCATGATCGCCGCGTGCGAGGCCGAGCTCACGCGGGCCTTCACCGCGGTGGCCGCCGCCGAGGGCCTCGGGCGCGACGAGTCGGCCCTTCGCACCGACGGCACGAGGGCCCTGCTGCCCTACCGCCCCGCCGACGTCGAGGGCCCCGCGGCGCTCATCTCCCGCGCCCTGCGGGAGCGCACCGAGCGGGCCCGCAACCGGGTCTTCCACCTGCTGGGCGCGGTGCAGCCCGAGCTCGACCTCGCCACGGTGCGCGCCAACCTCGACGAGCCCGACCCGGTGCGCCGCGCCAACGCCGTCGAGCTCCTGGACTCCAGCGACTGGGCCCGGGAGATCGCGTCGCTGAGGCCCCTGGTGGTGGCGCTCGTCGAGGAGTCGCCGCGCGCCGACCGCCTCGCCGCGGCGGGGCGGCGCCTGAAGCTCCCCGCGCGCACCCGCGATGGGTGGGTGGAGGCGCTGCTCGACGACGCCAGCGCGTGGATGGTCGCGTGCGCCGCGTACCACGCCGGGGCCGCGGAGGTGCTCTCCGCCCGCCCGAGGCTCCGCGCCCTCGCCGCAGACCCGCGGGCGATCGTGCGGGAGACCGCCGCGGGCGCCCTGGCGCGCATCGACCACCCGGAGCAGAGAGGACCGATGATCACCACGGCGGAGAAGGTACTGTTCCTGAAGGGCCTGGAGCTGTTCGCCATGGTGCCGAGCGAAGACCTGGTGGAGCTCGCGGGCATCACCACCGAGCTCGCGGTCGACGAGGAGGACGAGGTCTTCCGCGAGGGCGACCGCGGCGACGCGCTCTTCCTGGTGGTCGAAGGGTCGGTGCGGGTCTCGCGCGGGGGGCGCACCCTCGCCACGATGGGCGAGCGCGAGGTCTTCGGCGAGATGGCCCTGCTCGACCCGGCGCCGCGCAGCGCCACCGCGACCGCGGCCACGTCGGTGACCCTGCTCCGCGTCGCGCAGGAGGACTTCGCCGACCTGCTCCGCGAGCGCCCGGAGGTGGCGTCCGGGGTGCTGCGGGTGCTCACCCGTCGGCTGCGCGCGGCCAACGAGCGCATGGACGGCGCGCCGTGAGCCGCGGCCCCGAGCGAGCGCCCGGGGAGTCCGCCGACGAGCCCGTTGCCTCCGGCGACGGCGACCGCTCCCTCGGAGCGCGGGTGCGGGGCGCGACGGCCGAGCGGCTGCTGCCCGTCGACCGCTCGCTCTACGCGGTGCAGGAGGAGTTCGCCCGCGGCGGCCTCGGTCGCATCTTCCGCGCGTACGACCAGCGCACCGGGCGCGTCGTGGCCATCAAGGAGGTGCGCGTGGCCGATCGCGACGTGCTGGCGCGCTTCGCCCGCGAGGCGCTCGTGACGGCCAACCTCCAGCACCCGTCGATCGTGCCGGTGTACGAGGTCGGGCGCTGGTCCGAGCGCGAGCCCTTCTTCGCCATGAAGCTGGTGCAGGGCCGCACCCTCGAAGACCTCGTGGCGGGCGCGACACCCGGCGAGCGCCTCGCGCTGCTGCCGCACGTCATCGACGTGGCCGACGCCCTCGCGTACGCGCACGGAGAGCGGGTGATCCACCGCGACCTGAAGCCCGCCAACGTGCTGGTGGGCGCCTACGGAGAGACGGTGGTGATCGACTGGGGCCTCGCCCGCAACCTCGCGAGCGGCGAGGAGGCCACGGCGCTCCCCACCGCCGCCACTGCCACCGCCGACGAGGGCGCCACCGTGGCGGGCTCGGTGATGGGCACGCCTGCGTACATGCCGCCCGAGCAGGCCCGCGGCGAGGTCGTCGACGAGCGCGCGGACGTCTACGCCATCGGCGCGATGCTCTACCACGTGCTCGGCGGCCGTCGGCCCTACGCCGAGTCCAACGGCGCCCACGAGGTGCTGCGCCGGGTCACCGAAGGTCCGCCGAGGCCCCTTGCCGGGCTGGCGCCGGAGATCCCCCCCGAGCTCGTGGCGATCGTCGAGCGAGCGATGGCCCAGCGCCCTGCCGACCGCTACCCCACCGCGAAGGGCCTCGCGGAGGACCTCCGTCGCTTCCAGGCGGGGCAGCTGGTGCGCGCCCATCACTACACCCCGGCGCAGCTCGTCCTGCGCTGGGTGCGACGTCACCGCGCGCCCGTCGTCACGGTGCTCTCCGCGCTCGCGGCGCTCGGGGCCTTCGGGGCGTACAGCGTCCGTCGCATCGCCGCCGAGCGCGACGAGGCCGCGAGGCAGCGGAGCGTCGCCGTGCGCGCGCGGGCCCTCGCAGAGCGGCGGCTTGGCGAGGGGCTCGAGGAGCTCGCCCGGCAGGCCCTGCTCGCGGGCGAAGCGGGCCGGGCGCTGCCCCTCCTGGCGGGCTCGTGGGGGGGACGGCCCGATGGACCGCCGACGCTCCGCCTGCTCACGGCGCGCGCGCTCGCCCCATACGCGGGCGTGCTCGACGTCGCGCCCGCCCAGCGCGGCGGCGTGCAGTGGGCGGCGCTCACGCCCGACGGCGCGCTGCTCTTGAGCGCCGGCTTCGGCAGCGCCCTCCAGGCGTGGGACGTGGCCGCGCGGCGGATGCGCTGGTCGCGGGAGGGACCCCTCACGGGTCGGCTCTCCCCGGACGGCGCCCGGGTGCTCGGGGTGCACGCCGACGGGGGCATCACGGTCTTCGCCACCGCCGACGGAGCGCCGCTCACGCGCGTCACCCTCGCGCCCGGTGAGACCTCGCAGGCCGCGGACTGGTCTCCCGACGGCGCCCGCTTCGCGCTCGGCGACCGCGGCGGCGCCCTCGGCGTCTGGCTGGCAGCGCCCCCGTGGACCGGGGTGATCCGCCCGGCCGCCCACGCATCGAGGATTCGCGACCTGCGCTTCTCGCCCGACGGGCGCCGCCTCGCGACCGCCAGCGACGACGGCCGGGTGCTCGTCTGGGACGCCGCCACCCTCGGGGCGCCCACGGTGCTCGCGGGTCACCTGGGCCATGTGAACAGCCTCGCGTGGGCGGCGCCCGACACGTTGGTGAGCGGCGGCGACGACGGCGCGGTCATCGCGTGGGACGTCGCGACGGCGCAGGCCCTCCGCACCTTCGCGGGCGGCGAGGCCGTCTATCGCGTGACGGTCGATCCGAGCGGCGCGCTCGTCGCCGCCGCGGTCGTCGACCCCGCGGTGCCCGTCTGGAGCCTCCGCACCGGCGAGAAGCTCGCGTCGCTGGCGGGCCACCACGGCAGCGCCAACCACGCGGAGTTCGTCGGCGCGAGGCTGATCACCGTCGACGAGGCGGGCGCCCTGCGCACCTGGGACGCCGCGCGCGGAGAGCTCGACGGCCTGCTCCCGGGCGACGGCGGGATCTTCAGCGTCGACGTGCGCGACGGCCGGATGGTGCTCGCGGGCGAGGCGGCGACGATGCGCGTGGTGTCGACCGCGCCCTCGGCGGCGCTGCGACGGCTGATCGGGCACCGCGCCCGGGTGCGGAGCGCCGTCTTCGATGCCCGCGGCGCCGTGCTGTACACCGCCTCCAACGACGGCACCGCGCGGGCGTGGGACGCCGCCACCGGCGCGCCGCGATACACCGTGGGCACGGCCGATCCGCAGCCCGAGGCGCCCATCGCCCCCGGGGAGGCGCTCCCGCCGCCCAACCCGCAGGGGCTTCGCTCGGTGGCGCTCTCCCCCGACGGGCGAACGCTGGCGACCTCCCGCGAGGACGGCGCCGTCTCCCTCTGGGACGCCGCGACCGGCGCTGCCCGCGGCACCCTCGACGGGCACGCCGGGCGGGTGCGCGAGGTGTCCTTCACCCGCGACGGCGCGACGGCGCTCACCCACGGCTTCGACGGCACCGTGCGCCTCTGGGACCTGTCCGCCCGGCGCGAGCGGGCGCGCATCTCCACCGGGTCGCCCGTGCTCGCGGCGCGGCTCCACGAGCCCACGCGACGGGTGGTGGCGCTCGGCGAGGACGGCGCCGTGACCGTGTGGGACTCCGCCTCGGGCGCGCGCGTCGATGACCGCTCGCTCTCCGAGAGCCGCCTCGTCGACCTGCCCACGACGCCGCGGGGCGAGGTGGTCACCGCGCAGCCCTCCGGGGTCTTCCTCGTCGACCCGGCGAGCGCCCGCATCGTGGGGGAGTTCGCCGTGTCGATGGTCTCCAGCGCCGACGTGTCGCGCGACGGCGCCACGCTCGCCCTGGGGTCGGCGGGCGGCGATGTGTCCATCGTCGATCTCCGCGCGGGCGCCGTCGCCCGCTCCTGGCACGCCTTCGACGGGGTCGTCGCCGTGGTCCGCGTCCACCCCGGCGGCGCCTTCGTGGCCACGGTGGGCATGGACCGCATCGCCCGCGTCTGGGAAGCCGCCTCCGGGCGCCTGCTGGCCGCCGCGACGCCCTTCCCCGACGTCCCAACCGGGCTCCGGTGGAGCCCCGACGGAGGGCAGCTCGTGATCTCGGGGATGGCCACCCAGGCCTGGGTCTGGTCGGTGGGCGCCTACGCGGGTGACGCCGCCTCGGTCGCGCGCCGCGCCCGCTGTGTGAGCCCGTGGCGCCTCGACGGCACCGCCGTCAGCCCGTCTCCACCCGACCCCGCGGCGTGCGCCCCGGGGCGGAGGTAGCCGGGCGAGAGCCCTCAGCGCGTCGCCACGTCGGCCCCGCGGGGGTGCACCGAGACGATGCCACCGTCGGGCGCGTCGGCGCCGAGGCGCGCGGCCGAGAGCACCGTGCGGAAGGCGCCGAGGATGGTCACGTCGCGCAGGGAGAGCGTCACCGTGCGGCCCGGCACGTCGTCGGAGAACACCACGTTGAAGCCGCCCATCTCGGCGAACATGCGCAGCGTGTCGGTGACCGGCGCCTCGCGCAGGGACATCGAGCGGATGCGCTGTCGACCGCGCGCCCCCATCGCCTCCGCGAGCGGGTCGCGCACGACCTCCCCGGGGATGCGGATGGTCCCGCGCGCGGGGCCCTCGACGAAGAGGGTGCGCGAGGTGACCGGCGTCGTCGCGGCGAGCTCGGCGCCTGGCGACATCCACCGCGGCAGCGAGGCGACCGCGGCGGGGTCGACGCAGGCAGACGGCCGCGGCGCCGTAGCGCAGCCGAGGGACAGGACGCTCACGATCGCCAGCATGGTTGTGGTGCGCATGGACGGACCTCCGATCCCGCGATGGTGCCATTGAACCCGGCGCCGCGGGCGCTTGACGGACACGCTCCCGCTAGGCACGGATGCCCCATGCGCCCCGCCCTGCTTCGCTGCCTCCCCCTTCTCACGCTCCTGGTCGGCTGCTTCGACGCCGACCCGGCGGTCACCCCCACCGACGCCGCCGACGACGGCGCGAGCGACGCCGTCGCCCTCGACCGCCCCACCGCGGACGTGGGCACCGCCGACACGGGCACCGCCGACACGGGCACCGACGCCGGGCCGCTGGTCTCGCCCGATCAGCCCTCGGTCGATGTCCCCGCCCTCGGCGACGCCGCCGACGCTCACTCCACCGACGCCCTCACCACCGACGCCCTCACCACCGACGCCGCCACGAACACGGACGCGGCGATCGCCGACGACGCCGCGGAGAAGTGCATCGGCCGCCCGTCGTCCTGCATCATGGGCACGCCCGGCGGCATCTGCGGCGACACGCTCACCCCGCCGCTCTGCGAGGGCGGGAGCTGGCGCTGCCCCGAGGGGACGATCCCGGTGACGGAGTGCGCGTGCAGCGGGCGCCCGCCGGGGGGCGCGTGCACCTGCTCGGCGGGCGGCTGGGTGTGCCCCGACGCGGGCCGGTAGCGCGCCGTCCCACCGCGCGGGCGATCAGCCCGGGATGGTGATGCAGCCGAACTGCACCTCGATGGAGGCGCTGCCGGCGCGGAGTTCTTCGTTCGCGCGGTCGCACGACGCGGGGCAGAGGTTGACCCGCGTGGGCCTCGCCTCGTTGTCGTAGTACCAGCCGCCGGTGGCCCGGCACGCGGCCGCGTTGGCGACCTTCCCGATGACGGTCTCGGCTGCGCCGCGCACGACGACGTTGACGAGCCGCGGGTCGAGCACCGAGCCGCCGGGCGGCGCCGGGAGGGCGAGGTCGCACGCGATGCGGCTGCTGCGCTCGACCGCGGTGGCGATGCGGTCGAAGAAGGGCCCCCACGCGGCGGAGCCGTCGCAGAGGCGCGCGCGCACGCCGCCGCGGCGGTCGACGAGCGTGGTGTACACGGCGCCCGAGGCCGCGGCCGAGCCGCCGGTGGGGTACATGCACCGCACGGCGGGGTTGCGCTCGTCGCCCCAGCCGTAGATGCCGCTGAAGGTGTAGTTGTCGAAGAGCCCCTCCCACGAGGGGTCGAGCAGGCCCGGCGGCAGGTCGAAGGTGCGGGAGTTGGGGTTGGTTCCGCCGCGGAAGGTCTCGAACTGGTCGGCCGTGAGGCGCGACTGGTCGTCGGTCACCACCACGAAGCTCTTGCTGGCCTCGGGCCGCAGAAACTCCCGCCAGGGCTCTCCGCCGCGCGGGTCGCTCGCGGTGTACCCCATGGTCTGCCCGAGGGTGCCGAGCAGCTGCTCCAGGGGCTGCGTGCTGCGGATGTCCACCGAGGAGTGCAGGAAGCGTGGGCCGTTGCCGCATCGATCGTCGCCCGCGAGCGGGGCAGGGATGCACACCGCGTAGCGCCGACCGTCGGGCACGGTGACGTTTCGCTGGACGTTGCGCAGCGAGAGCATCACGACCCGGTAGTCGAGCCCGCGCGAGCCCACGAGGGCCGCGAAGTCGTTGAGCCCGCGGATGACCTCGTCGATGGCGGGGGCCATGCTGATGGAGTTGTCGACCACCCAGACGATGTCCACCGGGAGGCGCTCCACCCGGGCGGCCACGCTGCTGCGCGAGCACGCGGCGTCCGGCGCCAGGGTGATGTCCCTCGGCACGTCAGGAACATCCGCCGGGACATCCACCGGGGCAGGCGCCTCGTCCGCGCCGAGGTCGGCCATGGGCACGTCGGTGCGCACGACGTCGAGCGCACCCGCGTCCGGGCGTGGGACAAAGGGGCGCCCGGACGAAGGCCCCCCGCAGGCGGGGAGGAGGGCGAGCACGCCGAGCGCGAAGGCGAGAGGTCGCGGCACGCCCTACCGCGTACCACGGCGGCAGGGTCGGTGGCATGGCAGGTCGGTGACGGGTCAGTCGGAGAAAGGCGGGAGAGCGACGCCGTGACCGGAGCGCTGCAAGGGTGCCGGAGATGGTGCGTAGTGGCACGTCTTTGCGTGCCCCCGGCGGTAGCCCCTCGCGAGGGAGGGAGTAGATTCGCGGAGGCGTGCACGGTGCACGCGCTCCGCGTGAGGTGATCATGAAGTCAGCGAAGACCAAGACGGCGCCGTTGCATGTCGGCCACCGGATGGACGACGGCAACGCGTTCATTCGCGACCCAGGGAGCGGCCCTGCGCGCACCCGGGACGACCTCGCCGAGAACCTGGCAGAGCAATTCCTGACGTCGGCGACCTCGGCCGAGGAGTCGACGACCGACGACCTCGACCGCGAGGTGCCCGAGGACTCCGGCGGGCCCTTCGTCGAGACCACCGGGCGCAAGGAGTACGCGCGCGACGACGAGGCGCCCAACATCCCGGGCGCCGACCGCGAGCCCTTCCCGAGCCCGATGCGCGCAGGCAAGCGGCAGGTCTGAGGCACCTCCGTCCGGCCCCGGTTGCACCGGAGGTCGCCGCGGGGTGACCCTCGGAGCTCAACCGCCGGACGGAACGGAAGTACCTCCATGCCCACTGCCCCGCGTCGGCCGCTCCTCGCGCTCGTGACCGCCGCGCTGGCGGCCTGCACCTCGGGCGGCGAGGTGGTGGAGGTGATCGACACGATCGATGCGTCGGTCGCACCACGGGACGTGGGTTCGACGCCGCCACGAGACACCGGCGGCCTCGACGCGCCGCGCTCCGACACGGGCGGAATCCCGACCTTCGACGTGCAGCCCCGGGACGTCCCCCCGCGCGACGTCCAGCCCAACTACGACGCCTTCTTCGCGGACAACCCGCTGCCCCGGTACTGCGGCCCCGACGGCAGCAGCGCCGACGCCGGGCCCACCCCGGAGCTTCCCGGCGGCTCCCCCGAGTGCCCCGATGACCTCACCCGCGAGGGCTGTCCCTGCACCGAGCAGGGCGCCATGCGCGAGTGCTGGCCCGGGCTCCGGGCGAACCGCAACCGCGGCATCTGCCGCGACGGGATGACCCGCTGCGAGCCCTACGACGAGCTCTCGGGCCGGTGGGGCCCGTGCCAGGGCTACGTCCTCCCCGATCCCTCGGCGCGCCTCGGGCCGGGCTCGTGCCAGTGCTTCTCCCGCGGTCGATGGGAGCTCACCAACACCTCCCCCTGCTTCGTCACCTACGGAAGCGGCGGTCCCACCGCCCCGGTGTACGCCGTGTCGACCTGGCTCGACGCCATGGGCAGGGCCCAGTGCCCGACGCAGGCGATGGGCTCCTCCCCTCCCCCTCGCCCGATGGCCGGGACCACCTTCAGCGACGACTTCCTCACGGTCGATTGCACCGGGCAGTTCGAGCTCTGCTACGCGATCCGCGCGGGCGACGCGACCCGCCCGATGCCCACCGACTGCGTCGTCGCGCGGGTGTGCACCTCGGCCTGGTACCCCACCGCGGGCGAGCGCCAGCGCCTGCCGCCGCTCCCGGCCTGGACCGGCACCGACCCCGCCTGCGCGCGGCGCTTCGCCGACGGCGGCGGCTACGGCGAGATGACCGTCGTCGGCCAGAGCAGCGAGTGCCAGCGCATCGACGACGGGGGTCAGCCCTATGTGTTCAACCGGGTGACCTACTGCCCGCTGCGCTGCGCCACGACCCCGACCCTGCCCGAGTGCGCCGCGTGCGGCACCGGCGGATCCGGGGAGTTCTAGGCTCGCCGCACCCCGTCACATGCTCCTCGTAGCACCAGCGCGCTGTCGCCGAACTCGTGCTGCACATACCCCCGGCTGCGCGCGAAGCGCAGCGCCGCGTCGAGGAGCTCGGCCTGCGCGAAGGCCGTGAGCAGCGCGTGGTGCGAGCTCCCCCGCTCGTGCATCCCGGTGAGCACCCCGTCCACCACCCGCGGCGTGTAGCCCTCTCCCAGCACCAGGTCGGTCACCGCCGTGCCCGCCGAGAGCGGCGCCGCCCCGCTCGCACACGCGGCGCTCGCCTCCAGCGCCCGCACCACGCTGGTGCCCACGGCGATCACCCGTCCGCCTCGCGCGCGACACGCCTCCACCGCCGCCACCGTCGCGGTCGAGACCTCCCACCGCTCGGGCCACGGCAGGCTGGCGTCGAGCGCCTCGTCGCCCGTCGACGACAGCCCCGCCGCGTGGGTGACCCGCGCGAGCGCCACCCCGCGCGCCGCGATCGCCTCCAGCAACGACCAGGTCAACGGCCTCCCCGCGGAGGGCATCTCCATCGCCCACGGGCGCGACGCCACCGGGGTCTGCACGTCCCAGAGCGCGAGCGCGTCGCGGAGGTGCGCGTACTGCACCGGCCGCCCGAGGCGGTAGAGCCGCTGCCAGAGCGCGTCCCCCTCGTGGGAGAAGCGCACCGTCACCAGCCGCGGCGATCGCTCCGACACCGCCACCACCCGCGCGCCGAGCTCGTCGCCGAGGCGCAGGGCATCGCCGACGCGCAGCCGGGGCGGCGGGGCGCGGTGCTCGGTGCGGGTGCGCCAGTCGCCGTCGCCGAAGAGCACCACCTCCCAGGCGCCGTCGTCGTGGCGGTGCGCGAGGCGCAACTCCACCGGCTCCCCCGCAGGGCCTGATGCGCGCAGCGACGCCGGCAGCGTGGCGGCGTCGTTGAGCACCAGCAGGTCGCCCTCGCGCAGCGCGCCGGGCAGGTCGGCGATGCGCCGATCACGCAGCGCACCCGTCGAGGGGTCGATCACCATCAGCCGCTCCGCGAGGGGGTCGGCACGCGGTGCGTCGGCGGCCTCCAGCTCCACGCCCCTGGAGGAGGGCAGCGCCGCGGCGTTCACGACGCCACCTCCGCGACGAAGCCCTGCGCCGACACCCGACGCCCCGGGGTGATCGACGCCGCGTGTCTGATGATCTCCACGAAGCGCTCGGCGACCTCGGCGGGCGCCGCGAGCGTCGAGCGGTCGGCCTCGGGCATCGCGTCGGCGTGCATCGCGGTGTCCATCTCCCCGGGGTCGACCACGAGCACCCGCACCCCGCGCCCGTCGAGCTCCGCCGACCAGACGCGGGCGAGGTGATCGAGGGCGGCCTTCGAGGCGCCGTACGCGCCCCAGGTCGGGTACGCCTCCACGGCGGCGTCGGAGCTCACCATGATGACCAGCGCGTCGCCCCCGAGGCGCATCGGCCCGAGCAGCGCGCGCGTGAGCCGGAAGGGCCCGAGCACGTTGACCGCGAGCGCCCGCTCCAGGGCCTCGCAGTCGGTGTCCGCGAGCGCCCGCAGCGGCACGTGGCCCAGCGTGCTCGCCCCGTGCACCAGCACGTCGACCCCGCCCAGCGCGGTCATCGCCTGCCCCGCGATGCGATGGATCGCCGCCTTCTCCCCGACGTCGCCGGGGATGGCGTGCGCCTCGCCCCCCGCCGCGGCGACCTCCGCCGCCACCCGATCGAGCGCCGCCGCCGTGCGCGCCACGAGCGCCACCCGCGCGCCCCTGCCCCCGAGCGCCAGCGCCAGCGCGCGCCCAAGCCCCTGTCCTGCCCCGGTGATCACGATGCGAAGTCCCTTGATGTCCATGTCGCGTACCTCCTTCGATGGGAGGAGCGTGCAGCGCCGAGGACAACCCGTTGTCGTTCTGTCCAATGCGCTGGCATCCTGCCAAGGCATGGACACCCCCGACGCCGCCGCCGAGCGCCTCGCCGCCAACATCCGGGCCCTGCGCGAGGCGCGCGGGCTCACGCAGTCGCAGCTCGCGCGGCAGTCGGGGCTCCCCCGGGCGACGTGGTCCAACCTGGAGAGCGGGGGCGCCAACCCGACGCTCGCGGTGATGCAGAAGGTCGCCGTGGCGCTGCAGGTCTCCTTCGAGGAGCTGGTGGCGGCCCCGAGGGCGGGCGCGCGCTTCTTCGCGAAGGACTCGCTGCCGGTGCAGACCCGTGGTCAGGCGAGCATCCGCAAGCTGCTGCCCGACCGGGTGCCCGGGACGGAGATCGACCGCATCGTGCTGCCCCCGGGGGCGCGCATGACGGGCGTCCCGCACACCCCTGGCACGCGCGAGTACCTCACCGTCGAGGCGGGCTCGATCGCGCTGACCGCGTCGGGGCACACCTGGACGCTGGCGGCCGGCGACGTGCTGGCCTTCCGCGGCGACCAGAAGCACTCCTACGCCAACCCGGGGCGTGGGACGGCGGTGGGCTACTCGGTGGTGATGCTGCGACCGGTGGAGTGAGAGCGGCTACGTCGAGGTGCTGCGCGCTGTTCTCGTCGCGCTGCGGTAGTCGAAGGTCACCGTGCGGCTGCCCGGCGCCGTGATCGTCAGCACGCGGTCGAGGTCGTCGTAGGTGAAGCTCCGGGTGATGCCCTCGATGCTCGTGGTGGTCGCGGGCAGACCCCGCCCGTTGTACGTCGTCGACGAGGTGCCCGCGGGGCCCGTGACGCTGGTCAGCCGGTGTGTGGTGCCGTCGTAGCCGTTGGTCACCGTCGAGGCGTCGGGCCGGGTGACGGTCGTGAGTTGATGGCCGCCTCGCGTCGACGCACTGCCACTGCCGTTGCCCGCCCGCCCATGCCACGGACTTTCGTTCGGCTCGGCCGAAGCGGCTCATGTATTCAAATGTCGTCAGCTCGGCGATGCCCAAGAACAGCCTCCGCGTCTCTCCGGCGCTGGGTTGCTGAGCCGACGATCGCCGTCGGTAGCGTGATCGCGTAGTTGACCAAGTCCGTGGAGCGACCCGCCGCGTCCAACGGGAAGGCGAGCGTCCCGTTGTCGGGCGTGACCGTCGGGCGTGTGTTCGTCGACGTAGCCCTACGCGCCTTACGTTCTGCCAGGATCTACCCCTGCTCCGACCGATCGCTCTCCCGGGCCGCCTTGAGGCGCGCGTAGCGCTCCGCCACCTTGGAGTCTCGGACTCTCGCTACCAGGGAGTCGAGGCGCGATCTGAGTTCGGGCAGATCACACCACATCCATTCGACCAGATTGGAGGTCGCTTCCTCGTCGTCCTCGACGGTCTCGGGCCACGTCTCCGCAACGATGTCCATCAACGCGAGGAGGCCAAACCCGCCGTGTCTCCGAACCCTGGCGTCTTCGTCAGCGAACACCGCTGCCGCGAGCGCGCGAATCTCCAGAACGACGCAACTAACAAGCGCTGCCGGCAGGTGGGCGCGCACCAGAGCGTCGCGTTCTACCGTGAACATCTCTCGCAGCGTCGCGGCAGACCTCAAGTCGCCGATCGCGGCGATCGCGTCGACCGCGCATACCCTCACGAGCGGGTCGGCATGATCAAGGAAGCCCGTCACCAGAGGTAGTGTGCGTCGACTCGGGAACTCCTCTACGGCACCTAGAAAATCCAAGGCTTCTGCGGTCTCTCGTGAAACAAGAGCCTGCAGAAGTTCGAGTACCTCCGGGACGTCATCACAGGTCGCCGTCAGTGTCCTCGCCACGTCGGGGCAACCCCACTTCAGACGTCTCTCCAAGATGTCTCTCATACTCCGAAGAAACTCGGACTGACCGCGCGAACCGGTCGCGACAAGCAGCTTCCTCAACCGCTCGACGTCGTCCGACTCTATCAACTCATCCCACGATGGCGCTTCCATGCAAACAACCTCCAGCCGGCATCACCGGTGACGCCTGCAGTTTTGATGCTTTTGCTCCCCCTTGATCTTTGCTGCTTCCTCGCTAAGGCCAGCGTTCCGAGCCTCCTGATACTCGGCACGCAGCGCGCTCGCCAAATCCGGGAACTCTCCAGAGTCTACCCGCGCTTGTGCCCGCTCGCGGATATGCGGATGGCCGTGATTTCCACGTGCGGTCATCAACTGCGGGCGCGAGAGCTCGTCTATTAGGTAACCTGCATCATCGAGAGCCCCGTCGAGGTCGTCGCCCCAACGTTGATCAATCACACTACCAACGCCAAAGCCGAGCCCAAACCCAAACGTGCCAACCGCCAATCCCGCGGGGCCGAAGGCGGAGCCTGCCATCCAGCCTGCGGACGCTCCGGCGGCGGTTCCAGAAGAGAACGAGGCCCAAAGCGCGGCGAGAGGTGCGAATAGCGCGTGGCGACCGGACGGATCCATATAGTTTACCGGTAACCGTTCACACGGTTGTCGGATGACCCGGCCGACAGCCTCAATCACTACGGCGGCTGCGGCAGCAGCGACGGCGCCGTTCGGCCCAGCCGGAACGCGTCGAAGGCCTCCGCCAGCCAGTTGAGCAGGCCCCGCGTT
>JAUSAZ010000137.1 GCA_030652255.1 Myxococcales bacterium | reverse complement strand
ACGCCGTCGGGGTCGCGCTGGGCCTGGTGATGGTGCTCGCCGGCCTCGGGTGGAAGGTCGACGACTGAGGGGCTCCGTCGCTCATCGTTGCCCTTATCGTGCGCGAACCGCTTTCAGGCTGGGGCTCCGCGCGTTGGCGCGACACCCCAGGCAATAACCGGAGGGCCGCCCCGGACGGTGTCCGGGGCTCCTAACGGGCTTCGCCTGGTACGCGCCGGAGGCGCCACGTCCGGCGTGCACCCTCTGGTCGCTCGACAGTGGCCCCGGCGAGCTACGCACAGAGGCGGCCGTTCGGAGCCCCGGACATCGTCCGGGGCGGCCCTCCTGTTATTGCCTGGGGTGACGCGCCAACGCGCGGAACCCCAGCCTGAAAGCGCACTGCGCACGATGAGGGCAACGATGGGGCTGCGTCGGTGGCGGGGCCCTGCATGAGCGATCGGGCCCGTGATATGGCCCGCGGCCATGATCGACATCGTGATCGAGGGAGCCGGGCGCAACGCGTTGAGCACGGTGGTGTTGACCAGCCTGCGCGACGCACTGCGGGCGGCGGGGGACGCGCCGGTGCTGCTGCGCGGGGCGGGAGGGTGCTTCTCCGCGGGGCTCAACCTGAAGGAGGTCGCCTCGCTCGACCTCGGCGGCATGCAGCGCTTCCTGGGCCTCCTGGAGGAGACCTTCGAGGCGCTCTACCTGCACCCGGCGCCGGTGGTGGCGCTGGTGGAGGGCCACGCGATCGCGGGCGGCGCCGTGCTGGCGCTCTGCTGCGACTGGCGCGTCTCGGCCGCCGACGAGAAGGCGCGCATCGGCCTCAACGAGGTCGCGCTGGGGCTGCAATTCCCGCCGAAGACCTGGGCCATCGTCAACGCGCGGCTGCCGCCGACGACGCGCGAGCGGGTGCTGCTCGGGGCGGGCCTGCACGGCCCGGCCGAGGCGCTCTCGCTGGGTCTGCTGGACGAGGTGTCGAGCGAGCCCGACGCGCGGGCGAGGGCGGTGCTGGCGACGCTGGCCGCGCACCCGCGCGAGGCCTACGCGGCGACCAAGCGCTCGATGCGCGCCGGCGTGGTGGCGCTGTCGAAGGAGGCCACGGAGGCCTTCGCGACGCAGGTGGCGCCGGCGTGGGTGAGCGACGCGGTGAAGGCGCGGATGCTGGCGGTGCTCAAGCCGAAGGGGTGAAGACGGCGCGGGCCCCGACACACGGCTCGCTCACCCCGCCACCAACGCCCGCAGCGCCTTGCGGTCGATCTTGCCCCGATCGTTCTTGGGCAGCTCGCTTACGAAGACCACCTGCCGCGGGTACTTGTGCCGCGCCAGCCGCCCCTTGGCCCACTGCTGTAGCTCCCCCGCCAGGGCCTCTCCCGCCGCCTGGCCCTCGCGCGCCACCACGTAGGCCCGCGACGCCATCAGCCCGTCGACCTCCACGCCCACCACCGCGACCTCGGCCACCGCCGCGTGCGCCAACAGGCAGTCCTCCACCTCCAGTGGAGACACCCAGAGCCCCGAGACCTTCAACAGCTCGTCGGCCCGCCCCCCGAACCAGAGGTAGCCCTCCTCGTCCAATCGGAACAAGTCGCCAGTGCAGCACCAGCGCCCATGGAAGGTCTGCCAGCTCTTGTCGCGATCGCCGTGATACCCGATGGCCACGCTGTCGCCCGCCACCCACAGCACGCCGATCTCGTTGGGCCCTACCGGCTCCGCGCCCGGCCCCACGGCGCCGGTGGGCAACACCTTGAGGGTGTACCCCTCGACCACGCGGCCCAGCGAGCCCGGCTTCACGTCGCCCGGCCGGTTGCTCACATAGATGTGGAACATCTCCGCCGACCCGATGCCGTCGTAGACCTCGACGCCCCAGCGCTCGGTCCAGCGGGTGAGCAGCGCGGGCGGCAGCGCCTCGCCCGCCGACAGGCAGAAGCGCAGCGACGACAGGTCCACCGCGGAGCCCTGCTCCAGGAGCTTGCCGATCATCGTGGGCACGTTGGTCAGCACCGTCGGGCGGTACTTCGCGATCGCCGCCGTCAGCGACTCCACCGTCGGCCGCTCGGAGAACATCCCCACCGACGCCCCCACCCGAAAGGGGAACATCAGGTTGGTGCCCGTCGCATACCCGAAGAACAAGCGCGGCACGCTCACGCAGATGTCCCCACGCCGGTAGCCCACCGTACCGATCGCGTAGACCTCCGTGTTGAACGCGAAGTCCCGGTGCGTGTGCACCGCCGCCTTGGGCTTGCCCGTCGAGCCGCTGGTGAAGAGCCACACCGCGACGTCATCCCGCCGCGTCGGCACCACCTCCGCGCGCCGCCCGCTGCGCTGCACGAAGGCCAGCGCCGACGAGAGCGTCTCGCTGCGCATTCCGGGCACCGTGTCGAAGCCCACCTCGGCCTCCGGGTCGTCGCCCGTCGCCGCGTCGGGCACCACGAACACCGCCTTCAACCACGGCGACGTCCGCAGCCCCTCGTGCAGCGCCGTCACCACCCGCGGAACCGTCACCAGCACCGACGCCCGGGTGTACTCCGTGAGGTACGCGAGGTCGCCCGACGGAGCGTCCGGGTTGCCCATCGCGATCACCCCGCCGGCCTTCAACACCCCGAAGAAGCTCCACGCGAAGGGCGGCAGGTCGGGCAGCACGATGAGCACCCGCTCCTCGTGGCGCAGCCCCGCGTCGCGCAAGAGCGTCGCCACGGCCTCGGTGCGCGCGGCCACCTCCGCGTAGGTCCAGGTGCGATCGCCGAAGCGCAGCGCGACCTCCGCCCCGAGGCCCTCCTTCAAGCGATCGAAGAGGAAATAGTCCGCCAGGTTGAAGACCTCGGGAAACGTCACCGCGCTCATGCCTCCCCCTTCGCGCCCTTCGGCAGCAGCTGACCCGCGATCACCAGCCGTTGGATCTCCGTCGTGCCCTCGTAGATCCGCAGCGCCCGCACCTCCCGGTACAGCCGCTCGACCGCCACTCCGCGCACCACCCCGGTCCCCCCGTGCAGCTGCACCGCTCGGTCGATCACCCGCTGCGCCGCCTCGGTGGCGAACATCTTCCCCATGCTCGCCTCCAGGGTCACCCGCGGGGCGCCGCGGTCCTTCGCCCAGGCCGCGCGAAACACCAGCAGCCGCGCGGCGTCGAGCTCCGTCGCCATGTCCGCGAGGTATCCCTGCACCGTCTGGAACTCCGCGATCGCCTTCCCGAACTGCCGCCGCTTCGTCACCCGGTCGAGCGACTCGTCGAGCGCCCGCCGCGCCATCCCCAGCGCCGCCGCCCCGACCGTGCTGCGAAACGCGTCCAGGGTGCTCATCGCGATGCGAAACCCGTCGCCCACCGCCCCGAGCCTGCGCCCGTCGCCCAGCCGACACGCCTCGAAGCCGATGGTGCCGATGGGGTGATCGGCCATCATCGGAATGGCCCCCTTGAAGACGAAGCCCGGGTCGCCCGGGCGCACGAGGAAGGCCGTGATTCCGCGCCGCCCCTGCGACGGGTCGGCGTTGGCGAAGACCACGTAGTGACCCGCCACGCCCGCGTTGGAGATGAAGGTCTTCTCGCCGTCGAGCACCCACCCGTCGCCGTCGCGCCGCGCCACCGTGGAGAGCGCCGACACGTCCGTGCCCGCCTCGGGCTCGGTGATGGCGAACGCCGCCAGGGACTCACCCCGCAGCACCGCCGGGAGATACTCCTCGCGCTGCGCCGCCGTGCCCGCCAGCACGATGGGGTAGCTGCCGAGGCCCTGCATCGCGAAGGTGGTGTCGAGCAGCCCGCTGCCCCACCCCAGGGCCTCGCGGACGAGGCACACCGCGCGCACGTCGATGGCGTCCGGGTCGCGCGCCGCGAGGCCGCCGACGCTCGCCGGAACGCACGCCCGCAGCAGGCCCGCCGCGGCGAGCTGCTTCGCGACGGCGTGCGGGTCCTCCTCGCCTTCGGGCCACGGCGCCATCGCCAGCGTCCGCGCGGCCTCGGCCAGCGGCGCATGCCACTCGTCGAAGAAGAAGGTCAGGTCATCGCTGCTCGGCGCGCACGCTCGTCTGCTCATGGGTTACCCGCCATTCGCCGGCTGCCGCGGGTTGAAACCCACGGCAGCCAAGGTGAAGGCCGCAAGCGGCCTGCTCGATGTCATGCACAGTGAACAGCCCGCCGCGGGCTTTCCCTTGGCTGCCGTGGGTCTCAACCCGCGGCGGCCGGGCGCGGTGACTGCAAACGTCGTCACTCCCCCTCCGGCGCGCCCTGGAAGCGCGGCGGGCGCTTCGCCACCAGCGCCTCGTAGGCCTCGCGGAAGTCCGGGTGCGCCATGCAGATCGCCTGCGCCTGCGCCTCCGCCTCGATGGCCTCGTCGAGCCCCATCGTCGACTCCGCCTCGATCATCTGCTTGGTCATCGCGTGCGCGAAGGCCGGGCCCTCGCTCATCCGCAGCGCCATTGCCATCGCCGTCGGTAGCACCTCGGCCTTCGGGACCACCCGGTTGGCCAGCCCGATGCGGTGCGCCTCCGCGGCGTCGATGAGGTCGCCCGAGTACAGCAGCTCCGAGGCGCGACCGAGCCCCACCACCCGCGGCAGCAGGTAGGCCGCGCCCATGTCCGCGCCCGACAGCCCCACCTTCGGGAACACGAAGCCGAAGCGCGCGTCGTCCGACACGATGCGGATGTCCGCGGCGAGCGCGATGACCGCCCCGGCGCCCACCGCCACCCCGTTGACCGCCGCGATCACCGGCCGCCGCACCCGGCGGATGGCCCGGATGAGCGCCCCGGTGATGCGCGTGAACGCCAGCAGGCCGTGCATGTCGCGGGAGAAGAGCTGCGCGATGATGTCCTCCCGGTCGCCCCCGGAGCAGAACCCTTTGCCCGCGCCCGTGATGACCACCGCGCGCACCTCGGCGTGGCGCTCCAGCGCCGGGAAGAAGGCCCCGAGCTCGACGTAGCTCTCGAAGGTCAGCGAGTTGAGCCGCTGCGGCCGATCGAGGGTGATGGTCCCGACGCCGCGGTCGAGGGCGAAGCGGAAGGTCTTCGGGGAGAGCGTGGTCATGGCCGCACCGCCTTCTCGTCGATGTGCGCCACGGCCTCGATCTCGACCTTCGCCCAGGGCTCGACCAGCTCGGTCACCCCCACCAGGGCCATCGCCGGGAAGTGCTTGCCCAGCCGCGCGCGCCAGCAGCCGCCGATGGCCCGCAGGCTCGCGCGGTAGGCCCCGATGTCCGTCACGTAGACGGTCATCTTCACCACGTCGGTGGCCTCGCCCCCCGCGGCCTCGACCACCGCCACCACGTTGGCGAGCGCCTGGTCGAACTGCGCCACGAACTCGTTGGACACCGCCCGCTGCTGGCCGTCCCAGCCGATCTGCCCGCCGACGTACACCGTGCGCCCCGGGCCGCACGCCACGCCGTTCGTGTATCCCTTGGCCGGGGTCCACCCCACCGGAAGTATCGCTTCACCGCTCACGCCGACTGCCCTCCATCCAACGCGATGCATTGTCCCGTAAGCCCGCGCGCCTCGTGCGGCAGGAAGCTCCACACCGCGTGCGCCACCTCCTCGGGCGTCATCAGCCGCCGCTGCGGCGAGAGCGCCGCCAGGGCCTCCCGGCCGTCGCGCCCCGTGGCCCGCGCGATGTTGGCCGCCGCGCGCTCGCCCATCTCCGTGTCGACGAAGCCCGGGCACACCGCGTTGACCGTCACCCCCGTGCGCGCGAACTCCACCGCCAGCGCCCGCGTGAGCCCCACCAGCGCGTGCTTGCTGGCGCAATACGCGCTCGTGTAAGCGTACCCGCGGAGGCCGGCGTTGCTGGCGAGGTTGACCACGCGCCCGTCGCCGCGCTTCGCCATGTCGGGCATCACGGCGCGGCAGAGGGCGAAGGCCGCAGTGACGTTGAGGGCCATCGTGCGGTCCCAGAGGCCGTCGTCGGTGCGGGCGAGGGGGGCGCTCTCGGCGAGCCCGGCGTTGTTGACGAGCACCGAGACGGGGCCCACGTCGCGGGCGACGGCGGCGGCGAGCTCGGTGGCGGCGTCGCGGTCGGAGAGGTCGGCGGGGATGGCAACGCCCCCGATGGCGCGGGCGACGGCCTCGAGGGCGGCGACGTCGCGGCCGGAGACGACGACGCGGAGGCCGCCTGCGGCGAGGCGGCGCGCGATGGCCTCCCCGATGCCGCGGCCGCCGCCGGTGACGAGAGCGATGGCGCCAGGGAGGTTCATGGGGTGGTCGGAGGGTGTATCGCCGATGGGGCGAAAGGTCACCGGGGATCAGCGGCGCAGGGCGCTCACACCAGCAGCCGCCAGCAGCGGTGCACGGTCTTGTTGCGGAAGTCCTCGGGGACGGTCTCCGCGGTGATCTCCTCGCAGGCCCGCACCCGCAGCCCGCCGAGCTCGGGGACGAGCCGCTGGTGGTGCGCCACGAAGTACAGCACCGCGCCCGGCGCGAGCACCCGCAGGGTCTCCTCCAACAGGGCATGGTGGTCGCGCGCGAGGTCCATCTCGTCGCCGTCGCCCGACGGGGTGGCGGCCACGTAGGAGGGCGCGTCGAGCACCGCGAGGTCCCACATCCGCCGCTTCGTGCGCGACTCCGCCAGGAACTTCCGCACGTCCGCCCGCACCGTCCGGTGATCGGCCCGGTCGGCGCCGTTGAGCCCGAGGTTCTGCCGGGTGCGGGTGAGCCCCTTGCCCGAGAGGTCGACCGTGTCGCTCGACGGCGCGCCGCCCAGGGCCGCTGCGACGGTGAAGGTCCCGGTGCCGCCGTAGAGGTTGAGCAGCCGCCTGCCCGACGCCTCGGCGCGCACCCGCTGGCGCAGCTCGCGCAGGTCGGCCGCGAGCCCGGTGTCGGGGTCGTCGCCGAGGCTCACCTCGAAGCGCATCCCGTACTCCCGCACCTCCACCCGCGTCTCGGCGCCGGTGCCCTTCGCCCAGCGCTCCCGGGCGTGCACCCGCTCGCGCGGCACCCCCATCGCCTTCACCACGCCGTCGCAGAGCGCGTCGAGGTAGCCCGGCACCACGGCCGTCTGCTCGCGGGCGTACTCGCCCACCACCAGGTGCCCCTCGTACCAGTCGACCACCGCGCGCACCTCGGGGATGTCCCGGTCGTAGAGCCGGTACGCCCCGATGGCCCGCGACTCCATCTTCCTGGCGAGCACCCGGTGGTTCTTCTTCGCCCGGTTGCCGAGCATCTCTGCGTGCCGGCGCACGTCTTCTGGTCCCAGCATCGTCGCTCCCTGTACTCCGCCTACGGCTCCGACGCCGACCGGACCACCCGCACCCGCCGCCGCGCCGCCTCCAGCACCGGGACCATCGCCCGCTGCGCCTCGACGTCGTCGACGATCACCACCTCGTCGAGCTCCTCGCTCTCCGCGATGCCCTGGAGAAACCACCGCATCGCCTCGCCCGCCGGCACCCGCCCGCTCCCGCGCCCCGGCAGCGAGAGCGCCACCGAGCGCAGCCGCAGACCCGTGAGCGTCGTGAGGAGGCGGGCCGTGACGCGCTCGGCGGCGGCGGCGTCGAAGCCCGCGGAGGGCCCCTCGCCGAAGAGGATGAGCTTCTCGAAGGGCAGCCGCGGGCGGCCCGGCACCAGGGTCACCTCGTCGTGGGCGCCGGTCACCCGCCCCCCCACCAGCAGACGCGAGAGCGCGCCGCAGAGGCGCCAGTCGCAGAGGCCCGCAGGGCCCTTGAGCGGGCGCTCGTCCTCGAAGAAGGGGAGGGCGAGCACCTCCATGCGCAGCAGGTCGAGGCGCGCGAGGTCGAGGGGGACGAAGCGCACCTCCACGGCGTCAGCTCACCCGCGCGGCGCCAGCTTGCCCTGGAGCGTGGCGAGCTTGTCGAGGGTGCCGTTGACGAAGGCCGCGGAGTCCTCGGTGCCGAAGCGCTTCGCCATCTCGATGGCCTCGTCGATGGCCACCTCCGGCGGAACGCCCCCGTACATGATCTCCCACGTCGCCATGCGCAGCACGTTGCGGTCGACCCGGGCCATGCGCTCGATGCGCCAGTTGGGGTTGGCCGCGCGGATCATCGGGTCGATCGCCGCCCACTTCTCCACCACGCCGCGGACCAGCGCGTCGCCGTAGGGCCGGCCCGGCGCCGGGCCCTCCAGGTGCGCCCAGTAGTTGCGCAGCGCGTCGTCGACGAAGCCCTCTGACTGCTCGCCCGCCGCGTCGATGGCGTACAGCACCTGCACCGCCGCCTCGCGCGCCTGGCGCCGCAGCCCGTTGTCGTCGTGCTGCGCCTTCGGGGCGCGCGGTGGCTTGGAGTCTCTAGAAGCCATCGGCCTTGAGCGCCCGCTGGAGGTTGGCCATCTCGATCGCGCTCGCCGCGGCCTCCCAGCCCTTGTTGCCCGCCTTGGTCCCGGCGCGCTCGACCGCCTGCTCGATGGTGTCGACCGTGAGCACCCCGAAGGTGACCGGAACCCCCGTCGCCATCGACACCTGGGCCAGGCCCTTGGTGACCTCGCCGGCCACGTAGTCGAAGTGCGGCGTGCTCCCGCGGATGACCGCCCCGAGCGCCACGATGGCGTCGAAGCGCCCGCTGCGGGCCAGCGTCTGGCAGACCAGCGGCAGCTCCCACGCGCCCGGGGCGCGGACGAGGGTGAGGTCGTCGCCGCCGTGGCGCTTGACGCAGTCCGTCGCGCCCTCGACCAGCCGGTCGACGATGAAGTGGTTGAAGCGGCTCGCGAGCAGGGCGACGCGCAGCCCGCGGGCGATGAGGTCGGCCTCGATGATCTTTACATCCATGGGTATTCCAGGGGGCAGGAGTCGGGTGCGTCATCCCACCGACACGGCCACCGGGTCAACCCGGTAACCCGTCGCTCAGTCGCCCAGGGCCACGCGCTCGACGACCTCCAGGTCGTACGCGCTCAGCCCCACGAGGCGCCGCGGGTTGTTGGTCATCAGCCGGATCTTGCGCAGGCCCAGCGTGCGGAGCACCTGCGCGCCCATGCCGTGCTCGCGCTGCGCGGGCGAGCCATTGCTGGCCAGGTCGTGGGTGCGCGTCGGAACCTCGCCCGTGAGGATGCGCAGGTCGTCCTGCAGGTCGAAGTGCCGCGGCGGGACGTAGACCACCACCCCGGCGCCCTCGCGCTCCATCCGGTGCATCGCCTCGGCGAGGTAGGCCCCGCCCCCGACGATGGCCTTGCCGTCGCTCGTGTGCGCCGGCGCGAAGAGGTCGGCGAACACCGCCCCGGGGTGCATCCGCACCAGCGTCGGCTGCTCGGCCGTCGGCTCGCCGTGCACCAGTGCCAGGAACTGCCGCCCCGCCTCCACCGAGGCCTCGAAGACGTGCGCCTCCCAGGGCTTCGTCATGCCCCGCGGGGTGAAGCGCGCCGAGCTCACCCGCCGCACCAGCCGGTCGGTGCGCAGCCGGTACTGGATCAGGTCCTCGATGGTGACCAGCGGCACCCGGTGCTCGCGCGAGAAGGTCACGAGCTCGGGCATGCGGGCCATGGTGCCGTCGTCGTTCATGATCTCGCAGATCACCCCCGAGGGGTGCAGGCCCGCGAGCACCGCGAGGTCGACGCTGCCTTCGGTCTGCCCGGTGCGCTGGAGCACGCCGCCCGGCCGCGCCCGCAGCGGGAAGATGTGCCCCGGGGAGACCAGGTCGTCGGGCTTCGCGTGCGGCGCCACGGCCACCCGGATGGTGTGCGCCCGGTCCGCCGCGGAGATGCCCGTCGAGACCCCCTCGCGGGCCTCCACGCTCACCGTGAAGGCCGTCCCCAGGGAGGCCTTGTTCTTCTCGACCATCATCGGCAGCCGCAGCCGCTCGATGTGCTCCTCGGTGAGCGTCAGGCAGATCAAGCCTCGGGCGTGCTTCGCCATGAAGTTGATCGCCTCCGGGGTCACGAGCTCCGCGGCCAGCACGAGGTCGCCCTCGTTCTCGCGGTCTTCGTCGTCCGTGAGGATCACCATGCGCCCCGCGCGGATCGCCTCCACCGCCTCGCGCACCCGTGACTCTGCGGTTCCTTCGAGCATCGTCGTCACTGTCCCTTCGCGAATCCATCGAGCAGCGCCCGCCACCGGGCGTCCGTCCCCGCCGCCGCCGCCCCGGGATCTGGCGCCTCGCGCTCCCAGGTCAACGCTCGCGCCACGTATCGCGCGATCACGTCGACCTCCAGGTTGACCCGGTCGCCCGCGCGCCGCTCGGACAGCGTCGTCGCCCCTTGCGTGAAGGGCACCAGCATCACCTCGAAGCCCTCCGCCGACACCGCGTTGACCGTCAGGCTCACGCCGTCGATGGCCACGCTCCCCTTCTCGGCCACGTAGCGCAGCACCTCCCGCGGCGCCCGGAACGTCACCCGCTCGGAGCTCTCCACCCGCTCGCGGCGCGCCAGCTCGCCGACGCCGTCGACGTGCCCCGCCACGATGTGCCCGCCCATCCGGTCGCCCAGCGCGAGGGCCCGCTCGAGGTTCACCCGCGCGCCCACCGCGCGCTCCCCGAGGGTCGTGCGCGCCAGGGTCTCGGCGCTCGCGTCGGCGGTGAAGCCCCCGTCGATCACCCGCACCACCGTGAGGCACACCCCGTCCACGGCCACGCTCTCGCCGAGCTCCAGCTTCGCGAAGGGGCACCCCACGCTGAGCCACGCCGACGCCCCGCGGCGCTCCACGCCCCGCAGGCTCCCCACCGCCTGGATGATCCCGGTGAACACGTCAGCGAACCTCCGCCTCGATGCGCAGGTCGGGCCCGACCGCGCGCACCGTCCAGTCGTGCAGCCGGGTCACGTCCGCGAGCCCGCGGGCGCCCTCTCCGCCGATCGCCCGCAGCCCGGCCCCCATCAGCATCGGCGCCACGTAGCACACCACCCGGTCGACCAGGCCCGCGTCGCGCAGCCGCCCGTGCAGCCCGCCGCCGCCTTCGCAGAGCACCGACACCACGCCCTCGAGCGCGAGCGCGCGCAGCCCCGCCGCGAGGTCGACCGCCCCGTCCGGACCGCACGCCACCGGGATCACCCGCACGCCCGCCGCGCCGAGCGCGAGCCGCCGGGCCTCGTCGGCGTCGGCCACGCAGAGCACCCAGGTGGGCGTCTCCCTCGCCGTGGCGACGAGCTGCGAGCCGAGAGACAGGTTGGCGTCGCGGGAGACCACCACCCGCGCCGGCGTCCGCCCGGCGGGCACGTCGCGCGCCGTGAGCATCGGGTCGTCGGCGAGCACCGTCCCGCTGCCCACCAGCACGGCGTCGCACCTCGCGCGCAGCAGGTGGCCGTCGCGCCGCGCCTCGGGCGAGGTGATCCAGCGGCTCTCGCCGCCGCGCGTGGCGATGGAGCCGTCGAGGGACATGGCCACCTTGAGCGTGACGTGGGCCCTGCCGGTGGTGATGAAGCGCGTCCAGGGCGCGATGACGTGCTCGGCCTCGCGCTGGGCCTCGTCGGCGAAGCCCTCCTCGACGATCACCCCGGCGGCGCGGAGCATCTCGCGGCCGTGCCCGCGCACGTGGGGGTTGGGGTCGGGAACGGCGAAGACCACCCGCGCCACGCCCGCGCGCAGCAGCGCCTCGGTGCAGGGGGCCGTGCGCCCGTGGTGGTTGCAGGGCTCGAGGGTGACGTACACCGTGGCGCCGCGCGCGCGATCGCCCGCCTCGCGCAGGGCCATCACCTCGGCGTGATCGTCGCCCGCGCGCCGGTGGTGCCCCGTGCCGAGGAGGGTGCCCTCGCGCACCACGACGGCGCCGACCGGGGGGTTGGGGGAGGGGGAGCCGTCGTGCGCCGCCGCCACCGCGCACGACATCGCCCATTGCTCGGCGGGAGAGAAGGACCTGGATGTGACGTTGCTCACGATGGCTGGGATATGCAGCAGGGCAGGCGTCCGGCACCCGATGGGTAGATGAGGAGGGCGCCGGCGCGCGCGGACTCTAGACCCTAAGCCCCCGCGATGACCAGATGCCGCGTGTCATGCATCCCAAAGGTCGGCGCGCCTCCGGGAGTCTGTAGGGCGCATCGGGTTCTCGCGCGCCCCGCCCTCGTCATGCGGTTCGGGTGTCGCGCTGATCACGATCCGACCGGCGTGACGTTCCGTTGCGCCACGGAAGTCGAGGCGCTAGCGTTGGCGCCGCGCGACCCACCGGGTGAGGCCAAATTTGATGACTGCGCTGGATGAATCGACGCACCGCCCCTCCGAACAACCCCTCTGGCGGCAGGGAACACTGAGCGACGACGAGTTCGAGCGGGCCGCCCTGGCCATCACCCCGAGCTGGGAGCTCGGCCTCGACGCTTCGGCCCTCTCGTCTCCGCCCCCCGCGGTCGTCACCGCTGGCGCCTTCGTGGCACCGAGCGCCGCGGTCAGCTCGATGCTCGTCGCCGCCAGCGCCGAGTCCGCGCCCGCCATCACGGCGCCCGCGCCCACCGTCACCCGACCGGGCGTGGTGCCCGTCGAGGCGTCCATGATGTCCGGCTCGACGAAGGTGAGCGAGGCCCCCGCGCGCCGCCCGCCGTCGATGCGCCCGCCGATCGCGAAGCGCGCCTCGGACGACACCTTCGACGCCCCGAAGCGAAGCAACAACAAGGTCTGGGCCATCGTCGGAGGGGGCATGCTCCTCGCGGGCGCCCTCTTCGTCGGCTTCGCCAACAGCTCCACCCCGACCCCCACCCCGGTCGCCGAGCCCGCGACGGTCGCTCCGCCTGCGCCGCCTGCGGCCGAGCCCACAGCCCCTCCGCCGCCCGCCGTCGTGGCGGCGCCGGAGCCCCCGCCCGCTCCTCCGCCGCCCGCGGTCGTGGCCGCCCCGGAGCCCCCGCCGCCCGCTCCTCCGGAACCCGCCATCGTGGCGGCGCCAGAGCCTCCGCCGCCCGCACCCCCGCCGCCCGCCATCGTGGCGGCGCCAGAGCCCCCGCCGCTCGCCGTCGTCCACCACCGCCCGGTGCGTGAACGCGAGCCCGTGCGTCCGCAACCGGTTGCGCGCCCCCCCCGGCTGCGTCCGGTCGAGCCTGCGCGCCCGGCGGCAGCCGCGGCCCCGAGGTCGCCTTCGGGTGCAGGATTCGTGACCGAGAGCCCGTACTGAGCGTTACGCTCCACGCCAATCACCCGCATGAAATCTACTCGAGAGATCCTTGTCACGAGCGCGCTCGTGCTCGCCGCGCTCTGCCAGGCTCCGAGCGCATCCGCGCAGGTCAACGAGGCGCGCGTGGCGTTCCAGGCCGGCGTGCAGTCCTACGCCGAGCAGCGCTACGCCGAGGCGCTGGAGTCGTTTCGCACCGCGTACCGCATCCGTCCGCACCCGAGCGTGCTGGTCAACATCGCCAACTGCTACGTCGCCCTCAACCGGCCGCAGGACGCCATCTCGACCTTCGAGCGCTTCCTCAACGACCCGACCGTCGCCCCGACGCCGCAGCAGCGCACGGAGATCGAGACCGCCCTCACCGAGGCCCGCCGTCACCTCGCGACCATCAACGTGCTGGTGTTCCCGCCGGGCGCGGAGGTCTACCTCGATGGTGACCTCGTGGGCACCGCGCCGCTGCGCCGCCCGCTCCAGACCGGCCCCGGGCCGCACGTCATCGAGGCCCGCCAGGCCGGCGGCGGCACCGTCCAGCACCAGGCCCGCGTCGAGGGCGGCGGCACCGTCACCCTCACGCTCGACATCGTGCGCAACCGCTCGTTCATCGGCAGCGTCGCCCCGGAGGTGCAGCCCCCGGCGCCCGTCGCCGTGGTCACCCCTCCGCCGCCGGTCGTTGCCGCGGTGCCCGCGCCCGTCGTGGTGCCCGCGACCAACGTCAACGTCACGCCGCCGGTGGTGCGGGTCGAGCCCGCGCGCGTCCCGCCGACTCCTCCGCTGCTCCCCGTGGCCCGCCGGGTCACGGGCCCGAGCGTGTCCGTCACGCCGCCCCGCGACGACGGGAGCTCCCGCCCTGTAGGCATAGGCCCCGCTTTCTGGACGGGCCTCGCGCTCACCGTCGCGGGCGCGGGCACCGCCATCGGGTTCTACGTGTATTCCAACTCCCTCGAAGACGACTACTACCGCATCGTCGCGGTCTTCGAGGGCGAGACCGACCCGTCCCGGCAGAGCTACTACCGCGCGCTCGGCCTCAGCTACGCCGACGCCGTCGACCAGAACCGCCTCATCTCCTACATCGCCGGCGGCGTCGCGGGCGCGGCCGCGGTCTTCACCATCGGCGCGGCGGTCTACGGCGCCGTGGCCCGGGAGACCCCGCGGCGCGCGAGCCTCCAGGTGCTCCCCTCGCTCCGCGGCGACGGCCTCACCCTCTCCGGCACCTTCTAACTCCGCGAGCGCTCGACCTCGATGACCGCCGCCGCGCGCCGCAGCGGCACCCCCGGCTTGGTCACCCGCACCCGCACCCGCCGCGTCGGGAAGCGCGCGAGGATCGTCGTCGCCACCACCTCCGCCACGGTCTCGATGAGGTTGTAGTGCTGGCGCCCGATGACCTCGGCGATCACCGCGGTCACGGCGGCGTAGTCGATGGTGTCGCGGAGCGAGTCGGTGGGCGCCGCGCGCGCCGCGTCGACGTCGAAGTCGAGGTCGAAGGTGAGCGTCTGCTGCCGCCCCTTCTCCCGGGGGTACACCCCGATGCGCGCCGGGAGCGTGATGCCCCGCAGGCCCAGCCGGTCGCTCGGCCCGCTCGGGGCCACGCCCACCGCCCATCGCGCCTCGCCCTCCATCGCCCGGATGGCCTTCGCCGCCGCGGAGCCCGCGCCCATCGCGTGGGCGATGGTCGGCGCGTCGGCGCTGCACACGTCGCCCACGGCGAACACCCCGGCGCGCGACGTGCGGCCCGCGCGGTCGACCCGCACGTAGCCCTTCGCGTCCGTGGCCACCCCGAAGCCCTCGCTCGCCGGCTCGGGGCCCACGCACACGAACACCACGTCCGCGGCGATGAGCTCCGCTCCGTGCGGCCCGTGCGCGCGCACGCCCGTCACCGCCCCGTCGCCCTCGATCGCCTCGACCCGCGTGCGCGGCCGCCGCGTCACGTGGGCGTGGGCCTCCACCGCCGTGCGCAGGGCCGGCCGCGCGCTCAGGGCGTCGCCCCGGTGCAGGAGGGTCACCGAGCGCGCGTGCATCGCCGCGAGGTGCGCGTGCTCCGCCGCGTCGTCGCCGCCGCCGACCACCACCACCCGCGCGCCCCGCAGCCGCTCGGGCGACCGGCCGATGTTGTAGGCGAGGCCCCGGCCGAGCAGCGCGTCCTCGCCGGGCACCCGCAGCCGCCGGCGGCGCACGCCGGTCGCGATCACCACGGCGCGGGGCGAGAGGGCCTCGGAGCTTCCGTCGAGGTGCACCCGCAGGGCGGTGGGGTCGAGCCGCGCG
Organism: Myxococcales bacterium; assembly: GCA_030652255.1. Lineage (GTDB taxonomy): Bacteria > Myxococcota_A > Polyangia > Polyangiales > SCUS01. Next base: position 38,279 of record JAUSAZ010000137.1, on the reverse strand, counting down.
CCCGCCCCCGCGCGCAGCGTCGCGCCGTGGGAGAGGGCCTGCGCGCGCAGGACGTCGGCGAGCGCCGCGCCCTCGATGGACGCGATGCCGGGGACGTTCTCGAGCGCGTAGGGGATGAGCCGGAGCTGGCCGCCGACCTCGCGCTGCGCCTCGACGACCAGCGTGGAGAGGCCCAGCGACGCGCACCAGAGCGCGGCGGAGAGGCCCGCGGGCCCGGCCCCGAGCACGACCACCTCGGGCGCCCCGTCGTCCATCGGAGAAGCGCCCGCGCTCACTTCAGCGCGAGGAAGGCGACGACCCCGACCAGCACCACCCCGAGCGTCGCGGCGAGGTACATCCACGCCGGGGTGCGCCGCACCGGGACGCGCATCGGGGGCGTCGAGGGCTGCCACCCGATCGGCGGCGCGACGGGCGGTGCGACCGGCGCCGGCTGCCAGGCGACCTGCGGGGCGACCTGCGGGGCGACCTGCGGGGCAGCGGGCGGCGGCGCGGGGGGCGCCTCGACCACCGGCGGCACGAGCGACGCGGCGTGCGCGGCGGCGAGGGCGTCGTGCATCTCGTGCTCGGACATCGTCGCCCAGTCGGCGGGGCCGCCGACGAGGCCGAAGGCGTGGCCGAGCGCGGCCGCGAACTCGCCTGCCTGCTGGAAGCGGTGCGCGGGGTCCTTGCGCAGGGCCTTGTGCAGCAGGTCGTCGAGCTGCGGCGGCGCCCGGTCGTTGGCGAAGGTCGGCGGCATCGCCTCGTCGCCCAGGATCTTGAACAGGATCTGCGCGCCGTTGGCCGCGTAGAAGGGCACCTTGCCGACGAACATCTCGTAGACGATGACCGCGACGGCCCAGACGTCCGTGCGCTGGTCGAGGTCCGGGGCCCCTTGGGCCTGCTCGGGGGACATGTAGAAGGGCGACCCGATGGTGGTGCCCATGACCGTGAGCTTCTGCCCGCGGTCCTGCCCCTTGGTGAACTTCACCGACCCGAAGTCGAGGAGCTTCACCGTGTCGCCGTCCGCGCCCCGCACCAGGAACACGTTGTCGGGCTTCAGGTCGCGGTGCACGAAGCCCCGCGCGTGGGCCGAGTCGAGGGCCAGCGCGAGCTGCGACACGATCCGGACGCCGCGGTGCACCGGGATGGTCTTCTCGCGCGTGAGCACGTGACGGAGCTCCTCCCCGTCGAGGTACTCCATCACCAGGTACCAGCTCTTGCCCGGGCGCCCGGGGAGCATCGCCGTCGCGGCGAACTCCATCACCTTCACGACGTGCGGGTGGTCGAGCTGCTGCGACGTGGTGGCCTCGCGCCGGAAGCGCTCGATGTTCACGTCGTCCTCCGCCACGTCGGCGTGCAGGATCTTGATCGCCACCCGCTCCTGCCGCGTGAGCTCACGCGCCTCGTAGACGCGGCCCATGCCCCCGTTGGCGATCACCCGGCGCAGCTCGAAGCGCCCCGCCACGGTGCTCGTGACCAGCGGGTCCTTCGGGTCGCGCACCGGCGTGACCGCGTCGATGGAGAGCAGCTTCTCCCCGTCGTGGGGACAGAAGGTGCTGCCCTCCGCAGGATAGGTGCGCTGGCACTTCGGGCAGGCGACGAGCATGGGAGCGGAGGCCTTCTAGCGCGACAGGTTGGGCGGCAGCAGGATGCGCTGACAGTTGGGGCACTGGATGAGCTTCTCGGCGCGGAGCATCACGTTGTAGAGCTGCGGCGGGGTCGCCATGTAGCAGCCGCGACAGATGCCGTCCTTGCACTCGGCCACCGCGGTGCCCCGGCGGTTGAGCACGATCTGGTAGATGCGCAGGATCTCCGGGCGCACCTTGCCGGTGAGCTCCTTGCGGGTGCCCTGGTGCAGCTCCTTGCGGGCGAGCAGGGCCTCGCGGGTCTTCACCGCCTCGGCCTCCTCGGCGGCGAGCATGTCGGTGAGGCCCTTGAAGTCGTCCTCGTGCTGCTTGAGCTGCGCGCCCACCGCGGCCACCACCTCGTCGAGCCGGCCGGCCTCCGCGGTGCGCTCCTCGCGCTCGCGCTTGAGCACCTCGATCTCGCGGGTCATCGCCTCCATCTCGCGGTTGTTGCGGGCGACCTCCTGCCGGCGCTTGGAGCGCGTGCTCTTCTCGTCGATGGCGGCGAGCTCGTCGACGTGGGTCTGCTTCAGCCGCTGCGCGTCGGTGAGCTGCTGACGCTCCCGGTCGAGCAGGTCACGGATGCGGTCGACGTCGGAGCGCGTGGCCACCAGGTGGGCGTCTACGTCGGCAAGCTCGACGTCGATCTGGCGCCACGCCAGGTCACTCTTCGCAAGTTCTTCCAGGGCTAGAAGCTGTTCGCGCAACGGGTCTTCTCCACTAAGCGGGTCGCAAGGACTGCCGAACCGCGCGGAGAGTAGGCCCATCGGGGATCGAACCCGAAACCTCCCGATTATAAGTCAGGTGCTCTAACCGGTTGAGCTATGGGCCCGAAGCGCGCCGCGCGACGCGGGCGCACCATAGCCCCAGGATTCGCCCGCACGCAACGCTCTGGCCCGAAACTGGCCCTCGACCCGCCCTGCCCCGTAGCTTTCGCCCGGTGTCCGACGACGATCAGCTCCTCGACGCGTGGCTCGCGCACCTCCGGGTGGAGAAGGGACTCAGCCCGCGCTCGGTCGAGGCCTACGCGACCGACCTCGTGCGCTTCGCCGTCTTCGTGCGCCAGGACCTCCAGCGGGGCTTCTGCGACATCGAGGGCGGCGACGTGGCGAGCTGGATGATCGCCCTCTCCAAGGAGGGCCTCGCGGCCCGCGCCCAGGCGCGCAAGCTCTCGGCGCTGCGGGGCTTCTACAAATTCCTCCTGGCCGAGCGGCGGGTGAAGAACGACCCGACGAAGCTGGTCGCGGGCCCGCGGCTGCCGCGCAAGCTGCCCCACGTGCTGAGCTTCCCGGAGATCGAGGCCCTGCTCGCCGCGCCGGAGACCAGCACCCCCCGCGGGGTGCGCGACCGCGCGATGATCCAGGTGCTCTACGCCTCCGGGCTGCGGGTCTCCGAGCTGGTCAACCTCAAGGTCACCGACGTCGACATGGACCAGGGGGTGCTCGTGGCCTTCGGCAAGGGCGAGAAGCGCCGCCTCGTGCCCTTCGGCGAGGTCGCCCGCGAGGCCCTCTCGCTCTACCTCCAGACCGTGCGCGGCACCTTCACCAAGGGCCGCGCGGCCAACGACCTCTTCGTCACCCACTTCGGCACGGCGATGACCCGCCAGGGCTTCTGGAAGCTCCTCAAGCGCTACGCCCTCGTGGCGGGCATCGACCGTCCCATCTCGCCGCACAAGCTCCGGCACTCCTTCGCCACGCACCTGCTCGAGCGCGGCGCCGACCTCCGCGCCGTGCAGACCATGCTCGGCCACGCGGACATCGTCACCACGCAGATCTACACGCACGTCTCCGTGGCGCACCTCCAGGCCGCGCACGCGCGCTTCCACCCCCGCGGCTGAGCGCTCCCCCGCCATGATGGACCCGCTCGACGAGCCCTTCACCGACGACCCGCTGGTACGGGTCCAGCTCGACGTCTTCGAGGGCCCGCTCGACCTCCTGCTTCACCTCATCCAGAAGCACGAGCTCGACATCTTCGACATCCCGATCTCCTTCATCACCGAGCGCTACCTCACCTACGTCTCGATGATGCAGGCGCTCAACCTCGACCTCGCGGCCGAGTACCTGCTCATGGCCGCCACGCTCACGCACATCAAGTCGCGGATGCTGCTGCCGTCGCCGCCGCCCGACGAGGGCCTCAACGTCGACCCCGACGCCGACCAGGGCGAGGACCCGCGCGTCGCCCTCGTGCGCCGGCTGCTCGAGTACCAGAAGTTCCGCGCCGCGGGAGAGGAGCTGGCCGCGCGCGGCGTGGCGGGGCGCGACGTGTTCCCGCGCGGGATGGAGGTGACCGCGGAGTCCACCGGCGAGGCGCCGCTCGCGCCCTTCCCCGCCATCGCCATGATCGAGGCCTTCCAGAAGCTCCTGGCGCGGCGCAAGCTCACCATCGCGCACGAGGTCACCCCCGAGCGCATCTCCATCGCCGACCGCATCAACGCCCTCGTCGAGCGCCTCCGCGAGCGCCGCTCGATGCGCTTCGACGAGCTCTTCGACGACGACGGCAGCACCTCCGACCTCGTCGTCACCTTCCTCGCGCTGCTGGAGATGACCCGCCTGCGCATGACCCGGCTCTACCAGTCGGGCAACTACGAGCAGCTCCACGTGACCCTGGTGCTCACCGACGTGACCGACCCCGGCGCCGCCGTGCGGGACGACTGGCGATGATCGACCCCGACCCGAAGCCCGACGGCGACGCCCCCGACGAGCCCGCCGAGGACGAGCTCCCCGCCTCGCCGGGCGTCGCCCGCGCCATCGGCCGCTCGGTCTCCGAGCAGCACCTGCGCACCGTGCTCGAGAGCCTCGTGTTCGCCAGCGACCACCCCATCACCGTGGCCGAGCTCGCGAAGATCACCCGCGCCGAGGCCCGCGACGTCCGCCGGCTGCTCAACGAGCTCAAGGCCGAGTACGTGCCGCGCGGGATACACCTCGACGAGGTCGCGGGCGCATGGCTCTTCCGCTCGTCGCCCGGCAACGCGCCCTTCGTGCGCGAGCTGCTCCAGGCCAAGCCCGTGCGCCTGAGCCGCGCCCAGGTCGAGACCCTCGCCATCGTCGCGTACCGCCAGCCCATCACCCGCCCCGAGATCGACGAGGTGCGCGGCGTCGACACCGGCTCGGCGCTCAAGATCCTGCTGGAGCGCGACCTCGTGCGCACCATCGGCCGCCGCGAGGAGCCCGGCCGCCCGCTGCTCTACGGCACCACGCGCTTCTTCCTGGAGTTCTTCGGGCTGCGCTCGCTGCGCGACCTCCCGATGCTGCGCGAGTACACCGAGCTCTCCGAGGAGAGCCAGGCGTCGCTCACCGCGAAGCTCTCCGAAGTGGGCCTCCAGGCCGACGCCGAGGCCGCGAGCGCCCCGCCCCCCGAGGAGCCATCGCCGCCGTCGCCCGAGGGGGAGGCGCCCCCGCCGCCCCTACCGGACGAGCCGGCGCAGTGACTCCCGCACCAGCACGTCGAGGGGCTCGCCCATGCGCGGCGCGAGCTCGGCGGCCGCGCGCTCGGCCTCCGGGGCCTTGAAGCCCATGTTGACCAGGGCCGCCACCAGCGCGGCCCCGGGGCCCACCGCGGCGATGGGCGTCGCCGGGGCGGCGAAGCCGGGCGTCGGGACGAAGCCATCCGAGCCATTGCCCGAGAGGCCCGTGAGCTTGTCCTTCAGCTCCAGCACGAGGCGCTCGGCGATGCGCTTGCCCACCCCCGGCACCGAGGTCAGCTTCTTCACGTCGCCCCGCGCCAGGGCGTGCGCCAGCTCGCCCGCCGGCAGCACGCTCAGCACCGACACCGCGATGCGCGGACCCACCCCGGCCACCGCCGTGAGCAGGCGAAAGGCCGAGCGCTCGCGGTCGTTGGCGAAGCCGAAGAGGGTGATCGCGTCTTCGCGCACGTGCGTCACCACCTGCAGCGTCACCCGCCCTTCGGCGTCCGGGGCGCAGCGCCCGAGGGTGCCCAGCGGGATGAGCACCTCGTACCCGACGCCCACCACGTCGATCACCACGAGCCCGTCCGGCGACTCCGACACCACCCGGCCATGAAGACGTCCGATCATCGCGGCCCATGGTAGTGGGTCCGCTCCGCGATCGCACCCGCTCCGTGACGTCGCGTGGGACAGGGTATGTCCCGCCGTCCGGAGGGCCCGGACCGCGACACCATTGTCAGTGCCGGGGTCTCCGTCACCCTCCGCGGGCGACACGGAATCACTGGTTCTGTGGGCTTCGCGGGGTGCGTGGTATGGATCTCGCTGTCGTGGGTCGTATCGCGTTGATGCTTGCCGTCGCTACATCGCTGTCCGCGTGCCTCATCACCCGCACCGACGAGGTGCGTGTGCCGACGCCGCTGACGCGGCCCCGCATCCAGGACGTGCAGGGCCTCACGACGCCGCGCCTCGGGGCGCTGCTCCTGGTCGACGGGACGGACGGCAACACGGTGGAGTTTCGTGTGCCCGTCGACGACGACGGGGTCAACGACGCGCTGCAGTTCCAGTTCTTCGTCAACGACGACCGCGACTGCGTGCCGCAGGACGGCGGCCCGAGCTGCGAGCCGGTGTCGCGCCTGGGGGCCGTGCCGAGCAACGGCACGACGCGCCGCACCATCAACAAGAGCTTCCTCGTGTCCGACCTCGATGTCGGCTGCAACCGCATCGAGCTCTACGTGTCGTCGGCCTTCCGCATCGAAGGCAACTTCCACACGCCGGTGCGCGACGGCGACGTCGACTTCCGCACCTGGTGGGTTTTCGTCCGCTCGCCGAGCGGCACGCTCCCCACGACGGACGGCGGCGTCGTCGACCCCGTCGAGGCCTGCCGCCATCTGGTGCAGCCATGAATCTCAGGCCCACCGCGCTCTCCGCGCTCCTGCTCCTGCTCGCGCCCGCGTCCTGCCTCGACGGCAGCCCGGTGGTGGGCGGCCCTGCGGAGCGCTGCGACGCCGACAGCGACTGCCCCGGCGCCATGTGCGACCGCGCGACCCAGCGGTGCGTGTCGCGCGCCCGCGTCGAGGTGTTCTTCTCGGTGGTCCCGGCGGCGGGCGCGGTGAGCGCCGACGCGTTCCCGACGCTGACGCGGCCGCGCAGCATCAACACGGGCGAGAGCGTCGACCTCACGCTGCGCTCGCCGCGCACGGTGTACGGCGTGGTGACGGTGCCCGGCGAGGCCGACGCAGGCCCGCGGCACGTCCCCGCGACGCTGGAGTTCACGCCCACCGACCTCGCCGGGGTGTCGCCCCCGGTGCAGGTGGTCGCCGACTCCATGGCCACGACCAACTTTTCGCGCGACCGCGCGGCGTACACCTGGTCGGCGACGCTCACCGAGGGCCTCTACGACGTCGTGGTGCGCCCGGCGTCCACGCTTGCGTCGGTGGTCCCGCCGCGCTTCGAGCGGGCCTTCGAGGTGCGGGCGGGCGCGCTCACGCAGCGCTTCGACCTCGCCTACCCGAGCACGTACGCGCGCTGGGAGGGCACCGTCGAGACCTCCATGGGCGTCGGGGTGCCGGGGTTCGCCGTGCGCGCCATCGACCCGGCCGCCAACAGCAGGGTGCTCTCCACCGTGAGCTCCTCCGCGGGCGACGGCAGCGAGGGGAGCGCAGGGCGCTTCGCGTGCAGCATGGCGCCCGGCGCCCCGGAGGCCTGGACGCTGCGCCTCACGGCCGACAACGGCTCCGGCGGAACCCTGGTCGTCGACGTCCCCCGCGCGTCGCTCGTCGCGGCGGCGCCCAACGGCCGCGACCTGCGGGTGGCGCTACCCGACCTCGCCGGGCTCTCCCTCGCGGCGGCGGGGCGTCCGTTGGTCCCCGGCGCACCCCCGCCCGGGGCGCCGTGCGTGGGCTGCGTGGACGTCCGCGCCTCGGTCGAGGGCCTCGTCGTCGAGGGGCAGAGCCGGCCGCTGCGCGGGGCCACGGTGACGCTGCGCGCCGCGCTCGCTCCACCGGCGGGCCTCGCGGGCGCGACGAGCTGGTACGAGTCGCGGGCCGTCACCGAGCCCGACGGAACCCTCCAGGCCTGGCTGGTGCCCGGCGACTACGACGTCGTGGTGGCCCCCGCGGGCGAGACCTACCGCAGCGCGGTGCTGCACGGGTTTCGCGTGCGCGCCGGGGCGACGATGCAGTCCGGCCAGGTGTTCTCGCTCGAGACGCGGCCGACGCTCGGCGGTCGGGTGCTGGGCCGCGACGGGCTCGCCGTGCGCGGCGCGCGGGTGACCGCGGTGCCCTACCACGACGCGGCGCCGACCCACCCCTGCCTCGACGACCCCGACCTCCGCGCGCTCGCCAGCCGCGTCACGCCCGCGGAGACGGTCACCGCCGCCGACGGGTCGTACGAGGTCGCGCTCAACCCCGGGCTCTATCGCCTGCTGGTCGAGCCCGCGGAGAGCTCCGGGTTCCCGGTGACGCTCGGGGCGCCCGTCTGCGTGGCGCGGCGCGTGAGCAGCTTCGACACCACCCTCGAGGCGCCGGTGCAGGTGCGCGGCGTGGTGCGCGACGCACGCGGGGCGCCCTCGCCGCTCGCGACCGTCGAGGCGGTGGTGCGGCTGCGCGAGGGCGACGCCCGCGGCGTGGTGCTGCGCGTGGCCCGCGCGACCGCCGACGCGAGCGGCGCCTACCGGCTGCTCATCCCCGCGAGCGCGGCGGGCGGCTCGTAGCCGCCGTCAGCGGTCGGGGCTGAAGGCCAGCACGCGGCGCGCGGCGGTGGGCGGGTCGCCGGTGCCCTGCTGCGGGAGGCACTGGTTGTTGGCGAGGCTGTTGCCCTCGGCGTTGGTGATGCGCACGAAGAGCCCGAGCATCGGGACGGGCGGCGGGGCGCCGGCGTAGAGGGCGCTCCAGGGGATGGCGACCTCGCACGCGGGCGAGGCGCCGCCCACGCAGACGGCGGTGTCGCCCATGGTCCAGCGGAGGTCGTTGGCGCACGTGGCGCAGCTCACGTCGCGCAGGCCGATGGCGGCGTTGAGGTCCGTCGCGACCTTCGAGAGCATGCCTCGGGTGCCCCACACCATGTCGGTGCCGAAGCCGAGCGGCGCCTCGGTGACGTTGCAGGAGATGGAGTTGTCGAGCGATCCCACGCCGTCGGTGAGCGTCGAGATCGCGGTCACCCCGGTCGCGCTCATCCCCGGCACGTAGTCGCGGTCGATGAACACCAGCATCGCGTTGGTCGCCTCGACCACCCCGTCGATGCCCAGGTAGAGCCGCTCGGCGTCCCACGCGACCCGCACGGAGCGCAGCGCGTTGAGCGTCGGTCCCCACTCCGACGGCACCGTGTTGGTCGTCACGATCGCCCCGGCGGGCCAGTCGCTCCCGATGATGCCGTCGATCACCGGCGTGCCGCGCGCGCTGCCCGCGTCCGCAGGTCCGCCGTCCGCAGGTCCGCCGTCCGTGGGCCCGCCATCCGCGGACCCGCCATCCGCAGGCCTGCCGTCCGTGGGTCCGGTGTCCGCAGGCCCGCTGTCCGAGGGCCCCGCATCGGCCCGGCCCGCATCCGTCACTCCGGTGTCGGTAGGGCCCGCGTCGGCCGCGCCGAGGTCTGTGGGGCCGGCGTCGGAGGGGCCCGCGTCGAGCGTGACGTCGAGGGCCACACCGCGGTCGACCGCGACATCGATGCCAGTGTCGGAGGGGCCGGCGTCCGTCGCGCCGAGGTCCGCCGCGGGGACGTCGATGACCCCGAGGTCTTCGGCCCCCGCGTCGAGGAGACGATCGTTGTCGTCACCGCATCCCACGAGGAGCGTGGCCACCACGGACGCGAGCGAGAGTGCGGTGCTTCGACGGTTCACAGCGCGTCGGTAGCAACAGATGCCCCGGCGGCGCAAGGCTCGGCGCACCGCGTCGATGATCGCCGCACAGGGCGCCCGGGTCGCGGGGACGATACTTCCTGCGCACCCCGCGCTCGGGGTGTCGTGCCCCGGGGCCGTCGGGAGAGGCCCAGGATCGCGACGGAAATGCCATGAAAAAGAGTGGCCTTCCGGAATAGATCAGGTGCCTTCGAGGCCCTGGTCCATGCGTTGCTAAGTATTCCGGGTATCCCGAACTTTGGAGGCATAACTCATGGACGTCCGATCGGTCTTTCGACGACACGCGGCTCTCTCTCGCATCACGGGAGACGCCCTGGAGGAAATCGCGAAGACGGCCACGCAGCAGCGGCTGCGCCGGGGTGAGGCGGTCTGGAGGTCGGGCGAGGCGGCCAGCAGCTTCGTGCTGGTGGGCCTCGGCCTGGTGAAGGTGCTGATGCCGGGGGGCCCCTCGCGCGACCTGGTGCTCGGCCTGGCGGGCCCCGGTGAGAGCGTCGGCGACGCCGAGGCGCTGGAGGCCGGGTGTTACGACGCCGACGCCTTCGCGCTCACCGAGGCCGCCATCGTGGTGCGGGTGCCGCGCGAGGTCATGCTGGCCGCGCTGGAGAAGTCGGGCTCTGCGGCGCTCGCGCTGGCGATCGGCCTCGGGCGCTCGGGCGCGGTGGCCAACCGCCGGCTCGCGCTCTTCACGGCGTCGGCCGAAGAGCGCCTCGCCACCACCCTGATGGAGCTCGGCGAGCGCTTCGGCGACGAGATGGAAGACGGCTCGACGCTCATCCCCCTGCGGCTCACCCGGGCCGAGCTCGCGGCCCTGGTGGGCACCACGGTCGAGACCACCATCCGCACCCTGTCGCGCTGGAGCCGCGAGGGCCTGGTCTCCACCGGCGACTGCGGCCTGACCGTGCACGACGCAGTGGGGCTCGCCCGCCGCACGGCCGCGCAGCACCCAGCCCGCGCCTGACGGCGGCCCCGGCGCTCCGCGGTCGGCGATTGTCGCCGCGGAGGGAGGGGCGATAGAGTGGCCGGGCGCCCGCCGTCCCTCAACGCCCTCCCGGGCGCGGCGCTGGAGTCCCCGATGAAGCTCCGCTCCGTCCTGGCCGTCGCGCTCGCCGCGTCGGCCTGCGCACCCGAAGAGATCTACCAGACCGACCTGACCCCGGACGCGGGCGCGAGGGACGCCGGGCCCCGGCGCGACACCGGGCGCGTCGATGTCCCCGGCGCGCGCGACGTGCCCGGCGGGCTCGACGTGCCCAACGGCCGCGACGGCGCGGTCGACGGGGGCGCGCCCGACGGCGGCGCGCTGCCCGACGCCGGGGTGGGCGTGGACGTGGGCTTCGTGGTGGACGTCGGCGTCGACACGGGCCCGCCGCCGTGCCGCGACGAAGACGGCGACGGCATCTCCGACGACCTCGAGGGCGCGCCCTTCCTGCGCACGGCGATGGCGGCGAGCGCGCCGCCGGACTACCAGAACGTCGACAGCGACGACGACGGCGTGTCGGACGCCGACGAGGCGCGGCGCAACTACCCGGGCTTCGCGTCGGCCACGCGCCCGGCGCTGACGTGCGGCGACCTGCCCGACGACTGCGACGCCGACGGGTACACCAACCACCGCGACCGCGACTCGGACAACGACGGGCTCACCGACCGCGAGGAGGCCACGCGCACCCGCAGCAACCCCTGCGTCGCCGACACCGACGGCGACGGCGTGGGCGACCTCATCGAGAGCGCCGCGGGCAGCAGCCCGACGGACCCGATGAGCCGGCCCCCCGCGGGCTCGCTCTACGTGACCCTCCCCCACATGGACCCGATGGGGCCGCAGACGCGCTCCTTCGACTTCTCCACGCGCATCCGCAGCGCGGACATCATGTTCCTGGTCGACACCACGGGGTCGATGAGCAGCACCATCACGGCGGTGCGCAACACCCTGAGCAGCACCATCGTGCCGGGGATCGTGCGCGCCATCGGGCCCGGCGCCGACATGCGCTACGGGATGTCCGAGCACCGCGACTTCGCCAACGGCGGCGGCAGCGGGAGAGACGACTTCGCGCTGCGGGTGCTCCAGCGGCTCGACGCCAACCCCATGCTCTCGCAGGCCGCGACGTCGCGGCTCGTGGCGGCGGGCGGCAACGACGAGCCCGAGTCGCAGGTGCCCGCGATGCACTCGCTGCTCTCGGGCTTCGGCATCCCGGAGTACGGCGGCACGGCGACGCGCATGTCCACCGCGGCGGACTGCGGCGGCGACGCGACGGCCTACGGGTGGGGCTGCTTCCGCCCCGGGCGCGTGCCCATCATCGTGCTCTTCTCCGACGCCGCCTGGCACAACGGCACCGCCACGCCGACGACCAACTACTACACCCGTGCCCCTCGGGCCGCGACGTGGACGCAGCTCGTGGGGGAGTACCGCCGGCGCGAGGCCTACTTCATCGGCATCGACGTGTCGGCGATGCGCACCTACACCAACTCGGTCGCGCTGGCCCGCGACTCGCGAACCCTCGACGGCGCGGGGATGCCCATCGCGTTCCGCGGCTCGCCCTCCTCGGTGGCCGCCAACGTCATCTCCGCCGTCACCACGCTCGCCCAGGGCACCCGGCAGGACGTCACCCGCCGCGGCGTCGGCGACCCCATGGAGACCCGCCTCGCCGCGGGGCGCCAGACCAGCGAGTTCATGCAGCGCATCGTGCCGCTGCGGGGCACGCCCGCCGCACCCGCGGGCTTCGACCGCTTCGACGACACGACCTTCTACAACGTGTCGCCCTCCACGGTGGTCACCTTCGAGGTGACCTTCTTCAACGACTTCCACCGCAACACGAGCGGCGCGGCGCAGCTCTTCCGGGCCACCATCGAGGTGCTCGGGCGCGCCTCGTCCGTGCTCGACACCATCCAGGTGTTCGTCATCGTGCCGACCGAGGCCAACAGCGGCCCCGGCTGAGCTTCGACCAGCGAGGGGGTGTGGCATCGCGCCACCCCTGGAAAGATGGTTGAAGTCGCGCGTGCGGAACCCCATGGACCTCCGCGGCGCTTTGCGTATTCTCCCGCTCCCGAACGGCAACCGCATCCCTCGAGAGGAATCTCCGATGGCGAACATCAACCTGACGTACGACGGCAAGACACTGGAATTCCCTCTCACCGTGGGGTCGGAGAAGGAGGGCGGCATCGACATCGCGAAGCTGCGCTCCGGCAGCGGGCTCGTGACCCTCGACCCGGGCTTCATGAACACCGCGTCGACCACCAGCGCGATCACCTTCCTCGACGGCGAGAAGGGCATCCTGCGGTACCGCGGCTACCCCATCGAGCAGCTCGCGGAGAAGTCGACCTTCATCGAGGTCGCGTACCTCCTGCTCTACGGTGAGCTGCCCTCGGCGTCGCAGCTGGCGACCTTCCAGGCCAACATCGCGGCGCAGTCGCTGGTGCCCGAAGACCTCAAGCACCTGTACCGGGCCTTCCCGCGCACGTCGCACCCGATGGCGATGCTGGGCTCGGCGGTCAACGCGCTCTCGGCCTTCCACGAAGACGCCAACGACCCCAACGTGCCCGCGCAGGTCGAGCTCGCCACGCACCGCATCCTCGCGCAGCTCCCGGTGCTCGCCGCCTGGGGCTACAAGCACGCGAAGAACCAGCCCTTCGTCTACCCCGACGCCTCGCTGGGCTACACCGCCAACTTCCTGAAGACCCTCTTCGGCGTGCCCACCGAGCAGTACGCGGTCGACGACGACATCCGCGCCATCCTCGACCTGCTGCTCATCCTCCACGCCGACCACGAGCAGAACTGCTCGACGTCGACGGTGCGCATCGTCGGCAGCTCGAAGGCCAACCTGTTCACGTCGGTCAACGCGGGCATCTCGGCGCTCTGGGGCCCGCGCCACGGCGGCGCCAACCAGGAGGTGCTCGAGATGCTGGAGATGATCCACAACGACGGGCACAACCTCCAGAAGTACGTCGACAAGGCCAAGGACAAGAACTCCGGGTTCCTGCTCATGGGCTTCGGCCACCGCGTCTACAAGAACTTCGACCCGCGCGCGAAGATCATCAAGGTCGCCTGCGACAAGGTGCTCGCGAAGCTCGGCATCGACGACCCGCTGCTCGACCTCGCGCACCGCCTGGAGGAGACCGCGCTCAAGGACGACTACTTCGTCTCGCGCAAGCTCTACCCCAACGTGGACTTCTACTCGGGCATCATCTACCGCGCGCTGAAGATCCCGACGAACATGTTCACGGTGATGTTCGCCCTCGGCCGCCTCCCGGGCTGGACCGCGCACTGGCGCGAGATGAACGCCCTCAAGACCCCCATCGGCCGCCCCCGCCAGATCTACACCGGCGCCACCGAGCGCAACTACGTCGGCATCGACCAGCGCTGACCCTTCACCGTCACCGCGGCGGTTTCGCGCGCGTGTCCATCGTGCGACATTCGCGCGCACGATGGCCTCCCTCAAGCCCTGGGCGCTCCTCTCGTTGACCCTCTCGGCGTGCAGCGGGGGCGCCGATCAGGCCGACCCCGGGGCGACCCGCGACGCCGCCGCCGACACCTTCCGCCTCCCTGAGATCCCCGACCTCGACCAGGACGCCGGCGTCCCGGACGCTCCCGTCACGGCGGTTGATGCACCTGTCACGGCCGTCGATGTACCCATCACGACGGTCGATGCGCCGGTCGTGATCGAGGACGTCCCCGTCGTCGTCGAGGACGTCCCCGTCGCTCCCGACGGGCCGACGTCCTGCGACGAGCCTCCGAGCTGCGACGTCGCGCCGCCGCCGCCCTCGGCGATGACCTCCTGGCGGCACCTCACGACGCGGCTCACCGTGGCGCTCGGCGCCGCGCGTCACCGCGGCCGCGACCTCTTCCTGCGCCCCGCCGACGCCCAGTGGGGCATCGCGCGCTTCGCCTACGGCGCCGCCGACGACGACCTCACGGACGAGGACGTCGAGATCTTCCTGCTCCGCAACTGCCGCACGTGGGAGCGGCTCGGTGAGGCGCGCACCACCCGCGACGGCGCCCACGCCACCATCGAGGGCGTCGTCGACAACGGCGGCCTCGTGTACTTCCCCATCCCCGAGAGCGCGCGCCTCGGCGTCGGCCGCCATCGCCTCCGCTACGTCGTGCGCGGCGACCGCACCGTCGCCGACCAGTACATCGAGGTGCTTTCCCCCGACGCGCACGTCGCCGTCACCGACGTCGACGGCACGCTCACCGAGAGCGAGACCGCCGAGTGGATCACCGTCTTCGGCGGCGCCTCGCCCGCCGTCAACGCGGGCTCCCCGGAGGCCCTCTGGGCGCTCGCGCGGCGCGGCTTCATCATCTTCTACCTCACCGCGCGCCCCGAGTGGCTCACCGCCCGCACGCACCAGTGGACCCGCGAGCGGGCGCTCCCCTCCGGGCTCGTGCACACGATGCTCAACCTCACGGGCGCCACCGGGGCGCCGGCCTTCACCTTCAAGCGCGACGAGCTGCTCATCCTGCGCTCGCGCCTCGGGCGCCCGGTGGAGTACGGCTTCGGCAACACCGACACCGACGCGCAGGCCTACGACGCCGCGGGCATCCCCGCGTCCGGCGCGTACTACTACCGCTTCACCGGCGACCGCCGCGGCGGTCAGCTCAACAACGACTATCGCACCCTCGCGGCGCCGCTCTCCGAGGGCCCGCGCTACTGCCGCTGAGGCTCAGCTCAGGGGCACGCCACCGGGCGCACCTCGTAGCGCACGTCGGCGCCCGCGAGGCCCGAGACGCGCACTGTGTACACGGCCCCGGCGGTTATGGCGGGCATCTCCCAGGAGACCGTCGGGTCGCCGTAGTTGCCCGCGCGCACCTGCGCCGAGACGGTCACCGGTGCGCCGTCGCGGGTGACCTCGACGCGGGTGCTGGCGCCGACCCCGAGCGAGGCCGCGGAGAACGACCAGATCCGGGTCATCGCCTCGGTGGGCGTCGGGCCCGCGTTGGGCCAGGCGACCCAGGAGCGCGTGCGGGGGTGCTCGGTGGCGCCGAGGATGTGCAGGCACGCGTAGCCGCTGGACTGCCCGTACCCGACGCTGCTCAGCGGCGGAGACAGCATCCAGCGCCGGTGGCCGAGGGTGCGGCTGAGGTCGCGGCTGTCGTCGATCCATCCGCCGATGGCGTCGCGCACGGTCATCGTGAAGCCGCGGAGCCCGGTGATGTTGCTGCTCGACGTGCCCTGGTACCCGAGCTGCGACCAGCAGGCCCAGCTCATCGGGGGCGTGTGCTGGAGCTCGCCGTTGCGCTCGATGAGCACCGCGCACGCCTGCGCGGCGGCGCTCTGGGCGGCGTCGTCGCGCACCGGGGCGAGGCCCGCCAGCCAGCGGAAGGCGTTGGTATAGCGCACCGCCGCCGCGCGGGTGGCCGCCGGGAGGGAGCCCGGGTCGCAGGGCGTCGCGCCGGCGCTCCAGCGGGCGAGGCCGGCGAGGTCGTCGGTGAGGGCCCGCCACTGCGCGCAGACCAGGGAGGGGTCGCGCGTGGCGGGCTCGCCGGGGGCGGCGAGGGTGACGTCGGCAGGGACCGCCGGGCGGTCGCGGGCCGCGTCGATGGGTGCGACGCCCGCGTCGCGGGGGGCGGGGCGATCGACGACCGCGTCGACGGCGCCCGCGTCGGGCGTCATCGCGACGGCGTCGACGTCTCCCTGGAACCACGCGAGGCACCCGGTGACTCCAAACGCTGCCAGGGCGAGCGCGCTTCGCACTGCATCGAATTTCAACAAGGTCACATCCACGGCGATGCCACTGCTCCTTCGATCGGACCGAAGGCGTCAAGACGCGACGGGCGCCCACGCGTCCGTGCGATGGGTCTTGTTGCCCTGGACGCGCCTGCCGTTCACCGCTAACCCGTCACCCCCTAACGACCCCAGGAGCCAGCGGCACCGTCATGAGCAACGACATCAGCCAGCGCAAGCGCGACCACATCGACCTCTGCGCCACCGGCGACGTGGGCTTCCGCGAGGCCACCACGCTGCTGTCGTGCGTGCGCCTGGTGCACGACTCGCTGCCCGACCTCGACGCCGACGCGCTCGACACGCGGGTGACCGTGCTGGGCAAGACCCTGCGCTTCCCGCTGCTCATCGCCGCGATGACCGGCGGCACCGCCGAGGCGGCGGCGATCAACCGCGACCTGGCGGCCATCGCCGAGGCGCGCGGGTACGGCTTCGGGCTCGGCAGCCAGCGCGCGATGCAGCGCAAGGGCGACGTGGCGTGGACCTACGCCGTGCGCGAGGTGGCGCCCACCACCCTGGTGCTGGGCAACGTGGGCATGGTGCAGGGGCGGCAGATGGGCCGCGACGTGCTGCGCGGCCTCGTGCGCGACGTGGGGGCCGACGCGCTCTGCGTGCACCTCAACCCCGCGATGGAGCTCGTGCAGCCGGGCGGCGACCGCGACTTCCGCGGGGGGGTGGAGTTCTTCCGGGAGATGGCGGCCGACTTCGACGTGCCGGTGGTGGCCAAGGAGACCGGCAACGGCATCGGCGCGGCGGCGGCGAAGAAGCTCCGGGCGGCGGGCGTGCGGCACGTCGACGTGAGCGGCGCGGGCGGCACCTCGTGGGTGGGCGTCGAGACGCTGCGCGCGGAGGGCGGGGCGCGCGCGCTGGGCGAGGCGCTCTGGGACTGGGGCGTGCCGACGGCCGCGAGCGTGGCCATCACGGCGGCGGCGGGCTTCGAGACGATCATCGCCACCGGCGGGGTGTTCACCGGCGGCGACGCGGCGCGGGCGATCGCGCTGGGCGCGACGGTGGCGGGCATCGCGCGCCCGGTGCTGAAGGCCCACCGGGAGGGCGGACGCGCGGGCGCGGAGGCCTACCTCGACGGCGTGGAGCGCGAGCTGCGCGCGGTGATGCTGCTCACCGGCTCGGCGGACGTGGCGGCCCTGCGGCGGGCGCCGCGGGTGATCGTGGGCGAGCTGGCGAGCTGGATCGCGCAGGGGGGCTGAGCTCCCGGGCCCGCTTGCGGGGACGGCCCCACCGGGCGTACCGATGGTGGTCGTGAACACCGCGCAGCCTCCGGCCGACCACGACCCTTCGTCCTTCTATCGCACCGCCGAGCCGCGGCCCGACTGGACGGTCTGGCGCGAGGGCCCGCTGATGGTGCTCTCCAAGGGCGTGGCCTTCCCGATGTGCTGCGTGAAGTGCGGAGCGCCCGCGCAGCGCACCGTCCGCACGAAGCTCATGTGGCACAACCCCTGGCTCTACCTGCTGGCGGCGTTTCCGGGCGTTCTCGTGTACGCCATCGTCGCGACCCTCGTGAGCCAGCGCGCGGAGCTCGACGTGCCGGTGTGCGAGCTCCACCGGGTGCGGCGGCTGAAGGCCATCTGGGCGGCGCTCGCCATCCTGGTGGTGTCTGTGGTCGGGCCGCTTGCCTACATGTCCACCTTCACGGCCCGGGACGGCGACCCGGTGGGCGTCGCCTGCGCCCTCGTCCCGCTCGGCGGCCTCATCGCGCTCATCGTCGCCATCGTCGGCGCGCGGCTGGTGGTGCCGACCTTCATCGACGGCCGCGTGGTGAAGCTCAAGGGCGCCGGCGAGGCCTTCCTCGCGAAGTGCCCGCCGATGGTCTGACCGGCGCCGTTTCATCGCCCCCGCCTCGCCCCGTCCCCGGTACCTTCCGCTCCAGTGCTCCAGCGCATCGGCGACCGCAACATCCTCGTCATCTTCGGCGCCACGCTCCTGCTCGGCGCGGGCTACGGCGTCTCCATCGCGCTCACGTCGCTGCACCTCGACGCGCGCCATTTCACCAAGCACGACATCGGCACCCTCGCGGCGTGGTTCGCGCTCGGCATCGTCGCGCTCTCGCTGCCGATGGGCGCGCTCATCCGGCGCTTCTCCGCGCGCGCCGTGCTGGTCGCCTCGCTCCTCGGCTACGCCGCGTGCGTGTCGCTCTTCCCGCACCTCGGCACCTACGGCGCCATCGCCGCCGCGCGCTCCCTCGACGGCGCCTTCTCCGTCGGCGTGTGGGTGAGCAGCGAGACCATCCTGCTGTCCCGCGCCCGCGCCGACCACAAGGCCTACGTCACCAGCCTGTACGCGGTCGCCGTCGCCATCGGGTACGTCGTCGGGCCGCTCGTCGCGCGCTGGATCGTCACCGTCGCGCCCACCTCCACGGCCTTCATGGCCTCCGGGGTGCTCGCGCTCGCCGCGGCCGCCCTCGTGCTCACGCAGCTCGACGCCGACGTGCCCGAGACCCACGGCCACGACGCCGTCGCCGACGGCCCGCCGGTGAGCGCGTGGACCCTGCTCTGGCGCATCAAGACCTCGTGCTTCGGCACCTTCGCCTACGGGTACTTCCAGGCCTCGGTGGTGCTGTTCCTCCCGCTGTTTCTCATCGAGTCGAAGGGCATCGCGCGCGAGCAGACCATCCTGGTGCCGGCCTTCTTCGCGGCGGGGATGCTCCTCTTCTCCAACGTCGCGGGCCGCGTGGCCGACCGCGTGGGGCACCTCAAGGTGATGCGCGTCCTCGCCGTGGTGGGCGCGGCCATGACGGCTTCTTTCATCCTGCTCGATCGCTTCGGCTTCATGGCCGCCGCGGTGTTCGTCGCGGGCGCGACGCTGGCGTCCATCTCGCCGGTGAGCCTCGCCCTCCAGGGGGTCGTCACCGAGCCCTGGAACTACAGCCGCTCCAACGCCATCTACAACGCCTTCTACGCGGCGGGGATGCTGCTGGGTCCGCCGGTGTCGAGCGTGCTCTTCGAGCGCTTCGGCGGCGCTGGGATGCTCGCGCACCTCGCGGCGCTCTGGGTGGCCTTCGCGGGCTTCGGCGCCCTCTACGCCAGCGACGACCCGGCCGCCGCCCGATCGACCGGGTGACCGACTACCGCGGCCGCAGCCTCGGCCGCGTCTTGGGCGCGCCCGGAGGCAGCGGTCGACCCTCGGTGTCCTGCCACGGAAACACCCGCAGCGAGGGGTCGCCGCCCTCGCGAAAGGCCACCAGGTGGAGCTGCTCGATGTCGCGCTCGACCATCTCCCAGGCGTAGTCGAAGAGCGGGTTGTGCGCGTTGCCCAGCCGGTCGAACACCCGCCGCCGCTCCTCGAAGGAGAGGCGCAGCCAGGTGCGCTCCGTGGGGGCCTCGGCCTCGACGCCGCGGTGCACGCAGTACGCGTCCATGAGGGTGAGCTCCGCGGGACGCGGCTGCCATCGGTGGGCCTCGGCGGTGTCGGCGACCTGGGCGTTCATCTCCCAGAAGTAGTCGTGCACGCGCTCGTCGAGGCCCGCGAAGTCGAAGGGCTGCGGGTAGTACGCCGTCGGCAGCACGTCGGACACCGTGTACGAGTGGTTGACGCGGCAGCGCGGGTGCCAGCGCGCGCCCTGGAAGCCGTCGACGTGGCACGGCGCCTCGCGGTGCAGCGTGCCCGGCGTCACGGGCCGCTGATCGATGGTGAGGTACGCGTGGTAGTCGGCGTGCTGGGGGTTGATCGCGTGCTCGACGTCGATGATGCGCTGCACCACCCCCGCGAACTGCGCGAGCGCGCGCGGCAGCCGGTACTCGTCGCAGTCGGGCATCTTGATGGGCAGGTCGAGCACCCGCACCGCGCCCGGCGTGGTGAACACCGCGAGCTCGTCGGCGCCCAGCAGCCCCAGGGACACCGGCCGCCGGGGCTCGAGGAAGCGGCCGGGGTCCCAGAGCGAGTGCACGTCGCGCAGCACCAGCGAGTCGGCCGAGGAGGCGAGCGAGGCCCGCTCGGGGCGCGAGCGTAGGAGCACCGGGCGGGCGGCGTCGAACACCGGCAGGCGGTAGTGCTTGCCGCGGTAGCTCAGGCGCTCGACGCGCAGCACGCCGTCGCGCAGGGCCTCGGTGGGGGTGGGCTCGTCCATGGCTTCAGGTCCTGCGCGCGAGGTGGGTCCATTGTTCGAGGAGGGCGACGTTGCGGGCGCCGTCGTCGCCCGAGGCGTCGGGGTCGCGACCCTCGCGCACCGCCGCGACGAAGGCCCTCAGCTGTGCTTCATAGGGGTCACACCCGTCGAAGGGAACCACCAGCCGCTCGCCCCCGCCGCGTCGCAGGGTGATGGCGCCGGCGCCTCGCGCTCCGAGGGTGCCGACGGCCTCGAGCTCGCCGTCGAGGCCAGCGAGCAGCACCCGGGGCGCGGCCCGCTGCTCGACCGACACCCAGACGTGCGCGGTCACCTCGTCGCCGAAGGAGGCGCTCATCCCCGCCGCCTCGTCGATGCCGCTCGCAGGTCGCATCCAGCCGCCGTGCACGACGGGCGCGCCGTCGCCCGCGAACCACTGCGCGAGGTCGAGGGCGTGGGTGCCGAGGGCGGCGAGGGCCCACCAGCGGGCGTCGCGGCCGCGGGCGCGCCAGCCGTCGCGGGCAGGGTCGGGCCACGCCCAGCGGACGTCGACGTGGCGCAGCGGGCCGATGAGCGCGCGGAGGTTGTCGCGGACGCTGCGGTGCCCGGCGTGGTGCCGGAGGTGGTAGCCGGCGCCGAGGCGCACGCCCGCGGCGCGGCAGGCGTCGACGAGGGCGAGGGCGGTGGCGGCGTCGGGCGCGATGGGCTTCTCGACGAGCACGTGGAGACCGCGGGCGGCGGCGAGGGTGACGTGCGCGGGGTGCAGGCCGTCGGGCGTGGCGAGCACGACGGCGTCGAGGGCGGCGGGGTCGAGGAAGCGGTCGAGGTCGACGGAGCGGAGGGCGTCGGGCGGGGCGCCGTGGCGGTCGCAGAAGGCGTCGAGGCGGGCGGGGTCGCGGGCGCACACGCCCGACCAGCGGGCGGTGTCGTCGGCGTGGAGGGCGTTGAGCGCGCGGGCGTGGTGCCCCGCGGCGTCGCCGGCGCCCACCAGGCCGACGCGGAGGCTCAGTACCACTCGTAGCCGAGGTGCAGGTCGAGGAACTGGAACACCCCCGACCCGATGAAGCTGGTGTGGCTGCTGATGCCCATGCGGAAGCCGTAGCGACGGGTGTCCTGGCCGGCGGACGCGGCGACGAGGGTGATGCTCAGGCGCGCCTGGATGCCGAAGTACGCCCCGGCGCCGCCGACGCAGTTGAGGCCCGAGCTGCCCGAACAGATCTCGCCCGCGGCGTAGTCGATCGACGGGCCGATGGCGGCGCTGAACAGGTCGGAGAAGTGCCACTCGCCCATGAGCCCGCTGCCGTAGACGATCGCGGCGCCGCTGGTCTCGACGCCGCCGAGGGTGCCCGCCGCGAAGCCGATGGGGAGCGTGCCCTGGTAGTAGATCGCGAGCTGGTCGTTGAGCTGACCGCCGAGGCGGAACGAACCCACGATGGAGGCGCCGCGAAGGCCGCCTGCGAACATGTACCCGGCGCCCAGGTCGAAGCCGTAGCGCACGCGGCCCATGCGCACCGGGCGCTGCTGGACGTACTGGGGCTGCTGCTGCTGGACGTACTGGGGCTGCTGCTGGACGTAGACCTGCTGGGGCTGCTGCTGGACGTACTGGGGCTGCGCCTGCACGCCCACCTGCACGCCGCCGTAGAACTGCGCGCTGGCGTCGCCAGGGTGGAGGGCGATCGCGCTCGCGGCGGCGCAGGCGAGGAAGAGGGAGCTTGTGCGGTTGATCATCGGGGTCTGGTCCTCCTTGAGTGCGGTTTCGCAGGGGAGGGGTGACCGGTGCCCGGACGACGCCCACTGACTCCCGCGCGGTCCGATGGTACGCACAACTCGGCGGAGGCCTTCGGTGGAATTGATCACCGCCGTCCCAGCTGGGATTCAGCCGTCGTCGTCCTCCGGGAGGGTTCCCCAGTAGAACTCGTAGCAGGGCTCGCAGAGGCCGTGGCTGACGTTTTCGGGCGGACTGCGCACGTACGCCGGCACCCAGTCCCAGCGACGGAGCCCCGCGGGGTTGCGCACCCGGCGGCAGTGCGAGCACAGCACGATGATCCCGTCGGCCGCGTAGGCCCCGGTCGGGGCGCACTCCGCGCGCTCGTGGGGCAGCTCCGCCACCAGCGAGTGCACCACCACCAGGAAGCGCCCGTCGACGGGGTAGGTCACCATCCGGTAGCGCCGATAGGTCTCCGCGGAGCTGCACTCGTACTCGTGCTCCCAGCGCTCGCCGCTCGCCAGCGATCGCGCGAAGGCGTCGACGTAGAACGCCCGCAGCACCTCGGGGATGGCCTCGTCGATGGGCGCGCCGCCGCCCTCCCAGCGCTGGAGCCCCGCCCCGCCGCCGTTGGCGAGCGCGAAGCGGGACCAGGCCTCGTTGAACTGCACGATGCGGCGGTCGGCGCCGAGGACGAAGGTGATGTCGTCGCTCTCGGAGAGCGCGCGGATGAACGGGCTGAGGGAGGTCATCGGGGGAGGGGCGGCGCGCGGTGATCGCGCTCGACACTCCCGATGCGGGAATCGGGCCGGAGGTTCAGGTCAGCGCGGGCGGGCGGAGTAGCTCGGCCGCTGCGGGCGGGCGGGCGGCGGGGTCACCGCGCCGCCGGAGAACCCGCTGCGGGGGGCCTGCGGGGCGCCGCGGCCGGAGCCGCCGCGGCCGTGGGCCGGGAGCGGGGGGCGCGGGGGCTCCGGGCGCTCGATCATGGCGCGCAGCTCGGCCTGGAAGACCGGCGAGGACTTGTTGATCTCCGCGCGCGGCACGGGGCTGCGGACGTAGCGCTCGATGTCGCGCAGGAGGGGCATCTCCTCGGAGGCCACCAGGCTCGACGCGCGGCCGCTCGCGGAGGCGCGGGCGGTGCGGCCGATGCGGTGGACGTAGTCCTCGGGGACGTTGGGGAGGTCGTAGTTCACGACGTGGCCGATCTCGGCGACGTCGATGCCGCGGGCGGCGATGTCCGTCGCCACGAGCACGCGGTACTTGCCGCTGCGGAAGCCGTCGAGGGCGAGCTGGCGCTGGCTCTGCGAGCGGTTGGCGTGGATGCGCGACACGTCGTGGCCGGCGCGCTCGAGCGAGCGGGCGACCTTGTCGGCGCGGTGCTTGGTGCGCGTGAACACCAGGGTGCTGTCGCCCCCTTCGGCGAGCAGCGTGAGCAGCGCGGCGGTCTTCTCGCCCTGCGAGATCATGAAGACCTGCTGCGTGGCGCGCGCGGCGGTGGTGCCCGTGGGGGTCACCTCGACGCGGACGGGCTTGGTGAGGTGCGTCTCGGCGAACTTCGCCACCTCGCCGGCCATGGTGGCGCTGAAGAGCATCGTCTGGCGCACCTTCGGGACGCGCTCGAGGATCTTGTTGAGCTGCGGCTTGAAGCCCATGTCGAGCATGCGGTCGGCCTCGTCGAGGACGAGCACCTCGATGTCGGTGAGCTTCGCGGTGCCCTGGTTCATGTGGTCGATGAGGCGGCCGGGCGTGGCGATGATGACCGAGGCCATCTCGCGCAGGCCGCGGATCTGGTTGCCCATGCCGACGCCGCCGATGAGGGTGACGCAGCGCAGGCCGCGGGGGCCGCTGAAGCGCTCGAACTGGTCGGCGATCTGCACCGCGAGCTCGCGGGTGGGGGCCAGGACGAGGGCGCGGGTGCCGCGCTTGTTGGTGAGGCGCTCGAGGATGGGCAGGGCGAACGCGGCGGTCTTGCCGGTGCCCGTGGCGGCGCAGCCGATGACGTCGCTGCCCGCGAGCGCCGGGGGGATGGCCCGCACCTGGATGGGGGTGGGCTGGGTGAAGCCTGCGCGGGCGAGGGCGCTGAGGGAATCCTGCGAGAGGCCGAGCGAGGCGAAGGAGGCAACGTTGGAAGAATCAGTGGACAAGAAGAACTCCGTGCGTGCGGTAACCGCCGCGGGAACCGTGAGTGCTGTGCTTTGGAGCGGTGACGCCGGATCTCTGTCGAGACGTCAGAGGCCCGTTGACGGGGCCTCGTCGGCGATGCGCTCACCGGTGCGGCGGGCGAGGGCTACCACATCCGGGATGCCGACGCCCTCGTAGGCCGCCCCAATCGTCACGAGCCCGTGATGATTCCTGAGCGCGTCGCGGATGGCCGCGACCCGCGAGCCGTGCCCCACGGTGGGCTGCGGCGAGGTCCCCAGGAAGCGGTAGACCCTCGTAAACAAAGGCTCGCCGCGCAGCGGGAGCAGCGTCGAGAGCTCGGCCCGGCAGAGGGCCACGAGCTCGGCGTCGGGCAGCGAGGCGCGGTCTTCGTGCCCGAGGCCGCCCACGAAAGCACGGAGCAACACCGTACCGTCCGGGGCGCGGCCGGGCCATTTGCTGGAGACCCAGGTGGAGGCGAGGATGCGCCGGCCCTCGCGCCTGGGCACCACGAAGCCCGTGGCGTCGAGCGAGCGCCCGACGGCCTCGCGGGGGTACGCGAAGAAGGCCGTGGCGACGCTCGACCAGCCGAGCGCGTCGAGGCGCTCGCCGAGGGTGGCGTCGAGGGAGCGCACCACCCGCGCGGCGCGGTGCATGGGCATGGCGACCACCACCCGGTCGGCGGTGAGGTGCTCGCCCGCGGCGGTGGTGACCACATAGCGGTCGCCGTCGCGGGCCACGCTCACGGCCGCGGTGCCGGTGCGCACGGTG
Organism: Myxococcales bacterium; assembly: GCA_030652255.1. Classification (GTDB taxonomy): domain Bacteria; phylum Myxococcota_A; class Polyangia; order Polyangiales; genus SCUS01. The sequence goes on along the minus strand of JAUSAZ010000137.1, from coordinate 13,539 downwards.
CCCGGCGGGAGCGCGGCCACGAGGGCGTCGACGAGGCTGCCGACGCCGTCGCGAAGGGAGAGGAAGGCCGACGGCGGGCTCTGCCCCGGGAAGCGCTTGGGGACGGCCGCGCGGGCGTTGCGCATGAGGCTGCCGCCGTGGCCCGCGGCGTCGACGAGGGCGGGGAAGGTGGAGCGGGCCGAGAGGCTCCAGGCGTCGCCGGCGTAGATGCCCGCGAGCAGGGGCTCGGTGAAGGCCGCGACCACCTCGCGGCCCAGGTGACGCGCCACCATGGGTCCGAGGGCCTCGTCGGTGGACCCCTGCCGGGGGGACGCCCACGGGGCGACGCGGTCGAGCGCGAGGCGGGCCTTGGCGCGCCACGAGAGCAGCGGGGTGGTCAGCATCGGGCGCAGGCGCGTGGGGACGCCGAGCACCACGCCCTCGGGCATGGGCGCAAGCGATGCGCCGTGGGCGACGTAGATGCGCCGGTTGGCGGGGATGGTCTCGATGAGGGCCGGGCCGAGGCCGAGGTCGCGGCAGAGCTCGGCCGCGGCGGGCTTGGAGGCGATCCAGGAGTCGGGGCCGCCGTCGACGAGGCAGCCCTCGACGCGCTCGGTGACGAGGTTGCCGCCGGGGCGCGGGGACTGCTCCAGGATGGTGACCGTCGCGCGCACGTGGCGCTGCGCGGCGCGTTGGAGCAGCGACCACGCGGTGACGAGCCCGGAGATGCCGCCGCCGAGGATGAGTGTGTGGTGGGGCTTCGGGTCGGTCATCGCTCCGAGCGCTGGTGCACGAAGTCGACCACGGCGGCGACGTTGTCGACGGGGGTCTCCGGGAGGATGCCGTGGCCGAGGTTGAAGACGTGGCCGTTGCGGTTGGCGGCGCGGTCGAGCACGCGGCCCGCGGCGGTGAGCAGCACGTCGCGCGGGGCGAGGAGCAGGGTGGGGTCGAGGTTGCCCTGCACGGCGACGCCGTCGCCGAGGCGGGCCCAGGCCTGGTCGAGGGGGGTGCGCCAGTCGACGCCGATGACGGTGCCGCCGGCGTCGCGCTGGGCTTCGAGGAGCGTGGCGGTGCCGGTGCCGAAGTGGAGCACCGGGACGCCGCGGGTCATGAGGGGTTGCAGGATGCCGCGGACGTGGGGCGCGACGTAGGTGGCGTAGTCGTCCGGGGAGAGCTGGCCCACCCAGGAGTCGAAGAGCTGCACGGCCTGGGCGCCCGCGTCGATCTGCGCGTGGAGGAGCTTGAGCACCACGGCGGAGAGGGTGGTCATGAGGGCGTTCCAGGAGTCCGGGTCCTGGTACATGAGGGTCTTGGTGAGGGCGAAGTGGGACGAGCGGCCGCCCTCGATGAGGTAGCTCGCGAGGGTGAAGGGCGCGCCTGCGAAGCCGATGAGGGGGGTCTTGCCGTCGAGCTCGCGGCGGATGAGCCGGACGGCGTCGAGCACGTAGCCGAGGTCTTCCTGCGGGTCGATGACGCGCAGGGCGTCGATCTGCGCGCGGGTGCGGATGGGCTCGTGGATGACGGGCCCCTCGCCCTTGGCGAACTCGAAGGAGGCCCCCATCGGGGCGAGCGGGAGCAGGATGTCCGCGAAGAGGATGGCCGCGTCGAAGTCGAACTTCGCCAGGGGCTGGAGGGTGACCTCCAGGGCGAGCTCGGGCGTACGGCAGATGTCGAGCAGGGTGTGCTTCGTGCGAAGCGCGCGGTACTCGGCCATGTAGCGGCCGGCCTGGCGCATGAACCACACCGGGGTGCGGTCGACGGGTTCGCGGCGGCAGGCGCGGAGGAAGCGGTCGTGCATAGGGCGCGGACCATCGGTGCGCGCGCGCGGGGCGTCAAGGGCGACGAGGCCGCTCCGGGCGGTGTAGATACGCGCCTGCCATGAACGACGTGCTGCGGCCGGTGTGGCGGACCTACGATCCGCGCTTCGAGGCGAACGCCATCGCGCATGTGCGCGCCGGGGGCCACGCGGTGCTGCGGGCCGAGCCCCGGTGGTGGCTGCTGCTGCCGAGCGACGAGGGGATGATCCCCGAGCTGACGGCGTGGGCGATGCTCGACCTGGGCGTCGGGGGCTTCGACGAGGTGGAGTCGGGTCCGGCGGCGGGGCTGCTGCGGGTGAAGCTCCCGAAGCGGCTGCGCGAGCACGTGATGGACTGGTGCGAGCGCGACGGCGGGTACGAGACCTCCCTGGTGAGCGAGGCGCTCGACTGCCGCGCGTGCGCCATGTGCTGCCGGAAGAACCGGGTGCTGCTGGAGCCCGAGGACGAGGCCCGCTGGGCGGAGGAGGGCAGGGCCGAGCTGTCGGGGGAGGCGTACGTGCGTGAGTCGGGCGGCCGGCGGGTGCTGCGGGTGCTGCGCGGCGACTGTGTGCACCTGCGCGGCAACGACTGCGGCATCTACGAGCTGCGCCCGGACAACTGCCGGGCGTTTCCAGCGGGCAGCGAAGGGTGCCTGAGCGCGCGCGCCGAGCGCTGATGCAGGGTGTTTTCGGGGCGATGCAGGGTGTTTTGGGTCGATGCAGGGTGTTTTCGGGGCGATGCAGGGTGTTTTCGCCCGATGTAGACCGTGTTGGGGGTGATGCAGGGTGTTTTCGCCCGATGCAGGGTGTTTCGGGGTCGATGCAGGTCACTTGAGGGGTTGAGCGGAGCACCCGCCCACGCTTGCGATCACCCGGCCTCGCCCTCCGAGGGGAGCACCCGCCCACGCGAGGTGCGTCGGGAGGAGAACCGCAAGGGTCGCAAGGGGCGCAAGGGAGAGACGGGCTGGGCGCCTGACACCGTCTCCATGTGCCTCCGTCGGCGCGTCGGTCGCTGGAACTGCCACCGTAAGGCTGTAGGTGGCTCGTTCTCCCTTGCGACCCTTGCGACCCTTGCGGTTCTCCTCCCGACGCACCTCGCGTGGGTGGGTGCTCCCCTCGGAGGGCGAGGCCGGGTGATCGCAGGCGTGGGCGGGCGCTCCCCTCGCCCCGTCCGCTCACCTGCGAGGGCCTACTTCAGGGTCACCAGCACCGACTTCAGGTGCGCGTGGCCGTCTGCGGGCGGGGGGAAGTCGATGGGCGTCGGGAGGTCCTTCGCCTGCGTCACCTCGCGGCCCACGGCGCGCGCCGACTCGTACAGCCACCGGCGGAACTTCATCCGCGCGATCTCATGGTGGTTGGTGCACGCCAGCAGCCGTCCGCCCGGCGCCAGCAGGGACATCGCCAGCGCGGCGAGCTTCGGGTAGTCCGACGCCGCCGAGAAGCGGCTGTCCCGCGTCGTCGCGTAGCTCGGCGGGTCCAGCAGAACCAGGTCGAACACCTGCTTCCGCGCCTTCGCCGCCTCCATCCAAGGGAACACATCGCTCGTCACGAAGCTGTGCTTCGCCCCTGAGAGTTCGTTGAGCTCCAGGTTGCGCTGGGCCCACGCGATCACCGACGCCGACACGTCCACGGTCACCGTCTGCGCCGCGCCCCCCGCGGCCGCCGCCACGGTGAAGGCCCCGGTGTACGCGAAGAGGTTGAGCACCCGCAGGCCCTTCGCCAGCTCGCGCACGCGGCGGCGGTTCTCCCGCTGGTCGAGGAAGATGCCCGTGGAGAGGCCGTCGCCGAGGTGCACCTCGTAGCGCAGGCCGTGCTCTCGCACCGTCATGGACTCCGGTGCGTCCTCGCCGCTCACGGCGTGCTTCGGGGCGAGCGACTCCTTGCGCGTGTCGACCACCGTGTTGCCCTGCTTCGGGCGGTGCTTGACGTACACGCCGCGCATGCCGCCGACGAGCAGCGCGCCGGTGAGGGCGTCGTCGAGGGCGGCGTCGTAGCAGTGCACCAGGGCCCACTCGCCGTACACGTCGATGGGGGTCGAGGCGAAGCCGTCGCCGTCGTGGGCGAGGCGGAAGGCGGTGGTGTCGGGGTCGCGGGCGAGGTCCCAGCGCTGGTCGGCGGCGGCGAGCAGGCGCTCGTCGAGGGTGCGCGGGTCGGGCTCGCCCTTCGCCCAGGCGAGGAGTTCCTTCGGGGCCTCGGCGGTGAAGGTCACCGGGCGGCCGGTGGTGGGGTGCGGCAGCGTGAGGGAGAGCGCGTGCAGCATCAGCCGCGGCGCGGCCGAGGGCTTCCCGTAGAGCGGATCGCCCTCGATGGGCGTCCCCATCGCCGCGAGCTGCACGCGGAGCTGGTGGGTGCGGCCGGTCTCGGGTTCGAGGGAGACGAGGGCGCGGTTGCCGTGGCGCGACACCAGCGACCAGCGGGTGACGGCCCGCTGCGCGCCCTTCGGCGGGGGGTGCCGGGGGTTGGCCGTGACGACCTGCATCCTGCCGTCGTCGGCGGGGACCAGGAGGTCGTCGAGGGTTCCGCCGTCGGTGCGGGGGCATGGGCTGACGACGGCGAGGTAGCGCTTCTTCGCGGTGCGACCCTCGAAGGCCGCCGCGATGGACTTGTTGGCCTCCTTGCGGCGCGCGAAGAGCAGGACGCCGCTGGTGTCGCGGTCGAGGCGCTGGTGCACGCCGAGGTACACGGCGGACTCGGCGACGCCGTCGCGGGCGGAGAGCCAGGTCTTGAGGCGGCTGACGGCGTCGTCGCGGCGCACCGGGTCGGGGGCGTGCGTGGAGACGCCGACGGGCTTGTCGACCACCACGAGGTCGTCGTCGAGGTGCAGCGTCCAGGCGTCGCGCCAGGGGGCGAAGAGGTCGTTCATCATGGAGGGGGCCACAGGGGGCGCGAGTACACCCGTTGGGCAGTGGGGGACAATCACCCGGGGGCGAGCTGCATACGGCGGCCTCGTTTCGCTTGACCGTCCTTGGGGCCGGGTCGAAGCTTCGCCCGCGTGGCGAAGCTCTACCTCTTCACCTGGAACCTGAAACACAAGGAGAGCGCGCATGAACATCTCGTGCGCCACCTCAGCGCGCGAGGTCAGGAGGACCTCTTCGTGGCTTGCGTGCAGGAGCTGCCCGGTGAGAGCTTGATCGCCCGCGCCAGAAGGTCGCTCCAGGCGGAGCTGACGGACGTCGGTATCAGCGTCGTTCCAGCGTCGAAGTCAATGGTGCCAGGCCTCGCCCTCGCCCACCACCCCGATATGGATTTGAACTGGAGCCACTGGGACGAAGACGGCGAGTTCGTCGCGGCGATCTTCCAACTTCCTTCTTCGAAGAAGCAGGTCGCGGTCGTGGGCCTGCACGCCAAGAGCAAGGTGGACATGCAAGATCTCGCGGATCGTGGTGGATCCCGCGCCCTCCTCCGCCAGGCGATCAATGAGCACCGCCTTCAACGACGGGCAGATCATCTGGTGGTCCTCGGCGACTTCAACAGCGCCATCGACGATCGGGAGATACGGAGCTGGCATTGCTTCTACGCGCTGGGTCGACGCGATAGACCATTGGGATTCGAATCGCGCCGCGGTGTACCGCACCCGCCGCTGTACGTGGTCAGGCCTCGCAACGAGGACGATCAGGGGACCTTCAAGTATCCCGACTCTGGTGTCGACCAACGGCCGATCGTCGATTTCATGGTCGTCGACGAGGGCACGCGCGAACAGACATCCACCCGTATCCTGACGGAGATTTCGGGCCGACCAGTCTGGGACCCTGCCGGACTGCTCCCTGCGCTGAGTGATCACCAGCCCGTCGATGGACTGATCGAGATTTGAGGAGAGCAGCATATGTCGTTCGTCGAAAAGGTCAGGGACGCTGTCAAGGTGGAGGGCGAAGAAGACACGAGCCAGTCGAAGGCATACCTGCGAGTGATCGAAGAACTCGCGCAGGGCCTGGAGACCCCTGGGATCTCGGCACGGGTTCAGCGGAGCCGCGATCCAAGACGGGTCAGTCTTCGGGTGTTCCCGGAGTATCGCCCGCAGAGTGGTATCGCCATGCTGACTTTCTTGTTGGAGGGAGCCAGCGTGACAGTGCTCGGAGATCGGCCGGAGACGCTCACGTCGCCGGAGTCATTGGAACAATGGCTCCTGGAGAATTTCGTGACGCTCCCGACCTTCAAGGAGTCCCTTCAGGTGTTTCGCGAGCAGGCCACGAAACCGGTCGAGGCACGATTGCGTGTGTCCGAGGTTCTCGCTTTCTCGAAAGGAGACGTGGTGGTCTCTGTGTCCGCGGACGATCAGAAGAAGATCGGCGACGCCGCGGTCGGACAGGAGGTGCGCCTCCCGATTCGACGAGTGGATTTCCCGGGAAACGCTGCTTTTGATCAAACGGGCATGTCCTACGTGATTCTCGATAGCGCCGGCTTGTTGCTCTCCGTGAAGGGCTTTGGGAAGTTCTCCGATGAACAGGTGACCCTTACCGGGCTTCGTCGGGAATCTCCACTCCCGTCAGGTGCCTAGATCGCCGCCGTGCTCCTCCTCCTCGCCCAGCTTCACTGCGCCATCGAGCTCGTCCCCGCCACCGATCCGTCGGCGCGTGTCCTCGCGCCCGTGAGCGCCGAGGCGCAGGCCGCCACGGGCACCGAGCACGTCTTCGACTACGTCGACGGCCTCTCCGGCGAGCGGCTCTCGCCCGGCGACGTCGGCGCGCTCGTCCCCGTCGCCTACGGCCCCGACGGCGCGCTCCCCACCCGCGTCCGCGAGGACGACGAGGCCGGCGCGCCCATCCGCCGCTTCATCGCGCTCCCCGCCGCGGGCGAGTACACCGTGCGCGTCGACGGCCTCGGCTCGCGACGCTACTTCGGCTGCGAGGCGCGGCTCCCCGCGGCGGGTACGGGGCCGCGCCAGGTGCGCATCACCCTGCTGCCGCGCGCCCGCGACGTGTCGCTCTCCACCGAGGTCGAGCGGGCGGACACCCGCCGCGAGCTCCCTGCCCTCGGCCTGCGCGAGGTCGAGCTGCGCCCCGACGCCCGCAGCGAGCGCGAGGTCGAGGTCGTCCGCGGAACCTGCGCTGGAGAACACCCCGCCCGCGGATCGCACTGGTGCGTGCTCTCCCTCGCCGCCGACCCGGGCGCCGTCGGGCTCACCGCGCGCACCCCCGGCTTCGGCCTCGCACCGATGACCGTCTCCATGACCGATCCCGCGCGCAGCATCGACGTGCACGCGCGCTACCCCGGCCACCTCCTGGGCAGCGTCTCGCTCCGCCTCGGCGCGCTCATCGGGGTGCTCCACGGCGATGGACCGGGCGCGATGATCGCCGTCGACGTCCCGACGCGCAGCGAGACCACCGGCGACACCTGCCCCCTGGGCGACACCTGCCTCCGGGGCCTCGTGCACCTCGGGGCGGCGTACGGGAGCTACCGCCGCGAGACCGAGCTCGTCGGGCCCACCACGCGGGTGGTCCCCGACGGCGACACGCGCGCCAGCTACGGGCTCCTGGAGCTGGGCGCCGGAGTCACGGTGGCCCCTGGCGGCACAGGCGACCGGCTGCGGCTGACGGGCATCCTCTCCGGGGTGCTCGCCGCCCGCACCGAGGAGCGCCGCGACAACAACGCCCTGCTCTCCGAGGCCTCGTCGCGGCTCGGGCTGATGGGCGACGTGCTCGCCAGCGTGCGCTTCGCGGGCCCGTGGACGGTCTTCGCGGGCCTGCGCGCCATGTGGCTGCCGTCGGTCGGATCGCGCGGGAGGCAGTTCAGCTACCTGGGGGCGGCGCCCATCTCCACGGAGTCGGCATCCCTCCTGCAACTCGGTCTGCTCATCGGACTTGGAGTAGACCCATGACCCCTCCCTCACGACGCTCGATCGGGCTGCTGCTGTCTCTCACGCTCACGGGCGTCGCAGCGACGTCGCTTCATGCGTGCGCCGACAACGCGGCGGCGTCGTTGGGGCGCGACGGCGAGACCCAGGACGCGGGCGCTGCGCCCACAGCACGGCAGCCGTGCGTGCGCACGGCGGACTGCCTCGCGCGCAACGAGGTCTGCGGCAGGGTCGGGACGGCCTTCGCGAACCTGTGCGTGCCGCCGTCGGGGCGCTGCGACCCGGAGGCCCCGATCGAGGGGCAGTGTTACCCCGACGCGCGCTGCGACCTCTCCGTGCAGACGCCCGACGGCCAGGGGAGCTGCTCGTTCCAGCCCCCGGCGCGGGCGGTGTTTCCGGCGGTGGAGGCGCGCATCGCGCTGGAGTCGCCGCGCCTCGACACGGAGCTTCTGGCGACGTCGGGGTTTTCGTTCCAGTGGCAGCCGCTGCGGGGGGTGGCGGGGGCGGTGACGGTGGTGATGGTCACCTCGCAGCCGCCGGCCTTCGACCCCATCAGCGGGCGCATCACCAACCACCGCGACGTGGTGTGGGCGTGGTCGACGGCGGAGCCTGGCAACACCCCCGGCGACAACCGCGCGGTGGACGGCACCGTGCCCGTTCGCTTCGGCCGCCAGGGCGTGAGCCGCGACGGAACCCTCGGCCCCGCCTGGGGCCGCGACACCATGACCCCCGGCGCGTACTGGTGGTTCGTGTACGCGATCAACCAGGGCGCGGTGGTGGCCACCAGCGTGGCGCAGGGCTTCGTGGTGGGCGCCGCGCCGCCGCGCCCGCTGTCGTGCCGCATGGCGAGCCAGTGCGTGGGTCCGGGCGAGCTGCCCGAGCTCTTCGAGTGCTACCAGTCGCAGTGTCGCCGTCGCTGCGCGTCGGACCTCGACTGCCGCGCCGAGGGCACCGTGTGCCTCTTCGACGCCACCATCACCGCCGCCTCCGCGGTGCGCCGCGGGGCCTTCTGCGGCACCGTCGTCAACCCGATGACGGGCGACGCGGGCGCCCCCGTCGACGCCCCGCGCTGACCCTCAGCCCACGCGCTCCAGCACCAGCGGGACCTCCTCGGCCGCCCCCTCGCCGACGCCCACCGCGCGGGTGAGGCGCTCGATGGCGCGGGCGGCGCTGGCCTCGTCGCGGGCGTGCACCCACGCGATGGCGTCGCCGGTGGACACCTTGTCGCCGACGTTGCGCTCGAAGACGAAGCCCACCGCGGGGTCGATGGTGTCGGTGGTGCGCGCGCGGCCGGCGCCCATCTCCACGCCCGCGATGCCGACGGCGTGGGTGTCGATGGTGAGGAGGGTGCCGGTGGCGGCGGCGCGGAAGGGGACGCGCAGCGGGGCCGCGGGGAAGACCGCCGGGTCGTCGACGGCGCGGGGGTCACCGCCCTGCGCGGCGACCATGGCGCGGGCGACCTTCGCGGCGCTGCCGTCGGCGACGGCGGCGAGGAGCATGGCGCGGGCGACGGCCTCGTCGGCGGCGACGCGGCCCATGACGAGCATCGAGGCGCCGAGGGTGAGGGTGACCTCGCGGAGGTCGTCGGGTCCGCGCCCGTGGAGCAGCTCGAAGGCCTCGATGGTCTCGAGGGCGTTGCCGACGGTGCGGCCGAGCGGGCGGTCCATGCGGGTGAGCCAGGCGACGCAGTCCTTTCCGCCGCCGCGGGCGACGTCGACGAGGTTGCGGGCGAGGGCGCGGGCCTGCTCCGGGGTCTTCATGAAGGCGCCGCTGCCGAACTTCACGTCGAGCACGAGCCCGTCGATGCCCTCGGCGAGCTTCTTGGAGAGGATGCTCGCGACGATGAGGGGGATGGACTCGACCGTGGCGGTGACGTCGCGCAGGGCGTAGAGGCGCTTGTCGGCGGGGGCGAGCTCGGCGGTCTGGCCGATCATGCAGGTGCCGACGTCGCGCACGAGCTCGCGGAAGCGCGCGATGGAGAGGTCGACGGAGAAGCCGGGGATGGCCTCGAGCTTGTCGAGGGTGCCGCCGGTGTGGCCGAGGCCGCGGCCGGAGATCATCGGGACCGCGACGCCGCACGCGGCGACCATGGGGGCGAGGGCGAGGGAGACCTTGTCGCCGACGCCGCCGGTGGAGTGCTTGTCGACCTTGCGCGCGGGGATGTCGGAGAGGTCGACGACGGTGCCCGAGTCGCGCATGGCGAGGGTGAGGGCGACGGTCTCCTCGGGGGACATGCCGCGGAAGAAGACGGCCATCGCGAAGGCGGTCATCTGGTAGTCGGCGACGTCGCCCCGGACGAAGCCCGCGATGAGCTGCGCGATGTCGTCGGAGGAGAGGGCGTGGCCGTCGCGCTTGGCGGCGATGAGCTCGGGGGTGGTGCGTGCCATAGGGGGGCGCGGACGCTACCACCGCGCGCGGGGGGTTGTCGGCGGGAGAGGGCGTGGGGTAGGGTCTTGCGGCGCGTACAGGAGCCTGATCGGGGTTCGTCTAATGGCAGGACGCGGGTTTTTGGTACCCGCTACGGGGGTTCGAATCCCTCACCCCGAACAACAATTTCAGCGGAAACCGAGGTCTTTTTCGCGAGGCCCGTTTTGCTTTGGGACCGACTCTGGGACCGGGGGTGAGGGTCTTCTGAGGGATCAGCTGCGGCGGACGACCCCCCGCCTCCCTCGATGAGGACCGTCGGCAGCGGCGGGAACACCTGCCCGAATCCGACGCGGAGATTCTCGGCCTCGCGGACGTACATCATCGTCGTCGTGAGGTGCTTGTGCCCCGCCCGGTGCATGATGCGCAGGGGCTGGTCGCCGCGGATGGCCGCCCAGGTTGCGCCGGTCGCGCGGAGGTCGTGGTAGGTGAGGTTCCGGCGGGTGGCGTCGGAGGCGAAGAGGGCGGTGCGCGCGACGCCCGCCACCTGCAGGTTGGCGCGGAGCTCGTCGGCGCGGTCCTTGTCGAGGGGCCACGGCTCGAACACACGCGCCGCCTTCGGCCGCTCGGCGCGCATCGCCCTCAGCATCGGCAACAGCTCGGGCTCGATCTCGAACTCCCGCGGCGCCTTGCCCTTCGGCGCGCGCACCTCCCGCGTGTTGTGGTCGACCGCGCAGTGCAGTGAGATCACCCCGTGCTCGAGGTCGACGGACTCCCACTGGAGCACCTCGAGCTCGCCGGCGCGCGGGTACAGGTAGATCGCGAGGGCGTAGGCGCGGCGCACCGCGAGGGGGATTGCCTCGCAGGTCACCAGCTGCAGGAACTCGTTGGGATACAGGTACGGCTTGCTCTTGAGGGTGCCCCGATCGGGCGGCTCGACGTCGAGGCAGGGGTTGCTGTCACGGCAGCGGAGCGAGAGGTTTTTCGACTTGAAGGCGTCGCGCATCGCGCGAGACACGAGACCCCACGCGTTCTGCGCGGTCTTCCAGGCGAGCTCCTCGTCCTGCACCTGGGCGTCGATCCACTCGACCCACCGCTCGATGTCGACCTTGGTGATGTCCACCATGGCCAGCTTGCCGAGGCGCGGCGTGATCCACTTCTTGAAGCGCCCCATGTCGGCGCGGCCGCCGCGGAGCCCACGCGCCGTGCGCGCTTCGAACCAACGGACCGACCACTGCTGCAGCGTCTCGCCCTTCTTCACCCCGCCGTGGGAGCGACCCGCGCTGCCCTTCCGCTTCAAGAGCGGGGTGATCTTGCCGGTGCGCGCCCGCTCGGCGATTCCGAGGGCGGCCTTCGTGGCCTTCTCGCGATCGTCGCGGCCGAGGGTCGCCGGGAGGCGCATCCACACACGCTTGCCGTCGATGCGAACGCGGCAGCGCCAGTAGCCCTCGTCCTTCGAGTCGTCCCGGCTGCCGACCCACTCGAGCGACCCGGTGGTGTTCGCGAGGCTCATGTCGCAGATCCTTACCGCGCCTTCCCGGCGCTCGTGTAGCCGTTGGTAGCGAGAATCTCGTCGATCGGGTCGACCGCCGCGACGGCGGGCTCGGCCGCGCGGCTCTCCGCGTCGACCCACGCGAGCACCGCCTCGCGGGGGGCGAGCCATTGCCGACGCCAGAGGCGCGCGCCGACGACCGCGCCCGAGCGGCACGCCTCGACGTAAGCGTCAGGCTGGATCCAACCCGGAAGGGTCTTCTGGGAGACCGTTCCCCAGCTTTCGTCGCGCTCGGCGGCGCGGGCGCGGAGAAGCCGCTCGAGGGCCACCGCGACGCGCTCGGCGAAGGCACCGATCAACGCGTCGAGCAGGCGCGCGAGGAAGGTCGGGTCGTGGCGTCGTTCGAGGTCAGCCACGGCGGCCTCCGATCGCGCCCGGCAGGGCCGCCCCGGCGGCCGATGGTGGCCCGTCGTCGCCGTCGCCGTCGCCGGGGGGCTCCCGACGAACGGCGGCCTGCTGACGATGGCCGCGCGCGCGGGGTCGGCCGGCGGCCGTGGCCTTCGGGGCATCCTTCGGGGCGGCGGGCGCCTTCCGGCTGGGCGCGGACGCGCGCGGCGCCTGGCTCCAGGGATCGGCTCCGCCCGCGGGTGGGGCGTACTTCTGGGTCACGCCCGACGCGATGACCGTGAAATGCGCGGGCGCCACGACGCCGACCGCGCGGAACTCGTGGGCGTATTTTTGTAGGAGCGCCTCGACGCCGGCGTGGGCCAGCTCGCGCGCGTCGAGGCCACGGGCCAGCGACTCGCGCAGCACCTTCACGGTCGAGACCTTCGCGCCCGTCGCGGTGGAGAGCTGCCGCCGCACGCTCTCGAGGCGCGCGATAATCTCCTCGGAGAGGGACAGCGGCGAGATCTGGACGTAGGTGGCGTCGCGGACCCGCGCATCGGCCGCGGTCGCTTCCGCTTCGCGGCGGCGCGATCGGCGGGGAGGGTCGAGCGCCCGCCACGCGACGGGCGTCCCGGACCGCAGCGAGACGTCGAGCGAGGCGAGGCCCTGAGCGATCAGGTCACGCGCGGCCGCCGCGAGGCTCACCCGAGGCATCATCGGCGAGGACATCGACCGGGCGGTCTCCTCGAGCGCTTGAGCGAGGCCACGGGCCAGCAGGAACGGCTGAACCTTGCGCAGGTTGGCTTGCTCAGGCGGCGACATGGTTTAGACCATATCAGTGTGGAATGATATGATCCAACGAGCGGCAACGTTCGGCGGCTCAGCCGCGCGGATTAAGCGCTGCTGCGCTTCCACGACGGTGCGGCGCTCGTCGCGTCCCACGAGCAGGGCGCGGTAGAGCCGCGTCACCGTGCACCCCTTGGAGTGCGGCATCTCGTGGGTGGCCGCCGAGAGGTTGTCCGAGCGGAGCACCTCGGGCACGCCCCCAAGCCCCCAGAGCGCGTCCTGGATGCCCCGCAGTACGGCCTCGAAGGACTCGCTCGCCGCGACGCAGGCCCAGAGCCACCCGCTGAAGGGGAGCACCATCACGAAGAGTAGGTGCGCGAGCGCCTGCCCGCCGAGGGTGACCGCCAGGTCGGAGGCGTCGGTGAAGTCGAAGGCGGCCTCACGCCCTGGCGGATGCACCTGGGGGAAGATCACCGAACGCGCGGGGCCGTGCAGGGTGCGCCAGTGCTCGACGCGCCGCTGGAGCGTGCGCAGGACGGTGTCGCCGGCGAAGCGCACAGGGGTCGCGCTTGCGCGGCTCCAGCAGGAGCGTGGGGGCCTCGAGCGCGCGCCCGGCGTCGTCGGCCAGCCACGGCACGACGACCTCGTCGAAGACGCCCTCGAGCGGGTCAGGGCGCGTCCTCCACGTCCGGGGTGTCTTGGTCTCCGACGGGAGCGCCCCCCGTTGCCACGTCCGCGCGCTCCGCTCGCTCATCCCCGCCGCGGCTGCGGCGGCCTGTTGCTGTCGTCCTTCGGCGATCATTCGTCTCAAGAGGTGTGGATCAATGGCTCGCGGGAGAAGCCGGACGCATGAGGTGCGCCGGGCCTCGGCCACGCTGAGCGAGGTCGGCGCGTCGACCGCGTCGACTCACCATCGGCTTGGCGGCGCGCCTGCTTCGTCTCGAT
>JAUSAZ010000135.1 GCA_030652255.1 Myxococcales bacterium | reverse complement strand
AACGCGGGGCCTGCTCAACTGGCTGGCGGAGGCCTTCGACGCGTTCCGGCTGGGCCGAACGGCGCCGTCGCTGCTGCCGCAGCCGCCGTAGTGATTGAGGCTGTCGGCCGGGTCATCCGACAACCGTGTGAACGGTTACGCTCCGCCACGCACCGTGGGCACTCCGTCACCATGGACCACGTCTAACACGTCACCGTGGCGGCCGCGCGGCACGAGCGACCGGCAGCGATCGGGCGTGTGCGAGAGGCGGCGCGTGGGGTAACGTGCACCGACGGAGGGCGATGCTGCGAAGGGCGCAACGAGCGATGGTCGCGTGGTTGGTGATGTCGGCGGCATGCGGCGCCACCAGCGAGGGGACGGCGACGGACGGCGGGGAGACCATCGCGCAGGCCGTCTGCACGCGGCTGGTCGCCGCCGGGTGCCCGCGCGCCCCAACGCTCGCGGCCTGCCTGGAGGCCGTCGCGTTGCAGCGGGCCGGCTGTCAGAGCGCGGGCCTGGGTGCGGCCTTCGATGCCGACCTCCGCTGCGGGGCGACTGCGACATTCGTCTGCGACATCAACGGGAACGCAGACGCGCCAGCGTGCCAGGCCAGCTCCTTCGACGTGCGCTTGTGCACCCCAGCGACGGATGGTGGGGTTGGCGACTGACCGTAACGTCAGATGCCGCCCTGCACTACCCGATGCCGAACACGACCATCGTCGAGCACGCCGCAAACCTGAGTCCGTGACTCCATGACTGACCGTCACTTCGCACTGATTCTCTCGGCGGGTACGCTTCTGGGCTGCATCGGAGGACAGAATCCACGTCGCTCGCCGCTGGACTATCCCATCACTTCGGTGTGCCGGGAGCCTCCTTCGGAGGTCTCTGTGGGCGCAGCACCCGTCTTGATTGTTGGATTGTTTGAGGCGAGCGGCCGACCATTCTGCCCCACAGCGACCGTTGTGGCTCGATTTCAGGGCAGAAACCAAACGCTGGATCGTTTTGCGGGAGATACCACCGCGTTTCAACTCGTCCGGGGACGTCTGGTTCCCGACCGCGTTGAAAACGCTGGCTGTTCAAACGCATACACCCGTTTTGCCATGGGCTCTCTCTACGCCCTCTGCACGGATGACACGCTAGAAGTGGAGGTCAGTTCGGCGGGTTGTTCTACCCAGACGGTGCGTATGACGTGGTGGGACTACGAGCAGATCGAAGGCAATGCGGGTGATTCCGGCTGGAGCGTGCCCGTGCAACTGAGATGCGGAACGCATCCCATGTGAACCCAAGGGGCATCGTCATGCCAAGGCAGCGTCCAGGGAGCTCATGGCAGCGCCCGCGGGATCTCTATTTCTCCGTCGGCAAGCTCTGCCCTCGCGCGACGAGGGTGACGCGACGGGCGAGCGCGAACAGCACCACCGTCCGTCGCTCCATCGCCTCCCGACGTGCCGCCATCGTCCCCCCACAGCTCGGGCCGGACCGTCATCGCGCGCAGCGTCCGCACGCGCGTGCGCAGGGTCGCCAGCGGACACACGGTGGCCTGGCGACGGGGCGCGTCGATCGACGATGGGTTGGGGAGCGGAAGCTCGGCGACGGGTCCGGCCGCGAACAGGCGCTCCGCCGCGTGGGATGACCAGTCCGGCACCCCCGCAGCGCGCTCACTCCTCCGTCGGCAGCCACCACGGCGCAAGGTCGATCTCCCCCTCGAAGGGCGGCAGCGTCGCCACCTCGGCCTCGCCCGCCGCCATCACCCGCAGCGGCGCCCCGTCGCGCTCCACGTACACCTCGACGAGCCGCAACGCCGGGTCGACGAGCCACACGTGCGCGACCCCCGACGCGAGGTACCGCGGCAGCTTCTTCAGCCGGTCGACCCGCCCGGCGCCCCCGGGAGACAGCACCTCGCAGCACCAGTCGGGGACGATGGTGAGCGGGTTCTCGTCAGGCAGCTCGGGCACACGCTCGACGCGCCACCCGCAGAGGTCGGGCACCAGCAGGCGCTGGCCGAAGCGCACCTCGACCTCGACCTCGATCCACCAGCCGGTGCCGCCGACGCTCGCGTCGTGGCTGCGCAGCGCCTCGAGCGCCTGCCGTTGGCTGCGCCGGTGCGCCTTCCCCGGGCGCGACATCGTACGCAGCACACCCGGATCGATGATCTCCCCCGTCACCCCCTCGGGCAGCGCCTGGATCTGTCGATACAGCGCCTCGAAGTCCAACAGGTTTGCGGCGGCGTCGCCCATCGCGCGAGCATCGCCCGCGTCATCCCCCCGGGCAAGCCGTCGCCCGCCCCGCTCTCCAGCGGCAGCGCCCGACAAGCCCGACCGCGCCTGAAGGAGCGGCGCCCGACGCGAGCGCGACCCCCGTTTCGGGAGGTTTCGGTCGAAAAACGAAAGAACGGGGGCCGCGGACGGCACTCTCGGGAGGTCCGCGGCCCGTACGGCGGTCGTTCTGGTCTTTTCGGGCGGTCGGCGGGGTGGAGCGGCGGTCGTTCTCGCGTCAGGCGGTCGGCGTCGGGTCGACCGGCGGATCTTCCTCTTCGGTCTGCGTGACGCCCGAGCGACGCGCCGAGGGGCGGGTTCGCTCGGCCAGGGCGGTCTCGCCGACGAGGTCGAGCAGCGCCGAGGCCGCGCCTGCGACGCCGTTGAAGGCCTCGACGGCGCGCTCGATGGCGGAGTTGCGAGCGGCCTGTGTCTGTTGGAGTTCGCGCGCCTCGCGCAGCGCGTCTCCCGCGAGGGCGTGCACCTTGTCGCGGGCGGGTTCGAGGCGCTTGACGAGCTTCTTCACGTCGACGGAGGCGCCGTCGTCGACGGGCGTGAGGGTGTGCGAGTCGAGGGCGGCGAGGACGTTGGTGGCGAAGCGCACCAGGGTGTCCGGCGAGCGGGGCGTGTCGCCCTTGAAGCCCAGCGACGCGAGGGCCTTCGAGGTGAAGGCGCCGGCGAGCATCTCCCTCGCGCGGGTGGTCGCCTTGTAGAGCGACTCGTTGGCGTCTTCGAGCGCGCGCAGGAGCGCCGGGTCGTCGAGCTTCTCGGCCTCGTTGGCCTCATCGGCGGCGGCGAGCTCGCCCCCCTCGGCGGCCAGCAGGCGCCCCATGAGGGTGAGGCCGAGGGCGAAGTCGGGCATCTTCTCGCCGGATCGCAAGTGGGGCTTCAACAGGGCTTTGAGCTTCTCGTCGAGGCGCTCGGCGTTGGTCTCGATGTGCTGGACCACGGAGCGGTTGCTCTTGAGCAGGCGGGTCACCACAGGCGATGTCATGTCGGGGCCTCCATGCGCAGGGCGCACGATCGTCGTGCGACGACTGCGGGGGAGAGTGTCCGCGGGGGCCCGCAGGGGACGCAAGGGCGATGTGTGGCCATGCGTCCAGGCTCGCGCCGTGGGTGTGATTCCCATCCCGCGCAGCTCCTCTGGCGGGGTTCGGGCGTTGGGCACGAGCGCGGCCGAGAGCGTCGCCACGGGTCAGCGCGCGGGATGCCACTCGTGCCAGACCGTGCAGAGAAACCAGCCGCCCTCGGGGGCCTGCTCGCAGAACGCGAGGCGCCCCCGGCTGGCTTCGTCGCCGTCGGTCGCGTCGGTGAGGAAGAGCGTGAGGCAGCGGCCGTCCTCGTCGGCGACCGCGCGGAGTCGCGTGAGGTTGGCGTGGTGGTCGCGCTCCACCGGCAGCAGCACCTCGCGCCCGTCGAGGGCAATGAACTCCGGCGTCGCGGGTCGCGGGCCGACCGACGCCGCGGGGTCGTCGGGGACCTTCGGCTCGACGAGATCCCTCCACGCGAAGGGGCCCTCGTGCTTTCCGACGCTGCGGTCGTAGCGCTGTTCGAGCAGCCAGGCGCGCTCCGGGCCGCGGAGCTCGGCGAGATGCAACCGTGCGGGCGATACGACGGAGGACATGGTGTCCAAAGCATGGTGCCCGGCTCCGACGATCCGCAAGGAGATGAGCCTCGTCAGGACGATCGACGGAGCCGCCGTCGCCCCTCGGTAGGCCCCGGCGTTAGCATCGCCGATCCCCGATGCGCACCCGACCTCCTCCCGTTGCACCGCGCCGGCGTCCGCTCCTCAGCCTCTTCCGTCTCATCCTCTCGTCCCTCTGGCTCGGGCTCGTCGTCGTCGCGCCGCTCACCGCCGCCTGGGTCGCCTCCTCGCTCGCCGCCCACGCGGGCGCCTCGACCCGGCTCGCGCTCGCCTCCGCCCTGCTCGTCTTCCCCGTCGTCCCGTTGCTCTGGGAGGCCTTCGCCGCGTGGCGACGCTCCCGACGCCCCGCCACCCGACGCTTCCTCACGCTCTCCGACCGCCTCGTGCTGCGCACCCTCGCGGTGAGCTTCGTCTTCGTCGGCGCCCTCCTCGCGCGCAACCCGCAGCGGGCCTTCGAGGCGCTCAACGGCCGCGGCGACTGGATGCTCGACGGCCGCCACGACCGCCGCGCCGAGGCCGCCCGCCGCACGTTGTTCCGGGTCGCCGCGAAGTCCGCGTGGCTCTACCACCTCGCCGACGCCCCCCCGCCGCGCCCGCAGCCGCTCCCCGAGCGCGAGGTCGCCCGCGTCACCCCGACGCCGTCCGGCACCGGGCCCACGCCGTCGGGCACCGGGCCCACGCCGTCCAGCACCGGGCCCACGCCGTCGGTCGACGAGCCCGCGCCGGTTCTTCCTCCCCCGCCGCGCGACCCGCACGCATGGCCATGGCCCGCCGACGAACTGCACGCCGCGGTGCTCGCGCTCACGCCCGCCGACGAGACATCGCCCGCCGCCGTCGGCCGATTCCTCGCCGCCCACGAGCACGACCAGTGGCACCTCGCCCGCGCGGTGCACGACTACGTCGCCGACCGCATCGCCTACGACGTCGCCTCGTACCGGGCCCACCGCTATCCCCCGCAGGACGCCGAGACCACGTTCCGCACGCGCCTCTCGGTGTGCGCGGGCTACGCCGCCCTCTTCAGGGCCGTCGGCCGCGCGGCGGGCCTCACCGTCGAGGTCGTCCGCGGCCGTGCGCGGCACGCGGTCACCGACGGCATGGGTGAGGGCCACGCCTGGAACGCCGTGAAGCTCGACGACCGCTGGTACCTCGTCGACACCACCTGGGACGCGGGCGGGGTCGACGACGAGGGCTTCCACAAGCATTACGGGACCTCGTACTTCCTGACGCCCCCGGAGGTCTTCCTCAGCAAGCACTACCCCGACGAGGATCGCTGGCAGCTCCTCCCGGTCGCGCGCACGCCGGGCGAGTTCCTCCGCATGCCGCCGCTCCGGCCCCAGTTCTTCGGGTACGGCCTGCGCCTCGTGAGCCCCGACCGCGCCGAGAGCGACGCGCGCGCCTTCGTCGACGTCGTGATCGACAACCCGCGGAACGTCTGGATGATGGTCTCCGTCCGTACCGACGGGGGCGAGGAGGCCCGCTGCGAGGTGAGCCGGGGAACGTCCACGACCGCCCGCTGCCCGCTCAACGGCAGGGACCTCCACGAGGTCGTGTTCTTCGCATCGAACCAGCAGTACGGCAGCTACGAAGGCGTCGGCTCGCTGAGCGTGCACAACCGCTGACGCCGCAGGTCGACATCAGCACCCGCGCGTTCTGGCCGGTGCGCGGGTCGAGCACGGTGAGCTCGCCGAGGGTGGCGCCGAGGCCCTAGATCGCCCGGGTGAAGAATCGCGTGAACGACGCGTCGGCGTAGTCCCCGAAGGGCCCGCAGCGCGCGAAGCCCTCGCGCTCGTAGAGCCGGATGGCGGCGGAGAACGGCTCCGTAGAGCCTGTCTCCAGGCTGAGCCGGGTCATGCCCATCGCCCGCGCGGTCGTGACGAGGTGGCGGAGCACCGCCTGGCCCACGCCGCGCCCCCGCGCCCCGTCGGCGGTGCGCATCGACTTGACCTCGCCGTGGTCGGCGCCGATGCGCTTGAGCGCGCCGCACCCCAGGAGCACTTCGCCCTCGCGCAGCGTGAAGAAGCGGATCGCCGGGTTGCGCAGCCCGTCGACCGGGAGGACGTGGCAGGCCGACGGGGGAGATCCCGCGCGCATCTCGGCGAAGTGCTGCGCGAGCAGGGCGCGGACGTCGTCCCGGTCGAGCTCGCCTTCGGCGAAGGTCCAGTCCATCTCAACCCTCCGCCGTGCCGAGGCCCGCCGCCGCGAACAGCTCCGCGACGGTCCGCCGCTTCGCCTTCGCCGGGCCCGCGGCCGCGGCCTTCGGCTGCGCCTTCCGGTACGCCTGCAGCAGCGTCGCGCCGACGTTCGCGCCCTCGTCCAGCGCCGCGGCCACCAGCCACGCGTCCTTCTGCTTCGCGGGGAGCGCGGCGACCCACTTCGCCAGCGCGGCCTTCGTCGGCGTCACCGCCGACGCGACGCCCCGGCTCGCCTGCGCGGCCGCCCCGACGAGGTCGTCGCCCAGGGCCAGGAAGTCCGCGAGGCGCTCCTGCGCCTTCGTGAGCCGCCGCAGCCCCGGCGGCACCGCCGGCTCGCGCTCGCCCTCGTCCAGGTCGCCCCAGAGGGTGGCCGCGAGCCACCCGAGGTACAGCGGCCGGTGATCGCCGGCCATCAGCTCCTTGCGCAGCCCGAGGAGCTTCTGCATCCACCCGTCGCCGTCCTCCCCGACCCAGCCCCCGCCGTCCTCTTCATCGACGGAGAGCGTCACGACGACGTGGGCCTTCGTCGCGCGCACGTCGATCACGCGATCGACGGCGTAGCGCCGCATCGCCGGGAGGTCGGCCGTCGCCCGCGGGACGCGCAGCCTGACGGTACGCGTGCCCCAGTTGGTCACGTAGACCATCGCGTCGAAGTAGCGGTCCATCAGGTCGTCGGGGTCGCCCTTGAAGTCGCCGTAGCTGTACGAGTTGGTCAGCGACGTGGCCGTGATCTCGGCGCGAGAGGAGATGCGGCGCAGGGCGTCCTGGTCCGCCTCGGTGAGCCGCCGGTCGACCGCGACGAACTCGTAGTACTGGAACCCGCTCATCGATCAGCCTCCCGTTTCCGACGGAAACTACGGTCGGAACGCTACACCACCAGGCGCCCCCCCCGCGGCGACGTTCAGTCGAGCAGTCCGTCGAAGGCCCTCCCCCCTCCCCGAGCGGCTCAGGGCGTGCGGAGCTGCGCGACGAGCGGCGTGTCGATCACCACGAGGCGGCGGGCGACGCCGGCGGTGCCCCCGGCCAGCACGGCGATGCAACGCGGTCCGCAGCGGGTGCCATGCCCCGGCTGGGGGCTCATCGTTGCCCTCTTCGTGCGCGAACCGCTTGTAGGCTGCGGCTCTGGGCTACCCGCACACCTTCGCGCGCCGTGGCTGCCGCGGGTTGAAACCCACGGCAGCCAAGGGAAAGCCCGCGGCGGGCTGGTCACTGTGCCTGGACATCGGACAGGCCGCTTGCGGCCTTCACCTTGGCTGCCGTGGGTTTC
>JAUSAZ010000134.1 GCA_030652255.1 Myxococcales bacterium | reverse complement strand
CGAGCGGGCGCGGCGGGGCGGGCGGCGGGTCGGCGACCGCGGCGCGGCGGGGCCACGGGCGCCGGGGGCGGGGGCGGGGGCGGGGGCTCGTAGACGCTGGGGTGCAGCTCGACGCGCGCGACGCCGCCGGGCGCGGCGGCGCCGGTGGGGAGCAGGTCTTCCCCGCGGTCGAGCACGATGTCGAAGAACCCCCCTTGGGTCACCAGCGAGGCCCCGGCCGCGGAGGGGACCACCGCGAGCCAGTTGGCCCGCGCGTTTTCGCCCGTCGTGTAGCCGAACCAGCGGCTGCCATCGAAGTGCGCGAGCTGCATGCCCGTCGGGCCCTGCACCAGCGCCCAGATCTTTCCGCCGGGCAGCGACACCACGCTGCGGATCAGCTGCTCGGGGATGCCCGAGGCCACGTTGTGCTCGTCGAGGGCCGCGAGGTCGGCGGTGAGCACCAGCAGGCCGGTCTGCGCCGTCGCGACGATCACCCGGTCGTCCGCGCCGCGCGAGAGCTCCGTCACCTGGTAGCGGTCGCTGAGCTTCGACCACGCGGTGCCATCCCAGCGCGCGAGGCCGTGGTCGCCGCCCAGGATCACCCCGTCCGCGGTGGCCAGCAGCGCGGTGGGCTTGCCCACGTCGGGCTGCGCCTGCGGGTGACCGACGGGCGCGAAGGGCCCGGTGGCCCCGGCGCGCACGATGCCCTGCGCGGTGGCGACCCAGACCGCGGCGCCGTCGTCGCTCACGGCCACGGCGAGCAGCCGGTCGGAGGGCAGGCCGTCGCGGGTGGTGAGCCGGGCGGGGGTGCCGCCGGTGGCCGGGTACTTGAGCAATCCCCGCTCGGTGGCGACGTAGACGAAGCCCTCCGCGCTGGCCACGTCGTTGATGAAGTCCGAGTCGGTGAAGACCCGCACCGGGCCAGAGGTCGCACCCGCCGTGTCGGGGCGCGCGCGCGCCGACGAGCAGGCCAGCGGCAGCGCGGCGACGGCCAGCGCGGCGAGGAGCGAACGGTTCGACAGCTTCAAGGACGTGTACCTCCAGCGAGCGCGGTGGGTGTCGCCCCGAAGGTCGGAGCTTGTCAACGACGGCGATGCCTCCTGGGAATCGGAGTACGACCGCGGCGTCGTCAGCGAGCGCTTCCCCGCTTCGACCGCGGCGCCGTCAGCGACCCGAGCCGGACCCTGAGCGCGTGCGAGGGGAAGCGACCGCCCACGCTGTCGGGCGTCGTCCGGACGGCCGCGTCGGACTCCTCCGGACGCGTCGCGGGCGTTCCCCGCTGACGACGCGCGGTCGCTTCCCCTCGCTCACGCTTGCGCCACCGGAGGGGCTCATCGGGGCTCCGGAGGCCTTCATCGGAGCTCGGGAGGCCCCAATTGGGGCTCCGCGAGGGTTCTGCCGGAGGTCCGGGCGGCACGCCATGGATTCGTAGGGGGCGCCCGTCGTTGGTCGCGCGCAAACCAGATCTGCCAGGTCTGCCGTCGATGAGCGCGTTCATCGCGGTTCTGGGAGGGCGTCGCAGGTCGCGGCGGGACCAGCCGGGAAGGCCCGACCTCCACGTGCTGGCCGCGCAGATGATCGCGCAACCTCCGGCGAGCCAGGGCGGCGTCCCTCGACGCTTCGGCCAAGGCCTACGGGAGCGCGTTACTTCGTTCAATGGATGAATCTCGGCGACCCCACGCTGGCCGCGGCGATCCTCGACCGGCTCGCGATGCGGGCGCTGCGCCTCGACATCGACGGCCCGAGCTACCGCCAGCACGTCGGGCAGGAGCGCGCGCGAAAGCACGGCGCCACCGTCCCCGACGACACGACCGACCCGTAGCGCGTCGGCGACCCTCCTCCAGAGACCCAACCAGCACGGGCGCGTGTGCGCGCCGGGCTTCGGACTCAGCCAGGCTGAGCCGAGGTCGCGGCGCTCACGACGTGTCCCGGGATGGGTCACGATCCCGCCGCCGCCACGGTGCGAGACCGAAATGGGCGCCGCCAAAGCGTCGGGGGTGCAGCGCATCCAACAACATCCGAGAACACCGCTCCTCGTCGAGCAGACCTCGGGCGGGACCCCGCCGCCGATCACGTCGGGCGGTCGGCGGCCTCGCTCGGAAACCTGACGGCAAACCTCGTCCTCCCCTGCCCCGAGACGTGCATCGTACCGCCGAGTTGCGAACAAAGATCGCGCACGAGGACGACCCCGAGGGAGCCCGCGCGATCGACGTCGAAGTCCCCGGGCAGCCCGACGCCGTCGTCGGTGACGGCGAGCTCGATCTGACCTTCGCGACGCGAGAGGCTCACCGTGACCGTGCCCCGGCGACCGTCGGGAAACGCATGCTTGAAGGCGTTGGTGAGGAGCTCGTTCAAGATCAACCCGCACGGGATGGCGCTCTCGACGGGGAGCGTGAGCTTCTCGAACTCGAAGGTGACGCGGATGGGGGCCTGACTCCCCGTGGCGGCGATGACGTGCTGGGCCAGTCGCTCGACGTACTCGTAGAACGGGATGCGGGTGTAGTCCTTCGACTGGTAGAGCTGCTCATGGACCAGCGCGATCGCGAGAATGCGCGTACGGCACTCGCCAAGAGCAGCCCTCGTGGCGGCGTCCTTCGCTTGACGCCCCTGCATGTTCACGAGGCTGGCGATGATCTGCAGGTTGTTCTTCACGCGATGATGGATCTCCTTGAAGAGCACCTCCATCTGCGCCTTGCGGTCGACGAGCTGGCGGTTCAGCTCGAGGAGCGCTCGCTCTTCGGCCTTCTGCTGTGACAGGTCGACCGCGATGCCGAGGTAGCCGACGAGCTCACCGGACTCCAGCCGGATCGCCGTGATCGTCAGGAGGACCGAAACGCGGCCCCCGTCCTTCCGCACGTAAGTCCACTCGTTCGCGTCCATCTGGCCGAGACGGGCCTTCGCGACGAACGCGTCGAAGGGCGTATCGAGCCGGATCCCGAGCTCCTGCTCGAGCGCCTTCCCGCGTGCGCGCACCTCGTCCGCATCGTGGAACAGCTGCGGCGTCGCCTTGCCAACCAGGTCGCGAGCGGCGTGGCCGAGGAGGGCCTCGGCCGAACGATTGAAGATCGTGATCGTTCCTTCGACCGTCGTCGCGATCATCGCGGGTCCGACGTGGAGGAGAAGGGCGCGCTGCAATGCCTCGACGTCGCGCAGAGAGCACTCCGCCTCGACCTGCTCGCTCACGTCCCAGTTCACTCCGATCATTCGCTCGGCGGCGCCCGTCGCGTCGCGATGGAACGTGGCCGCCGCGCGGAGGTGATTGACCCGCCCCTCCGGGGTGACGACCCGGAACGTCGTGTCGAACGACTTGCCACCGTCGCGGGCCTGCGCGAGCTCGGATTGCACGCGGTCGGCGTCGGCCGGATGGAGCCTCTCGCTCCAGGCCTCGACCGTGAGGGAGCGCCCGGCCCGCGCGACGCCGTAAAGCTCGTACATCGTCGAATCCCACACGAGCCTGTCCGTCGGGATATCCCATTCCCATACGCCGATCCGCGCTGCCGACGTCGCGAGCTGCAACCGGTCGCTGACGCGCGCGAGCTCGCGATCGCGCTCGGCGCGAGCGGAGATGTCTTGCAGGGTTCCGACGAGAAAGGCGACCGCGCCGTCGGGGCCGCGGATCGGCTCTCCGATCGCGACCGACGTCAGGGAGGTACCGTCGGCACGGCGGGCGGAGAGCGTGATCTCGTACGGCACGCCCTCCTCGACGGCGCGGGTCACCGCGGCCGTGAGCCGAGCCCACGATGGCGCGTCGAACAACCTCTCCTGCTCGGTGAACGCGGGAGCCGACGTGTCGGCGCTCAGACCGAACGAATGATACAGCTCGGCGGACCAGATGACCTCGCCCGTTGCGATCTCGAGCTCCCAGCTGCCGACCTTGGCGATGCGCTGCGCCGCCTGCAACTGCGAGGCAACCTTGCGGAGCCTGAGGTTGGCGCCGTCAAGCTCGGCGGTCCGTTCGCGCACGCGCTGATCGAGCGAGCGATTCGCGTCGGCCGCGGCCTCCTGCGCGTCGCGGAGGTCCTGGATGTCCGTATTGCTGCCGCACCATCTCAGGACACGGCCATCCTCGTCGCGGGTGGCGACCGCGCGCGTCTTGAACCAGCGATAGACCCCGTCGGCGCGGCGGATGCGAAACTCGGTATCGAAGCTGCTGCCTCGCTCGGCAGCCTCTTGCCACCTTCTCTTCGTGACGTCGACATCATCGGGATGAAGCTGCTCCAGCCAGCCGTATCCGAGTTGCTCGGCGGCGCTCAATCCAGTGTATTCGACCCACTGCGGGCTGAGATAGTCGCACGTGCCGTCGGCAGTGCACGTCCAGAGCATGTGCGGCAGGGACTCGGCGAGGACGCGAAACGTATCCATATCAGTCCTTCGACGCAGCTGGCGCGCTGCTCACGTAGCCCGCGACGATACGCGGACGGGGGGATCGTTCAACTCGGCTCGTGACCGGCGGTCGCGATCGGCGGACACCGACGCCGCGCCGGGGAGGGTCTTGCCGAAGAGCGCTGGGCGGGCGTCGGTGTCCCCCACGGCGCCCCACTCTGGTCGGTCAAACCGCCTTCACGTGGCCCTCGGGGACACCAAGATAGTCGGCGACGATGCGTCTGATCGCGATCGGGTCGAACGGCTTCGACAGCCTGGCGTTGCTGCTCTTCTCCAGGAACTCCGTCGTGCGCGCGGTGAAGGCGCCCCCCGTGACGAAGACGACCCGCCGGGCGAGCTCCGGGTTGCTCTCTCGGAGCACTTCAAAGAAGTCCATCCCCGTCATCCCGGGCATCATCAGATCGCAGAACACGACGTCGAAGACCTCCCCGGCGGCGATGAGGGGCAGGGCTTCACGAGCGTCCGCTACGACGATGACGTCGTGCTCGTTCTGGAGCACGCGACTCACGACCCGTCCGATGGCCGGCTCATCGTCGATGACGAGGACGCGACCTCGTCGAGCGGCCACGGGCTGCGCGATGGGCACCTTCATCAAGTCTCGCGGCTTGGCCGGTGGCAGCGCCACGCGGAAGGTCGTCCCCTTGCCGACGCGGCTCTCGACCGAGATCTCGCCGCCGAGCGATTCAACGATCGAGTGGGCGATGGAGAGCCCCAGGCCCGACCCCTGCCCGACCTCCTTCGTGGTGAAGAACGGATCGAAGATGCGTCGCAGGGTCTCCTGGGGAATTCCCGGACCCGTGTCGCGAATCTCGGCGACGGCGCGCCCGGCCACGTCGGTGTGCGTCGTGACGACGATCTCCTTCGTCTCGACCTGCCCCTCGCCCATGGCCTGCGCCGCATTGACGAGGAGATTCATGAACACCTGGCCGAGCTGGCTCTCCGCCGCCTCGACGAACGGGGTCGTCCCGTAGTGTCGACGCACGCGCGTGTGGTGCCGGACGATGTTCTCGGTCATCCGGATGGCGCTCTCGAGGACCTCGCTCAAGAGGTGTGGATCAATGGCTCGCGGGAGAAGCCGGACGCATGAGGTGCGCCGGGCCTCGGCCACGCTGAGCGAGGTCGGCGCGTCGACCGCGTCGACTCACCATCGGCTTGGCGGCGCGCCTGCTTCGTCTCGAT
>JAUSAZ010000125.1 GCA_030652255.1 Myxococcales bacterium | reverse complement strand
GATGGACCTTCCGGAAGGCCGGGCGGACAAGGCGGGCACACTCGAAGTGATGTTCCTGTTCGAAAGCCCCCGCGACTGCGGGGGCGCCCTCGTGCGATAGCCTGGGGTGAGCGCCAACGCGCGAACCCCAGCGTCAAACGGGCGGCGTGTCTCACCAACGGGCGGCCGCCAACGCGGCATGAATGACACCCAGTTGGTATCAGCGGGCCACCCATCGGAATCAGGCGCCCTCGTCGCCGCGCGCCTTCAGGCTCGGGAGGGAATGGCCTGACGCGATCCGTTCATACAGCGCGGGCCAGTCGCTCCACTCGGTGCCGAAGAGGCGGTCCATCATGGCGCCCTGGAAGCCGTAGTGGCCCGTCCAGCGGGCGTGGTGCAGGGCGTGGAACACGAAGGGGTTGGCGAACCAGGTGGCGCCGCGGGTGGCGGCCTGGCGCGCCGTGGGCTCGACGTTGGCGTGACCCACGATGTTGCCGAAGACGTTGAAGGCCAGGTACCCGGCCCAGCCCGCGAAGCTGAGGGGCGCGACCTGCGAGAGCAGGCACGGGAGCCCGACGTAACCGAGCATCCAGCCGAGCGCCTCGAAGGCGCTCATCGACTGCCCCGTGAGCGGCGTCGTCACCTGCGAGCGGTGGTGCCATCGGTGGATGCGCACCAGCGCGCGGTGGTGCATCGCCCGGTGCAGCAGCCAGTAGAACACCTGGAAGCCCGGCACCATCACGCCGAAGGTGAGGGCCCCGGCGAGCGCCCCGCGGGCCCCGAAGCGCACCACGCCGAAGTGCAGCGCGAGCGTGACCGTCACGGTGACCACCGCGAGGAAGACCGCGTTGCCCAGCAGCTCGAAGCGGAGCTGCCCCGGGAAGAGCGGGAGGTCGAAGACCCTGCGCTGGGGAAGGGCCCGCTCGAGCGCGAAGCCGAGCGCGGCCGACACGAGCGTGAGCGCGGTGAAGAACGCGAACACCGCGAGGGCGAGACCCGGGAGCGAGAGCGAGGCGAGCGTGGTGGGCATCGGCCGCCCGAACCGTAGGATCGACGGGCACCGGGATTCAATGCACGCTGGCACGAATCCCATCGGGCGCGGCACCGCGCACTCGAAGGGGGAGCCGCTGAACGTGCTGAGATCGACCGGCATCTCAGCGGAGCTGAGGAGGATTCGATGCGCAGGATGAGCCGGTGGTTGGGTGTCGCCGGGTCTGTGATCGGCTGTTGGAGCGGGGCGGCGGACGAGGCCAGTGCGCCGGCTCCGGCACCATCCGGCGCGGGGGGGGCGGTGTCCCCGGAGTTCGTCGTCTCGGCGCCCGTGACCTCGCCGCCGCCCGCCGCGACCATCGCCCCGCTGGGAGAGGGTGTCACCCTGCGCTGGGACGCTCCTTCGACGAGCCCGCTCCCGGTGGTCACCCACGGCCTCGGCGCCGTGACCCGCGCCGTCGTCGACGCATCGGGCGGGGTCATTCTCGGCCACGCCCACGGCGTCGAGGAGCGCTGGTCCCCGGTGGCCCGCGGCGCCGAGCAGTCGTGGCGCTACGCCCGTCGCCCCGACGGCGGCCGCGTCGCCGTCGCGGTCACCTTCGCGGGCCTCGCGTTCGAGCACGCCGACGCCGACGGCCTCTCGCTGCGCGCGCCCGACGGCTCGCGCGTGCGCTACTCGCACGCCACCTGGGTCGGCGCCGACGGGGCCCGCACGGCGGTTCCGGCGCGCTGGGCCGGCGATCGGATCACCCTCGACGTGCCCGCCGAGGTGGTCGCGCAGACCCGCTTCCCGGCGGTGCTCGACCCGACGGTCTCCGCGCACATCAACCTGTCGCCCTCCCACCCGGATGCGCAGCAGGGCGCCGTGGAGATGGGCCTGGCGCGGGTGGTCCAGACCAGCACGTCGACGGTGGTGTTGAGCAGCACGCGGGTGCGCCCGAGCGTGACGGCGCTGATGACGGCGCAGGCCTACGACCTGTCCGGGGTGCCCGTCCCGAACTCGTTCCGCGGCGTGCCGGCCACCGCGTTCATGGACTTCCCTGGCGAGTGGGAGGCCGCCTCCTACGGCACCGGCGTGATGGTTGTCGGCCGCACCTGGACCGGGGGCGTCGTCGCGGCGCGCCTCCAGCCCTCCGGGGTGTCGATCGACCGCACCCCCATCGTGGTGCGACCCGACCGCTCCCCGAGGCTCTACGACTTCAAGGTCGCCTGCACGGCCTCGACCTGCCTCGTGACCTACCGCAACCTCACGACCACGGGCGCCGAGAGCGCGGTGTTCGCCTCCCGCATCGGCGTGGACGGCCGCCTCCTCGACGCCTCGCCGCTCACCGTCGGGCGCTACCCCACGGACACGCTCCCCGTCGAGCCGCCCAACGTCGTCGCCCTCGCCGACCGCTTCATCGTCGCCTGGACCAACCTCTTCCCCGGGTCGCCCACCAACGTCGTGGCGGCCCGGGTGATGGCCGACGGGCGCGTGCTCGACGACGGCGGCCGCGCCGTGTCCATCGCGGGCGCGGCGCGCTCCCTCGTGCAGGTCGCCACGGACGGCACCCGGGTCTTCATGCGCTGGTACGCCACGGCGTCGGGCTCGCGCCTCACGGGCTGGTACACCCAGCTCTTCGACGCGGACCTCAACCCGCTGTCGTCGCTCGCCTACCACGCCGACCTCAGCCACTCGGTCAACGACAGCGGGATGCGCCTCTGGTGGGACGGCACCCACTACGTGCACCTCGGAGACATCTTCGTCGGCAGCTCGCGCCAGCGGAAGATCGTGCGCTTCGACGCGACCGGCGCGCGCGTCGACGCCGTGCCGCGGAACCTCGGGCCGATCGCCGGCAGGCCCGTGCCGATCTCCACGGCGCGCGGCGGCTTCTTCCAGACGGACGGCGCCGTGCGGCGCTTCGACACCCTCGGGACCCAGGTGGGCGCCGACTGGCCGATCGTGCAGGGCTTCAGCCCCCCGGAGGAGGCCCGCCTCGACTCCGACGGCAACGATTTCCTCGCGTCGTGGTTCGAGGGCCGCCTCTCCGGCGGGCGCACGCCCGTGCAGAGCCTGGTGCGCCTCAACGCCTCCGGCTTCGTGCGCGACGTGCCGCCGGTCACGGTCCCCATCCCGCTGCCGGCGGGGAGCTGGCCCGCCAGCTCGGTGACCCACGAGGGCGCCCGCGCCCACATCTTCCGCTTCTCGGGCCAGGCAGACCGGTACGAGCGCCGGACGGTGGACCTCGACGCCCGCACGAGCAGCGCCGCCCTGCCCATCAACGCCCTCGGGAAGGTCATCCGCGGCGGCGCCCAGCGGCTGCTGCTCGCGGGGGGCTGCGCGACCCGCTTCGACACCGCGTGGGCCAACCTCGACCCGGTGCCGGTGTGCTTCGCCACGAGCCCCACCGCCTCGGTCGCGGACTTCGACGGGAGCAACTTCGCGTTCGTCTACCGCGTGATGCTCCCGACCTCGTCCACCCTCGGGCACCTCTTCCTCCGCCGGATGAACCGCGACGGCGACTTCCTCGACACGCCCGCCATCTCGCTGGCCTCGCTGGGCTACGCGAGCAACGACCCCTTCACCCTCACCTTCGGGGCGGGGACGCACCTGCTCGCCTGGTCCGACGAGTACAGCAACCTCCGCGCGCTGCGCATCGCGCCCGACGGCACCTTCGGCGCACCGATCTCGCTGGGCCGCTGGCCCCTGGGCACGCTCCCCGGCCCCCATCCGCTGGCCGTCGCCGCGGTCTTCGACGGGACCAACTTCGTCCTGGCCTGGCCCGGCCGGCCCGCGGAGACCATCCGCGTCGCGCGCGTCTCCCCCGCCGGCGCGGTGCTCGACGCCGTGCCCTTCACGGTGATCCCGGGCGGCATCTCGCAGCCGCTCTTCGCGCCCTTCTTCGAGATGGCGACCGACGGCCGCGGCAGCACGCTCTTCGTCTACAACGCCTTCGACGTCGACCTCGCGAGCGAGCAGATCCGCGCGGTGTACTTCCGCGAGGACGGCGTGGTGCTGACCGACGCGGGCGCCAACCCCGTCGACGCCGTCGCGACGCCGGACGTGCCGCGCGACACGGGGAGCCCTCCGGTCGACGTCGGGACGCCCATCGACCTGGGCTCGCCGACGGACCTGGGCTCGCCGACGGATGATGGTTCGCCTGACGACGCCGGCTCTCCGATCGATGTGGCAACGCCCGTCGACGCGGGTACGCCCGTCGACGCGGGCGTCGTGGTCGATCGTCCGGTGTTGGTCGACGCAGGCACCGTCGACGTCGGCACCGTCGACGTCGGCACCGTCGACGCGGGCGCGACCGACGCGGGCGCTTCCGACGTCGGGGCCGCCGCTCCGCCCGACGACGGCGGATCGATCTGCGACGTGGGTGGCACCCCGGGTCGCGGCGCGGGCCGCGGGTTCGTCGCCCTCGCGGCGCTGTCCCTGGTGGGCCTACGCCGGGGCGCCCGCCGCCGGTCGGCTACATCGCCCCGGGCGTGAACCGGAACGCCGTCGTCGCGTCGACCGAGGCGGTCTGGAAGGAGACCCCGACGCCCTCCAGGCCCGTGACGCCCTGCAGCCCGATCGACGCCGTGCGGCCGTTGGCGCGCGTCGCCCCGCGCACGTCGCAGTAGTGGAACTCGATCACCCCGCTCGCCTCGTACAGCTTCACCTGGAAGCTCACGCGCTCGTCCGTGTCGTGGAAGGGGAACGACGGCCACGTCACCGTGAGGTGCCGCGAGGGCCCGTCGACCACGCGCCAGGACATCGGCGTCGCGCTGTCCGCGCGGAAGCGGTCCCAGAACGGGGCGATCGTCCGCGACGGAACGAAGGTCGACGGCAGCGCGGCAGGCATCATCAGCGAGGTGGGGCCGCCCGGGGGCCCAGCCCACAGCCGCAGCGTCCCGTCGAAGCCGGGCGTCCACGACGTCACCGCGTCGCCGAAGTAGCGGAACGCGATCGGCGACGGCATCGTCCCGGCGCTCGCGTAGGGGAGCGTGGTGGACCCGTCCGTCGGGTCGCACGCGGAGGGGATGCGGGTCAGCGCGTAGGCGGGCGGGCGCACGCGCACCGAGAGGTCGAAGGCTCCGGCGGGCGTCTCCCGGGGGTCGCCGAACACCGCGAGCACGACGCTTCTCTCCGCGCCGCTGCGGTTGACCCACGAGAGCTGCCCGGCGCCGGTGCCGTAGCTGGTCGCGATCGAGACCGCGAGGCAGTTCGTCGCCGTACAGCCGTCCGCGAGGCTCATCCCGGGCGCGTATCCCCACGGCGGGCCGACGCGCAGCGTGCGGGCGAGGAGTTCCTCCCCGGCGCCCACGCGCACGGAGTAGAAGCGCGTGCCGGCCGCGCACGCGGGCGGCGACGCCAGGCGGTGGTCGAAGGACGACTCGCCCTCGACCCGCGCGCCGTCCGCGAGGGGTCGGGCCGCGGCGCAGGTCGCGTTGGGGGGTACCGGCGCCGTCTCGAACAACAGCCCGACGCGGTCGTCTGCCGCGGACGCGCGCAGGCCGACCTGCACCACGACGGTGCGCGGCGCGGTCGCGGCGTTGGTCCACTGCGCGTCGGTGCGGTTGTGCTCGGAGCGGTCGGGCGCGAGGCAGGCGGCGTCGGCGCACCCCGCGGCGATCCGGACGAAGGGCGGCGATGAGCCCGTCCCGTGGGCCGACACGCGGAGCGTCGACGCGGCGGGGACCTCGATCGCGTACGAGCGCACGGGCGCCGCGGCCGTCGATCCGCCGCAGGGGGACGCCCGGTCGGGGGACGTCGACGGGTCGAGGCCGGTCAGCGCGAAGCCGTTGCGGGCGGGCAGCGGGTCGGCGCACGAGGGCGAAGCCGGGGTGCGGGTGAGGGCCGCGCGCAGGGTGAACACCGCGGGGTCGTACGAGGCGAAGCCGTGCACCGCGACGCGCACGCCGACGGGCGACGCCGACGGATTGGTCCAGGAGAGCGTGCCGTAGCCGGGCAGTGGGGTGGCCGAGGCGAGGCAGCGGGGGGCGTCGCAGCCGTCGAAGAACCGCAGCGCCGCGTGGCCGAGCACCGACACCGAGAGCGTAGCCCCCGGCAGAACCTCTGCCGCATACCAGGCCGCCGGTGCGTCCACGGTCGCCGCGGCGCCGCACGCGGGCGTGGTGCCCGCGGACCCGAGCGTGGTCTGACCGGCGATGACGGCCCCGTCGACGAGCGCGACGGCGGACCCGCAGCGGTCGGGGGCGCGCGCCCCGAGCGGTCGCACCTCGATGCCGTAGGAGTAGTCGCCCCCGGGGCGGCCTCCCGCGACCGAGATCACGGCGTGGCCGCTGGCGGGCATCACGAAGGGCGTGGCGACGGTGGTCGCCTCGATGGGGCTGCCAGCGATCGCAAGGCACGCGTCCGCGCCGCAGTCGGCGAGGACACGAATGCGGGCGTTTCCAGCGAGCGCGAGGCCCGAGACCGCGACGCGCATCGGCGTCCCCGCGGGCGCGTCGACCCGAAACCACCGCACGGCCCCGAACGGGGCGGCGCCGCAGCCGGGGTCCCGGTCGAGCGATTCGATGTGGTTCGCGAAGGTCATCACGCCGGGGGTCAGCGCGAGCGCGCGACCGCAGGTCGACGGCCCCGCGGGCACGTCGACGCCCGCCTCCCCCACACCGACCTCGAGCGAGCCGGCCTCGCTCGCTCCCGCATCGTGCGAGCCCGCCTCGACGAAGGCGTCCATCCCGACGGAGGTCTCCGTCGCAGGAGCGTCCGGGGCCCGGCTTGCGTCGATCGCCGTCGCGTCGAGGACCTCCCCCCCGAGGTCGACGGCCGCGTCGCCGGGCTGTGGCGTCACCGATGGCGACGAGCAGCCGGCCATCATCGCGCACGCGACGAGTCGCCCCCACCGCCTCCCCCACGACGCGTCCACGGGGCGCGATGTTCTATGCATGCGCAGCTCCGTCAAGCCGCTCGTTCGGGGGCGTCATGGCGCGCGGTGGGCGGCGCGGCGGGCGCCAGGTCATCGCCTCGCCGCCGATCATCG
Organism: Myxococcales bacterium; assembly: GCA_030652255.1. Lineage (GTDB taxonomy): Bacteria > Myxococcota_A > Polyangia > Polyangiales > SCUS01. The sequence goes on along the minus strand of JAUSAZ010000125.1, from coordinate 21,180 downwards.
GATGGGGGGGGAGAGGCGCTGGCGCCCCGGCGGGGCGACTACTCTTCGGTCTTCGCGAGGGCGACGATCGCCTGGGCCCAGGCGACGTACTTCCACTCGGCGAGGTCGCGAACGGTCTTGATGCCGAGCTTCGCGAGCAGCGCGCCGTGGTCGGCGGAGAGCCCCTCGAGGCCCTCCACGGGGATCTCCGTGAGCTCCTTGAGCGACTTGCCTTCGTACTTCTTGTCGAGCGCCTTGTTGATGTTGATCGCCATGTGCTGATCTCCGGGTGGCAGCGGATGGGCTGTAGGTGTCCCAGCCGCAGCCGGCGCAGTGATCGCGCGCGGCCGACGGCGGCGTCAAGCGCGGCGTGCGAAGAGGCTTCGCGCGCGACGAAGGGAGCAGCTCCAGGTGGCAAACCACATCAGCTATGACTGCCGGCCCGACCTCGTCGGCGTCCAGATGAGCAACGGGTTGACCTCGGTGTTCGTCTCGGTGCTCGTGCTGGCGGCCTCCGCGCTCGCGCAGACCGACCGGCAGCGCGAGTTCGCGGCATGGTTCGCGTCCCGCGACCAGAACGTGTTCGGCCTGGGCATGGTCGGCTTCGACATCGGCGAGATGCCCTGGCGCGCCGACACGCTCGAGGCCGATCGGGACTTCGTACTCCGCTCCGTCGAAGCCGCGAAGGGCAGGAGCGGGTGGGATCGACTCGGCTACGAGCCGCGCGAAGACTGGGTGTTCGAGCGCCTGGAGGCCTTCCGCAGCCTGGTGGCGGCGTTCGACGCCCGTGACGCAGAGACCCGATCGGAGTCCGACTGGAGCCTCGGCGTCCGACCGGCCGCCTTCACGCTGTGCGCGGTGCACGCCGTCTACCTCCACGCGTACGGGTGCGCTCTCTGCGGCGATGCCTAGCGCGCGGCAGTCGAGGGCGGCGACTCCAGCGATGGACGGCGCGTGGCGCATCGACTGGACGCGCTCGCACACGGCGAGCTGACGTCGTGGTCCACCCGCGCGCCCGATCGAAGGGCATGCGAGCGCCGCCGCCGACGACGACGCGGGGCGGCTCCATGTGTTTCGAGGCAGCCCGACGGGCCGATCTCCAACGGGCACTTCTCTCTGTTCTTCGGGCATTGACCCACGACCGGTGACGCCGGCCGGGTTGCCTCGCCCGCGAGGGGAGGAGCAACCTTGGCCTCATGGAAGTGCGCCGTCTGGCGGGGGTGGTCGTCGCGGCCTGGGTGTCGGCCTGCGCCGGGTCCGTGTCGTCGAGCACGGCGGACGGGGGCCGCGGCAGTGACGTCACGACCGACGCGGCGGCTACGGCGTGCGGCCTGGGGCCGCTCTTCGACTTCGACCGCGAGGGCGTCGCGACGCCCGACGGCGTGGCGGCGTGGGTCGACTTCTCCCGCGCCTCGGACGAGCGCCTCGTGCCCCCGATCGAGGCGTGCGCGGGGCAGGTGCGCCTCCCGGTGATGGTGCGCTGGACCGCGCCGCGAGCAGGCTTTCTGCGCGTGCGGGTGCAGCGCGATCCTCCGAGCGACACCTGGACGACCCAGCTCCTCACCGTCCGGCGGCTCGCGGGCTGCGCCTGGGACTCGGCGGCGCTCGGGTGTTCGTTCGAGGGGTTCAGGCAGGATCCGGGTTTCGCCCGGGGGGAGTACGAGTTTCCGGTGTCGGCCGGGCCGCAGTGGCTGGTCTTCGCCTGGACCTTCGCGTTCGGAGAGTCCGGGGTCACGCGCGCGGTGGTGCCTGCGCTGCGGGTGGCGCTCGAGGTCACCACGACGTCGGCCTACAACGCGCCGTGTGGTGGGTGGGCGGCGGTCGGCCCGTCGTTCTGTCCGGCGCGCTCGGTGTGCGCGACGTCGCCCACCGGGGAGTCGCGGTGCATCCCCGAGGGGTCGTCGGGCGGGCTCTGCCGGATCTTCCCGCATCGCGGGTGCGACGAGGGCCTCGGTTGCGCCAACGGGCACTGCATCCCGGCCGGCGGGCCGGGGGAAGCCTGCGTACGCGAGACGTGCAGGGCCGGCTCGACGTGCTCGTGCATCGCTTGCGGTGAAGGCGGAGTCTGCGTCGCGTTCGGAGGCTTCCGCGCGCCCTGCCGCGAGGCGGGTGACCCCCGCGGCGAGTGCGACGACGCGCTCGTGTGCCGCCGGAGTCCGAACGGCTCGATGTGCAGTCGGGTGATCCCGCTCGGCGCGCCCTGCGAGTACGGAACGGTCTGCGCGGACGGTGGTTCTTGCGCGGTCGAGGGGTCGAACAGGCACTGCATCCTGGATCGCAGCGAGGGAGCGGCGTGCCGGATGACGGACCCGGACGCGTGTCTCGCGGGGCTGCAGTGCCGCGACGGCCGATGCGTCCGCGCGGCTCCGAGGGGCGCCGCCTGCGCGGGCCTCGAACAGTGTGCCCCGGGTCTCGCCTGCGTCGACGGCCGGTGCGGCGACCCGACGCCCGAGCGCTGCACCGAGCGGCCCGACAGCTGCCCGACGGGCGAGGCGTGCTTCGGCGGACGCTGCGAGCGCGCGAGCGGATTGGGGGAGCTGCGTCCCCGCGGCGGGTCCTGCCTCCGCGGGCTCTCCGCCACCGAGAGCGGCGTGTGCGTGATCGCGCGGCCGGGCGATGGCTGCTGGAGCGACGCCGGCTGTCGCCGCGGCACCGTCTGCCGCGACCAGCTCTGCGTCGTCGAAGGGCAGTGCGCCCAGCTTCGCGACTCAGGGTCGGTGAACGAGTACGACGGCATCGTATGCGGCGTCGGTGCGCGCTGCGTCGGGCTGGCAGACCGGACGGTCGTGTGTCGTCCGCTCGGGCGCGACGGCGGGCTCTGCCGCTCGGCGGAGGGCCCCGCGTGCGACGAGGGGCACCGCTGCGTGGGCGGGGTGTGCGTCGCGGCCTCGAGCAAGTCCGTCGGGGTGTGCGCCGATCACCTCGCCTGTCCCGGGGGCACGCGCTGCGATCTGGGCTGCACGCCGATCGTGCCGCCTGGCCAGGAGGGCGGCAGGTGTCGCCGCGGTGCGAGCGGGTCGGGCGAGTGTGACGCGGGCCTGCGATGCGACCTGGCGACGCTGGTGTGCGGTCGCTGAAGCGCGCCGCGGGTGCCGATCAGGTCACGCGGCGGCCGACCACAGCCCATCGTCGAGCCCGGCGATCAGGCGCGCCGCTTCGAGCGCCGACGGCACGCCCGCCGCTGCGATCAGCGAGCGCGGCACTGCCTCTGCCATCTCCGCCCGCAGCTCGTCGATCGCCCTGGCGCGGGCCGCGCGGACCGCGGCGCGCTGGGCTCCGTCGAGGCGCGGCTCGATCCACGCCGCGACGTCGGCCGCGAGCTCGGCGTGGCGCGTCTCGTCCTCGGCGATGGCGCGGCAGGCCGCCGCCACGTCGGGGTCGCCCGCCCGCTCGGCCTGCCACCACGCCACGAGCGCGCCGTAGGTCTCGCGCACGCAGCCCTCGACGGCGTTCTCGATGGCGACGTCGATGAGCGGTCGCACCGCGGGCAGCGCGGGGGCGACGGGCGTGACGTCGAGCCCACGGCGGCGTGCGAGCGCGGCCATGACCCTCGTGTGGCGGCGCTCGTCGTCGGCGCTGGCGAGCGCCCGGGCGCGGAGCCCGGCCGGGGCGCCGTGGGCGGAGAGCTCGGCCGCGAGGTGCTCGAAGGCGGTCACGGCCGCGCACTCCAGGGCCGCCGAGCGCGCGAGGAAGGCCCGCGTCGGGTCGACGTCCGCGTCGGCCGGGGGCAGCGAGAACCCGGCCGGGCGCCGCCCGTCGATCGGGCAGGGCGAGTTGCACTCGACCTCCGCGGGGCGCTCGGGGGTGGCGGCCCTGGCCTCGCACACGTAGGCCGGAGACGGGCCCGTCAGGCAGAACGCCGGGCACTCGTTGGCGACGAGGACCCCGACCCGGATGCCGGGCGGTAGCCCGCACGGGAAGCTGTAGGTGCGGCCGCCGCAGAAGCTCCCCCCGTCGATCAGCGAGGCGTCGCACAGACCCGCGTCGGCGACCGCCGCGTCGAGCCCCGGCGTCACGTTGGCGCCGCAGTGGAGGATCGGCGCCGCGGCCGACAGGGCAAGGACGCGCAGCAGCAGGGTACGGAGCGGGGTCATCGGGGTCACCTTTGGAGGGCGAGGCTAACACCGCGCGGAGGGCGTGACCGTCATCGGGGGGTTCAGGCGGCCGACGGGGGCGTCGGACGGAAGGGTAGCGTCGCCCGCACCAGCGTGCCCCGCGGCGACCGCGCGGTGACGGACACCTGGCCGCCGACGCCGACCGCGCGCTCGTGCATGCCGGTCATCCCGCGGCCGGGCTCGAGGTGCGCGGCGCTGCGCGGCGGGCCGTCGTCGGCGATCTCCAGGCGCAGCCCGTCGCCGTCGCACGCGAGGGTCACGGTCACCCGCGAGGCGCCGGCGTGGCGGGCCACGTTCGTGAGCGACTCCTGCGCGATGCGGAAGGCCACGAGCCCCACCTGCGCGTCGGGCTCTCCGGGGAGCGCGACCTCCACCGCGCACTCGCAGCCCGTGCGCTCGCCGAACTGGCGCGCGAGCCAGCGCACGGCCTCCGCCAGGCCCTCCTCGTCGAGGATGCGCGGGCGCAGCGACTCCAGGATCGCCCGAACGCCCAGGTGCGAGCGGTCGAGCGACGCGGCAAGGCGCGCGAGCCCGGCGCGCTCGTGATCCCTGGCGGCGAGGGCGCGGAGGGCCTCGACCTCGAAGCGCATGGCGGTGAGCTCCTGCCCGAGGTCGTCGTGCAGGTCGCGCGCGAGCCGGCGCCGCTCGGCCTCCAGCACGCCGTCGAGGCGCATCGCGAAGCGGCGGAGCTCGCGGGTCTGGTCCGCGACGCGGGACTCGAGCTCGGCGTTGAGGCGCGCGAGCGCGAGGCGGTGGCGGAGCTCGCGCACCAGCGTCGCCGTGTGGTTGCGCGCGATCGCGAGGCCGAACACGGCGAAGGCCAGCACGGCGAACGCGTTGATCGAGCGGAGGGCCGTGGACGGCTGCGCCGCGAGGATGCCGGCGACCACGATCGCGGACGTGACCGCGACGACGGCGCCGAACCACGCGCTCGGTGTCCGGAAGATGAACGGCATGGCGATCACGACGGCGACGTACTGGCCCACCGAGCCGTGCGAGCGCTGCGCGTTGACGCCGATGAGCGCGTAGGCCAGCACCGCGACGAGCTGGTAGGTGGGCCCGAGCGCGCGTTGGAAGGCCGGCGAGCGGGCGCAGCGGGTCATGGCCCCGAGCTGCAGGAGCGCGCAGGCCGCGATGAGGACGCCGCTGAGGCGGACGAGGTCGCGCTGCCAGAGGACCTGCAGCGGCGTGTGGACCGGCAGCCGGACCGTGACCCAGAGGGCCGCGGTCTGGAGGGCGATCGTCCCGAGGCCCCAGGTGCGGACGCGGTCGAGGTTGGCCTCGGCGCCCTCCCGCTCGAAGAGCGCGCGGGCCTCGGGGTCGAGGCCGCGCTCGGGGATGAGCGCCAGAAGGAGGCGCTGGAGGGGGGAGTCGGGCGGGGGCATCGAGGGCGGGGGGTCAGCCCGGCGGGGCACTCATAGTCCGCGCGGGGGCGCGGCTCAAGGCTGGTCGGTGAGCTCGTCGGTGCGGTCGACGGTCCCGTCGCCGTTGGTGTCGACCTCCATGCGGAGCGTGGCGCCGTCGCCGGTCCAGGCGTCGTAGGCGAAGCCCAGCACCGAGGCGGCCGTGGCGCTCACGCCCTCGTGGCGGAACACCGTCGCCCCGGTCTCGGTCACGCGCTCGAGGTACAGCTCGAAGTCCGGGGCGGAGGTGCTGCCGTCGAAGCTGACGCGCACCCGCCGGGTGGTGAAGTCCACCGCGAGGCGGAGGTTCTGGCCCGCGGTCATCGCGCCCGAGCGCAGCTCGATGAGGTAGTCCGCGTCGGGCCGCTGGAAGGCGAGCACCAGCGTCGGAGTCTCGCTGCTCATCGAGCGGTAGGTGACGTCGGGCGAGTCGGTGCGGAAGGTGAGCGTGTCGCGCTGCGCCGGGTCGAGGTTGACGTCCTCGACGCCCAGCGAGAAGCCGCGGCCCTCGATGAGCACCTCGGACTCCGAGGCCGCCGTGAGCCGCGAGCCGTCGAGGGTGATGGTGAGCGTGCCCTCGCGCGGGACCGTGTACACCGGCTCCGGGCTGTCGAGCCCGAGGCGGTTGGAGCGCAGCGTGGTCACCGACGCGCCGGGGATCGCGTTCACGATGGCGCCCGCGGCGCCGGTGCCGGTGACGCGCCCCATGGTGTCGGCGATGGCGAGGTCCCCCTGGCCGTTGAGCGAGACCCGCACCGAGCCCCGGCCGGTGCTGCCGGTCATCGTCTCGGCGTCGCCGCAGAAGGAGCACGCGCCGGGCAGCGCGAGCCGCGGCTCGATCGGGATGATGGTGAGCGAGCGCGTGGTGGCGTCGCCCTCGTAGGTCATCGGCGACTCCGAGGGGTTGGTCGAGGTCACGTAGCGGAAGGTGTCCGCCGCGAGGTTCACCGCGATCACCTTCTCCTGGTTGGGGAAGTTGTTGTCGTACGCGAGGATCTCGGCCGTGTCCGCCGTGGGGCGGCGCACCGCGTAGGGGGTGACGGCGTGGCCGTTGCCCATGCCGGGGCTCGTGTAGATGCCGAGCACCGCGCCGCGGTACGCGCGGCCGCGGGCGAAGCTCTGCTCGAGCTCGGCGACGACCTGGCGGGGCGTGAGGTCGCGGCGCTCGAGGTCGGTGAAGACGGCCTGCGTGGCGAACCACAGCGCCACCTCGCGCTGGAGCGCCTCGTTGTTGGTGAGCGTGAGGCCGTAGGTCGTCGGGCTGCCGAAGGTCGACGGCATCGCGGCGCCGGAGTGGAAGTGCGACGCGAGCACCGCCATGCCCTCGCAGTGCCCGCCGTTCATGCCGGTGTTCTGGGCCTCCATCCACTGGCGGGCCTGGGGCACCAGCGTGCACGGACCGGTCGCCGCCGCGCCCTCGCAGACCTGCGGCCCGAAGAGGCGCCGCATCTCGACCGCGGTGAGGTTCGTGACCGCCGGGGCGTTCGTGTAGTTCTCGAACGCGAAGCCGCCGACCATCGGACGGAAGCCCCAGTCGCCCCCCGCGTCTGCGGAGCCCGCGTCGATGGAGCCCGCGTCGGTGGCGCCCGCGTCGATGGAGCCCGCGTCGGTGGAGCCTGCGTCGTCGGCCGCGACGTCATCGTGGCTGGCAGCATCGGCCGCCGGGGTGTCGGTCTGCGCGACGTCGTCGGTGCTGGCGTCGGGCGTGGAGGAGCTCGAACCGTCGCACGCGGCGAGCGCGAACAGTGGGGAAGCAAGCAGAGCGAGACGGAGGATGGGGGACTTCATGGCAGCGACCCTGCTGGGACCGCCGGAGCCCGACAACGCCCTCGGGGGGTCGAAACTTTTCGATGCGCGGCACGGTCCGCCGCCGACCGCCCCTCGAACTAATTCGGGGTCGCGCGGCATCAGCCGGTGCGCTATCGCCGCGCCCGGGCGCCGGTGCGCCGGACGCGGGAGTGAGCAGGTGCAGGGATGACCAGGGTGTTCGTGGCCGACGACCACACGATCGTGTGCGAGGGGCTCCAGCGGTGGAGCGAGACGGTCCCCGGGCTCACCTGGGCGGGCTCGACCGGCGAGTGGCGGACCCTGCTCCGGCGCGCGGCGGAGGAGGAGTGGGACGTGCTCGTGCTCGACCTGTCGCTGCCCGAGCGGTCGGGCACCGAGCTGTTGCGGGAGGTGCTCGCGCTGCGCCCCGCGCTGCGCGTCGTGATCTACTCGATGTACCGCGCGGAGGACTACGCCGCCTGGGCGCTCGCCGCCGGCGCCAGCGCCTTCGTGTCGAAGTCCGAGCCGCTCCAGGCGCTCCGCGACGCGCTGCTCGGCGCCGCTTCGGAGGCCACGCCCGGCGACCCCGTACCGCTGCCCCACGAGCGCCTGTCGGCGCGCGAGACCGAGGTGTTCCTGGCCATCGCGCGGGGCCGCACGCCCTCGGAGGTCGCGTGGGACCTCGAGATGGCTCCGAGCACGGTGAGCACGCACCTGAAGGCGATCCGCGAGAAGCTCGGCGCCCGCTCGGTGCCGGAGATCGCCCAGTACGCCACGCGCCACGGCATCACCGGCACGCCGGCGTAGCTCCGCCCGAAGGCCACGTTGCGTGTGGTGCGGCGGCCGCTACCAGCTCGGGTCGAAGAGCGAGCGCGGCGTGACCAGCGGGCGACCCGAAAGCTTCGCGGGCGTGGGCGCGGACGAGGCCCCGGCCGGTGTGTATCTGCGCGACGGCAGCGCTACTCCACCGCGCAGAGAGCGAGTCCGATCGTCGATCGGGTCCGCAAGGTCATCGCCCTCGCCGGCGCCCCCAACGAACACGAGAGCCAGGGCGGCATCCCGGGACGCTCCTGCCAACACGCCCGGGAGCGGGCTGGCAGGAACTCCCGGGACGCTGCCTTGGTCTTGTGCTGCGCAACAATGGACCGTGGGGCCGCTGCTATTCGCACGAGCGGTCGTCTGCGGAACGTTGCTCCGCAGCCGAGCAGCCTGGGGTAAGGGACTCCTCGCCCAGCGTGAGGCGGTAGCTCCCGGACGCGCCGCTCTGCGAGCGGACCACCGCGCAGAGCTGGCCGGCGGCGCCGTCGCTCCTGAAGCTGGTGGCGGTGAGGTCCGAGGAGATGGTCCGGCAGGCCCTGTGGCCGTCGACGGTGGACACGACGCCGAGGTCGAAGCGGGCGTCTCCGAGCTGCGAGAGGGCGATCGTGTAGGTGACGTTGGGCACCGGGGTAAAGACGAAGTTCTGGCCATGGTCGGCCTCGGCGAGCATGCCGCGGACGCAGGTGCCGAGGGACTGGGCCGTCGCCATCGTGGCAGCCGAGGGGTCGGCGAAGGGGCAGGAGTGCAACTCCGAGATCGCGTCGCCGACCACGAAGTCAGCCGGTGCGGCCAGGCGGGAGTCGACCGGGTTCGGGAGCCCCTGCTCGACCGAGGGCGCCGCGACCGCGGTGCTGGTCGAGTCCGGGAGGCTCTGCTCGAACGACGTCGACATGGCGGTGTTGTCGACCGGCATGAGCGTCAGGCCGTCGGACTCCATCGAAGCGCTCGCGCTCCCGCCCGCGCAGCCCGTCCCCGCGAGACCCATGACCGCGACCACCCCGAGAAACCATGACTTCTTCATGAGCTTGTCCATTCAGCAACCCAGCCGACTCTGGCGAGTCCCGTAGGCTTTGCGTCCCCCGCTCACGCGAGGTTTGCCTTTATTGTGGAGTGAGCGACCACCGGTGAGACCGGTGCGGTCGCCCGCCTGGTGAGCCCCCCGGCGCCCTCTCGGTGCGCCTCATGGCTCGTTCACTGACTATCATTGGTCGGATCTCGGGAAACTTGAGCGAAAAATCTCGGAAAGAGAGGGCCTACAGAGGCCGACCCCGGCTCGGCGAGGCTGCGACCGCGGCTCATGGGCCGTGCCTGGGAGCGATGGAAGGATGAGCTCCGCGCCGAGGGAGCGTTGGAGGGCGAGGCCCGCCTCCTGCTGCGCGTGCTCCGTCGACGCGGCTTCGTGGTGGGCGCCGACGTCGAAGCGCGGCCACGACGCCGTCGCGTGGGGCTGCTGACGAGCCCGGCGGGGAGCTCGCTGCCCCACGAAGTCTCCGACCTGCGCAGGCGTCGGGCGCGAGGTCTACGATGGCGGCGCCATTGGACGTCGCTCGGATGCATTGCCTCCTTGCGACGGCTCCACGCCCCCCCCTGTGGCTGCTGAGGAATACGATGACGACGCTGACAGAGCTGCTCGAGACGCCGCCTCGGGATCATCACGAGGTCGAGGTCTCGCCTGGGGCCGTCCAGGCGACGCTCGACTACCTGGGCTCGCCGGGTGCCCTGGCCAGCGTGGCGCGAGACCCCTACTGGCCGAAGTGGGATTCCCCGTGGTGGCACATGGCGCTGCTCCACGAGCTCAGGCTGAGCGCGCTCATCCCCGCGGCGCTCGCTCAGGCCATGGCCGCGGCGCTACAGAGCCACTACCTCCCGACCTTCCCCCTGGTCGAGAGCGAGCTGCCGGCGGGCATCGATCCCTATCGGCAGATCCTCTGCCACTGCGCCCTGGGCAGCATGGTCCAGGTGCTGGCAGGCTGCGGCAGGACCATCGACGAGGCGCTGCCGGGCGCTCGCGCGTGGTTCCTGCGCTACCAGCTTCCTGACGGCGGGCTCAACTGCGACGAGGCGGCCTACACCCGGCCGTCGCCGCACAGCTCGATGGTCTCGACGCTCCCTCCGCTCGAGGCGATGCTCTGGTCCACCGTCGGGCCCTTCACGCCTGAAGAGACGGCGTTTCTGGACGCCGGGGCGAACTACCTCCTCCAGCGTCGGCTCTGCCGCTCGCTCAGCAAGGGCGCCCTGATCGACGAGCGCTGGCTCACCCCCACCTTCCCCCGCTTCTACGAATACGACGTCCTGCGCGGCTTGAGGTTCCTGGCCGCCTGGGCGCGGCGCCTGTCGCGCCCGCTGCCCTGGAGCGCCATCGAGGAGGTCGTGCGGCACCTGCACGAAGCCTTCACCGGGGACACCGTCGAGCCCCGGGACTGGGCCCGACAGCAGCTCACGCTCCCCGCCGTCGGCCGGGCGCCGCTCACCCCGGCCAGCCTCTTCCCCCTGCTCGAAGAGGCCCTCCGGCCGGAGGTCGCTCGCACGTACCTCCAGCGGGAGTGGCACGCGGTCCTGCTGGATCTGAGACACCTGCACCCTGACTACCGAGGCCCGTCGGGGAGGAGTTGGTGACGTAGAGTCGGCCGCGCTCCGAGTCCGCCCCCCCGGGGGCGCCGAGGACCTCCGGGAGGATGGCGCGATGCGAGGCGGCGAGGGTCTCGATGAGACCGTCTTTCGCTTGGCTCAAGGAGCTACAGGACGCGCGCTACCGACGTCGAAGATCTCCTCTTCGCGGTGACCTCGGCGAGTCATCGAGGATGAGGGTCATCGCCCGCTGCGCGACCGGTCAACGCCACCACGCCGGGGCACGAGCGCCCTGGCAAGGACCTTGGTGAACTTCACGGTGGCCAGGATGAGCGCGCCAACGGGGATCATCGCGACGACGCACCCGATCACCCCGAGGCCGTCGGCCACCGAGAGCGCCACGAGCACGACGAGCAACGCGGGCACCCCGAGCACGACGAGCAACGCGGGCACCCTGAACGCCAGTGCGTGCCGGTAGGTGGGGCGCGATCGCACGGCGCGAGCGAGAACCCTGGTCAGCTTGAGACCCCCGAGGGTGAGCAGGATGATCGCGGCGAAGGACACGGCAGCGAACGCCGGTACCGTCGCATCGCCAGTTGCGAGCGCGCCTGCTTGAGCCGCGGCCACCACGGCCCCGCCGATCAGGGCGACCAGCCCCGCCACCGCGAGCGGCTTGCGGAGCATGGGGCGTGGTAGCGGACGCTGAACGCCGCCACCACGCGAGGGCTTGTTCGGGTGATCCGCCGGTTCGCGCGGCCACGCCCATTCCGAGACGTCCGAGAGGACGGTGTCACCTCGCGGCGGCAGCGGCGTTTCGCGCAACACCTCCGTCGGCCCGATCGCGGATGACGGCAGGAATGCACCGCGCTCCGCGGGGCGAAGCAGCGCACACAACTCGCGGGAAGCGTCCAGGACGCTGGCGAACCGCCGCGACGGCTCGTACCGGAGGCAGCGAGCGAACCACCCGTCGAAGCCGTCGGGTAGGGGCGCGCTGGCGCCGAGTTCACGGGCACGTCGCGATGCAAGTACAGGCTGCGGCGCCGACTGAAGGATCTCGTTCACGAGCGCCGTGACGGGGTCGTGTGCGCCCGCTGCGGGCGCGTTGGCCGCCCGCCAATAGTACCGCCCGGACAGCAGGAAGAACGCGATCAGCCCGAGCGACCAGATGTCCGTGCCCGGCCCGACCTTCGTGCGTTGGATCTGCTCGGGCGCCGCCCACAGTGGCGAGAGCATCTTGCCGGTGAGGGTCGCGGAGTGCCCCGCACCGGTCATCAGCTTCGAGATGCCGAAGTCCACTACCTTGATCTGGGGTTCCCCATGAACGCGCGTCACGAAGAGGTTCTCGGGCTTGAGGTCGAGGTGCACGAGGCCGCCGCGGTGGGCCGCGTCCAGGCCCGCACACGTCTGCTCGAAGATCGCTGCGACCTCGCGCCAGGGGAGGCCGCTCGAACCCCGGAGCCTCATCTCCTCGGCAAGGTCGTGGCCTTCGAGGAGTTCCATCACGAGCCAGGGGATCTCCCGGCCCGACGTGGCCGCGGAGTCGGGGTCCCGCACGCGGCCGGCGTCGAAGACCTCGACGACGTTCGGGTGCCGGATCCTCCGCGTGTTCTTCGCCTCCTCGATGAACTTGCGGGACAGCTCCGCATCCCTCAGCAGGAAGTCGTGCATCGCCTTCAGCGCCCGCGTCTCGCCGAACTCCGTGTGCGTGACGTGCCACACGGAGGCCATGCCGCCGTCCGCGATCTTCGTGCCCACCTTCCAGCTCGCGCTGACCCTCAACCCCGCGTGGATAGCCATCTCGGCGCGACGATACGCAAGATCGACGAGCGCGTCATCGACGGCGCCGATCCCCTCTGCGGGCGCTCAAAGCGAGAGGGCGCGGGTCTGGGTCGACCTCCCCGTTCACTTCGAAGGCGACCGTGCGGTCCTCTCCGGCAGCGCCCCCAGCAGCTCGCGAAGGTGCTGCCCGTAGAAGCCGATCGCCGCCACCGTCGGGTCCCCGACGAAGCTCGCACCCACCCGCGTCTCGGGGGCGTTCCCGGTCATCCTCGCCCTGTTAGGTGCACCAGGCCACCGAAGTCGTTGCTGGGCGCTGCGGGTCGCGCGCCACCCCCGACGGGGCGCCGGGGAACCCATGACAGCGGGGCGACGACCGGCGTAGCGTCCCCGCGATGTTGCGTCGGCGGAGGAGGCAATGACCGGATCACTCGCCAAGAAGGGCCTCACCGAGCAGGACATCTGTACGAAGTTCATCACCCCCGCGCTCGTGGCCGCCGGGTGGGACCTCCACGCCCAGATTCGCGAGCAGCTGTACTTCACCGCTGGCCGGGTCAACGTCCGCGGGAAGCTCGTCTCGCGCGGCAAGGGCAAGCGCGCGGACTACATCCTCTTCTACAAGCCCAACCTCCCGATCGCGGTCATCGAAGCCAAGGACCTACAGGTTGGCGTCGGTCATGGGATGCAGCAGGCGCTCGACTACGCCGAGACTCTCGATGTCCCCTTCGCGTTCTCCTCCAACGGAGAGGGCTTCCTCGAACACGACCGCACCGGCGATGGGGCCGTCGTCGAGCGGCAGCTGACGCTCGCGGAGTTTCCGACGCCCGACGCCCTCTGGGCTCGCTACTGCGCTTCGCGCGGGATCTCACCCGCGGCCGAGCCGATCGTCACGCAGGACTACCACTCCGAGTCGGCGGGCAAGCCGCCGCGCTACTACCAGATCGCCGCCATCAACCGCACCGTCGAGGCCATCGCCCGGGGGCAGGACCGCATCCTGCTCGTGCTCGCGACCGGCACCGGCAAGACCTTCACGGCCTTCCAGATCATCTGGCGGCTCTGGAAGTCCAAGGCCCGCCAGCGGATCCTCTTCCTCGCCGACCGCAACATCCTGGTCGATCAGACCCGCACCAACGACTTCAAGCCCTTCGGCAAGGCGATGACCAAGATCTCCAACCGGAAGGTCGACAAGTCCTACGAGGTCTACCTCGCGCTCTACCAGGCCATCGCAGGCAACGAGGACGCGCGGGACATCTTCAAGCAGTTCTCGCCCGACTTCTTCGACCTCATCGTGGTCGACGAGTGCCACCGGGGGAGCGCCGCCGAGGACTCCGCGTGGCGCGAGATCCTGACCTACTTCGGCTCGGCCACGCAGATCGGGCTCACCGCGACCCCGCGGGAGACCACCACCGTCTCGACCACGGACTACTTCGGCGAGCCCGTGTACACGTACTCGCTCAAGCAGGGCATCGAGGACGGGTTCCTCGCGCCCTACAAGGTCGTCCGCATCGACATCGACAAGGACCTGGAGGGCTGGCGGCCCACCGCGGGCAAGGTCGACGTCGCCGGGCGCGTCATCGAAGACCGCGTCTACAACCAGTCGGACTTCGACCGGAACCTCGTGCTGCTCCAGCGGAGCGAGCTCGTCGCCGCCAAGGTCACCGAGTTCCTCAAGGCCAACGACCGCTTCGCCAAGACCATCGTCTTCTGTGAGGACATCGAGCACGCCGAGCGCATGCGCTCCGAGCTCGTGTCGCTGAACCCCGACCTCTGCGCCCGCGACCGCCGGTACGTCATGCGGATCACCGGCGACAGCCCGGAGGGGAAGGCCGAGCTCGACAACTTCATCCACCCCGAGCAGCGCTTCCCCGTCGTGGTCACGACCTCCAAGCTCATGACCACCGGCGTCGACGCCCAGACCTGCAAGGTCGTCGTGCTCGACCAGAACATCCGCTCGATGAGCGAGTTCAAGCAGATCATCGGTCGCGGCACCCGCATCCGCGAAGACTTCGGCAAGCTGTACTTCACCATCATCGACTTCCGGAAGGCGACCGAGATGTTCGCCGACCCGGGCTTCGACGGGCTCCCGCTCCAGGTGCTCGTGGGCCCCGACGGCGACACCGAGGTCGAAGCCGACGAGGGCCACGGAGCAGCGACGCAGGAGGACGGTCCCTCGGCGACGGCCCGCGACGGTGAGGGCAACGACGGCGGCGGTGCCGACGGCGACGGCGACGGCACGGGCGGGCGGCGGGTGAAGTACGTCGTGGGCGACGTGCCCGTCTCCGTGCTCAAGGAGCGGGTGATGTACTACGGCCGCGACGGTCGGCTCGTAACCGAGTCCCTCCGCGACTACGCGAAGACCGCCGTGCAGGAGCAGTACAGCTCCCTCGACGCCTTCCTCCGCCGGTGGAACGAGGCCGACCGCAAGCAGGCCATCGTGCGCGAGCTCGACGAGCAGGGGCTGCTGCTCGACGCCGTCGCCGACGAGGTGGGGCGCGACTACTCGGCCTTCGACCTCGTGTGCCACGTGGCCTTCGGGCAGCCGCCGCTCACCCGCCGCGAGCGCGCGGCCAACGTGCGCAAGCGCGACTACTTCACCCGCTACGGCGAGGCCGCCCGCGCCGTGCTCGACGTGCTGCTCACCAAGTACGCCGACGAGGGCATCGACGACATCGAGGACATCAACGTCCTCAAGGTGAAGCCCCTCACCGTCCTCGGCACTCCCGTCGAGATCATCCAGCGCTTCGGCGGGCGCGACGCCTACCTCGCCGCCGTCCGCGCGCTCGAAGACGAGCTCTACCGCGCCTCCTAGAAAGACCCGTCACACCCGCCATGGCACTCGGCACCACGATCAAGACCATTCAAGACATCATGCGCAAGGACGCCGGGGTCGACGGCGACGCGCAGCGCATCAGCCAGCTCGTGTGGATGCTCTTCCTCAAGGTCTTCGACGACCGCGACGCCGAGCGCGAGGCGATGGAGGCCGACTACAGGTCGCCCGTCCCGAAGCGGCTGCGCTGGCGCACCTGGGCGGGCGACGCCGAGGGGATCACCGGCGAGGCGCTGCTCGACTTCGTCAACAACGACCTCTTCAAGTCCTTGAAAGAACTCCCCCTGACCGGGAAGAACGCCGCCCTCGCGGGGGTCGTGCGCGGGGTCTTCGAGGACGCCTTCAACTACATGAAGTCGGGCACGTTGATGCGGCAGGTCATCAACAAGCTCAACGAGATCGACTTCAACCGCCAGGCCGATCGGCACGAGTTCGGCGACATCTACGAGAAGCTCCTGGGCGACCTCCAGAACGCTGGCAACGCGGGCGAGTACTACACCCCGCGCGCGGTCACGCAGTTCATCGTCGACCAGGTCGACCCGAAGCTCGGGGAGACGGTGCTCGACCCGGCGTGCGGGACGGGCGGCTTCCTCACCTGCGCCATCGAGCACCTGCGGAAGAAGTACGTGAAGAGCGCGCGGGACGAAGAGAAGCTCCAGGCGGGTATCTTCGGCGTCGAGAAGAAGCCGCTGCCGCACCTGCTGTGCGTGACCAACATGATGTTCCACGGCATCGAGGTGCCCTCGAACATCCGGCACGACAACACGCTGGCGCGCCCTCTGCGGGACTACGGCCCGAAGGATCGCGTGGACGTCGTCATCACCAACCCCCCGTTCGGGGGCATGGAGGAGGACGGCATCGAGTCGAACTTCCCGGCACAGTTCCGCACGCGGGAGACGGCCGACCTCTTCCTGGTGCTGCTGGTGACGCTGTTGAAGCGCGGCGGCCGGGCGGCGCTGGTGCTCCCCGACGGGACGCTCTTCGGCGAGGGGATCAAGACGCGGGTGAAGGAGATGCTGCTGACGGAGTGCGACCTGCACACGATCGTGCGGCTCCCGAAGGGGGTCTTCGCGCCGTACACGGGCATCAAGACCAACCTGCTGTTCTTCACCAAGGGAGAGCCGACGAAGGAGGTGTGGTTCTACGAGCACCCCTACCCCGCGGGGGCGAAGAGCTACTCGAAGACCAAGCCGCTGCGCATCGAGGAGTTCGCGCCGGAGAAGCAGTGGTGGGGGAAGCGCGAGGAGAATGAGCAGGCGTGGAAGGTGTCGATCGAGGACATCAGGGCGCGCGGGTTCAACCTGGACGTGAAGAACCCGCGGGCGGTCGAGGAGGGCGTCGGGGATCCGGTGGCGCTGCTGCGGGAGTACGAGGCGGCAGCGGCGGAGGCGACGAAGGTGCGGGACGTGCTGCGGGATGAGCTGGCGAAGGCGCTGCGGGGGCAGGCGTGAGCGGCGACGGGACCGCGGGCGCGGCGGGCGGCGGGTTCGATGTGGCGAAGTTTGTGGAGAGCTTCCCGGTAATCGCGGAGGCGGAGGGGGGGCTCAAGCGGCTGCGGTGGCTGGTTCTTGAACTGGCGGTGCGCGGTCAATTCACCTCATCTTCACCTGACGATTGCTCTGTTTGCGAATTGCTCGACCGTGCTGAGGTTGAGTGGAGAGCGCGGTTGCAGGCAGGGACGGCTAGGACCATGTCAGACCTTGCATCTGTCTCGGAGTCCGAGGAGCCATTTCCACTCCCGAATAGCTGGACCTGGACTCGAATCGGCCGTGCGATGAATCTGGTCAACGGACGCGCGTTCAAGCCGAGCGATTGGAGCGCCACTGGCATGCCAATCATCCGGATCCAGAATCTCAACTCCCCTTCCGCCCCGTTCAACTACTGCGCCGGGATTGTGGAGCCGAGGCACCGCGTCTCTCCTGGGAATCTGCTCATCAGCTGGTCTGGAACCCCCGGAACATCTTTTGGGGCGTTCATTTGGAACGGTCCACCGGGCGTGCTCAATCAGCATATATTTCGGGTCGAGGCTTATGGGGATGCCTACGAACTGAGGTTCCTTGAGATCGCTGTAAATGCTCGACTCGATGAGATGATCGCTCACGCCCATGGTGCCGTTGGCCTTCAGCACATCACCAAGGGAAAACTTGAGGCCCTTCCGATCCCGCTCCCACCCATCGCCGAACAGAAGCGCATCGTCGCAAAGGTCGACGAGTTGATGCGACTGATCGACGACCTTGAGGCGAAGCGGAAGCGGAGGGGCGAGGCGCAGGCACGGTGGCGGACTGCGGCACTTGCCGAACTCATGAACACTCAAGAGCCCACAGCGCTCTCTGCGGCATGGGACATCCTATCGAAGTCATCGGGCGTTATCTTCCATTCATCAGAGAACATCGCAACGCTGCGACAGGTCCTGGTGGATCTTGCTGCCGATGGAAGACTGATAGGTTCACCTGGTTCGGCACAGGGACGACCCAAGACGTGTCTGAGCAGGGTTTTGAAGGAGCCACTCGCGAACGGCCGATCAGTACCAGATGGGCCCAATGGCTTCCCCGTCCTCCGGCTTTCTGCTCTCCGGGGCCAGTTTGTGAATATCGAAGACCACAAACTCGGCGCGTGGACTGCCGCTGAGGCGCAACGCTTCCTTGTTCGGGAAGGCGACGTACTCTTCGTTCGAGGCAATGGTGCCATCCGACTGGTCGGCCGAGCTTGCATCGCAGGTCGTCCGAAGTTCGACGTCGCATACCCAGATACCGCTATCCGGGCGCGTCCAGATCTTGATATCATTGACCCGAAGTGGTTGTGGCTTGTCTGGGAGAGTACGGATTGCAGGGTCCAGATTGCCCGCACAGCCCGCACGACTGCGGGGATTTTCAAGGTAAGCCAGGAGAATCTGAGCGAAGTTACATTCCTGCTTCCTCCCCTCGCCGAGCAGAAGCGCATCGTCGCGAAGGTCGACCAGCTCATGGCCCTCTGCGACGCCCTCGAAGCCGCGCTCCGTCGGAAGGAGCAGGCGGCCACGAAGCTTGCCGAAGCGGTCGTCGCAGAGATGGTGGCGTAGTCCCATGAGTCCAGTTTCGTCGGCCCGTTGATCAAAGAGAAAGGCAGGCGGAGAGATGCACACCACCATGAGTGACCTGTTGGACCCGGTACCGGAAAGCGACGCTGCCCGGCACCGCGCCGCGCTGACCTGGCTCGATCGCGGCATCGCGGTGTTCAGCGAGATCCAGCGGGAGAAGAAGCGGGTGTCCTACGGCGAGTGGACCGAGCGGCTCGCGGAGCGCTGGGCCCCGAAGCCCGGCGACGACAGCCCGCTCGCCCGGTGCTGGAACACGCACCGCACGGAGCTCGACCTGTGGATGTGGAAGGCCCTGCTGGCGATGCCCGGCTACGGCACGCACGCGCGTCGGGCGGTGGCGGTGCACCGCGAGGAGAAGTACGCAGTCGAGCTCTTCCCGGCGGGAACGGAGTTCTTCGTCGACCTGGGGCCGGGCGCCGATGAGATGGTCTACATCCAGAATCAGGCGGTTCCTGTCGTGCTGGTGAAGACGCGCGAGCCCTTGATGATGACGAAGGGCAAGTCGGGCTTCCTCGAATGCAATCCGGTGCACTGCCACGTCTGGATTCCGGTGCGCGACGTGCAGTCGAAGGATCGCGAGGAGATCCTCCTCGGCCCGGCGGTGAAGGAAGTCGAGGTCTTCCCCGGCGTGGTGCGAGGGACGGTGGGTAGCCTGAACCAGGCGGCGACGGTGGCGAGCCGCCGCATGGCCCCGCATCGCCGCGCCCACGTCGGGAACATCTACCAGTGCGTCTCCTGGACCGACCGGCGGAAGGCCATCACGTTGAAGTCGATCCGCGAGGCCGTGCACGCGGGCGTCTGGCAGGGCATCCATGCGTCCCCTGGGCTGGTCCAGCGAGGCATCTACCTGAGCGGCACCGTCGACCCCGACGGCCCTCGTTGGCCGTGCCGCCGCGACGGATCGGTCGCGCAGCCGCTCGACCCGGCGCTGTAACCCCAGGCCCCGCTCGTCTCCCCTTCGACCCGCCGCAGCGGAGCGTCCGCGACGCCCCACGAGCCCCTCCGACCCCGCGCCGTAGCCTCCCCGATCCCCTCCCCGCGCCCTCCGTCCCCGACCGGCGCCTCCGCCCCGCGCCTGATCCCCCAGCCGTCGCCTCCCGGACGCTCCCGGGCGCGACCAGAGCCCCTCCGATCGCGCCCAGAACACATCCACCTACATCCCCGACCCTACCCCTCGACGGGCGGCGTCGGCTCCTCGTCGGCAGTGGGCTCGGCGATGCGTCCGATGGCCTTGTGCACCCGCGCCGCGCTCTCCGCGTCGCCCACGAACTCGTAGAGCCCCTGGAGCGCCCTCGCGAGCCCGACCCGTCTCGCCCTCGCGACCCGCAGCGCCTTGTCGCGCTTCACCAGCGCGGCCGATTCCTCCCGCGCTTCCCGCGCGAGGGTCTTCAGCACGCCGTCGAGCGCTTCGGCGTCGTCGGCGATGCCCGCCGTCAGCCGCTGGACGTCCAGGCTCACGCCGCCGCGCGTCGCCTTCGGGGGGTTGCGCTTCACCTCGCCGAGCACGGTGTGCGCGAGCGCCACCAGCTCGGCCTCGCGCTCGGGCGTGGCGCCCACGAAGCCCAGCTCGGTGGTGGCGGTCTCCGCGCACACCGAGTCGATGGTCTTGCGCACGCCCACGAGGCGCGCGGAGAGGGAGCGCCGCAGCCGGTCGCGGGTGGCGACGTGCGGGGCGTCGTCGGCGCGCTCGGCCTCCAGCGCGCGCTGGGCGGCGTCGGCGTCCTTCGCGGCGGCGTCCGTGGCGCGCGCGAGCCACGCGAGGACGGGGGCGAGCGAGGGCAGGCGCTCCTTCGCGGAGGCGACCTCGGCGAAGACCTCGCCGACCTCCGCCGCGACGCGGTCCCCCTCGGTCTCTACGAGCTTGGACAGATCGAGCGAAGCCAGCGCCGTGCGTGCGGTCTCTTTGGCAGTCATCGATGCACCTCCTCATGCGAGCGCCGCAGCGTCCCTCGCGCGGCCCTCGACCCATCGATCGGTAACAAGCCCCCGCCGCGCAGGGGAAGGCCAATCGACGCGGAGTACGACCGCGCCGCCGGAGCGAGCGCGTCCCCGATTCGACCGCGGCGCCGTGCCCCCGCTACGTCGCACCGCCGGGCGAGCGGTGCATCGCGGTGCGGCGGCTGCTTCCCGGGCGGTCGTGGGTGGGTGCGAGAGCCTCGCCGCCGCCACCCCCGCCGCCACCCCCGCCGCCACCCGCCGCCACCCCGTCAGCGCTTCGTTTTTCGATGAAAATGCGTGGCATACGCGCTGCGAAGGCGCTGCGGCAATGCCACCCACAACTGCCCACGAATCGGTGCTCCTGTGGCTGCGGGATGACCCGTCGCAGCTCCGCACGCTGCTCGACCTGACGGGTCACGCGCCGTGCCCCTCGCAGCTGGAGGTGGAGGACTCGGCGCTGCGCAAGGGGCTGACGGTGGACGTGACGCCTGACCTGGTGCTGCGCAGCCCGGCGTCCCACGAGGTCCGTCGCTGGGTCCTCATCGAGGTGCAGCGGCAGCGCGACGAGGAGAAGGCGCGGCGGTGGCCGCTGGCGATGGCGACCATGGGCGACCGCTACGGCCCCGACGGCGAGCTCATCGTCATCACGGCGTCGGCGTCG
Source organism: Myxococcales bacterium (assembly GCA_030652255.1). Classification (GTDB taxonomy): domain Bacteria; phylum Myxococcota_A; class Polyangia; order Polyangiales; genus SCUS01. The sequence goes on along the minus strand of JAUSAZ010000125.1, from coordinate 251 downwards.
GTGGCGCGCTGGGCCCGCCGCGTCGCCTTGCATCGCAGGGGCGGCACCCGCTGGGGCGTCGAGCCGACGGTGCTGCTCCTCGGTCCCGCCGAGGCGGAGGCGATCCTGGCGAAGGGCCCGCCCGAGATGGCGGTGTTCGCCGCGTGGGTGACGCAGGGGCGCAAGGGGCGCCGCGCCGTCGACCTGGCGCGACGCGCGCTCGCTCGCAGCGACGCGGTGGAGGACGAGCGATTGCGACGGGCAACGCGGGA
>JAUSAZ010000124.1 GCA_030652255.1 Myxococcales bacterium | reverse complement strand
CCGCCGCGGGCTTTCCCTTGGCTGCCGTGGGTATCAACCCGCGGCAGCCGGGCGCGTGAAGTGGTGCGGGTAGCTCGGAGCCCGCAGCCTGCAAGCGCTCTACGCACGATGAGGGCAGCGATAAGATCATCCGATGGGGGTACAGGGCGCGCGGTAGCGGGGAAGGGGGCCCGCGAAACAGCGACTTCGGCCTTGCAGGCATCGCCGAGAACATTCCGGGAAGGATCAGTGTTTCAACACGCGGCGACGGGTCCATCGGCACCGTCGGGAGGGATGCCGCTGACCGTCGCTCACCTCCGGCGGTCGAGGCCCAGCTTGTAGCGGGTCACCCGGTCGATCACGCCCGGGGCGATGAGCCGCATCCACGGCGACAGCTTGCCGGGCAGGGTCATCAGCAGCTCGCGCCGCTCTGCGCGCGCCGCGTCGAGGATGAGTCGCGCGCACTCCGAGGCGCTCATCTGCTCGTCGTCGGGGAGCTCGGCCGCGGTCGCGCCGCGCCCCTGGGCCCGGCTCACCTCGCGGATGGGCGTCGCCACGGCGCCCGGGCACGCGAGCGTGATGCCGACCTCGGCGCCCACCTCCGCGCGCAGCGAGTCGAAGAACCCGTGCACCGCGTGCTTGCTCGCCGCGTAGGCGGTGCGCGTCGGGAGCGGGGCCACGCCGATGAGGCTCGACACCACCACGATGCGCCCGCGCGAGCGACGGAGGTGCGGCAGCGCCTGCGCGGTGAGGGCCACCGCGGCGAAGTAGTTGGTCTCCATGATCGCGCGCGCCGTCGCGAGGGGGTCGGGCAGCTCCTCGAAGAGGGCGTTCATGGAGATGCCGGCGTTGATGACCAGCAGGTCGAGGCCACCGAGCGCCTCGACGGAGCGGTCGACCAGCCCCCGGCACGCGGCCTCCGTGTCGAGGTCGACGGGCAGCGCGTGGGCGACGGCCGAGGGGTTCGCGCGGCGCACCCGCGCTGCGACCTCGTCGAGGAGCTCGCGGCGGCGCGCGGCGAGGCAGACCCTCGCTCCGACCTCGCCGAGCTGCGCCGCGAGCTCGGCGCCGATCCCGCTCGACGCCCCGGTGACCAGCGCGCGTGTCCCTTCAAGCTTCATGGGGCCTGATGGTGCCACGGCTGCGGAGCCGCCTACGGGGTGACGGTGGCGGTGAGCGTGTCAGGGCAGTACTGCCGCCGCTCGCGGTAGGCGGTCATCTCCGCGGGGCTGATGGCGCGGCCGATGATGAAGAGGTCGTCGACGGTGCCGTGGATGCCGAGCTGGGCCTCGCCGTCGTTGAGGTCGGCGCCGATGACCACCGGCGCGGGGGGATACGCGATCACCGCCTCGGGGGGCGCCACGCAGGTGTTGGGGGCGTTCATGCCGTCGACGGTGCCGGGGCAGAGGTAGGAGCACGCCTGCCAGCACGTCGGGGTGCCCGCGCCGCCGTCGGGGAGGTCGTCGGGGTAGCAGGGCGCGACCAGCGGCAGCGAGCCGGGCACGGCGGGGTTGGCGGGGCAGTAGCGGCCGCCCGGCGGGAAGAGGTCGAGCTGCTGGGGATAGCTGTAGGTCTCGCCGTCGTAGTAGCTGCGGCGCACGGTGCGGGGCGTGGCGGTGGTGTCGATGGTGAAGGCCAGGAAGTGCCAGCGGCGCGCGAAGGCCGCGCCCGAGAGCGGCTGCGTGGTGGTGATGTGCGCGTACTGCATCACGTCGGTGCACGGCTCGACGCAGGAGTTGCCCTGGTAGAGCGTGTCGTCCTCGCCGTCGCCGCGGAAGAAGATCGCCCACGGGTTGAAGATGGCGTTGTTGATGATGCGCGGGTCGGACTCGGGCAGGCGCCAGTGCGCGGCGCGCGCGGTGAGGTTGGGCATGCCGAAGCACACCACCGTCTGGAAGTTGTCCTCGAAGTGGTTGGAGGGCGTCTCGGGGTTGACCCACACGCCGACGCTGAGCTGCGCGCGCGCGGTGTTGAAGGGCGCCGACGAGGCCGAGCGCCAGTTGATCACGCGGTTGGGCGACGAGAGCCCGGAGGCCTTGAGCACCGGCACGCTGGGGAAGTTGAGCGAGTGCTGGCTGCGCGTGAAGCGCGCGGCGGGGTTGAGCAGCGAGGGCGGCGCGGCGCTGCTCCAGAGCGACGGGCGCGTGGCGACGTCGACCGGCGGCGCGTCGTAGGGCGTCTGGAGGATGTACGCGTCGAAGGGCACGGTGCCCACCGCGGGGCAGGTGCGCGAGCCGGCGCCCTCGTCGAAGGTGTACGCGCCGAGGGTGTTGGGGGCGCGCATGGGCACGCGGTCGAAGGTGTCGTCGTAGCTGTTGGCCGCGGCCACCGCGGCGGCGCCGCCGTAGTGCACGCTGAGCGTGGCGCTGGCGCCGGACACCAGCGAGGGCACGCGCACCCAGGCCACGCCCGCGGCGCAGTCGGTCACGAAGTGCGGCGCCCACGCGCCCGCCGCCGTGCGGAACACCATCCGGTCGCAGCCCGGCCCGATGGCCGTGCGCACCGCGGGGGGAAGCACCACGCGCACCTGGAGCTCGGTGTACGCCGCGGTGGCGCCGGTGACGGTGAGCACGCCCCGCGACGGCAGCCCGCAGCTCGGGTTGCCGGGGCACGGGTCGGTGCGCGTGGGCGCGGTGACGGGCGGGCACGCGGGCCCCGTCGGGCCGGAGTCCGCCGGGCCGGTGTCGGTGGGCCCAGGCCCGGTGTCGTCGGGGTCCGGTCCGGCGTCGTCGGGGCCCGGTCCGCCGTCGATGGGACCACCGCCGGTGTCGGTGTTGGTCACGGGGGTGTCGGTCGCCGGACCGAGGTCGTCGACGGTGACGTCGTCGGTGGTCGCGGCGTCGTCGGTGGTTCCGAGGTCCGTGGGCGTCGCGACGTCGTCGGTGGTGCCCTCGTCGCCCGCGGGCACCTCCGCGTCCTCGTCGGGGGTCATCCCGCCGCGGGTGGGACAGCCCGTGAGCGCTGCGGCGCCGCCGAGCGCGAGCAGCCACATCCAACCCCCGCGAGCCGGGGCCGCGCGCTCCACACGTTTCGTCATGGACGCCACGGTAGCGTATGAGGGTCGGCGTCGCGACCGGCGCGAGGGAGACCCCAGACGATGGACGATGGTCAGTGGTGGGTGTTGCGGGACGGGATCACCCTCGGGCCCTACGGCCTCGCGGAGCTGCGGCAGTACACGACGCGCGGCAAGCTGCTCGCCGACGACCTGGTGAGCGCCGCGGGCGAGGTCGAGTGGACGCCCGCCTCCCACGCCAGGGCCCTCCAGGACCTCTTCCCCAAGGACGGCAGCGAGGACGCCACGGTGGCCCTGGAGCCCGCGCTCCGCGCCATGTCCGCGCCGCCCGTGCCTGCGCGCCGCCCGTCGAACGCCGACGGTCCCCTGCGAGGCACCACCCTGCCGCCGCGCCCTCCCACGACCGACGCCCCCGCGGTGCTCTTGATGGAGACCCCGGCAGTTCCCGCGCCGCCCGCGGCCACGGCCCCGGCGGTTCCCGCATCGCCCGCCGTCACGGCGCCCGCGGTCACGGCGCCCGCGGTCGCGGCCCCTGCGGTCACGGCCCCTGCGGTCACGGCCCCCGCGGTTGCGCCGAAGCCGGCCCCGCGGGTCTCGCCTACGCCGTCGCCTGCCGCGGTGGTGCCTCCGCCTGCCGCGTCTACGGGTTCGTCGCGGGGCATCGTGACGGGCGTGGTGATCGGCCTCGTCGCTGCGGTGTCGGTGCTGGCCCTCGATCGGGCGATCGCCCGGCCTCAGCGTGAGCCCTCGACGCGCGAGGCCACCGCCGCGCCCACCGTGCCCGACGCGGGCGCTCTGCTCGCGGCCACGCCGACCGCGGCGGTGGACGCGGGCGCACCTGTCCACGCGGCGGTCGATGACGCGGGGGCGCCGGGCGCAGCGCCTGCGGGGCACGCGGGCGTCGCTCGCACGCGGGAGACGCTGCGGGCGCTGGAGGCCCTGATGGCGGGCGCCGCGCCGCCGACGGATCCCTTCGACTACACGACCCTGGCCGAGCCCTGCCTCACGGGCGTGGCGCGCGCCAACGATCGGCGGCAGGGCGCGCTCGACGCGGCGCGGGCGGCGGAGGGCCTGCGGCTGCGGCGGGCGGCGGAGGCGCGGCAGGCGTCACGCGCCCAACAGTGGCTCGCGATGGCCTGGACCTGGGACCGCGACTGGCGCACCCGCAGCGTCAGCCGCTCGGCGACCTACGGCTGCTACGACGGGGCCTGGAGCGACGATCCCCTGGAGACCTGTCCTGGCGAGTGGCGTCGGCGCACCGAGGCGCTCTCGGGCTCGGTGTACCTGCTCGACGGCCAGGCGACGCAGCCCGAGCTGCACCGCCGGGTGGAGGCCGCGGCGGGGGTGCACCCCGAGGCGGAGCAGTTCTGCGAGGTGCGGGACGCGCAGCTCACGTCGGCGCGGCTGACGGTGACCTGCGCGGGCGACGGGCCGGCGGGCTACGAGCTGTGGCTGCCGAGGGAGCTGGCCGCGCCCGGTGGCGGCGCGCTCGCGGGGGTGCTGGTGGGCGACGTGCTGCGGGTGGATGGGCACCGGGTGCTGAAGCGCGAGGCCGACCCGGCGGTGGGGCCCGCGGGTGCGGGGCGATGGAGCTTCCAGGAGGTCCCGCCGACGGGGGTGTCGATCGTGGAGCACGCGCGGCGCTGCGCCTTCGCCGCGCCGGGTGCGGCCGCTACCCGATAGGGTTCAGCGCTGCGGTTCTGGTCGCTACGGCGCGCCGACAGCGATTGCGAACGACTCTGGACTCCACACCAACACGACACCCGCGGAGAAGCCCTTCGGGTCGCGCGTGAGAACACCGTCCAACCCTGCGGCTTGCGCAGCGGCGATCTGCACATCGTCCTCGAAATCCCTGCCTTCGAGCGACATCGCGCCACGCAGGACTGCCGCGTCCACGGGCGCCACCTGAAAGCTCGCGAGGCACGCTTTGGTGATGGCTCGCGCGCGATCGATGCCGACGAGTTTGCGCGCGACGTAGAACACGTTGGTGAACGACGTGCCAGCCACCCACGCCTCGACCCTTCCGTCGACGGTGGCCGCCACGAGCGGGGCCAGGGTGTCGGACCACGGCCGCCGATCGAGCAGGAGATCGAGGACGATGTTCGTGTCGAGGAGCACCTTCATCGACCGGCGCGCCCTTCTCGCGCTTCGTCGAGTATCCGCGCCACCTCCTCATCGTCCGGTGCGGCGCCGTCTGATCGAAGCAGACCCACGAGCCCGGAGATGCCGCCGCGAGGGGCGGTCGGTACGGTCGGCGCCACGATCACGATGATCTCCGCTCTCCCCGGCGGAACCTCGACGGGAAGACGAACCATCCGATCCTCGCCGACGAAGGCATCGAAATGAACTGCGTGTCGCATGGCTCCATCCTAGCTCGCGCCGTCGCCCCGGTGGCGTCGTCACTCGCGCCCGCGATCGCCCACGCCGACGATCCCGGGCCTCGCCCGGATCGAAGTGAAGGTGCACGTCCGCCCACGATTCAGCGCGACCTGCGCCGTCCGTCCGCCGTAGGGAGAAGCGACGTGCCCACTCACCTCCCACTCCTATGGTCCGCCGCGCTGGTTCTCGCGCTCGCGGGGTGCGCTCAGCTCGCGGCGAACACATCAGCGGGCGCGACCGACGGCGGCGTGCGCTCGTGTCGGTGGCAGGTCGGGGAGACGCATCTCGTGAGCTCGACGTTCCCCGGGTCCGGGTGCGCTCTGCGGGACCTTGCGCCGAGCGGTGATGGTGCGTGGCTGTTTGCGGTGTGCGACTGGGGGAGCGGTTCATCTGAAGCGTGGCGAGCGTTTGTCCGAAGAATCGACGGGGCCGGAGTGGCTCTCTCGGATGGCCTCTCTGGGACGTGGCCGGTGCGAGCGGACTCCGAGGGTTGGCTCTTCGACTACGACTCGCTCGCGATCGACGATGCCCTCGCCCGACGTGCCGCCCTCATCTGGAGTGTCGACCCGCTACCGGGCGGTCCCGCGTTCGTCGACCTCGGCAGGCGCGGCGTCCCTGAGTTCGTGCCCGTCGTCCTCGGGCTCCCGCTCGCGGGGCCTCGTCATCTTCGCGCCCATCGGGCGGGCTTTACCTGCGTGGCGGAGCGGGGCGCGGCGCCGTGGGGCGTGTCGCTCGTCCGGCTCGACCCGTTGGGGGCACAGGTCGCGGCGCGTGACCTCGGATTGCCTCCGATGCCCGTCCCGTTTCAGCGCATCGCGCTGCCCGACCGATCGTTCGTGATGACGTGGACCGACGCGGGGCAGCTGCACCTGCGGCGCTACGACGAGGACGGCGCGGCCCGCACCGACGAGGCGATGACGCTCGATGAGCACGTCGTGTCGGCGCCTCAGGCGGCAGTGGTGCAGGCGGGGGACGGATTGCTCGCGATCTGGGAGTCGGGGTGGGCGTCGCTGTCCGCCCGTCGCCTCGACGCCGACGGGAGACCCCTCGCCCCGGCCCGGACGATCACGGCGCTCGACGGCTATTCCGCTGGTCTCTCGGCGACGAGCGCAGCGGGTGACGTGTTGGTGAGCGCCGTCGTCGGAGAGACGCAGCCGCGCGTCGTGGTGGCAGTGTTGGACCGTGACGGAGTGACGCGGGGCGAGGCGATCGAGGTCGGGCGTTCCCGCAATCCTCGGTGGATGCGGCGCTTCACGCGGATCGTGTCGACCCCCGGAGGCGCCCTCGTCGCGTTCGAGGGTGAGTATCGCAGCGTCTCAACGGCGCCGCTCCGGTGTGAGCCGTAGCGCCCTCTATCCTCACGGGTTGTCAGGAGAGAAGAACCGCAAGGGTCACAAGGGTCGCAAGGGAGCAACGGGCTGGGCGGGCAGGCGCTCCAACCGACCAGCGCGTGTCGGAGTCCTGTTTTGCTCCTCTATCCTCTCGCGAACCCGATTCGCCAGCGGAACTCCCCCTTGCGACCCTTGCGACCCTTGTGGTTCTTCTTGCCTCCGACGCTGCCGCAGCGGTGCCCCAGCGGGCGCGGAGACACATCGCGTGGACAGCGGCCGGGTGCTCCCCTCGAAGGGCGAGGCCGGTGGTCGCAGGCGTGAGCGGGTGCTCCTCAGCTCAGCGCAGCGGCACGGTGACCGTGGTGTCCTCCGCGGGGAAGCGCGCGCGGAGGTGCACGGCGCCGTTGCCGTCGCCGCGGTCGTCGAAGGTCATCGGCGTGACCCACACGTCGCGGGCGCAGTCGTTGGCCGCGCGGCACGCCTCCGCTCGCAGCCGGTGGTGCACATAGAACCAGCTCCGCCCGTCGGGTCCCAGCACCGGGCTGCCGTGGCCGAAGGACATCCCTCCCCCCGGCACGATCAGCCGGCCCACCAGGCGCCGCGGGTTGTCGTACGCGAGCCCCTGCACCGTGGGCGCCGCCGACCAGGCCACGTGGTAGTACGCCGAGTCCCAGGCGCTGCCCGAGTAGAGGGCGTACACGTAGCGCCCGCGGCGGAAGAGCGACGGCCCCTCGGCGACGCCCCACGAGCGGCCGTCGCGCACCATCGACTCGCCCTGACGGCCGCGCGTGAACGACAGCCGTTCGCCGCAGCGCGCGCAGGCCCCGCGCAGCCGGGCCTCGGTCGCCGTGTCGTGGGGGTTGGCCACGAAGACCTGCGGCGCGCTCGCGCTGCAGCGCACGGCCCACGGGTCGGCGGCGTCGAGCTCCACCAGGGAGCTGTGCTCGCCGTGGTTGGATCGCTCCCAGTCGACCCGCGGCGGGGTGTTGGTGAACCACGAGTACGAGAGCCACCAGCGGCCGTCGAGGGGGTCGCGGAAGACGTCGCCGTCGAGGCGGATGATGTGATGACAGAAGGTTCCCTGGCAGTCGCCCGACACGCGGTCGAGGCTGCGGGGGAGGGAGTCGCGCAGGGCGCAGGTGCTGACCTGTCCCCCCGCCGGGAGCGGCTCCCAGGGGTGCGCGGCGACGGCGTAGGGCCCCTCGACGCTGGCCGACGACGCGAGGTAGAGCCCGCCGTCCTCGCCGTAGGGCGGACACGGCCGCTGCGCGCGGTCGTAGCGGCTGGCGGTGAAGGCCAGCATGAAGGCCCCGGGGCGCACCGCCACGAGCTGCGGCGCCCACAGGTGGCAATAGTGATGTCCGTTGATATCGATGGAGCCGCCGGGCGTGTGGGGCCGCTGGAAGGCCGCGCGCGGGAGGCGCGTCCAATGGATCAGGTCGACGGAGCGGTAGATGGGGAAGTCCCCCTGGTCGACGGTGGCGACGAGGTAGTAGGCGACGCCGCCGCCGGGCTGCTCGACGCGCAGCACCGCAGGGTCGGGGTGGTCGCCCGCGAGCACGGGGTTGCGGCCGGTGGCCACCGTCGGGGCGACCGGGACGTCCGGCGGGGCAGCAGGGACGTCCACCCTGGGGACATCGCGCGGCCGGGGGATGGCGGTTGAAACCGGGATATCGGGAGTGACCGGGATATCGATTGAAACGGGGATATCGATTGAAACGGGGATATCGGGAGTGACCGGGATGTCCCGAGAAGCCGGGATGTCGATGGAGACCGGGATGTCGGGGATGACGCGGACATCGTCGACGGCGGACGCGTCGGGCGAAGCGGGCGTCGGGGCGGCGGCGCAGCCCGCGAGCAGGGCGAGGGCGATGCAGCGCAGCAGCGGGGGCGGGGCGTCCATGGGGGGCGCCGAAGGGTAGCGCGATCAGCCCACCACGCGCACCGCGTACACTGGCGGCAGCCGGGCGTCGATGGCCTGCCAGCGAGCGCCGCCGTCGTCGCTCACCCAGAGGCCGCCGGTGGTGCTCCCGAAGGCCAGGAGCTCGCCCGCGGCGTCGACGTCGAGGGCGTGGCGCAGGGCGATGTCGTAGGCGTTCGTCTGCGGCAGGCCCTCGCGCGCCACGGTGTAGCTCTTGCCCCCGTCGCTGGTGCGCGTCACCACCACGGCGCCATCGACGGGCACGCGCTCCTCGTCCTTCACGGCCGGGACCAGCCAGGCCACGTCGGGGTCGTGCGGGTGCGACGCCACCGCGAAGCCGAACACCGCCGGCGGCACCTCCGTCAGCTCGCGCCACCGCCCGCCGCGGTCGTCGCTGATGAACACCCCGTTGTGGTGCTGGCACCAGAGCCGCTCGGGATTCGCGCGGCACTGCGCGATGCGATGCGGGTCCTGCGCCACCGGGTCGAACGCCTGGGACTCCGGCAGGTACTCCGCGCGCATTCCTTCGCTCGCGATCGTCCAGGTCTCGCCGCCGTCGCGGGTGCGCCACGCGCCGCCGCACGACACGCCCACCACCACGTCGCGCCCGTCCTCCGGGTGCACGCAGATGGAGTGGATGGCCGGCCGATCGGCCCCGCCGCCGGACCACATGCGCCGCGAGGGGTGATCCCACAGGCCGCGCACCAGGGACCAGCTCTCCCCGTGGTCGGCGGAGCGGAAGAGCCCGCCGCCGACCGTTCCGCACCAGAGCACCCCGGGCTCGCTCGCATGCCCGGCCTCCAGCACCCAGACCTGATCGACCCGCCACGGCCACGGCTTGCCGTCCGCCGTGGTCTCCTCGCTCGGGTCGTCGGGCTTCGGGAAGGCCGGCGCCGGGAGGTCGACCCAGGTGGCGCCGTTGTCGCGCGAGCGTCGCAGCTTCACGCCCCAGTGCCCGAGCCCGAGGCCTGCGTAGAGCGCCCCGTCGCGCGGGTCGTGCAGCACCGCCGTCACCCCGTCGCCCACGAAGGCCCTCGCCGCGACGGCCCACCGGCCGCCCTCGCCGCGCGCCACCGTGAAGAGCCCCTTGCGCGTCGCCACCTGGATCGTCGTCATGCTCGCTCTATCCTCCCGACAAGGCCTGCATCACCGCGACCACCGAGCGCTCGCCCACGGCCTCGTCGAGCCGCCCCCGGTCGCGCAGCTGCCGCCCGTCGACGAAGACCGTCACGTGGTGTCGCACCCGCCCCTGCTCGTCGAGGACGTAGGACCGCACCGCCGGGTGCCGCGCGAAGTAGGCCTCGAGCGCGGCGCCCACGGTGTCGCCGCCCACGTCCTCGGTGGGACAGGCCACGTGGCGCGCGAGGTTGCGGGTGAACTCGACCGTCGGCAATGGGGGTACCCGCCCGCCGCGGTGCCACGGGTCCCGCGCGCGGGGCAAGTTCTTGGCGATGGGGGGTGAGGTCTCAGCCCAGCTGCGCCCGCAGGAAGGCCACCGTGCGCTCCCACGCCAGCGCCGCCGAGGGCGCGTGGTAGACGTCCGCGTCGCCCTCGCGCATGAACGCGTGGCCCGCGTCGTAGAAGTGCAGCGCGAAGCTGCGCCCCGCGGCGGTCGCCGCGTCGGCCAGGGCGCGCGGGCGCTCCATCGGGATGATCGGGTCGTGCATGCCGTAGTGGCCCAGCAGCGCCGCCTCGCAGCGCGACCAGTCGACGTACTCGGGCTTCGGCGTCCCGTAGAAGGGCACCGCCGCCGCGAGGCCCGGCGCCCCGCAGGCCGCGGCGATGGCCATGGCGCCGCCGAGGCAGAAGCCCGTCACGCCCACCTTGCCGTTGCTGCGGGGCAGCGCGCGCAGGGCGTCGGCCGCGGCGGCGATCACCCGCACCGCCTCCGGGGTCTTGAGCGCGCCGGAGAGCTGCATGGCCTCGGCGGTGTCGGCGGCCACGCGGCCGTCGTAGAGGTCGACCGCGAGCGCGATGAAGCCCTCCGCGGCGAAGCGCGCGGCCATGCGCTTCATGTCGTCGTTGAGGCCGTACCACTCGTGCGCGATGACGACCGCCCCGGCGGGGGCGTCGCCCGCGGGGAGCGCGAGGGCGCCGGTCACGGTGCGGCCGGCGGCGGAGAAGGCGAAGGGTTGGGTCATGGCGACGCTTTGGTACCACTCCCCGCCGGAGCGGTGGCATCCGCGGCGACGGTGATAGTCTCCCCGCGATGGCAGGACGCACCTTCGCGATCGGGGACATCCACGGCGAGCTCGACCACCTCCGGACGCTGCTCTCGCGCCTCCCCGACGTGGGGCGCGGCGACACGGTGGTGTTCATGGGCGACTACGTCGACCGCGGCCCGGCCTCGCGGCAGGTGGTCGAGGTGGTGCGCGGGCTCGACCGCGACGTGGGCTGCAACGTCGTGTGCCTGCGCGGCAACCACGAGGACGCCTGGCTCAAGGTGGTCGACGAGGGCTGGCCCGGCTTCGTGATGCCGCCGGGCAACGGGTGCCTCGCCACGATGCGCTCGTACACGGGCGGGGGGATGGACGGCCCGCGCTCCAAGGAGGAGCTGCTCTCGCTGCTCACCGGGCGCTTCTTCCCCGACGAGACCATCGCGTGGTTTCGCTCGCTGCAGCTCTGGTACGAAGACGAGCACGCCATCTACGTGCACGCGGGCCTCTGCATCGACGACGAGGGGAAGTACCCCCATCCCCGCTACGCCCTCCAGCCCACGGCGCTGCTCTGGACGCGCACCGAGGCCTTCTTCCGCAACTACCGCGGCAAGCGCGTGGTGGTCGGCCACACGCACACCATGGAGCTGCCGCAGGAACTCTCGACCTACACCGTCGACGACCCGACGGACCTCTGGGCGGGCCCCGCGGTAGTGGCCATCGACACGGGCTGCGGCCGCGAAGGTTTCCTCACCGCCGTCGAGCTGCCGTCGATGACCGTGTACGAGTCTCGCTGATCGCCGCAGGGCCCCCGCTCAGCACCAGACCTCTCAAGGTGCCGCTGAGCCCGTCGCCGCGTGTTTCAACACGCGGCGACGGGCTCATCGGCGACTTGAAAGGGCCCCGCGCTCAGCCCAGGAGGTAGCGCTCCAGGGCGTCGGCGACGGCGTCCGGCTGCTCCTCCCACATGCCCGACGCGGCGCCCGCGACCAGCTCCCAGCGCGCGTCGCGGATCTGCCGCATCAGCTGGTGCCCCAGGGACTGCGAGGTCGGCCGCGCCCGGTCGCCCCACATCACCACCGTGGGCGCGCGCACCTTGGCGAGCTTGGGGCCCAGCGCCGACACGTCGAGCACCGCGCGCTGCATCGTCCGCCACGCGCACTCCCGCGCCTCCGGCGGATAGAACTGCTCGTACCAGGCGTCGACCACCGCGCGGTCGTAGCGGTACCCCGGCGCGAACACCTCCTTGCTGAAGTGCGCGTGGAACATCCCCCGCCCGAACCACTGCTTGAACACCAGCGAGCCCAGCACGGGGATCGCTGGCAGGCGCGTCCCGAGGCTGCGCTCCGCGGGCGCCGAGACCGGGTGCATCAGCGCGAGCCGGTCGACGATCTCCGGGTGGTCCGCCGCGAGGGTGATGGCGATGCCCGCGCCGAGGGCGTGCCCCGCGACGTGCGCCCGCGCCGCCCCGGCCCCCGCGAGCAGGTCGCAGAGCGTCTCGGCGAAGGCCTCGCGGGTGAACGCGTAGCGCGTGGGCTTCTCGCTCGCCCCGAAGCCCGGGAGGTCGGGCACGATCACCCGGAATCGCCGGGCCAGTCGCGGGAGCACCCGCCGCCACGCGCGGTGGTCGGCGAATACGTCGTGGAGTAACAGCAGGGCGGGCCCCCGGCCCATCTCCTGGTAGTGCACGCGCACGCCCCGCAGCAGGAGGTCGTGGCTCTCGGCCTCCGGAATCGGCGGGTCGGAGGGGGGCATTCAGCCCGCGCGGGGGGCGGGCGCGAGCGGGCGCATCCCGGCGTCGCGGAGCAGCCGGGCGTCGTCGTCGGCGTCGGGGTTGGGCGTGGTGAGCAGCTTGTCGCCGTAGAAGAGGGAGTTGGCCCCGGCCATCATGCAGAGCAGCTGGGCCTCGCGGGAGAGCGACGCGCGCCCGGCGCTCAGGCGCACCATCGAGGCGGGCATGAGGATGCGCGCCGTGGCGATCATGCGGACGAGCTCGATGGGGTCGACCGGCGGTCGGTCGGCGAGGGGCGTGCCCTCGACGGGAACGAGGGCGTTGATGGGAACGCTCTCCGGGTGCGGCTGGAGGTTGGCGAGGGTGACCAGCATGCGCGCCCGGTCGCGGGTGGTCTCGCCCATGCCGATGATGCCGCCGGAGCACACCGTGATGCCCGCCTTGCGCACGTGATCGAGGGTGCGCAGCCGGTCTTCGTAGGCCCGCGTCGTGATGATGGTTCCGTAGAACTCCTTGGAGGAGTCGAGGTTGTGGTTGTAGGCGTCGAGCCCGGCGTCCTTGAGGGCCACGGCCTGCGACTCGCTGAGCATCCCGAGGGTGCAGCAGGCCTCGAGGCCGAGCTCCTTCACCCCGCGCACCATGCTGAGCACCTTGTCGAAGGCGGGGCCCTCCTTCACCTCGCGCCACGCCGCGCCCATGCAGAAGCGGGTGCTGCCTCCCTCGCGCGCCCGCCTCGCCGACGCGATGACCGACTCCACGTCGAGCATCTTCTCGGTCTCCACGGGCGACTCGTACTTCGAGCTCTGCGGGCAGTAGGAGCAGTCCTCCGGGCAGCCGCCGGTCTTCACCGAGAGCAGGGTGCAGAGCTGGATGGCGTCGGGCGGGTGGAAGGCCCGGTGGAGGGTCTGCGCCCGGTGCACGAGGTCGAGTAGGGGGAGGTCGTGGAGGGCGACGACCTCGGAGGTGGTCCAGTCGTGGCGCAGGGCGGGGAGCTCGGGGAGGGCGGCGTCCATAGGGGCGCGGAAGATACCACCGCCGCGCGCCCGTCCGCGAGGCGTAGCATCGCCCGGGAGAGCCCATGGAGACGCCCGCCGCCACCTTCCGCTTCGAGGACCTCTTCGACCCCGCGGAGTACCTCCACTTCCTCGCCGACACCCTCCGCGCCGAGGACACCGACGCCCAGGTCGACTTCGCCGTCCGCGCCCTCGGGCTCATGCCCGGCGCCCCGGTGGTCGACCTCGGCTGCGGCCACGGTCGGCACTCCATCGCCCTCGCGCGGCGCGGCCACCCCGTGGTGGGCGTCGACCTCGTGGAGGGCTTCGTCACGATGGCCCGCGAGGCGGCGGCGCGGGAGGGCCTCGTGGCGGAGTTCGTCCACGGCGACCTGCGGAGCTTCACCGTCGCCCCGCCGGCCTTCGACGGCGCGGTGTGCCTCTTCGACGCCTTCGGCTGGTTCGACGACGACGACCAGCTGCGAATACTCCGTAACGTATTCGCGATGCTCCGCCCGGGCGCGCGGCTGCTGCTCGACCTGCGCACGCGGGAGTTCGTGACGCGCCTCGCGCCGGTGAGCGTGACCGACGCGCCGGGCGGCGACCTCATGGTCGACCGGCACCGCTTCGACCTGGAGAGCGGCCGGCTCATCGACACCCGCACCACCGTGCGCGACGGCAGGACCCGCACGGTGACCTTCTCGGTGCGGGTCTACGCGTACACCGAGATCCGGCTGATGCTGCGCGCGGTAGGCTTCGAGGTGGAGCGGGTGTACGGCGGCTTCGACGGCGCCCCGCTCTCGGCGCTGCGCCCGCGCACGCTGGTGGTCGCCCGCCGGCCTTGAGGGCGAAGGGTCTACCGAGGCAGGTACGGCGCAATTGACCAGGGTGGTCAGGTTGCTACGGTCGGCGGATGAGCGAGCGCACGAAGGCGGCGGTCTACAACATCGCGGAGGCCAAGGCCCATCTGCCGGAGCTGGTCGAGCGGGCCAGCGCGGGGGAGGTCATCATCGTGGCGCGCGCCGGGAAGCCGCGGGCGCGCCTCGTCCCGTTGGAGGATGGCGGGGTGAAGCTGCGCGTGCCGGGGAAGGGCAAGGGGCGCTTCGTGGTCGCGAGCGACTTCGACGATCCGTTGCCGGACGACGTCATCGCCGCCTTCGAGGGAGGCGCGCGTTGAGGCTGCTGCTCGACACCCACGCCTTCCTCTGGTGGGACGAGGGGACGTTGCCCGCGAAGGTCGTGAGGCGCATCCGCGCGGCGGACGAAGTGCTGGTGAGCGCGGCGAGCGCGTGGGAGGTCGCGATCAAGGCGGGTCTCGGCAAGATCGCCGTGAAGGGCTCGTTCGCCGAGGCGGTCGCCGACTATGGCTTCGACGAGCTGCCGGTCGGATTCGCGCACGCCGAGCTGGTGCGCACGCTGCCGCGGATCCATCGCGATCCCTTCGATCGCATCCTCGTGGCGCAGGCGATCGTCGAGGGCCTGACGATCGTCACGCGCGACGACCTGGTGACCGCCTACGCGGTCCCGAGCGTGTGGGAGTAGGCCTCGTGGGTCGAGCGGTCCCTTAGGGGGGGCCACATCGGGCGGGGCGCGAGGGAGACGCGGCCGCGGTCGATGATGGTGCCGTCCTGAAGAGCCCTTGCCATCGGGCCTCGGGTGGATCCACCGTCCCCTCCCATGCGTCGTTGGCTCATCGCTCAGGGCATCGTGGTGGTGGCGCTCGTCGGGTGCGGTGACGCCGCGCCCCCAGCCGACGCGGGCGTCGACGCACCCACGGCCGATGTGGGCGTCGACACGCCCGCGGCGGTGGACGTCGTCGAGAAGCCCGCGGACACGGGCCGGGAGATCCCCTCGTGCCCGACGCCGGTGAGCGGCGGGGACGGCGGGGTGACGGTGCGCGGGCACGGGATGACCTTCGGCCCCACGGGCGGTCGCATCCGCGACGCGGTGGTCACCGTGCGGGAGCACCCCGGGTGGTGCGCGCGCACCGGCTCCGACGGCGCCTACGAGCTCGGCGGCTTCGCGCCCGGCGAGCGGGTCACCCTGGAGATGCACCACGCGGACTACTGGCCCATCCAGACGGGCACGTACCCCGTGGCCGCCGACGGGGCGCGCTTCGTGGGCTTCCAGGCGCCCACCAACGGGATCTTCCGGGTCCTCGCGCAGTACCTCCGCATCACGCCCGACCCGACACGCTGCCAGATCGCGACCACCGTGGTGGCGCGGGGCTACGAGGGCTACGACCCCGGCGGCCGGGGCGAGGTCGGGGCGACGGTGACCATCGACCCGCCGCTACCCCCCGACGCAGGGCCCGTGTACTTCCGGTACCTCAGCCCGAGCGCCATCGTCCCGGCCAGGGAGCTCACCGAGACCAGCCTCGACGGGGGCGTGCTGTTCCTCAACGTTCCGCCCGGCGACTATGTGCTGCGCGCGCACAAGGCCGGGGTGACCTTCAACGAGGTCGCCATCCGCTGCCGCGCGGGCGTGCTCGTCAACGCGTCCCCGCCGTGGGGCCTCCAGGTGCAGTGAGCGCACGCGGGGCCACCAGCGCGTCGATGACCCGCTGCGCCGCGCGCCCCGGCGCCCGCTCGCCGTGGGTGTACACGTGGGGGTGGAAGGTGTGCGTGCTCCCGGCCTTCCAGCGCACGCGCGCCAGCGTTCCGCGGCGCAGCTCCTTCGCGATGAGGTGCTCGGGCATCCAGCCGTAGCCGAGGCCGTCGAGCAGGCTGGTCTTCTTGGCGTGGAAGTCGTTGAGGCTCACCACCGTCGGAACCTCCAGCGCCGCCGTGCTCAGCCGCAGCCGTGGGTCACTCCCGCGCACCACCAGCAGCACCTGCGCCCGCAGCTCGTCGTCGGTGACCGCCGCGCCCCGCGCCACCAGCGGGTGCTTTCGGTGCGCCACCAGCAGCGAGCGCACCGGCGGCATCGCCCGCGCCCGCAGCGACACCGTCTGCGGCGGCAGCACGGAGATCATCACGTCGGCCCCCGCCCGCACGAAGGCCTCCTCCACCCCGCCCAGGAACTCCGCCGTCACCGTGAGCCGCGTCGGCACCCCCTCGCGCGCGAGCTCGCCCACCACCCGCAGCAGCCCCTCCGCGGGCACCACCCCGTCGAAGACGATGCCCAGCCGCGGCTCCCAGCCCGTGCGCATCACCTCGCAGAGCGTCGCGAGGTCGCGCTCGGCGTCGAGCAGCCGGCGGCACTGCGCCAGCACCAGCTCGCCCGCGGGCGTGAGCTTCGTGCGGTAGCCCGTGCGGTCGAGCAGCGTGAGCCCGGTGCTCTCCTCCAGGGCCCGCAGGGCGTAGAGCACCCCGGTGTGCTGCTTGCGCAGCGCCGCGGCGGCCTTGGCGAAGGTGCCGTGGCGCGCGAGCGCGTCGAGGGCGCGGGCCTGGTCGAGGGTCACCTCCATCGTGCGTAGATGGTATCCGCAGCGCACCATCTCGGTCGAATCTTCGTGCTTTCTTCCGACCATCCCCGGCGCCACCGTCGGGGCTTATGGACATCCCGTACATCCGCGGTCGCGTGGCCCTCCAGGCCCATGTCGGGGTGCCCGACGGAACCGTCGAGGAGGAGTACGCCCGCGACGGCTTCTCCGGCCGATACGCCCACCTCTACCGCCGCGAGGCCCCGGTCGAGTGGTCCCGCATCGAGGGCCCGCTGCGCCCCCGCGCGTACGACCTCAACCGCCTCGACGCGCCGTCGGGTGGCGGCGACCTGCTCGCGGCCCGCCGCCGGGTGCTCGGCAACGCCGACGTGGCCCTGCACACCGCCACGCTCAGCGCCCCGATGCCGTACCTCTTCCGCAACGCCGACGGCGACGAGGTGCTCTTCATCCACGAGGGCGCCGGGCGCATCGAGACCGACTTCGGCCCGCTCACCTACGAGCCCGGCGACTACCTGCTCGTGCCGCGCGGCACGACGTACCGTCTCGCGCCCACGTCACCCACGCGCTTCCTCACCGTCGAGGCCTTCAGCGAGGTGCGCTTCCCCGACCGCGGGATGCTCGGTCAGCACGCCCTCTTCGACCCGGCGGTGCTGCGGGTGCCGACGCCCGACGGGGAGTCCACCCTGGAGCCCGACGCCCGCGGGGAGTTCGAGCTGCGCGTGCTGCGGCGGGGGGAGGTGACCCGGGTGTTCTATCCGAAGTGTCCGCTCAACACCGTCGGGTGGAAGGGCACGCTCACCGTCACGCAGCTCAACGTGCGCGACATCCGCCCGGTGCTCTCCGACCGCTACCACCTGCCGCCGTCGGCGCACTCCACCTTCGTGATGCGCAACGCCGTGCTCTGCACCTTCCTCCCGCGCCCGCTGGAGAACGGCGACCCCCGCGCGATGAAGGTGCCCTTCTATCACTCCAACATCGATTTCGATGAGGTGATCTTCTATCACCGAGGGCAGTTCTTCTCGCGCGAGGGCATCAGCGCGGGGATGCTCACGCTGCACCCGCAGGGCATCCACCACGGCCCGCAGCCCGCCGCCCTCGGGCGCACCGCCAACGTCACGCACACCGACGAGGTCGCCGTGATGCTCGACACCAAGAACCCCCTCGACGCCTCCCCCGACGCCGAGCGCGTCGAGCGCGCCGACTACTGGAAGAGCTGGTCCCCCCGATGAACACCCCGACTCCCGCCAACCCCGCCGGGCTCGACGGCATCGAGTTCGTGGAGTTTGTCTCCGCCGACCCCGAGCGCCTGCACAACCTCTTCACGGCCTTCGGCTTCTCGCGCGTCATGCGCCACGCCGCGCGCGCCGTCGACCTCTACCGCCAGGGGGACATCACCCTCCTGCTCAACCGCGAGCCCGGCTCCTTCGCCGCGCGCTTCGGCGCCCTCCACGGCCCGGCCATCTCCTCGATGGGCTGGCGGGTGCACAACGGCGGCGACGCCCTCGGCGCCGTGATCGCCCGCGGCGCGACCCCCGCCCCCGAGGTCGACCTCGCCCGCGACGGCCATCCCGTGCCCGCCGTGCTGGGCATCGGCGACAGCCTCGTCTACCTCGTCGACGGCTACGAGCAGCCCTTCGAGGCGCGCTACGCCGCCCTCGGCTTCGTCGCCCTCGATGCGCCCGAACTCGTCGCGCCGAAGGGCTTCACGGTCATCGATCACCTCACCAACAACGTGCACAAGGGCACGATGGGGCGCTGGGCGGAGTTCTACAAAGGCGTCTTCGGCTTCACCGAGGTGCGCTACTTCGACATCCGCGGCGCGAAGACGGGGCTGACCTCCTACGCGCTGCGCTCGCCCTGCGGGCGCTTCTGCATCCCCATCAACGAGGCCAGCGAGAAGAAGTCGCAGATCAACGAGTACCTCGACGAGTACAACGGGCCGGGCATCCAGCACCTGGCCTTCCTCACCGACGACCTGCTCGCCTCCCTCGACGCCCTGCGGGGTACGCCCATCGGCTTCCTCGACATCGACGACGACTACTACGCCGGCGTCTTCGAGCGCGTGCCCAACGTCACCGAGGACCACGCCCGCATCCGCGACCACCAGGTGCTGGTCGACGGCGACGCCGACGGCTACCTGCTCCAGATCTTCACCAAGAACCTCGTGGGCCCGATCTTCATCGAGCTCATCCAGCGCAAGAACCACCTGTCGTTTGGCGAAGGAAACTTCGGCGCGCTCTTCCGCTCCATCGAGCGCGACCAGGCGAAGCGCGGGGTGTTCAGCGACGGCTGACGCGCTGCCGGTCGAGGGCGGCCATCACCCGGGCGCGGGCGTCGCCCACCATCGGGCTGCCGTGGCCCGCGAGCACGTGCTCGTAGCGCCACCCCGCGGCGTGGAAGGCATCGAGCGCGGCGTGCGCCCCGGGCGTGTCGAGCGAGAAGGCGTCGTGCGCGGGGGTCACCGCGCCGAGGATGGTGAGCGGCGGGCGCGCCGTGAGCAGGGTGTCGCCGGTGAGCAGGCACCCGGTGGGCTCGTGGCGGAAGAAGACCGATCCCTCGGTGTGCCCCGCGAGCAGGTGCACCTCCAGGCCCGCCACGGTGTCGCCGTGGTCGAGGGCCTGGTCGACGCGCAGCCTCGCGGGGAAGGCGTTCTCGAAGGCCCCGAGGGCCCGCTCGAGGGCGCTGCCTCGCACGCCGAGGGGGCTGCGCGGGGCGCTGCCGTCGAGCACGGCGGCGTCGGCGCGGTGGCAGAGCACCCGCAGGCCGTACTCGCGCTGGAGGTACGCGGCGTTGCCCGCGTGGTCGGAGTGGCGGTGGGTGAGCAGCAGGCCGGTGAGCTCGCCCGGGCGCAGCCCCGTCGCGCGGAGCTCGGCGAGGAGCTGCCAGCGCTCGCTCCAGTGGCCGGAGTCGATGAGCCAGCGGTCGCCGGGGCCGCCGTCGAGCAGGTAGACGTTGGAGACCAGCATCCGGCCGACGCGGAGGAAGGGGGCGACGACGCGCTTCATTGCAGGTGCCGTTCAGTGTGGAGCAGGTCGCTCGTTGGACGCTTGGGGTTCGTGCACAACAGTGCAAAGGGGTGC
Organism: Myxococcales bacterium; assembly: GCA_030652255.1. Lineage (GTDB taxonomy): Bacteria > Myxococcota_A > Polyangia > Polyangiales > SCUS01. The sequence goes on along the minus strand of JAUSAZ010000124.1, from coordinate 30,338 downwards.
AGTCCGCTCGTTTGACGCTGGGGTTCGCGCGTTGGCGCCAGTGCAGGACTGGTGCAGTCCGCTTGTTTGACGCTGGGGTTCGCGCGTTGGCGCTCACCCCAGGCTATATCAAGTGGGCGACCCCGCGTTCGCGGGGTCTTTCGAACAGGAATGCCACTTCGATGGAGCCCATTGCACATCGCATGAGGCTTCCGGACGGTCCATCGAGTTTCGGTACGAAAGACCCCGCGAACGCGGGGTCGCCCACTTGATATAGCCTGGGGTGAGCGCCAACGCGCGAACCCCAGCGTCAAACGAGCGGACTGCACCATCCTGCACTGGCGCCAACGCGCGAACCCCAGCGTCAAACGAGCGGACTGCACCATCCTGCACTGGCGCCAACGCGCGAACCCCAGCGTCAAACGAGCGGACTGCACCCCTTTGCACTGTTGTGCACGAACCCCAAGCCTCCAACGAGCCGCTTGCACCACCTGTACGGGGACGATCGCAGGTAACCGGGCGGGGACCGTCAGCCGCCCGCCCAGTCGATGCAGTCCTCGTTGGTGTGGATGTTGTTCACCGGGAGGTCGAGCAGCAGCCGGCGGATGAACATGCGCCCGCCGTTGGGGACGTTTTCGCAGCGACCGTTGGTGTACTGGCGCACCTCGCGGGCCCGCACGTTGCGGATCTCCAGGCGCATCCGGGTGCCCACGGGCGAGCTGCGCTGGAGCTGGTTGAACACCACCTCGCCCTCGTAGGCGAGGTAGCTGCGCTGGGCGCGCCAGGTGGGCTCGGTCATGATGCCCGAGAGGGTGGAGACGAAGAAGGGACGGGTGCCCGCGCGGGTGCGGGAGAGGTCGACGGTGTCGCCCGTGGCGGGGCCGCCGTTGTTGAGGAAGTCGTAGAAGCGCAGGGCCACCATGTCGGTCTCGGTGTCCTCGACGAAGACGAAGAGCGAGCCGTCCTCGGGGCGGTAGCACTGCATCGACCAGTTGAAATGGATGGTCTCCAGGTTGACCACGGGGCCCGTGCTCGTCGCCGGGACGGGGTCGCTGCACAGGCCCATGCCCGTGTTGCCCAGGTCGGCCGGGGGGGTGGTGGGCACGTCGCGCGGGGGCGTGACGCCCTGATCGACGGAGCCCGCGTCGCGGGGGGTGCCGCCAGCGGTGGCGCACTGCGGGGCGTACCCGGCGTCGCGGTAGCAGTCGTCGTCGCGGTCGCAGGTGCAGCGGGGCTCGCCGGGCCAGCACCAGCGGATGTGGCCCGCGGCGTTGCGGGGCTCGTTGTTGCGGTCGAGCGTGACGGGCTCGTAGACGCAGCCCGCGTCCATCGGGGTGACGGGGACGGTGCCCGCGTCGGTGACGGGCGTCACGGGCTCGCCGGCGTCCATCGGGGTGACGGGGGCGCCCGCGTCGGGGGCGACGGGCTCGCCGCGGTCGGCGGAGGGCTGGCCGCGGTCGACCGCGGGCGCGACGTCGGGCGTCGGGGTGACGTCGGCGTCGGGCGCGTCGGCGCTGTCGCCGCAGCCCGACGCAAGGAGCGCCGCAGAGAGGATCAAGCCCAGGTGGCGCGTCGGGGACATCACGATGGGAGCGAGAGATATCGCGTCCACAGGGGCCGTCAATCCGCGCTGACGGTCGCCGGGTGCGGGGTGCGACGCGATCGAGGTGGTCGTGAGAGGATCCGCGCCCTCTGGAGGCGCTCGGATGGTGATGGCTCGACGTGGGTGGTCGGTGGTGTCGGCGTGCCTGATGGCGCTCGGGGTCGGCTGCGCGGACGGGGGCGAGGTGATCCTCGTCGACGCGGGGCCAGCCGACACGGAGGCGCTCGACGCGGAGGCGCTCGACGCGGGGGCGCTCGACACGGGCCCCGTCGACACGGGCCCCGTCGACACCGGGTGCCAGGTCTCCCCCGACAGCTGCCCCGCCGACCAGCACTGCGACGGCGCCTCGGGCCGCTGCGTGAGCGGCTGCCACGCCGACGAGGGCTGCCCCCGGGACGCCGAGGCCGCGCGCTGCGACACGGGCTCGCACACCTGCGTGCGCTGCGTGAGCAGCGACCACTGCCCGGCCGGCAACCTGTGCGTGGGCAACCTGTGCGTCACCGGCTGCACCGCCGAGCGCGGGTGCACCGGGACGCAGACCTGCTGCGGCGGGGCGTGCGTCGACACGCAGGCCAACGTGGCGAGCTGCGGCGCCTGCGACCGGCGCTGCGCCGTGCCCAACGCCACGCCCGCGTGCCTCAACGGGATGTGCACCGTCGGGAGCTGCTCGCTGCCCTTCGGCGACTGCGACCGCGACGCGGCCACCGGGTGCGAGACCAACACCTTCACGAGCGTGTTCCATTGCGGGGGGTGCGACCGGGCGTGCGAGGCGCGGGCGCACGCCACCGCGGTGTGCACCGCCGGGAGCTGCGCGTACACCTGCGAGGCGGGCTTCAGCGACTGCGACGGCAACCCGGGCAACGGCTGCGAGACCGACTCCAACACCAGCACCACCAGCTGCGGTGCGTGCGGGGCGGTGTGCATGCCGGCGCGCGCGATGGGCGCGTGCGTGGCGGGGCGCTGCACCATCAGCGCCTGCGGCGAGGGCTACGGCGACTGTGACGGCAACGCGGGCAACGGCTGCGAGACGGACCTCAACCAGACGAGCGCCCACTGCGGGGCGTGCGGGCGGGCGTGCGGGTCGCGGCCCAACTCCTTCCCGGGGTGCATCGGGGGGGAGTGCCAGACCTCCTGCGTGACGGGCTTCCTCGACTGCGACGGCGACGACGCGACGGGCTGCGAGACCAACGTGCGCACCAGCCTGGAGAGCTGCGGCGCGTGCGGGCGCACCTGCGCCACGGCCAACGCCGCGCCCGCCTGCGTGGCCGCGCGCTGCACCATCAGCCGCTGCGACGCCGGCTTCGCCGACTGCAACGCGAGCGTGACGGACGGCTGCGAGGCCAGGCTGGCGACGGACGGCGCCAACTGCGGCGCGTGCGGCAACCGCTGCCCCACCGGAACCAACCAGGTCGGGGCCTGCGTGGCGGGGGCCTGCGCGCTGGCGTGCGCGCCGGGCTACGTCGACCTCGACGCGGTGCCGGGCAACGGGTGCGAGTGCCGGAGCACCGACGCGGACGTCCCGGACGACGGCTTCGCGGACACCAACTGCGACGGCATCGACGGCAACGCGGCGCGGGCGGTGTTCGTGTCGACGCGCGGCAACGACGCGGCGCCGGGCACGCGCGAGGCCCCGAAGCGCACCATCGGGGCGGCCATCGCGGCCGCGACGCCCACGCGCTTCGCGGTGTACATCGCGGGCGGAACCTACAGCGAGTCGATCACCCTCGCGTCGGGGGTGAGCCTGTACGGCGGGTACAACGACAGCGGGTGGACGCGGGCCGCGAGCAACGTCACGACGATCGACGGCGGCGCGACGGCGGTGCGCGGCGCGGGCCTCTCGGCGGCGCTGGAGCTCAACCTGCTGACCATCCGCGCGGCCAACGCGTCGGGCGCGGGGCAGAGCAGCTACGGCGTGCGCCTCGCGGGCTCCGGGGCGCTGGTGACCCTGCACCGGTGCGCCATCACGGCGGGCAACGGGGTTCCGGGCGTGGACGGGGCGGCGGGCGCCGGGGGCGCGGCGGGCGGCAACGCGTCGGGGATCACCGCGGGCTCGTCGGCCTGCGGGGGGCCCGGCGGCGCCGGCGGGGCGGGCGTGCGCAGCGACCGGCCGGGCCTCGCTGGCACGGCGGGGACGCCGCGGACCACGGTGCCGAGCAACAACGTCGGGGGCCTCGGGGGCACGGCGGGCGGCTGCCCCAACCGGCGCGCGGGCAACGGGACGGACGGCGGCGCGGGGAGCCCGGGGGCCAACGGCGCGCCAGGCTCCGGGGGCGCTCCGTCGGTGCAGTCGGGCGACGCCGCGTGGCTCATCAGCAACGGCGGCAACGGCACGGCCGGGACGAACGCGAGCGGCGGCGGGGGCGGGGGCGGCGGCGGGGGCGACACCACGGGGTTCCTGTGCGGCGACGACAACACCGGCGGCAACGGCGGCGGCGGGGGCGGCGGCGGGTGCCTCGGGACGGCGGGCACCGGGGGGTCGGGCGGCGGCGGGAGCTTCGCCGTGATGGCCCATGCGAGCGCGCTGCGGGTGGAGGGCTGCCAGCTCCGCGCGGGCAACGGGGGCAGCGGCGGCAACGGCGGCAACGGCGGCAACGGCGGCGCGGCGGGCAGCGGGGCGCCGGGGGTGCGCGGCAACCACAGCGAGACCGGCACCGGCGGCAACGGCGGACCGGGCGGCGAGGGCGGGTCGGGCGGCGGCGGCGGCGGCGGGTCGGGCGGGCCGTCGGTGTGCGTGTACTACGTGGGCGCCGCGCCGACGCAGACGGGCACGACCTGCGCGCGCGGCACCGCGGGCGCAGGCGGGGCGGGCGGCACGAGCAACGCGGGCGCCGCGCCGTCGGGTGTGGCCGGGGTCGCGGCGGACACCCACGGGGGGTGACGCCCGCCCCGAAGGGGGCGCGCGCGGCTCAGAGCGGAGCGGCGGGGAGCGGGGCGTCGAGCACCTCGCGCACCCGCTGCGTCAGCGTCTCCGGCGTGAGGGGCTTCTGGATGAACGCGAGCTCGGCGGCCAGCACCCCGTGCCGTATCACGCTGTCGTCGGTGTACCCCGACATGCAGAGCACCCGCATCCCGGGCCGGGCCTGCGTGAGCCGCCGGGCCAGCTCGGGGCCGCTCATGTGCGGCATCACCACGTCGGTGAGCAGCAGGTGGATCACCCCGGAGTGCCGCTCGCAGTAGATCAGCGCCTCGCCCGCGTTGCTGCACTCGATGACCTCGTAGCCGTGGCGCCGCAGGATGCTCCGCGCGACCGCCCGCACCTGGTCCTCGTCCTCGACGAGGAGCACGGTCTCGTGGCCGTGCCGCAGGCCCGGGGCGATGGGCAGGCGCCGCAGGTCGACGTCGTGGTCGACGCGCGGGAGGTACACCCGGAAGGTCGCGCCGCGCCCCGGCTCGCTCTCCACCGCGATGCTCCCGTCGCCCTGCTGCACGATGCCGAACACCGTGGAGAGACCGAGGCCCGTGCCCTTGCCCTTCTCCTTGGTGGTGAAGAAGGGCTCGAAGATCCGCGCCTGCGTGGCCTCGTCCATCCCGGCGCCGGTGTCCGTCACCGTGAGCCGCACGTAGGGCCCCGGCCGCAGCCCGTGGTGCGCGCCGGCGTAGGCCTCGTCGAGGACGACGTTGGCGGTCGCGATGACGAGCCGGCCGCCGGTGGGCATCGCGTCGCGGGCGTTCACCACGAGGTTCATCACCACCTGCTCGATGCTGCTCGGGTCGACCCGCACCCGCCCGAGCGAGGGCGCGGGCACCACCACGAGCTCGATGTCCTCGCCCACCACCCGGCGCAGCATCTTCTCCGTGCCGGCGAGCATGTCGTTGAGGTCGAGCACCCGCGGCTCGATCACCTGCTGCCGGCTGAACATCAACAGCTGCCGCGTGAGGTCCGCGGCCCGCTGCCCGGCGCTGCGGATCTCCTCCAGGTCCTCGCGCAGCGCGTCGCCCGGCGACAGGTCGCTCAGCGCCAGGTCGGAGAACCCGAGGATCACCGAGAGCACGTTGTTGAAATCGTGGGCGATGCCGCCCGCGAGGCGCCCCACGGCCTCCATCTTCTGGGCGTGCCGCAGCTGCTCGCCGGTGTGCTGTAGCGTCGCCTCGGCGCGCTTTCGCTCCGTCAGGTCGAGCGCGATGGCGATCACCTCCGCGCCCTGGAGCATCGCGGCGCCCGCGAGGATGGGCACCCGGGTGCCGTCCTTGCGGACGAGCTCCTTCTCCCACGGGGGCGCGACCCCGACGGCGGCGAGCTGCTCCTTCGCCCGCTCGTCGGCCTCGCGCCACTCCGGCGGGGTGAGCTCGCCCCAGCTGATGCCCCCGGCGGTGAGCTCGTCGCGGGTGTACCCGAGCATCCGCAGCCCGAGGGCGTTGACCTCCCGCAGCCTGCCCGCGAGGTCGGAGATGGTCACCATGATGAGCCCGGAGTCCCAGAGGCCCCGGAAGCGCGACTCGCTCACCCGCAGCGACGCCTCCGCGAGCTTGCGGGCGGTGATGTCCATCGCCATCACGAGCGCGCCGCTGAAGCGCCCGGCGTCGAGGTAGGGGCTCACCTCGAGCAGCGCCCATACGGTGGTGCCGTCGGCCCGCGCGAAGGGCACCTCGAGCTGCTGCGCGGCGCCGCCCTGGAGGTGGTGGAGGGCCTGCTGGAAGTGCGCGTGGGCCTCCGGCGAGATGAGCTCGAGGGCCGTGCGGCCGCGCATCGCGTCGGCGGTGAGGCCGAGGAGCCGGGCCATCTGGTCGTTGACGAAGGTGGTGCGCGCGTCGGCGTCGAGCATCCAGACGCCCTCGTTGGTGGTCTCGATGATGCGCCGGTAGCGCTCCTCGCTGGCCCGCAGCGCGTCGACGCCGCGCTTGCGCTCGGACACGTCGCGGAAGTTGCCGATGACGGCCCCGACGGTGGGGTCGTCGAGCAGGTTGGTCGCCGTCCCCTCGACCCAGCACGCGGCGCCGTCGGGGCGCAGCACCCTGAACTCGATCGTGGCGCTCGCGCCGGGCTGGCGCCCGAGGGCCGCCGTATTCGCCCTCACGGCCTCGCGGTCGTCGGGGTGCAACAGCTCCAGCGCGGAGCGACCCACCCGCTCGGCGGAGGTGCAGCCCAGGATGCGCTCCGCGGCCGGGCTCAGGTAGATGACCTCGCCGTCGCGCCCGGTGAGGGAGATGCCGTCCTCGCTCTTCTCGATCAGCGAGCGGAAGCGCGCCTCCTGCGCCCGCAGGGCCTGCTGGGCGCTCCGGCGGGCCTCGCGCTCGGCCCGCTCCCGCAGCTCGCGCTCGACCGCGGGGAGCAGGCGGGCGAGCCGGTCTTTCAGCACGAAGTCGTGCGCGCCGCCGTGCAGGGCCGCGACCGCCCGCTCCTCGCCGATGGTGCCCGACACCACGATGAAGGGCAGGTCGAGCCCGGTGGACTTGAGCACCTCGAGCGCCGCGAGGGCGCTGAAGCGCGGCATCGACCAGTCGCTGATCACCAGGTCCCAGCGCGCGTTGGCGAGGGCGGCGCGCATCGCGTCGGCGTCCTCGACGCGCTCGACCTCCACGGCCCGCCCGGCGCGGGACAGCTCCACCGCGACGAGCTTCGCGTCGCTGGGGTCGTCCTCCACGATGAGCACCCGGAGCGGCGCGGTCACGGCGCGCCCCGCTGGCCGGTGGCGGGCTCGTTGAGCAGCAGCCAGAAGGTGCCGATGGCCCGGGCCGCCTCGACGAAGTCCGTAAAATCCAGGGGCTTGCGCACGTAGGCGTTGGCGCCGAGCTGGTAGCTCCGCACGACGTCCCGCTCCTCGCGGGAGGCCGTGAGCACCACCACCGGGAGGAAGCGCGTGCGCTCGGCGGCCCGGATGCGCCGCAGCACCTCGAGGCCGCCGATGCGCGGGAGCTTGAGGTCGAGCAGCACCATGGCGGGCAGCTCCGCGGGGTCGCGGTCGGCGTAGGGGCCCGACGCGAAGAGGTAGTCGAGCGCGTCGGCGCCGTCGCGCAGCACCACCACGTCGTGGCCGTAGGCGTGCTGCCGGAAGGCCAGGAGGGTGAGCTTCTCGTCGCTGGAGTTGTCTTCGACCAGGAGGATGGGGGGCTTCACGGCGCGGCCTCGGCGCTGCGGCTCGGGAGGGTGAAGAAGAAGGTCGCGCCCTCGCCGACGCGCCCCTCGGCCCACACCCGCCCGCCGTGGCGGTGCACGATGCGCTGCACCGTGGCGAGCCCGATGCCCGTGCCCGGGAACTCCTTCGCCGGGTGCAGCCGCTGGAAGGGCCCGAAGAGGTGCTCGGCGAAGGCCATGTCGAAGCCCGCGCCGTTGTCGCGCACGAAGAAGGCAGGGGCCCCGTCGGCGTCGACGGCGCCGACCTCGATGCGCGCCGCCGCCGTGTGGCCGGTGAACTTCCACGCGTTGCCGAGGAGGTTCTCGAGCAGCGCGAGCGCGAGGCGGGGGTCGAGGTCGGCGTGGAGGCCGTCGGCGATCACCAGGGAGACGTCACGCTCGGGGTCGCGCGCGGCGAGCCCGGCGGCGACCGCGCGGGCCAGGGCCGAGAGGTCGACCCGCTGCGGGCGCATCTCGCTGCGGGCGAGGCGCGCGAGGGAGAGCAGGGCGTCGATGAGCCCGCCCATCCGCCGGGCGTTGAGCAGGATCTCCTGCAGCCAGTCCTGCCCCTCGGCGTCGAGCTTGTCGCGGTAGCGGTCGAGCAGCAGCTGGGCGAAGCCGTTCATCCCGCGCAGCGGGGCGCGCAGGTCGTGGGCGACCGAGTAGCTGAAGGCCTCCAGCTCGCGGTTGGCCAGCTTGAGCGCCGTCTCCGTGACCTTCCGCTGGGTGATGTCCCGGATGGCCGCCGTGACCAGCGTGCCCTCCGGGGTGCGCAGCGGCGACAGGCTGATCTCCGCCGCGAACTCCGAGCCGTCCCGGCGGCGGGCGTAGAGGTCGAGGCCCGCGCCCATCGGCCGGGGATGCGAGTTGCGGAAGTACCCATCGCGGTGCTCCGGGTGCCGCGCCCGGAAGCGCTCGGGCACCAGCACCTCGATGAGCTGCCCCAGGAGCTCGTCGCGGGTGTACCCGAACACCCGCTCGACCTGGGAGTTGACGAGGGCGATGCGCCCGTCGCTGCCGACGATCACCATCGCGTCGGGCGCGGCCTCCAGCAGCCCCCGGAAGCGGCTCTCCGCCCCCTGCGCGCCGCGGGCCCGGAGGTACTCGCCCGTGATCACCCCGAGGCGCCGGTCGAACCAGGCCTGCGCGGCGTCGAGGGCCGCGGCGAGCCGCGCGGGGTCGCCGCCGTACTCCGTCACCAGGAGCGGCGTGAGGCGCCGGGCCAGGGCGGTCACCGTGGCCATCCAGACCGTCGGCTCGACGCCCTGCAGCGCGTACGTGGCGCCCAGCGCACGGGCGCAGGCCTCGCACCCCGACCAGTCACCATCCACCGCGCGGCGCAGGGCCTCACGCTCCGCCGCCACCTGCTCGGCGCGGCCCTCGCCGAAGGGCAGGGACTCGGCCAGGAGCGCCGCGTGGCCCGCCGTCTCGTACACCCGCCAGAAGTCGTCGAGGCCCGTCAATTGTTCTGTGTCCACCCGACGCCCCCGGGACCGAATCGCTCGTGCCCATCACCGGCTTATCACGGCCCTCCAACCGCTAGCACCTTTGCACAATTCAGCTCGTCGTTGGAGTTTCGCGCACGTCGTGCGCATCGCCGCATGAACACCCGTAAGGGTGCGGCGACCCTCCCGCGCTACCCCGGAGGCTGCGCTCAGCCTCCGGCGCGCATCTGCGCGGCCGTGGTCACCTGCTGGATGGGCTGCACGGCGCACACCTCGGGCCCGCCGAAGCGCACCGCGGCGACGTGCCAGAAGTCGTTGGCGTCGCTGCCCCCGCGGTCGCCGTTGAGGTCGCGCTCGAAGCGGGCGACGCGCTGCTCGCCGCAGTAGATCACCACGGTGGCGTGGGTGGGTCCGCGCTGCTGGTGCGACGAGTAGAAGTGCACGCCGATCTCGTAGTCGTGGTCGACCGCGGGGGTGTCGACGCGGATGTTCTCGGGGCCTTCGCCGTCGACGTCGTCGGTGTCGAGCCAGCGGCGGCGGCCCTCCTCGGCGAGGGCCGTGTCGGGCTGGCGGTTGGCGTAGTAGCAGTCCTGCGGCGTGAACCACCGGCCCTCCGGCTGGTCGAGGGCGTGGAGGTCGACGTCGGTGCCCTGGGTGTTCCAGCTGAGCTCGACGCGCAGCCCGTGGCCGAGCATGGAGACGGCGGTGTCGCACTGCGCGGTGGAGCCGTCGGGGTTGCGGGTCTCGGCGTGCACCGTGAAGTCGCCGACGATGACGGAGGTGAAGGGGACCTCCGGTCCTTCGGCGACGACGGAGTCGGTGTCGTGGTCGTCGTAGCGGGCGGCGAAGCGGTAGGCGCGGGTGTCGCCGGGCGCGGCGGTGACGCTCCATCGCACGCGGGCGCCGGGGGCCGCGCCGTCGGTGCGCAGGGTGACGGGCATCCCGGCGAGGGCGCGCGCCGCGGCGGGGCAGCGGAGCGAGGAGGGGGCGGTCGCGACGACGAGGGGGTCGGGCCCGGGCGCGGGGGTGGCGGCGACGACGGTGACGCGGGTGAGGTCGGTGACGGTGCCGCCGCGGAGGGAGGGGCCGCACGCGGCGAGGAGGGGAAGGAGGGCGAGGGCGAGGGGGAGGCGCGGTGGGGTGGGCATTGGCGATGAGCTCCTTCGACGGAGCAAACGCCCGATGGGTCTACGGGCTTACACGTCGCGTGGGCGCCACTACTTCTTCGTGAGCGCGCGCAGCTTCGCGAGGTGCTCGCGCACCCGGGCCTCGGTGCCGTGGGTGGTGGGCTCGTACCAGGTCGCGTCGCCGAGTTCGTCGGGCAGGTAGCGCTCCGCCACGAAGCCGCCTTCGCCCGCGTGCGGGTCGCGGTAGCCCTCGCCGTAGCCCCACTCCTTCATCGCCGCGGTGGGCGCGTTGCGCAGCCGCATCGGCACCGGCAGCGTGCCCCGCGCCTGCACGGCCTCCTGCACCGCTCGCAGCGCCCGGTACGCGGCCTTCGACTTCGGCGCCACGGCCAGGTAGGTGATCGCGTGGGCCAGCGGGATCAGGCCCTCCGGCACCCCGAGGCGCTCGAAGGCCCGGTCGGCCGCGACGGCGATCTCCAGGGCGCGCGAGTCGGCGAGGCCGATGTCCTCCGAGGCGAAGATGATCATCCGGCGCAGGACGAAGCGCGGGTCTTCGCCGCCCTCGATCATGCGGATGCCCCAGTAGAGGGCCGCGTCGGGGTCGCTCCCGCGCAGGCTCTTGATGAACGCGCTCGCGAGGTTGTAGTGCTCCTCGCCGGACTTGTCGTAGCGGAGGTTCTTGGAGCGCGCGGCGGCCTCGACGTCGCCCACGGTCAGCGCGACGATGCCGAGCGCGGCGCGCTCCCGGGCCACGTGGTCGAGCAGGGTGAGGGCCCGCCGGGCGTCGCCGTCGGACCACCCGGCGATGGCCCCGAGGGCCTCGTCGTCGGCGGTGAGCTCCAGGGCGCCGAGGCCACGCTCGCGGTCGTCGAGGGCGCGGCGAAGGAGCACCACGAGGTCTTCGACACGCAGCGGGTCGAGGCGCACCACCTGGGCGCGGGAGAGCACCGCGGCGTTGACGGCGAAGGAGGGGTTCTCGGTGGTAGCTCCGACGAGGGTGACCACGCCGGCCTCGACGTGCGGCAGGAGGGCGTCCTGCTGCGCGCGGTTGAAGCGGTGGATCTCGTCGATGAAGAGCACCGTTCGCCGCCCCATGGAGCGCTCGTGCTCGGCGCGGGCGATCACCTGCCGCACCTCGGCGACGCCGGAGAGCACGGCCGAGAGCTGGGCGAAGCGCGCGCTGGAGTGCGCCGCGATGCAGCGGGCGACGGTGGTCTTGCCGCAGCCGGGGGAGCCCCAGAGGACGATGGAGGGTGCGCGGTCGGCGCGGATGGCGCGGCCGAGGGAGGTCTTCGGCCCGACGGCGTCGTCGTGGCCGACGAGCTCGTCGAGGTTGCGCGGGCGCATGCGGTCGGCGAGCGGCGCGCCGGGCGGGGGCGGCGGCTCCTCGGGGATAGGCTCGGCGGGCTTGTTGCGGTCGAAGAGGTCCATCGGCGGTGCTGGTGGGGAGTCAGCACCGGGACGGGGGCAGTGGCAAGCGCGGGGCGCCCACCCCCGCGGGCGTCGGCCTCGCCGATCGAGGGGAGCACCCGCCCATGCCTGCGAGCACCGGCCTCACCGATCGAGGGGAGCATCCGCCCACGCTTGCAGTCACCGTCCTCGCCGATCGAGGGGTGCACCCGCCCAGGCCCTCCCAACGCGCCCAACCCGGGGCGACAGCCTCGGGGCAGTCCCCCAACCGTCCGGAGCCCGACGTCCGGAGCCCCGGGTTGGGCGCGTTGGGAGGGCCTGGACGGGTGCTCCCCTCGATCGGCGAGGCCGGTGACCGCAGGCGCGGGCGGGTGCTCCCCTCGATCGGCGAGGCCGGTGACTGCAAGCGCGGGCGGGTGCTCCCCTCGGAGGGCGAGGACGGTGATCGCAGGCGTGGGCGGGCGCTCTCGCCGGAGGGCGCTCTGCTACCGGGCCTGCGCGGCGGTGAGCCCGGCCGCGGCGGTGGCGTCGTCGGGGCTCACGGCCAGCACCGTGCGAAACGCCGTCGCGGCCTCGTCGCGCCGCCCGCGCCGCAGGTCGCACCACGCCGATCCGGTGACCATCTCCAGGTCGCCGGGGTAGCGCGCGCTCACCTGCTGGTACACCTCGCGGGCGTCGTCGAAGCGCCCCAGCTGGTAGAGCGCCAGCGCCAGTCGTCGGCTGGCCAGGTAGTTGTCCGCGTCGAGGCGCAGCACCTCGCGGGCGCGCTGCTCGGCCTCCTGCCAGCGCCGCATGGCCATCAGCGGGAGCAGCTCGCCCACCCGCGGCTCGATGGCACGCGCAGACGCCCCGGCGGCCACGCGGTAGGCGGCCACGGACTCGTCGTGGCGACCCGCCAGGTAGAGCAGCCACGCGTGGCGCAGGGCGTAGAGGTAGCCCGCGCGCTGCTCGCCGGGCAGCGCCTCGATGGCCGAGAGCGCGCCGCGGACGTCTCCGCGGGCCTCCAGCGCGTACGAGCGGCGCCACACGTCGGGGGTGGCCAGCGCGCGGGGCGCGACGGCGGTGAGGGAGAGCGCGAGCAGCAGGGCGACGGAGCGGCGGTCAGACATGGGCGGTACCTCCTCGGGACGGGATGATGGTGTGCCGCGCGGCGCGATCGACGGCGGGCGCGGCGGGGCGGAGTTCGGCGCGCGCGCGGCGGCCGCGGACGCGCACTTCGAGCGAGACGATCCCGACGCCGGGCGCGAGGCGCGCGGCGGTGGCGACCCAGGGGCGGCCGCCGCGGGCGAGGCGATCGGAGCGGCCCTCGACGACGAGCGCGGCGCCGTCGCGGCGGGCGGAGTAGGTCATCCCGAGCGAGGCGGGCGCGCCGAGGGGACTGACCACGTCGTAGAGGGCGCGCAGCCACAGCGGGAGCAGCGGTCGCAGCGGGAGCCGGTCGCTCCAGCGCAGGGCGTCGTCGGCGTCGGCGGGGACGCGCGAGAGGGCCGCGCGCGCGAGGTGCAGCGCCGATCCCGGGTCGCCCACCACGTCGTGCACCGTGAGCCCGGCGGCGTTGAGCTCGTAGTACAGCACCGCGTCGGTGGACTCCGAGCGCAGCACGCAGCGGCCCAGCAGGTCGATGCCCGCGGTGATGCCCTCCTCGCGCTCGCGGCGGCCGTCGGTGCTGTGCGCCCGCCACGTCGCCCCGTAGGGCAGGCGCAGCAGCCGCGCGCGCTCGTCGTCGGCCTCGACCCGGCGCAGCACCTCGCCCCGGAGCGGCACCCGCGCGGCGTGGAGCACCGGGCCCGCGGCGCCCTCCCCGACGAGGTCGTGGAGCTCGAGGGGGATCGTCGCCGCCCCGACGTCGGCGGTCGCCTGGAGCTGGAGATGCAGGTGCGGCGTCGCCGAGCGCCCGGAGTTGCCGCAGAGGGCCACGACGTCGCCCGCCGCCACGGTGTCGCCGACCTTCACCCGGGCGCTGCCGGGCGCGAGGTGGGCCACGCAGGAGTACACGCCGGGCGCGTGGTAGACGATCACCACGTTGCCCCAGTTGTCGTCGAGGTTGACCTCGCCGAGCGCGTTGTCGGGCACGTCGTCGATCACCCGCGCGACCACCCCCGCCGCGGGCGCCGTCACCGGGAGGCGGTAGCAGCCGTAGTCCTGGAGGGACGAACCGTCGCCCGAGAAGGCCGCGCCGCGAGCGTCGAGCACCTCGAAGTCGAGCGCGTGGCGCCACACGCCCTCGTGGGTGACGCCACCGGACACGCCCTGGGTGCAGGTCCATCGGCCGCGGAAGGGGGCGGCGAGGCGCACGCCGCGCACGGCCCCGAAGCGCTCGCGGCGGGAGTGGAAGTACGCGAGGTTCTGCTCGGGGGTGCCCGGGGCGAAGTCGACCTCGTGGGGCCCGCCGCCGGCCACGCGCTGGCGCACCACGTAGAGCACCAGCGGCACCGTGAGGTTGAAGGGCACAATGAGGATGGGCAGCCCGAGGCGATCGAAGCGCGCGGCGAGACCGAGCCCGAGGGCGCCCGCGACGAGCGACCCCACGAGCGCCACGCCATACGAGGCCGGGCTGGGGATGAACCACACCGCCCCGAGGGCCATCGCGACGAGCATCCCGTTGAGCCCGAGGGTGGGCGCGAGCCCCGGCGCGAGGCGCCACGCCAGGGCGAAGGCGGCGAGCGACAGCGCGGCGGCGATGCGGCTGTGGAGCAGCAGCGCGGCGAGCACCGCGAGGCCGGCGTCGACGCGCGGGGCGCAGACGATCGACCCGAGCGCGCGCAGATACGAGGGCCCGAGGCCCGCGTCGGCGAGGGCCTCGGGCGCCCCCGGGGGAAGGGCGCCGACGGTGAGGTAGAACACCGCGAGGAAGGGCAGCGTGAGCACCGGGAGCCCGTGCCCGACGCCGAGCGCGAGGTGCAGCGCGGCGGTGACGAGCACCGAGGCCACGACGGCGACGGCGAGCACCCCGAGCGCCGGGGGCGTGAGGGGCGCGAGGGCGGAGAGGGCGAGGCCCACCATGAGGGCGTTGTACGAGAGCTGCCCCGAGCGGCGCTGCTCGGGGGAGAGGCCGAGCGCGCGGGCCGCGGAGAGCGCGAGCAGCACCGAGGCGACGCCTGCGAGGGCCGCGGCGGGGGCCGTGGCGGTGGCCAGGAGGAGCAGCGCGCCCACCGCCGGGGAGCGCGAGAAGAGGAGCTGGGCGTAGGTGAGGCAGACGGTCTCCGCGAGGCGCTGCGCCGCGGCCGTGGCGCGCGGGGCGGCGTCGAGGCGCCAGCCCGCCGCGAGGGCCGCGTGGGCGGCGCTCACAGCCACGAGGGGACCTCCTCGGAGGCGAGGAGGGTCTCCAGCTGCTCGCGCTTGCGGATGATCCCGTGGCGGCCGTCGGCGCCGATGATCACGACCGCCGGGCGGTACGTGATGAACTGCATCCACTGCGTGACGTTGTAGGCGCCGACGTTGCGGAACACGACCTGCTCCCCCGTGCGCATCGGCGGGAACTGGATGGTGTCGCGCACCACGTCGATGTTCATGCAGAGCGGGCCGTACATGACGGTGGGCTCGGAGATGCCGCCGAAGGGCTGCGCCGGGACGACGTCGTGGTCGTACCAGAACGACGTGAAGAGCACGTTGACGCCCGCGTCGATGACGAGGCCCCGCTGCCCGTCGGGCATGCGCTTGTTGGCGATGACGGTGGAGATGAGCGTGCCCGCGTCGTCGACGAGCGCGCGGCCCGACTCCAGCACGATGGTGGGCTCCTGCCCGGCGGGGTAGTCGAGCGCGGCCATGCCCTCGGCGCAGGCGGCGGCGTAGCGATCGAAGCCAGGGGTGGCCTGCTCGCCGGGGAGGTACTGGGCCTTGAGCTTGCTGTGCGAGGCGAAGCCGCCGCCGATGTCGATGAAGGACAGGATCGCGCCGTGGGCGCGGCGCAGCTCGTTGGCGAGGCCCGCGAGCTTCGCGGCCTGCTCGCGATACGAGTCCGGGTCGAGGATGAAGGTGCCGAGGTGGCAGTGCAGCCCGACGAGCTCCAGGCGCTTGCCCGCGAGGATGCGGTTGGCGGCGGTCATGGCCTGGCCGCTCTCCAGGTTGAAGCCGAAGCGGCTCCAGGCGGTGAGCGAGCCGACGGACATGTTGACCCGCACGGCGACCTTCGGGGTGAGGTGGAGCTCGTCGGCGAGGCGCTCGAGCAGGGCGAGCTCGTCGAAGTTGTCGACGTGGATGAGCGTGCCCTCGGGGAGCACGCGGCGCAGGGTGGCCTCGGTCTTGAGCGGCCCGTTGAGGTGGATGCGCTCGCCCGGCACGCCGTTGTGCCGCGCCTTCTCCCACTCGAACTCCGACACCACCTCGGCCCAGGCGCCCTCGCGGTGGAAGACCTTGCAGATCGCGTCGAGGTAGTTGGTCTTGTACGACCAGGTGACGCGCACCTTGGAGAAGCGCCGGGCGAAGGCGTCGCGCAGCTCGCGGTAGCGGGCCACCATGGTCTTCTCGGAGAAGACGAAGAGGGGCGAGCCGTAGGCCTCGGTGAGGGTCTGCACGGGCACGCCGTCGATGTGCGTCTGCGGCTGCATGGACGCGACGCGGGAGAACTTGTTCATCAGGCCCGTCTGGTGGCGGGCGAGGATCGGGCGGTCGTAGAGAGGACGGCTCATCGGGAAACCCCCTGGCTGCGAACGACCTCACCCGACGTGCTCATGCGGGAGAAGGCGTCCATGTCGCTGATCTGGTCGAGGGCGATGCGCACGAACATCGTGCCCACGCGGTAGTCGTGCAGGGGTGTGAGCGGGCGCCCCGCGGCGAGCTCGGCGACGGCGTAGGGGAGGTTCATCCCCGCGCCCGCCGAGAGGAAGCACCAGGCCGGGAAGCGCGGGTTCACCTCCAGCACGTGGTAGCCCCCCGCGGCGTCGCGGATGACCTCCAGCTCGCAGGGCCCGCGCCACTTCGTCGCCTTCATGAAGGTCGCGGTGAGCTGGCTGAGCCCGGGGTCGCGGATGGCCACGCCCGCCCACCCCTTGCCCTTGTCGGTGATGACGGTCTTGCGCATCTGCACCGCGCCCACGAGGCCCCCGTCGCCGTCGCCCACGGCCAGCACGCACAGC
This sequence comes from Myxococcales bacterium, assembly GCA_030652255.1. Lineage (GTDB taxonomy): Bacteria > Myxococcota_A > Polyangia > Polyangiales > SCUS01. The sequence continues at coordinate 13,647 of JAUSAZ010000124.1, read as the reverse complement.
TCCTGGCCCGCGACGAACTGCTGCACGATCACGGGGTAGCCCCACTCCGCGACCATCTTGTAGAAGGCCGCGACGGCCTCCTCGAGGGTGTGCACCACGCGGGCGCCGTAGTAGGGCCCCTTCACCACCAGCGGGTACGGGATCACCTCGTGGATGGTGTAGAGCTGCGCCACGTCGGTGAGCACGCGCGAGGCCGGCACCGGCAGCCCGCGGTCGCCGAGGGCGGCGAGCTTCGCCTTGCAGCGCAGGTCGAGCTGCTCGACGGTGGGCAGCAGGGTGCCGACGCCCTGGGCGGCCAGCTCGGGGGCGAGCTCGACGAAGCCGGGCAGCTCGGCGTCGAGCGTGGGGATGATCACGTCGAAGCCGGTGCGCTCGCGGATGTACGCGAGGCGGTCGCGCAGGGGGACGACGCCCTGCGAGGGGTACGGGATCATGAACACGTCGCTGACGAGCCCGTCGGCGTACACGCCCGGCTCCAGGGCGTCGTAGGCGAGGCCGACGACGCGCACGTTGAGGTCGCGGCAGTGGCGCAGCGAGCGGATGACCCCGACCCCGGGGCCAGGGTTGTCGGTGGCGTTGAGGCCGGTGACGGCGACGGTGAGGGGAGCGTTCATCCGCGCACCTCGAAGCCGCCGGGGACGAGCCCGAACATCCGCAGCGACTGCACGAGGTCGTCGATGTCGCGGGGGAGGTCCTCGGTGGAGCACTCGAAGCGCTCGCGCAGGAGGGCGACGAGGCCGTCGCGGTCGAGGCCGCGCTTCAAGCCGTCGAGGAGCACCTGCGCGGTGCCGTTGACGGTGTACGTGGCCCCGGAGAAGGGGTCGAAGACGAAGCCCGAGTCGCTGATGGCGAGGTCGCGGAGTCGCTGCATGGTGGGTCTCCTTTTCACCAGGCGCCGAGCACGCCGAGGGTGATGAAGTGGGCGTCCGCGTCCGTGCTTCGGAGCGCGTCGCCCGTGGTGAGGTGGAGCCAGTCGTAGGAGGGAGCGAGGGAGATGCCCCGGCCGAGCGGGATGCGCGCGGAGAGGGAGATCGCCCCGCGGATGCGGTCGTCGGTGGCGAAGGTGAGGGCCTGGTCGAGGGAGACCACCCGGCGCTCGTCGCCGAAGCGCCCGGAGAGCGAGAGCGCGAGGCCGTCGCGGTGGTAGGTGAGCTGCGCGCCGAGCGAGCCGCCGAGGCCCGTGTAGCCCGACTGCACCGAGGCCGAAGGGCCGAGCGACCAGCGCGGCGAGAGCGCGGCGGACCACTGCCCGAGCGCGCGCACGACGGTCTCGTCGGCGAAGGCGGCGACGCTGGCCTCGGCGTAGAGCTCGCCGCGGAGGGCGACGCGGGCCGAGGCGCCGAAGAGGTCGGCGGGGGCGGCGGCGTTGGTGGCGTCCCAGAGGCGGCCGTAGTGCAGGCGCAGCGCGAGCCCGGGGCGCACGATGCCCGCCGACGCGTAGAACTCCTGCTGGAGGTAGTGCTCGCTGATGGGTGGGCGACCGGGCTGCGGCGGCGCGGCGGTGAGGTCGTAGTCGAGGGCGCGGTAGGTCGCCCCGAGCAGCACGAGGTCGTGGAGCTGGAGGGTGAGCGAGGGCGTGACGCTGAGCGACAGGCGGCGCTGCGGGTGCCCGGCGTAGAGCTGCGCGCCGACGTAGAGCCCGGCCCACGCGCGCACCGGGCGCACCTCGGCGGCCCGGGCGAGCGCGAGCCCCTCGCGGGCGGAGGCACCGGCGACGGGGTCGGCGGTGAGCGCCGCGAAGCGAGCGCGGGCGGCGTCGGCGTCACCGAGGCGGAGGAGCGTCCAGGCGAGGCCGAGGCGCGCGTCGACGGAGGTGTCGGCGGAGAGCGCGAGGGCGCGGGTGTAGTGGCGCCGCGCGGCGGGGTAGTCGGCGGCGGAGAAGGTGAGCCACGCGAGGCGGAGGGCGACGGCGTGGTCCTCGGGGTAGGCGGCGGCGAGCGGGGCGACGGTGGCGGCCGCGGCGGCGGGCTGACCGGCGCGCTCCTGGCGCGCGGCGGCGGCGAGGGTGGCGTCGTAGTCGAGGCCCTGCGCGGCGGCGGTGGCGGCCGCGAGCGACCCGGCGAGGCAGAGCGCGGAGGCGGCGAGGAGGGCTCGTGGGTGGCGCATCGGGTGGGTGCAGAGCCCTTGAGCAACGGCCACGCCGAGCGGGTTTTCCCGATGAATTGACGCGGAGTGCGGATGCGCGCGGCGGGCCGGAGTGCGGATTCCGCAGTGCGGCTGCGGATTCGGCAGCGGGGCCGTCGCCCGACGGTCGGAGCCCGGGGCTGGCGCCCCGGTTGGGCGCATTGGGATGCGTGGGTGGGTGGAGGGCGGCTACGTCAGCCGGTAGCGCTTGAGCTTCTCGTAGAGGGTGCGCAGGCCCATGCCGAGGTGCTCCGCGGCGCGCTTGCGGTTGCCGTCGTGGCGCTGCAGCGCCTGGCGGATGGCCGTGAGCTCGGCCTCCTCCAGCGTGGGCGCGTCGGTCGATGCGGGCGCGGCGGTCGTCGCGGGTACGCCGGGCAGCGGGGCGTCGAGCTGCAGCTCGTCGCCGTCGCTCAGGATGGCCGCGCGCTCCAGGGTGTTGGAGAGGTCGCGCACGTTGCCCGGGAAGGGCATCGCCGTGAGCGCCGCGAGGCCCTGCGCGGAGAGCCGCAGGCCCGGCCGCCCGAGGCGCACCCGGAGCCGCGCGACGATCGCCTGGGCCAGCGGCGCGATGTCCTCCCGGCGCTCCCGCAGGGCTGGGATCTTCACCGGGAACACCGACAGCCGATGGTAGAGGTCCGCGCGGAAGCGCCCCGCCCCGACGGCGGCCAGGAGCTCGCGGTTGGTCGCCGCGACCCAGCGCACGTTGGCCACGAGGGTGCGCGTGCCGCCGACGCGCGTGTACTCGTTCTCCTGGAGCACCCGCAGCAGCTTGGCCTGCAGCGACGGGGCGAGCTCGCCCACCTCGTCGAGGAAGAAGGTCCCGCCCGCGGCGGCCTCGATGTGCCCGGCGCGCTGCGTGACGGCGCCGGTGAAGGCCCCTCGCTCGTGGCCGAAGAGCTCGGACTCCAGCAGGGTCTCCGACAGCGACGCGCAGTTGATGGCCGCGAAGGGCCCCGCCGCCCGCCGGCTCCATCGGTGGATCGCCCGCGCCGCCACCTCCTTGCCCACCCCGCTCTCGCCCTCCAGCAGCACCGTCGCGTCGGTGGGCGCCACCCGCCGCAGGGCGCTCTCTACGGCGACCATCGCCGCCGCGCCCCACGACAGCCGCGTCTCCGTGGCCACCCCCTCGACGTCGGCCATCGGGTCGCGCCCGAGGGCCCGGGTGACCGCCGCGCGCAGCGCCCCGGGGCTCTCCACGGGCTTCTCCAGGAAGTCGCTCACCCCCAGGCGCATCGCCTCGACGGCCTTGGCCACGCTGCCGTGCGCCGTGAGCACGATCACCGCCACGTCGGGCCAGGCCGCGCGCACCTGCCGCAGCAGCGCCTCGCCGTCGAGCCGCGGCATTCGCAGGTCGGTGAGCACCAGGTCGAAGCGCCGCCGGGCGAGCGCGTCGAGGGCCTCCACGCCGTCCGCCGCGGTGGCCACGTCGTGCCCGGCGCCCGCGAGCGCGGCCTCGCAGAACGCCCGCAGGTCCTCCTCGTCGTCGACCACCAGGATGCGCGCCACGGGGCGGGAGCCTGCCGCAGCGGAAGGGCGGTGTCACCCGCTACGCGGGCGGCGCCTGGAGCAGCATCGTGAAGAGGGCGCCGCCGCCGGGGCGGTTGCTCGCGCTCACGCTCCCGCCGTGGATCTGCGCCACCCGGCGCACCACCGCGAGCCCGAGGCCCACGCCGCGGGTGCGCCGCGTGACGAAGGGCTCGAACACCGCCTCGATGTCGTCGGGGTCGAGGCCGCCGCCGTCGTCGCTCACCTCCAGGCTGAGCATCCCGGCCTCGTAGACCACGCCCACGGCGACGGTCTGCGCCCCGGCCTGCGCGGCGTTCTGGAGCAGGTTGGAGAGCGCGAGGCGCAGCCGCCGGGCGTCGAGCAGCAGCGGGGGCACGCCCGCCGCGCCGGTGACCTGCACCCCGATGGCGAGCTCGTCGGCCACCTCGCGGATGAGCGCCGCGGGGTCGCACGGGCGCCGCACGATGGGGCCCTCGCGGACGAAGTCGAGCAGGTCGCGCACCAGGCGCTCGAGGCGGGTGGAGGCGTTGACGATGCGGTCGGCCTGGGTGCGGGTGGCGGAGCCCTCGTCGAGCGACTCGGCGAGCAGCTGCGCGTGGCCCTTCATCGCCGCGAGGGGGTTGCGGATCTCGTGCGCGATCACGGCGGTCATCTTGCCGAGCTCGGCGAGGCGGTCCTGGTGGATGGTGTGCTGGTCGAGGTGCTCGCCGCGCACCGAGCGCCGCCAGAACCACGCCGCGGCGACCAGCAGCAGCGCGGAGAGCACCACCGAGAGGGCGAGCGTGCGGTCGGACTCCGCGATGGCCGCGCGCACCATCAGCGGCTCGAACTCCAGCAGCAGCCGCGGCGGCCTCGGTCCGTCCCCGAAGGGCGGCGCGCCGGGGTCGTCGTCCGGCGGGCGCGGCGGGCCGAGCATCGGCGGGAGGTAGCGCACCCGGGCGCCCACGTGGCGCAGCGCGGCGGCGCCCGAGCGCGTGGGCCGCGAGACGGGCGTCGGGTCGAGCGAGCCCACCGCCGTGAGCACCGCGCCGGACTCGTCGACCAGGGCCACGGCGCGCAGGCCCGCGTCGCGGTGGCGCGACAGCACGGACTGCATCCCGCGCGCGGTGGGGGGACCGCCGAACTCCACGGGCATCTCGGCGAGGAAGGACTCCGCGAGGCCGCGCTCGAGGGCCGGGGCGAGGGCGTGCGAGGTGCGCCGCGCGCCCCACGCGGTGGCCACCAGCGCCGCGCAGGCGCACACGCTGAGCGTGGCCGTGACCCAGCGCGCGAGGTCGGGCAGCGAGCGGCGCGGGGCGGCGGTCATCGCGGCGGCGGTCAGTTGGCGGGGGCGGCCCCGGCGTCGGGCGTGCCGAGCACCACGTTGACCTCGATGTCGAGCGTGCCCTGCACCGAGCCCGGGAAGCGCATGGCGCGCGAGGCCGCCACCACGCAGCGCGCGACCGCCGCCTCGTCGCCCGTGAAGCTGCTGCGGCGGATGGTCGACGTGGACACCTGGCCGTTGGCGTCGGTGGCCATGCGCAGCGAGACGTTCCCGGTGGTTCCGGCCGGCGCGCACGCCGCGAAGCGCGCGCGGTTGCGCAGGAACACGTTGCGCACGATGGACGCAGCCGGGGACGGCACCACGCGCAGGCTGGTGAAGGCCACCGGGGTGACGGCGGGCGGCGTCTGCGCCGCGGCCGGGGACAGCGCCCCGAGCGCGCACGCAGTGAACACGGAGGCGATGGGAGAACGCTTCATGGCCGCGGAGTAGAGCACCCCCGCGCAGCGCGGATCAATCGCGCGGACGGAGGCGTTTGGGCCATCATGCGGGCCGCCATGGGATTCCGATTCGCGAAGAGACTCAACCTCCCCGGCGGGTTCCGCCTCAACCTGGGCACCGGAGGCGTCGGGGTCTCCTGGGGCGTGCGCGGCTTCCGCGTGGGCGTCGGCCCCCACGGGGCGCGGTACACCGCCTCGGTGCCAGGCACCGGCGCGTCGTGGTCGGGGCCCATCGGCGGCTCGTCGAAGGCCGCCCCCCATCGGGCGAGCGCGCCGCCCGCGGCCCGGGTCGACCCCGCGGCCGCGGTCTCAGCCCACGACGCCCTGGTGCAGCGCCTGGTCTCGCTCCACCGCGTCGCCCCCGCGACCTGGGACTGGAACGCCATCGCCGCCGCGCCCCCTCCGCCGGCCCCCACGAGCACCGCGGACGCCATCGCCGTCGAGGCGTGGCGGGCCAACCATGCGCGGTGGCAGTGGTTCCACGACGTGGCCGAGGGGGTGCGCGCGGGGCACGTCGTGGCCTGCGACGCGGTGCTCCAGCACCTCGGGCCCTTCCAGCAATTGCGCGAGCTCGGCGGGTCGATCCGCGTGTCGATGCAGCAGGATTGGTGCGTCGAGGCGTGGCTGCTCGCCAACAACGCCGAGGTGGTCCCGGCGGAGCAGCCGACGGTCACACCGACCGGCAAGGCGGGCCGCCGCAAGCTCTCCGCCGCGCGCCGCTGGGAGATCTACCAGGACCACGTCTGCAGCGCCGCCCTTCGCGTGGCCCGCGAGACCTTCGCGCTGCTCCCCCTCCCGGTGGTCTTCGTGCACGTGGCCGACGTGCGGGTCGACCCCGCGACGGGCCACCCGGGCTTCGTCCCGGTGCTCTCGGTGGCCTTCGACCGCGAGGCCTTCGCGCGGCTCAACCTCGACGGGGTCGACCCATCGAGCGCCGTCGAGGGCTTCGACCACGCCATGGCCTTCAAGAAGTCCACGGGCTTCGCGGAGATCGTCCCGCTCGACCCCGGCCAGCTCGAACCCGGGGAATGACCCTCAGCGCCCCGCGTCGCCTGCGCCCGCGTCCATCGTCGGCGCCGGGGCGCGCGGGCAGGCGTCGGCGCCGCCCGGACCCGCGCACGGCGTCGGGTCGCACACGTCCCCCGTTCCGTCGCCGTCGGCGTCGTCCTGGGTGGTGCCGAGGTCGAAGGGCGGATTGAAGATCCGGGGGCAGTTGTCCATGGCGTTGGGCACCCCGTCGCCGTCGTCGTCGGTGCCCATCACCGGCGCGGTCGGCACCGCGGCGATCATCCCGCCGCCGGCCGCGCGCCGGGGGATCGCCGGGTGCCCGAAGTCGCATCGGTCGAGCTCGGGGCCCCCGCAGCGAAACAGCGGGTACAGCTCGTACGCGTAGCAGTAGTCCCCGGCGCCCGCGCCCGTGCACATCGCGTCGGCGTTGCGCGCGCCCTCCAGCGCGGCGGCGATGGCGCCGCGCAGGCCCGCGAGGTCCGAGGGCTGGGCGCACACCACCTTGCGCACGCCGCACACGCCCGACATCCCCATCGGGGACATGCCCTCCGGGACGGCCATGCAGCCCATGCCCGACACCACCGTGCCCGCGAGCAGCGGCGCGTCGCCGTAGATCGCCCGGCCGCGCACGACGACCAGGCGGACGTCCTGCGCGCGGGCGTCGAGCAGCGCGCGGTAGGGGCGCGTGCGGTCGCCCGCGAAGATCGCGAGGTCGGCGTAGAAGCCCGGCGCGAGGCGACCCAGCTGGTCGTCGAGGTTCATGGCGATGGCGCCGTTGACCGTGGCCATGGCGACGAGGTCGGGGTCGCTGAAGGTGCGGGCGTAGTAGCGCTCGTTGAGGTGCGCGGCGCACTGGAGCTCGCCGATGAGGTTCATGCTGCCCGACGGGGTCCAGTCGACGCCGAGGGCCACGGTGACGCCGAGGGCGCGGGCGGTGGTGACGTCCGCCGTCTCGCCGTACAGGTCGATGTTGCTGCGCGGCGACCACACGAGGTCGGCCCCCACGGCGGCCATGCGCGCGTACTGCGCCGTCGAGCACCCGAGGCAGTGCACCACCGCGGTCTTGTCGGTGATCACCCCGTTGCGGTCGGCGACGTCGAACTCCGCGCGCGCGTTGGCGTCGATGCCCTCGGCGATGTGCGGCAGGAAGGCCCGGTAGCGCCGGTCGCCGTTCATGCGCGAGCGCACCGTCGCGAGGTGCGTCGCGGTGGTGGTCTCGTTGGGCAGCCCCGTGGCGCTCGACACCAGCACCGAGTCGATGTCCGGGTCGACGTAGGCGCTCGTGAGCCCGGTGGCCACGTCCTCGAAGGCGTCGAGGTTGCGCACCCAGCCGCCGACGTTGATGTCCGTGAGCAGCGAGCCCGCGGTGCCCGACATCGCCGTGGTGCCCGCCATCGCGAGGCGCACCTCGGCGTAGCGCTGCGCGAGGCGCTGGTTGGTGCGGCTCGTCGAGCCGAAGGGCCGGTGCGGGATCTTGAACCCGTCGTAGAGGGGCTCGTGGTTGCGCCAGGTGTTGCGGTTGTCGTAGCGCCGCGTGTGGCGAAACACCGGCATGTGGTTGTAGTCCGCGTGCTGGTGCGAATCGATCAGCCCCGGGAAGATCACCCCGTCGGCGCACACCACCTGCGCGTTGCGGGCGGAGGGGTCGCCGGAGCAGTCCGGGCCCACGCAGGCGATGCGCCCGGTCTCCGCGGAGAAGAGCACCTCGCCCTCGCAGATCACCCGGTCGGGCGTCACCACGGTGCCGCGCACCCGCACGAAGCGGGTGCTCCCGGCCGCGGGCACGCAGGCCGCGAAGGGCCCCGCGCAGGCCTCGGTGACCGCGCCCACCGCGGCATCGCCAGGGACCGGGGCCACGTCCATGGGAGCGTCCACCGCCACCGACGCGTCGGGCGCGTCCGGCGGCTCGGACGAGCAGGCGGCCAGCACCCCGACGCACGCAACCCACCGCAGCCGAGGTAGTCCCATCACCCGCCGAGGGTGGCGAAGCCCGCGCGCGCTGTCTACGCCCTCGCGCGGCGCCCGTCAGCCCCGCGCGATGGTCATGGCCGTGAAGGCCACGTAGAGCGCCAGCGCGACCGCGCCCTCGCGGCGGGAGATGGTGCGCTCGCTGCGGATGAAGGCCGCCGCCACGCCGGTCATCAGGACGAGCGCGGCGAGGTCGACGGCGAGCGAGCGCAGCGGCGCGGCCACGGTGCCCGCGAGCGCCGCCGCGCCCAGGCACAGGAAGATGTTGAAGATGTTGGAGCCCAGCACGTTGCCCACCGCGAGGTCGGAGTGCCCGCGCCGCGCCGCGATGACGCTCGTGACCAGCTCGGGCAGCGAGGTGCCGACGGCGACGATGGTGAGGCCCACCAGCCGGTCGCTCATGCCGTAGGCGTGCGCCACGGAGACCGCCGCCTGCACGAAGAGGTGGCCGCCGAGGAGCATCACCCCGAGGCCCACGCCCGCCGTCGCCGCGGCCCGGAGCGTCCCGCCGCGCCGGGGGGCCCCCGCCGCGTCCGCGGCGTCCGCGGTGGAGCGGGCGTCGGACCTCGCCTCGGCGAGCGCCGCCCCGCTGCGCGCCGCGCGGATCATCCAGCCCGAATAGCCCGTCGCCAGCAGCAGCAGCGCGGCGCCCTCCCCCGGGCTCACCACGCCGTCGAAGAGCAGCAGCGGCACCGCGGCCGTGCTGGCGAGCAGCACCGGGAGCTCGCGGCGGCGCAGCGCCCCGTCGACCCGCGCGGGGCGCACCAGCGCGGCCACGCCCAGGATGAGCCCGACGTTGGCGATGTTGGAGCCGATGACGTTGCCGCGGGCCACGGCGCCGTGGCCCCCGCGCGCGGCCTGCACGCCGACGATGATCTCCGGGGCCGAGGTGCCGTAGGCCACCACCGTGAGCCCGACGATGATCTGCGGCACGCGCAGCGAGAGGGCCAGCGCCGAGGCGCCGCCGACGAACCACTCCGCGCCCAGGTAGAGCAGCACCGCGCCGCCCGCGAGCTGGATCCAGTCGTTCATGGGCCCGCCCCTTGGGTGCGCATCAGAGTGTGTTTGATCGGTTTCTCGGTGAAATCGCGAAGAGACACGAGTCCGGCAAGGACGGTCGACCGCGCGTAGCCCCTGCTACGCAAGGGAGATCGGACGCCGCCGGGCGACGTGGATCTGAAGCGAGTTCGCTGAGAAACCGATCAAACACACTCTCACACCTCCGTCGAGGACTCGGCCTCGTCCGCCGTCTCCGCGGCGCCGGCGGTCGGGGCCGCGGGCAGCAGCGCCCTGCCGAGCGCGAAGGACACCAGGGCGGTGACGCCGCTCGCGGCGAGCACCCCGAGCTTGGCCGCGCCCAGCATGGCCGGCGCGGTGAAGGCGAGCTGCGCGATGAAGAGGGCCATGGTGAAGCCGATGCCCGCGACCACGCCGAGCACCACGAGGTGGCGCGTGGTGAGGCCCCGCGGGAGGGTGGCCACCCCGAGGCGCAGCGCCACGCCGCACGCCACGAGCACGCCGAGGGGCTTGCCGACGAGCAGGCCCAGCGCGGCCCCGACGGCGACGGTGGCGCTCTCGCGGTCGAGGGAGATCCCGCGGAGCGAGACGCCCGCGTTGGCGAGCGCGAAGAGGGGCATGATGGCGAAGGCCACCCAGGGGTGCAGCGCGTCGATGAGGGTGGACGCGGGGGACATGGCCTCGCGGCGGGCGGCGTCGACGTGGTGCAGCGTCACCGCCAGCTCGTGGCGCGAGGGGGCCTGGGCGGCGAGGCGGTCGAGCTCGCCGCGGACGCTCTGCGCGAAGCCGTCGGCGCCGAGCCACGCGCGCACCGGCGTGAGCACCCCGACGACGACGCCGGCGATGGTGGGGTGCACCCCGGCGGCGTAGGTTCCGGCCCAGATGATCACCGTGGGGACGATGTAGAAGACCTTCTGGCGCACGCCGAACATGCGCATCGCGAAGAGCAGCGCGAGCCCGACCCCGGCCGCGAGCACGCCCGTGGTGGCGATGCCCGACGAGTAGAAGATCGCGATGATGAGGATGGCCCCGAGGTCGTCGATGACCGCGAGCGCCAGCAGGAGCACCCGCAGCGCCGCCGGCACGCGGCGGCCGAGGAGCGTGAGCACGCCGACGGCGAAGGCGATGTCCGTGGCCATGGGCACGCCCCAGCCGGCGCGGGTGGCCGGGGCGCCCGCGACGAGGAGGTAGAGCAGGGCCGGGGCGACCATGCCGCCGAGGGCCGCGGCCGCGGGGAGCGCCGCGCGGCGCCACTCGGAGAGCTCGCCGTGGTGCACCTCGCGGCGGATCTCGAGGCCCACGACGAAGAAGAAGATGGCCATGAGGCCGTCGTTGACGAACCACGCCAGCGGGCGCTCGAAGGCCATTCCCCCGAGGCGCACCCCGAGGGGCGTCTCCCAGAGCCGGAAGTAGCTCGACGACCACGGCGAGTTGGCCCACGCCAGCGCGACGCCAGCGACCACCAGGAGGAGGATGCCGCTCGCGGCCTCGATCTGGAGGAAGCGCTCGAGCGGGCGGCGCGCGAGGCGCGCGAGGCGCAGGAGCGGGAGCCACGCCTCGGGCGGGGCGGGCGGGATCTCTCCGGGGACGGGCGTATCGATCGACTGCACCGATGGGCTCCCAGCCGGCGCCTGCGAAGGCGTCGGCGCGGGGATGGCGGCCCGACCATCCGTTGGTCCTGCAGTACGGGACTGCACCCTTCGTAGAGGTGTTGGAGGCCCCCCGCTTAGCACGCCCCGGCGACCCGTGGCCACGCGATCGACCGCCGCGACGCTCAGCGCCGCGCGTCGACGTCGAAGAGCCGCGCGCGCAGCTCGGCCGCCCGCGCCGGGTCGTCGTCGTAGAGGTTGTTCTGCTCGCCCGGGTCGAGCTCCAGGTTGTACAGCTCCCAGACGCTGCGCGTGGCGTCGAAGGCGATCTTCCACGGCGGGGCCACGAGGGCCATGGAGGTGGGCGCCCCGCCGCCGTACTCCGCCGCGTCGGCGTACACCTCGTCGCGCCAGTCGGGGGGCGTGCCCCCGTGGCGGCCCAGGAGCACGGGCACCAGCGAGCGCGACGGGGTCGACGCCGCGAGGGGCTGCCGCGCGAACTCGAGCACCGTCGCGTGCAGGTCGAGCAGCGCCGTGAGCGCGCGCCGGTCGCCGGGCGCCACGCCGGGGCCGCGCACGAGCAGCGCCACGCGGATCGCCTCCTCGTGGACGTCGTAGTAGTGGTACCGCGAGCCGTGCTCGTTGAAGCCCTCGCCGTGGTCGCTGAAGACCACCACGAGCACCGGGTCGCCGCGCCGCTCGATGCGGTCGGCGGCGTCGAGCAGGCGCGCCGCGAAGGCGTCCGCGCGGGCGATCTCGCCGTCGTAGCGGTCGAGCTCCGTGCGCCCGAACTCCTGCGGCCAGTTGTGCTCTCCGTAGGGCGCGTGCGGGTCGATGAGGTGCACCCAGGCGAAGAAGGGCCGGGTGCGCGGGCGCTCGATCCACTCGACGGCGCCGCGCACGATGGGGGCCGCGTCGTCCTTGAACTCCCGCGGGTCCTGCACGACGTCGAAGCCCTGGTAGAAGCCCGGGGTGCCCGAGAAGTACGAGGTGTTGGTGAAGGCCGCCGTGGCGTAGCCCGCGGCCCGAAGCTCCTCGGCGAGGGTGACGTTGTCGTCGGCGACGGCGGGGTAGCGCGGGTCGACCCCGCGGCCCCAGGTGACGTCCCCGGGGTAGCGGCCCGTGAAGGTCGACGCGAAGGAGCGCAGCGAGCCGGGCGCGACGGCGTAGGCGTTGGTGAAGCGCGCGGCCCGCGCCGCGAAGCGAGCGATGTTGGGCGTGGTGGGCCGGTGGTAGCCGTACACCGTGGTGTGGTCGGGGCGCACGGCGTCGATGGAGACGAAGAGCACGCTGGGCGGGCGCTCGGCGACGGCCCCCGCGGAGCGCGACGGGGCGGCGCGGGCGCTGCGCACGCGGGCGGGGGCGTCGCGGCCCGAGCAGCTCTCGTCGATGCCGTTGCCGGGCGTCTCCGGGGCGCCCGGGTAGACCCGCGGGTTGCGGTCGTCGCAGTCGCCGCCGCCGAAGAGCACCCCGTGGCCGTCGCGGTCGCGGTCGAGCGTGCGCTGGAGGGGACCGACGACGCGGCGCGCGAGCAGGCTGCGGCTGGCGAGCGCGATCATCACGGCCTGTCGGCGGCCGAGGCCCCGCGCGGGCACGGCGGCGAGCAGGGCGCAGGCGACGGCGACACCGAGCGCCGCGGCGGGGACGAGCCCGCGGCGGGGCGACGGGCGGCGCGCGCGGACGAGCAGCGCGGTGACGAGGGCGAGGTCGGCGGCGAGGAGGGCGCCGGCGAGGGCGAAGGCCCACGGGTCGAGGGCGGCGACGGCGTCGCGGTGGCTCGAGAGCACGTGCACGACGGGGACGGCCGCGGCGAGGGCGGCGACGGAGGCGACGGACCCGACGCTGGCGAGGCGCCCCGCGCGCCGCAGGAGGGCCGCGAGGGGCCACGACGCGACGACGCCCGCGACGGCGGCGAGCGCCACGCCGCCGGGCACCGCGAGGGCGATGGGGGCGACCATGAGCGCGCGGGAGTGGAAGGTGCGGGTGACGTGCGCCACGACCGCCACGACGCCGCCGACCGCCACCGTGAAGCCCGCGAGGCCCGCGGAGAGGCCCAGCGCCGCGGGCTCGTCGGGGGCCCACCAGCGGCGCGGACCGGCGAGCAGCCAGGCGCCCAGGCGACGGAGCGCGGGGCGCTGGACGGCGGCGCGGAGGAAGACCTCCTGCGCGGCGGCGACGACGAGCCCGAGGGCCGCGAGCACCCCGGCGCTGTGCACCACGCACCAGGCGAGCAGCGCCGGACCGCGGGACGGAGACGGGGAGCGGGCGAAGGCCACGAGGCCGTCGACGACGCCCGCGAGGGTGAACGCGACGAGGGCGCCCAGCGCGCCGGCGCCGCGGGCGGCGCGCTCGGACGAAGGCGGCGGTGGCTCGGGGCGGTTCATCCGTGGGCTCGACCTCGCCTCGACGGCGCGGCGCGGGCCGGTCGGGGCCCCTCCTCCCGTACCGCGAATCCCGCGCTGTCATCTAGTACCGCGTCGCAGGGGATGTGAAAGGTTGAGCCGAGCGCCCGCCCACGCCGTCGGTCACTGGTCTCGCCCTCCGAGGGGAGCACCCGCCCGGTGTCTCCGCGCTCGTTGGGGGGACCACTATGGCTGCATCGGGGGAGAAGAACCGCAAGGGTCGCAAGGGTCGCAAGGGAGAAGCGAGGGGCTGATGGTGTCAGGCGCTCGAA
>JAUSAZ010000123.1 GCA_030652255.1 Myxococcales bacterium | reverse complement strand
GGCATCCGCATCACCGGTGACGATAGCGGCATCTACCCTCTTGATTGCGGTCTTGAGTGCGGACTTCACACTCTTGTTCCGCAGGCGCGCCCTCTCGTTGGTGAGAATGCGCTTCTTCTGACTTTTAATGTTGGCCACGTTCTGTAGTTCCTTCCAACTCGTTTGGCGCCCGTCGTCGCAGTGGGGTGCGGACGAACCCTGCGATACTAGCACACGGTACGGGGCGACGCTACACACCCGTACACGTGGCTTGTCATTCTTCGCGCTTCTTTGTAACCGCCGACCCTGTTAAGATAGGCCGCTATGACGAACCCAGCCCAGATACGTAACTTCTCCATCATCGCGCACATCGACCACGGCAAGAGCACGCTGGCCGACCGCATCCTCGACTTCACCGGGGCACTGTCCGCGCGCGAGCGCGTCGAGCAGTTCCTCGACAAGATGGACATCGAGCGCGAGCGCGGGATCACCATCAAGGCGCAGCACGTGCGCCTCCACTACACCGCCGACGACGGGCAGCTCTACCAGCTCAACCTCATCGACACCCCCGGACACGTCGACTTCACCTACGAGGTCTCGCGCTCGCTCTCGGCCTGCGAGGGCGCGCTGCTCGTGGTCGACTGCACCCAGGGGGTCGAGGCGCAGACCCTCGCCAACGTGTACCTGGCCACCGAGGCCAACCTCAACATCATCCCCGTGCTCAACAAGGTCGACCTGCCGAGCGCCGACGCCGACCGCACGCGCCAGGAGATCGAGGACGTCGTCGGCATCGACGCCTCCGAGGCCGTGCTCGCCTCGGGCAAGACCGGCATCGGCATCAAGGACATCCTCGAGTCCGTCGTGAAGAAGGTGAAGCCGCCGACGGGCGACCCGAAGGCCCTGCTGCGCGCCCTCCTCTTCGACAGCTGGTACGACAGCTACCGCGGCGCCGTCGTGGTGGTGCGCGTCATGGAGGGCACGCTCCGCAAGGGCGACAAGATCTACCTCATGGCCACGCAGCGCGAGTACGAGGTCACGGAGATCGGCGTGTTCACCCCGCACCCCATCGCCCTGTCCGAGCTCGGGCCCGGCGAGGTGGGCTTCCTCGCGGCCAACATCCGCTCGGTGCACGACACCAAGGTCGGCGACACCATCACCCACGCCAAGAAGCGCGCGACCGAGGCCCTCCCCGGGTACAAGGACGTCAAGCCCATGGTGTTCGCGGGCATCTTCCCGACGGACAGCGTGGACTACACCGCCCTTCGCGACGCCCTCGAGAAGCTCCGCCTCAACGACGCCTCCTTCCGCTTCGACCCCGACACCTCCGACGCGCTCGGCTTCGGGTTCCGCTGCGGCTTCCTCGGTCTGCTCCACATGGAGATCATCCAGGAGCGCCTGGAGCGCGAGTACAACCTCGACCTCATCACCACCGCCCCCAGCGTGGTGTACCGGGTGCGCCTCCGCAGCGGCGAGACCGTCGACGTCGAGAACCCCTCGCGGCTCCCCGACCCGGGGCGCATCCTCGCCATCGACGAGCCCTTCCTCAAGGTGACCCTGCACACCCCGGCCACCAGCGTCGGGGTCATCATGCAGCTCTGCCAGGACCGCCGCGGCACCCAGATCGGGATGCAGTACAACGGGCCCGACCGGGTGATCCTCACCTACGAGATGCCCCTCAACGAGGTGCTCTTCGACTTCTTCGACAAGCTCAAGAGCGCCTCGAAGGGCTACGCCTCGATGGACTACGAGCTCATCGGCTACCGCGAGGGCGACCTCGTGCGCGTCGACATGCTCGTCAACGGCGAGCCCGTCGACGCCCTCAGCGTGATCCTGAACAAGGAGAAGTCGCACCGCCGCGGCCGCGACCTCGCCTCCAAGCTCAAGGAGGTGATCCAGCGGCAGCAGTACGAGGTCGCCATCCAGGCGGCCATCGGCGGCAAGATCATCGCCCGCGAGACCATCGGCGCCATCCGGAAGAACGTCACCGCCAAGTGCTACGGCGGCGACATCTCGCGCAAGCGCAAGCTGCTCGAGAAGCAGAAGGAGGGCAAGAAGCGCATGAAGTCCGTCGGCTCCGTCGACATCCCCCAGGAGGCCTTTCTAGCCATCCTGAAGATCGAGTGATAGGCCGCCCAACCGATGGCCCGCGCGAGGTGTCGATGAGCTCTCCCACAGTCCAGGACCGGATCTGGTACGCGGCCTGGTATTTTGTCATCCCCGCCGCGCTGGCCGTCGCGCTGGTGCAGTCCCTCGCGCTCCTGCACGTCATCGACGACGCCGCGCCGTGGCAGTACCTCCTCGCCTTCGCGGTGCTCGAGGTGGTCGTGCTCGGGGTGCGCGACCGGGTGATGGGCGCCCGCGGCCTCGGGGTGATGGACCTCCGCACCATCACCTCCGAGGCCCGTGAACTCCAGAAGGAGTACGAGCGCCTCGCGAAGAAGGCCAACCCCCAGGGCCCCGCGAAGGCCGCCCTCACCGACGCCAACGCCGCCATCGACGACGCCATCGCCGGCAAGGACGCGCCCCGCGCCGCCAAGGCCGTTCGCGCCCTCGACGTCGCCATGGAGACCCACCTCTCCAGCGTCCGTAAGGGCACCACCCGGGAGTACATCGAGGCCATCGGCGTGGCGGTGCTCGTCGCCCTCGGCGTGCGGGCCTTCGTGGTCGAGGCCTTCAAGATCCCGTCGCCGTCGATGTATCCGACGCTCAACGTGGGCGACAACATCTTCGTCAACAAGTTCATCTACGGGCCGCTCATCCCCACCTCGCAGCGGCGGCTCTTCCAGGGCGCCAACGTCGCCCGCGGCGAGGTCGTGGTCTTCGTCTACCCGCAGGACCCGGCGAAGGACTTCATCAAGCGCGTGATGGGCCTCGCCGGCGACCGGGTGTGGGTCCGCGAGGACGGCTCCGTCGAGGTCAACGGTCAGCCCCTGTCGCGCTGCGAGGTCGGGCCGTGGCGCGGCGACGACGGCGAGGGGGTCACCCACGGGGAGGTTCCTCCGCGGCGCGTCTTCCGCGAGACCCACGGGACCTTCAGCTACCTCACCCTGCTCTCGCGCGACCCCGCCGAGCGCGAATCCAACATGGCCGAGTTCTGCGTGCGCTCCCCCTGCACCGTGCCCGCGGGGCACGTCTTCGTGATGGGCGACAACCGCGACAACAGCTACGACTCCCGCTACTGGGGATTCGTCCCGATGCGCAACATCAAGGGTCGCGCGATGCACATCTGGTGGTCCAACCTCCCCGGCGCCGGCTTCGGCCTGCGGTGGGAGCGCTTCGGCCAGAGCATCCTCGGCGAGCCCGCCGTGCCGCCCGAGCTCGCCGCCGGCATGCGCGCCTGCCAGCGCCGCGGCAACTGACCCCGTACCCCTCCCGTCCCCCCCACCGATACCCCCGGAGAGATCCCCCACCATGCGTCCGTCGCTTGCTCCGTGGCTCCTCACCCTGGGACTGAGCGTGGCCTGCAAGAGGGCCGACTCGTGGGCGCCGTGCCGCGAGGCCCCGGTGGACTTCTCCTCCTCCGCGCCGCAGTGCACCACGCCCGCCTGCCGCACCTGCGCCACCCACCTCGACGAGACCTGGCGCGCGCGCAGCAACCCCGCCCGGCGCGCGGAGTTCCGGGTGAACTTCATGCGCTCGTCGGCCGACGCGCGCGACCGCTTCGTCGGCAAGACCCACCCCGACGGCCCCTTCGGCTACGAGCACTGCACCGCCGGGCTCGTGCGCGGCGCCTCGTGCGCGATGTACTCCGCCACCTGCGTCGACGTCTTCGCCCGCGCGCTGCGCTCCAACGAGACCTCCGTCGCCCAGCGCACCCAGATGAACCTCGCGGTCGACCGCGCCTGCGATGCCCCGCGCCAGGCCCTCGTCGACCGGCTGAAGGCCTGCGAGCCCGACCTCGGCGCCGCCGGCTGCGCCTCCGACGCCTGCCGCGCGTGCACGGTCGGGCACCTCGCGGTGCTCTCGCTGCTCGCCCCCACCGCCGACCAGCCCCAGCGCGCGGCGGCCTTCGCCAGCTTCGTGCGGGCCACCCCCGAGGTCGTCGCCCGCGCCATCGCCGAGTCCCTCGGCGCCCCCGACGCGCCCGTCGACCTCGACCCCGTGGTGGTCCGCCGCGGCCTGCGCGCCTACTGCGTCGACCTCCTCGGGCACAGCCACGCGGCCCTGCCCTTCGGCTGCAACGCGCAGCTCGCGATGCTGCTCACCCACCCGGAGTTCACCCGCGAGTTCGCCGAGACCTGGGCGGCCCTCGGGCGCGCCCCCTACGCCTCCTTCGCGGCGCTCTTCGATCGGGTGCTCGGCGTCGTCGCGCTCCAGCAGGCGCCCTCGCCCGCGGTGCTGCAACAGCTCGATCGCCTGCCGCCCGCGGCCGCCTCGGCGGGGTACGAGCGCGCGCTGCGCCTGCCAGGCATCACGCCCGCGGCCGCCGCGGCGCTGCGCCAGCGCGCAGGCGCGATGCCCCCGGCGGGCGCGATGCCCGCGGCGGTCCCAGCGGCGGCCCCGGCGCCCGCAGCGGGGACAGGCGGCGGAGGCAGCCCGGCAGTCTGAGGCGACTGGCACGCCCCCTGCTCAAGGGGCTGCCGAGGTCCCCTCCATGAACACCCGCTCCCTCGTCTCGTCGCTCGCTCTCATCACCACCCTCACCGGCTGCGGAACCCTCTTCTCCGCCCGCGCCACCGTGAGCCCGCAAGGCGCCTCGGCGCGGGTCAGCGCCGATGGTCGCGCCGTCGCCGCCGCGGGCCTGCTCGCAGGCGTCGCCAGCGCGATCGCCTCGGGTGCATCCGCCGATTCACAGGGCGGGGTGACCGCCGGGGTTCACGCCCCGTCGCCCTCCGTCGACGTCGCCTCCAGCGGCGGGGCGAGCGCGGTCACCTCCTCCACGGTCACCTCCTCCACGAACACCACCGCGTCGCTCACCACCTCCCCGGTCACCACCACCACCACCATCGGCAGCACCCCGGTCGCCGCCAGCGGCGGCACCTCGGGCGCCGCCGCGGCGACCATCCAGATGGGGCGCGTGGGCTCGGTCACCATCGAGCGCATCACCATGTCCGGCGACGACGACGACGTCATCGCGGGCGGCGTCATCGCCCTCGACGGCGCCCCCATGGTCGACGGCGGCCTCATCGTCGTCGACGGCTCCATCGACCTCGCCGGCGCACCGGGCG
The DNA here is from genome assembly GCA_030652255.1 of Myxococcales bacterium. GTDB lineage: Bacteria > Myxococcota_A > Polyangia > Polyangiales > SCUS01. Next base: position 39,692 of record JAUSAZ010000123.1, on the reverse strand, counting down.
CAACCACCACCGCCCGCACCACCGCCCGCACCACGGCGCGCTCGGGCGTGCGGGTGAACGCGCAGGGCGCGGGCTCGGCGCAGTGGCGCATCGGCGGCGGGGTGATGGTCGTCGCCGACCGCGCGGGTCACCGCTGGCGCCTGCGGGTGCAGGGCGGCGACCTCGCGGTGCGCACCGAGGGGGCGAACCCCGAGGGCCGCGCGGTGTGGGTGCCCACCGACGGGGCGCTGCGGGTCGAGGTGACGGCCATGGGCGACGGGCGCCTCGCGCTCCACGGCGACGCGCCCGCCGTGTCGGTCCCCACGGGCGGCAACGTCGCGCTCTCTGCGCAGACCATGAGCGCCCTCACCGAGCTCATCAGCGTGGCCCCCTCCGGGAGCGACGACTCGCTCCGCATCGCCGCCGCCGTGCAGGTGGCGCTGCGCGAGGCCGAGCGCGCCGAGCCGTCGTTCTACAACGTCCCCATCCGCGGTCGCTCGCTCGTGCTGGTGGTCGACGTCTCGTACTCCATGCGCGAGCCCGACCCCCGCGCGGTGGACCTCTCCATCGCCCCGGGGCTCACCCCCACCAAGCTCGACGTCGCGCGCGCCGAGCTCGTCAAGGTGCTCGGGTCGCTCCCGGCGGACGTCGCGGTCAACGTCGTGGCCTTCAGCTCCAACGTCACCCCGCTCTGGCAGAACCCCCGGGTGATGGACGGCGCCGCCCTCTCCGAGGCCATCCGCTGGATCGGCGGGCTCCAGCCCCGCGACGAGACCGAGCCCGTCGCCGCCCTCGAGGCCGCCGCGTCGATGCAGCCCGACCAGATCGTGCTGCTGTCCGACGGGCGGCCCACCGACCGCGGCACCATCGCCCGCGCCATGCTCGGCCTCGCCGAGGGCGTCTCGTCCCGCATGCGCCTCGACGTCGTCGGCATCGGCCCCGACCAGGACCGCACCTTCCTCGCCGCCCTCGCTACCCGGGGCCGCGGCGAGCTCCGCCTGCGCTGATCACCCTCGCCAGGCCGCGCGGGCCCGCTGCCCCGCGGTCGCGAGGAAGCCCGCCTCCACCGCCGCCAGCGCCTCCACCGCAGGGTCGACCGCCGCCGCCCATCGCGCCCGCAGGGCAGGCAGCGCCGCCTCCAGCTCCGCCCCCCGCGCCCGCAGCGTCACCGGCGCGTCGGTCATCACCCCCGCCCGCACCAGCATCGCCCGCCGCGCGGGCTCGATGAAGTTGCGGTCGACCTGCGCGAGCGACTCCTCCAGGCCCGCGAGCACCTGGCCCGCGTGGCTCTCGAAGGCCGCCTGCCGTCGCACCGCCATGGAGCGCAGCGCCTCCTCGTGGGCCGAGCCCGACTGGCGCAGGGCCACCGCCAGGCCCGACTCGATGCGCGCCCGCTCGGCCGCCAGCTGCTTCAGCTGCACCGCGGCGCGGTCGGCGTCCTCCTTCACCCGGCGCGACTCCGTGGTCAGGCGCTCGACCCGCGCGCGCAGCTCGTTGCGCGCCGCCACCGCCGCGGCCAGCAGCTCCTCCGCGTGCGCCGTCGGCAGCCGCCGCGGCGGGACCGCCGCCCCGAGCTCCTTCTCCACCTCCAGGAGTTCCTTGAGGCTCTGGGCCTCGCGGCGCCGGCCCTCGTCGAGCTGCTGCGTCAGCGTGGTGATGGTCGCCTGCTCGGCCGCCTCGCGCGCCCGCAGCCGGGCGGCCTCGCCGTTGCCCTCCACGATGCGCTGCTGCCGCTGCTGGAGCTCGGTCCGCAGGTCGTTGACCTCGTCTTCGATCTCCAGGAGCTTCTTGCGCCAGTCGTCCTTGCCGAAGAGCGCGGGCTCGTCGCCCCGGTGCTTCGCCAGCGCCCCTTCCTTGGCCTGCACCGCCTGGGCCCACTCCGTCGCGTCCGTCTGGATCGCCGCGATCTGCCCAAGGGCCCGCTGCCCCTCGGCCTGCACCGCCGCCAGGGCCTGCGTGCGCGCCTGCCCCTCGGTCTGGATCGCCGCCAGCGCCGCGCGCGCCACGTCGAGGGCGTCGTGCCGGGTGCACCAGCGCAGCACCAGCTTGGCCACCTCGACCTCGCGCAAGAGCTCGACCTCCCGCTGCACCATCGCCCCCACCTCGCCGTCGACCCGGCGGAGCTGCACCCCGAGCTCGTCCTGCGCGCGCAGCAACGCGGCCTCCTGCTGGGCCTGGGACTCCAGGGCCTGCCGTAGCTGCTGCACCGCGGGGCTCTCGGGGACGGGCGAGGTGACGAGGTCGTCGGGCAGGTGTGCCGCGAAGGGGAGCGTGTCGGGCCACGACGGCGGCACCTCGCAGCGCGCCACGCGGGAGAGCGCCGCGATGGCCTCCCGCAGCACCGGCAGGGCCTTGCCGTAGAGCCCGCCCACGCGGGTGACGTACTCCTGGTAGAGGGCGTCGGCGGTGTCGAGGCGGGCGAGGTCGGGACGGCGGGTGGCGCGCACGGCCTCGTGGAGGCGCTTGCAGAGGTCGCGCAGCTGGGCGGCCTCGGGCTCGAACTGGCGCAGCAGCTCGGCCTCCTGGGCGCGGCTGTTCTCGAGCTCGGTGCGCTCCATGGTCTCGGCCACGGCGGCGATGCGGGCGGGGGCGCTGGCGAGCTGTTCGAGGCGGGTGAGCTGGCGGGCGAGCTCGGCGCGCGCGGCGGTCACACGCTCGGCCATGGCGCGGAGGTTGGCGTCGTCGTCGCCCTGGAAGGTGAAGCGCCCGGGGACCTCGTAGACGTCGGTGATCCCCTGGAGGGCCACCGGGTCGCGCGGGCGCCAGAGCCCGTCGGCCGTGGGGACGGACGCCGCCGCGGGGGCCGCGGGGTCGAGCTGCGCGGCGAGGTCGGCGAAGGGCGCGAGGCCGTCGCGGAGACACTGCTCACCGAGCGCGAGCACATGGAGGGCGGACTCGAACTCCGCGAGCGCCGAGAGGTAGGCGCGGACGGCGGCTTCCCGAGGTGAGCTGTTGGACATCAGCGGGGGTTATACCAGCGGTGGGGGAGCAGGGGATCGGGAGGTCGGGGCGCGGGAGCATCCGCCCACCTCGCCAGCAACCGGTCTCAGCCCTCCGAGGGGAGCACCCACTCGCGCTCGCAGTCACCGGTCTCGCCGAGGGGAGCACCCGCCCACCCGTCCAGTCACCAGCCTCGCCCTCCGAGGGGAGCACCCGCCGAGGCCCACAGTCACCGACTCACTCGCCCCTGGGTCGGCGACGACGGTTCACATACTCCACCGCCCGCGCGAGGCCGGCGATCGTGTGAACCATCGAGAAGTGGCCACCGCGCGACCAGACCCTCTGGGAAGGGTCGTGGAGCCGTCGACTGTGGGCCTCGGCGGGTGCTCCCCTCGGCGAGACCGGTGACTGGATGGGTGGGCGGCTGCTCCCCTCGGCGAGACCGGTGACTGAATGGGTGGGCGGGTGCTCCCCTCGGCGAGACCGGTGACTGGATGGGTGGGCGGCTGCTCCCCTCGGCGAGACCGGTGACTGCAAGCGCGAGTGGGTGCGCCCCTCGGAGGGCGAGGCCGGTGTTCGCAGGCGTGGGCGGTGCTCGCTAGCGATCGTCGACCGCCCCCCCCCGACGCGGCGGCGCCCTCGGCGCTACCGCACGAACTGCTCGACGATCGACCGCACGCTGTCCGGGGTGAAGGGCTTGTCGACGCGCTCGTTGGACACCCGGTCGAGGAAGGCCCGGGCCGCGGGCGTGAAGGCCCCGCCGGTGAGGAACACCATCCGCTCGGCCGCCTCGGGGAAGCGCCGCGCGAGCTCGTCGTAGAGGTCCATCCCCGAGATCGCGGGCATCATCAGGTCGGAGAGGATCACGTCGAAGCGGCGCCCCTCCTCCAGGAGTCGCACGGCGTCGGCGGCGCGCGTGACCGTCGTGACCTCGTGCTGGCGGAGCACCCGGCCCAGCATGACGCCGACGGCGGGCTCGTCGTCCACGACCAGCACCGCCGCCCGGCGCGGCACCGGGGCGGGCGTGGTGGCGGAGGGGAGACCAGCGAGCTCATCGCCCATCGACGCGCTCTGCGTCGGCGGGAGGGTGACCCGGAAGGTCGCACCACAACCCACGACGCTCGTGACGTCGATGGTGCCGCCCATTCCCGTGATGATGTTGTGGCAGATCGAGAGGCCCAGCCCCGTGCCGACCCCGACGGGCTTGGTGGTGAAGAAGGGCTCGAAGATGCGATCGATCACCGCGGAGGGGATGCCGGGCCCGGTGTCGCGCACCTCGATCACGGCCCGCCCCTCGGCGTCCGTGGCCGTGACCACGCGGATCTCGTGGTGCTCGACCTCGCCGATGGGGAGCGCCTGCGCGGCGTTGACCAGGAGGTTGATGAACACCTGCCCCAGGCGCGCGTCGTCCGCGATGACCGTGGGCACGGGCCCGTAGTCCTTCACGAGGCGCGCGCGGTGGCGGATCTCGTTGAAGGCCATGTTGATCGAGACCTCGAGCACGCCGTGGATGTCGACGACGCCCAGGCACTCCTCCTCGGTGCGGGAGAAGGTCTTGAGCCCGCGGACGATCTTGCGCACGCGCTCGGCCCCCTCCTGGGCGTCGCGCACGGTGTCGTCGAGCTCCTTCATGCGCCCGGAGGTGGAGCCGCCGCTGAGCGCGCGGATCTCCTCGCGCACCAGCTCGAGGTTGGCGGTCACGTACGCGAGGGGGTTGTTGATCTCGTGGGCGATGCCCGCCGCGAGGGTGCCCACCGAGGCCATGCGCTCGGCGACCTCGAGGCGGCGCTGTACCCGCTCGCGGGCGGCCATCGCGCGCAGCTCCTCGCTCGTGTCCCGGATCACCAGCACGGCGCCCCGGAGCGTCCCGCGGGCGTCGCGGATCGGCGAGCAGCTGTCGGCGATGGGCACCTCCGTCCCGTCCGGCCGAAGGAGCCAGACGTCGTTGGCGAGGGCGGACGAGACGCCCTCGCGCAGGACGCGATCCACGGGGTTCTCGGCGGACCGCCGCGTCCCGGCGTGGATGATGCGGAAGACCTCCCCGAGGGGCCGCCCCACGCAGTCGCGGAGCGCCCAGCCGGTGATCTGCTCCGCGACGGGGTTCATGCGCAGGACGGCGCCCGCCGCGTCCGTGGCGATCACCCCGTCGCCGATGCTGTGGAGCGTGGTGGCGAGGCTCTCGGTGAGCTCTACGAGCGCTTCGTCCGTCTCGCGCCGGGCGGTGACGTCACGGGCGATGGCGTAGATGAGGCCGTGCGTCAGCGACGAGACGCTGTGCCACTCGAGCCAGCGGTACGTGCCGTCCCGGTGCCGGTACCGGTTGGTGAATCGGACGACCGGCCCCCCCTGCCTGAGCGTCTCGCCCGCCGCCACCGCCGCCGCCCGGTCGTCCGGATGAACGAAGTCCAGCCATGGCGTCGCGCAGATCTCCACGGTGGTCCACCCGAGGATGTCGGTCCAGGCAGGGTTGACGCGCTTGAAGAATCCGTCGAGCCCCGCCACGCCGAGGAGGTCGCCCGAGAGTTCGAAGAAGGCGTCGCGCTCGAAGACCACGCCAGAATCCCGTTCCGCCATCGATGGACCCTACACCGGATCACCCGGCCATCTCCCCGCTTCGATGCGCCGCGCACGACCACCTCGATGCGCGTCCCAAACCGGGAAGGTCCTCGCCTCCGACCCCGCGAGGACCGACGGCTGGCCCGGCCTGGGGCTCCGCCCCCCCGGGCGCCCGCTCAATACCGCACGTTGTCGATGGTCACGTCGTAGCCCGAGGTGGCGCCCGGCGGGTGCACCTCGCGCAGCTCGCAGGTCGTCTTGCCCTCGGCGTCGACCCGCGTGGTGACGTCGACCGCGCGCCACATCGCCCCGCGCGCGAAGCCGCCCGGCGCCTCGAAGCCGCGCACCAGGTCGGGCGCCGCCCCGTAGGTGCCATAGAGCCGACCGTCGCAGTAGATGTTCACCAGCGGGTGGGTGAGCGTGCCGGTGAAGTTGTGGGCCATCACCCGGAAGGTCTCGCCGTCGCGGGGGCGGTCGATGTTGATGTTCTCGGGCGTCCCGCGGGCCTTGGAGAGGTTGTTGTCGATGTCGAGCCGGGGGTTGCCGCAGAAGCCCAGCGTCCGCCACGTCGGGCCGTGCGGGCCGTCCTGGCACTCGCTGAGGGCCGAGCGCGCGTAGCCCCAGTCGGCGCGCGGCATCGGGCGCCCGTCGGGCAGCTCGCCGCGGATCACCGCCTCGCAGTTGGCCCAGCTGCACGCGTCCTGGGTGGGCTGCGACGCGCCGACGGCGGACCACCACGACGCCGTGCTCCCGGGCCGATGGAGGTAGAGGTCGACGTCGACGTCGTTGCTGCGGTCCCAGCAGAGCTCGACGCGCAGGCCGGGGCCGGCGATGTGCACGACGAAGGTGCACGACAGGGCGCTGCCGTCGGGCAGCGTGACCGTGAGCGTGACGGTGTAGTCCCCGGAGAGCGACGGGCGGAAGACGGCGTCGCGCTGGTCGGGCGAGGTGAGCGAGAAGCTGCTCATCGCGACGAGCTGGTCGCAGGGACCACCCCGGACGGTCCATCGCCACGCGACCGCGCGGCCGCCGAAGAAGAGGCCGCCGCGCAGGGGGTACTCCGCGAAGGGCCGGCCGTCGGGCGCCCGCGGGTCACCCTGCCCCGGGCACAGGATCGGGCACCCGACGTCCGTGAGGCAGCCGGTGCAGGTGTTGTCCTGCCCGTTGCAGACGTCGGGCTGCGGGGAGATTCCGCCCTCGCACGCGGTCCATCGGCCGACGGCGAGGCAGCGCTGGGTGCCGTCACGGCACGCGCCCACGTCGCGCCGCCCCGGCGGACCATCGAAGCACGGCTGCACCTCGCCCGGGACGCAGGTGCACCCGTCGTCCGAGCTGCCGTTGCAGTCGTCGTCGAGCCCGTTGCCGCACACCTCGCTGCGGCCGCAGCGATCGGCCACCGGCATGCACACGTCCGGGACATCGGGCGCGTCGCGCACATCGGGAGCGTCGGGGACGTCGACTACGTCGGGCGCGTCCGGGACATCGAGCGCATCGAACACGTCGGGCGCGTCGAACACATCGGACGCGTCGAACACATCGGGCGCGTCGAACACATCGGGGGCATCCGGCGCGTCGAAGGCATCGGGGACATCCGGCGCGTCGGGCAGGTCGGGCGCGTCGAGGGCTTCGCTCGCGTCGACGACGTCGACGAGGGCGTCGCGGTGCTCGTCGCGCAGGCCTGTGCGCGACCCGCATCCCATCAGCACCAGCACCACGCCCGCTGCTCGCCTGAACATCGGCGCGACCCTATCACGCCGGGGATCGCGGGCGTGGGCGGGTGCTCCCCTCGGAGGGCGAAGCCAGAGACCGGTGGCGTGCGCGGGTGCTCCCGAAGGAGCGCGCGGCGCGATCACCCCATCAGGTGGACGAAGAGTCCGCTGCGCAGCTTGGGCTCGAACCACGTGCTCTTCGGGGGCATCAGGCGCCCCGCGTCGCTCACCGCGAGCAGCTCGGCGATGCTCGTCGGGTGCATCGCGATGGCGAGCGACCAGCCCTCCTCGCGCACGCGGCGCTCGAGCTCCCCGGTGCCGCGGATGCCGCCGACGAAGTCGACGTGGTCGTCGCGGCGGGGGTCGGTGATGCCGAAGACCCGGTCGAGGACGAGCTCCTGGCAGAGCGCGGCGTCGAGGGAGGCGACCGGGTCGGTGGCGTCCCAGAGCCCCGGGCGCACGGTGCCGAGGTACCAGCGGCCGTCGACGAAGAAGCCCATCGAGCGCGGCGTCGGGGGCTCCGGCGCGGCCGCGGGCTCGATGGAGCACACCTCCATCAGCGCGGCCAGCAGCGCCTCGGGCGAGCGCCCCGCGCGGTCGCGCACCAGCCGGTGGTACGCCAGGATCTTGAGCTGCTCGTCGGGGAAGAGCACCGCGAGGAAGCGGTCGTGCTCGCCAGGGGTGCCCCGGCGCTCGGCGTGGACCCGCGACGAGGCGGCGCTGCGGTGGTGGCCGTCGGCGACGTACAGCGCGGGCACCTCGGCGAAGTGCGCCGAGAGCGCCTCGGACTGCGCCTCCGTCGGCACCCACACCGTGTGGCGGATGCCGTCGTCCGTGGTGAGGTCGGTGTCCGGCGGGAGCGCGGTGATGATCGCGACCAGCGCGTCGATGGCCGGGCGCGCGCGGTACGCCAGGAACACCGGCTCGTCGTGCGCGTGCAGGGCGTCGATGTGGCGGGTGCGGTCGTCCTCCTTGTCGGCGCGGGTCTTCTCGTGCTTGCGGATGAGGTCGCGGTCGTACTCGTCGACGGACACGCAGCCGACGAGGCCGACCTGGCGGTGCGCGCCCATGGTCTGCGCGTACACGTAGAGGCTCGCCCGGGCGTCCTGCACGAGCACACCGCGGACGCAGAGCTCGGAGAGGTTGCGCGCGCCCTGGGCGTACACCTCGTCGGCGTGCTCATCGACGCCGGGCTCGAGGTCGACCTCGGGGCGGGCGACGCGCAGGAAGGAGTCGGCGTTGCCCGCGGCGAGCGCGCGGGCCTCGCGGGTGTTGATCACGTCGTAGGGCGGCGACGCCACGCGGGCGGCGATGGCAGGCGGCGGACGCAGCGCGCGGAACGGTCGTACGAGGGCCATGCCGTGGGGTCTCGCATGGCCCGCGGGGGAGTGTCCATCGACGCCCGCGCGACCGCCCAGGCCAACAGTCACCAGCCTCGCCCTCCCAGAGGAGCATATGAGCTGTCATCGCCGACCCACGGGCGAGTGAGGCCGGTGACTGGGGGTTTGGGCGGGTGCTCCCCTCGATCGGCGAGGCTGGTGGCTGACGACGTGGGCGGGTGCTCTGCTCGACCCGTCAGAACTCGTGCGGCGAGGTACCCGGCTCTTTCACTCCCCCGAGGCGCCCGCGCAGCGCGCCAGGCCGTGGGCCACCTGGGCGCGCAGCGCGCCGTCGGCGTTCTCGGGCATCCCCAGCGCCACGCTCGCCGCCGCGTCGCAGGCCCCGCGCTCCGCCAGCCGGCGTGTCAGCCGCACGGTCACCTCGGCGCGGCGCAGGCCGCGAGGAAACTCCGCCAGGTAGGCCCGCGCCGCGCCCTCGGCGGCGGCAGCGTGCGAGGCGTCGAGCGCCAGCACCAGCACGTAGCGCGCGTCCTCCCGCCGGGGGTCGCGCGCCGGGGCCGCCGCGAGGAAGCGCTGGAGCGCCGTGGCCGCCGCCGCAGGCTCGCCGCGCACGTAGGCCAGCGCGCCCGCCCGGAAGTCCCGCGACGCCGTCAGCGCCCCGCCCGACGCCGCCGCCGGCCGCGCCGACTCGACGCGCGGCGCAGGGGCCGCCGGGGCGTCGGGCGCCAGCGGCTCCATCGTCGGGAGCGGCTCCATCGTCGGGGGCGGCTCCGTCGGCGGGAGCGCCGCGGCGACCGGGGCGGGCGCAGGGGCCTCGGTGACCTCGAGGGTTCCGCCCGCGGCGACGAAGCGCTCGGCCAGGCCCTGGCGACGCACGGCCACCAGCCCCTCGGTGACGCGCACCCGGCGCAGGTGACCCTCGTGGGCGTCGACCGCGAAGCGGGTGCCCCGCACCTCGACCTCCGCGTCGCCGAGCGCCACCACGAAGCGCTCCGACCGGCGCCGACGCACCACCGCAAGATGGATCGTCCCCTCGGTGAGCCCGATGCGCGTGTCCGCGCCGACCCGCTCGACCCGGTACACGGCCCCGCGCTCGGGCCGCAGCATCCCGACGCCCGCCAGCTCGATGCCCCCGTCCGCGCGCGGCGGTGCAGGGCCCCGACGGGCGATCGCCGCCCCGCCCAGCAGCGCCAGGGTCACCGCGGCCGCCACCGCCAGCGCCCGCCGCACCGGCGTCGACAGCCCGCGCCCCGATCGCGCGGCGCCCGCGAGGACCTCCGCACGCACCCGCTGCGCCGCCGCCGGATCGGGCGCCGCGCCAGGGAGCGAGCGCGAACTCTCCCGCAGCGAGCGCAGCGATCGCTCCAGCGCCGCGCACGACAGGCAGGCGCGGGCGTGCGCGAACACCTCGGCCTCGGTCGCCGCGTCGAGGCGCCCGTCGAATGCCGCCTCGACCTCCGCGGCGCGCGCGCAGCCCTCGTGTGGCCGCGGGCTCATCGTGCACCCCGCGCGTCGAGCGTGGCCCGGAGCGAGTTGCGCGCGTGATGCAGGCGCGTCCACACGGTGTTGATCGGCACGCCCAGCGCCGCCGCCACCTCGTCGCCCTTCAGCCCCTGCACCTCGTGGAGGATGATCACCTCGCGCTGCGCGTGCGACAGCCCCGCCATGGCCGACTCCAGGGCGGCGAGGTCTTCGCGGTCGCTCGCGTGCTGCTCGGGGTCGACCACGGCCTCGGGGACGTCGACCTCGTGGGTGCGCGCCTGCCAGAGGCGCCACCGGCGCACGAGGCTGCGGCGCTCGCGGCGCGCGTGCTGGATCGCCACGCCGATGACAAAGGACCGCGCGGAGGCCGCCGGGTCGTAGTTGTGGGCGGCGCGGGGCAGCGCGAGGAAGGCGGTCTGCACGAGGTCGTCGAGGTCGAGGCGCGTGCCGCGGAGGCGCGCGAGCACGGCGTAGACGTCGCGGTGGAAGCGATCGAAGGCCACGCCGAGCGCGTGGACGTCCCCCGCGGCGACGCGCTGGAGCAGCACCCCGTCGTCCTCGGGGACGAGCGCGAGCACCGGGCGTACGACCCGCAGGCTCATCGCTGCGGCTCCCAGCTGACGCCGACGCTCAGCGCGATACCCGGGCCGCGCTCGCCGCCGAGGTCGACGAAGCCCTCGGCGCGCACCAGGGCCGACAGCGAGCGGGTGAAGGGCCAGGCGAGCGCGGCCTCGAGGCCGAAGCGGGGGGCCCAGCGGTCGTCGCCGTCGTCGCCCGCGTCGTGGACCACGCCGCCGAAGCCGCCGACCTCGAGGCGCAGCCTGCCGACGCCCAGCCGCGCCCGGCCGGAGACCACCACGCTCGACTCGGTGCGCCAGGTGCTGCGCTCGCGGCGGTCTTCCCCGTCCAGGTTGACGCGGTCATCGCGCTCGGAGCGGTAGGCCATCGCCGAGCGCGCGCTGATCGCGAAGCGGGGCGTCGCGGCGCCGACCTCCGAGCTCCAGCGCCAGCGCCCGTCGCCGCCGACCTGCGCCGACGCCCCCGCGCCCACGGCCACCAGCAGCGACCACCCCTCGGCCCGCGCCGCGGCGGGCGCGGGCGCGGGGACCACCACCGGCGGCGGCGCCTCGATGGGCGCCGGAGGCGCGACCGGGGCCTCGGCGGGCGGGGCGGGCGGGGGATCGTCCGCGGCCGCGGGGTCGGGCGGAGGCACCGCGAGCACCGACAGGAGCGTCGGGAGCACGTCTTCGAGGGACTCCAGGCTGCGCACCGCGATGCGCCCGTCGTCGAGGGAGACGTGGATGGTGAGCTCGCGGTCGTTCCAGTCGAGGCGCGCGTGCGAGGCGGCGCACGGAGACGCGGGGCCGAGGGCGCCGACGGCGTGGTCGAGCACGCGACGGAGGCGCTGCGCGACGCGGGCGGGGATGTTCGCCCCGAGTTCGACGGTGGGCGCGCAGGCCGCCGCGGCGGGCGCCGGCTGCGCATGACCGACGCGAGCGATCAGGAGGAGCGGGAGCGCGGCGGCGGTGGGGTGCGGTCCTGGCCAGCGCATCGGGTTCCTCATGGCATGCGTCGCCGCGACGGACGAGAACCTTCATCGACCCGGATGACAATCGACCGGCGATGAGAATCGTCATCGGGTCGTTGAAGGCGCGAGGCCCGTGGAGGCGATGGGGGTGCACGAGGGCGCGCCACGCACCCTCCGACCTACGGAAAGGTGCGGCCCTCCCATGATGATGCGATCGATCTTCCTCCTGAGCTCGCTGCTGGTCGCCTGCTGCGGTGACCACGACGGCTGCGACGACCACCCCCGCGTGAGCGGCCGCGACCACCGCGACCGCGACCGCGACCGCGACGATGACCGCGACCGTGGCCGAGGCCACGACCACGACCACGACGGTGACGACGACGACGACGACGAGCGCTGCCTGGTGCTCGATCGCGCCGACGGCGGCGGCGATGGCGGAGACGCCGCGGTCGCAGACACCGGCACCCCCACGCTCGATGCGGGCGTGAGCGGCGGGTGCCGGCTCGATCGGGACTGCGCGGCGGCGGGCGCGGGCCTCGTCTGTGACGTGCGCTCGGGCGCCTGCGTGACGCCCACCCAGTGCACCACCGACGCGGGCTGCGCCAGCGGCGAGCGCTGCCTCGCGGGGCGGTGCCTCGGGGGCGCGGCGGTGTGCCAGTTCGCGACCGACTGCGGCGCGGGGCGGGACTGCGTCGACGGGCGCTGCCTCGCGCCGTGCAGCGCGCGGACGGCGTGCCCCTCGACGCAGGCGTGCGTCGGGGGCTACTGCGACCAGGCCACCCAGGGAGGCACCGAGTGCGCCCGATCGGCGGACTGCGCCAGCGGGAGCGTGTGCGCCGACGGGCGCTGCGTGGCGGGCTGCGACGCGAGCCGCCCCTGCGCGGCGTCGGAGGTCTGCGTGCTCGGGTTCTGCCAGGTGGACACCTCGCCGCGGACCTTCTGCGCGCGCGACGCCGACTGCGCCACCGGGAGCGTGTGCCGCCGCGGGTCGTGCCGCGCCGCCTGCCCGGGCGGGACGACGGCCGAGTGCCTGCGCGTCGACGTGGCCTTCGACACCTGCGGCGCCGACCTGCTGTGCACCAACCCCCTGGAGCTTCGCCCCGAGTGCGCCCGCAGCGTCGACTGCGCCGCGCCGACGGTGTGCATCAACGCCCGCTGCCGCTGACCGGGAGCCCTCCACGAGCGCCGGTCGGGCTTGCGCGAGCGCGGGGGCGGGGGTGAAGGTCCCAGGGCGAGCGATGTTGCCCTACGACCATGCCGAGATCGACGCCGCGGTGGAGCAGGCCTGCCGGGAGCTCGCGCTCGACCTCGTCCACGCGGGCTCGGTGCACGCCTGGCTCGCCGAACCCGAGAGCGACTGGCCGGCCTGCTGCGACCGGGGGTGCGACCCCTGCGTCGCCGCCCTCGCGGACGCCGCGCGGCGCGCGAAGCGTATTCTGGAAGCGGGTCGCGGGAAGGGCGTTCCATCGCCCGAGGGGTGAGAGGTATCGTCCTCGGACCCATGTCGACCCCTCTCTACAAGTGCGCCAACTGCGGCGCGATCATCCACCGGCTCAACGTCCGCTGCGGGTACTGCACCCACTGGAACGTCGACCCGGCGAACCCGCAAGATCCGCCCTCGGCCACCGCCCCCCTCGCGGCGCCCACGCCCCCGGCGGCCCGTCCGCCCGCGCCTGCACCCGCACCCGCGCCCGCGCCCGCTCCTGTCGCAGCCCCGGTGCCCGCCCCGGTGGCAGCGGCCCCTGCGGCCGCAGCGGTGGCGGCGTCTCCCCTGCGCCGCCTCTTCGGGTCGAAGCCCGAGATCGCCCCCCCCGCGCCCGCCGCGCCGGGCATCGCCGAGCGGCGGCCCGGCGGGGTCGTCCCGGGCGGCAAGCCCCGCCCCTCGAAGGAGCCCGTGGCGCTGGCGTCGAAGAGCCGCGTGCTGAAGTCCGTGGTCGCCGAGGCCGACGCGGCCCCGGAGTGGGACCGCGGGCGCAAGCTGTTCAACAGCCGCTCGGCGCCGTCGAGCCACGAGGACGAGGAGCTGCTCGCCCGCGTGCAGGCAGTGATGGCCGTCGCGTACTGGGTGGCCACCTCGGACGACGCCGAGGAGATGGACGACGACGAGTACGACGCCATCGTGGACACCTTCGCCGAGCTGCTCGGCGAGGAGGTCGACGAGGAGGAGCTCGAGGCCACGATCGCGGCCTGGGACGAGGCCATCGAGGAGGACGAAGACGCCTTCGTCGCCGAGGCGGTCGAGGCGATCGGCGCCGGTCCGATGCGTCGTCAGGCGCTGGAGATCGCCACCGTGGTGGCCGCCGCCGACGACGACCTCTCGGACATCGAGGAGGAGACCCTCGCCGAGCTCGCCATCGCCCTCGGCTACGGCGATCGGGAGGGCGAGCGGATCATGAAGCGCGCGCTCGCCAACCTGGAGGAGTAGGCGAAGGGCTCTCGCCCCCCCTCTGATGCCATCGCCGACGGTGGGTGATACCCTCGCGCGGTTCCCGATAGACTCCCCGAATCAGATCGTTGGAGGCGCCCGATGTCCCTTCGCACGACCGTCGTCACGTCCCTCGCGCTCGGAACCCTCGTCGTCGGCGCGCCGGTCGGCGCACGCGACCCCGCAGCGCGAGCTCCGGTCGCCGACCCCGCGGCGCGCGCCGCCCAGAGCACGGCCTGTCAGACCTGCATGCGCGAGCAGTGCGGGACGCCCGCATCGGCCTGCCGCACCACCTGCCAGACTACCCTCGCGCTGCGCCCGCCGATCGAGTTCGAGCGCTGCGAGAACGCCTGCGTGCAGCGCTTCCGGGCCTGCATCGCGACCTGCCAGGCCTGCGGCGGCGCCTACATCGCCCCGGCCGGGGTCGAGCCCTTCCGGCCCGATCCCAACGCCCCCCCTCCCCCGCGCGTGGTCACCCTGCCCCGCCGCGGCCGCCGCTGACCCGGCGCCCCCCTCTCCCCCCCTTCGGAAGCGCGGAGCGTCAGCGGCCGCCGGAGTTCCCGTCGGGGCCCCGACGTAGACCCGCGAGCTGACGCGCGACGATCTCCTCCACGCGCCGCTCGACGATCTCGTCGACCCTCTCGGCCACCAGCGAAACGATCAGGTCGATGACCCGCTTCTCGTTGGAGAAGGCCTGACCGCCGCGATCACCGCCGCGGTCACGCCCCGGCCCACCGTGCTCGTGGGGGGCGTCGCCATCGTGGTGATGGTGGTGCCCGTCGCCATGGTGGTGATGCGAAACACCCCCGCGGTGATGATCGTGGTGGTGCCCCGACTGCGCGTCGATCGTCGTGTGGTGGTGGTCGTGATCGTGCTCGTGGCCATGGTCATGGCCGTGCTCGTGGCCGTGGTCGTGGCCATGGTCGTGCTCGTGGTCGTGGTCGTGGCCATGCTCGTGGCCGTGGTCATGAGCGTGCGAGTGCTCCGTCCCCGGGGTGCGCGGCGGAGCGCCAGGCCCGCTCGGGCGTCGGTAGAAGGGCTCTCCCGCGGGCGACGACGAACGCGGCGGACGATGGGCGATCGGGTGCTGGGCCATAGGCCTCCGATGCTACCCGCAGGTCCGTCGTAGCGTCGAGCCGCGACGGGCCGTCGGTCAGCAGCCGCGGTGCGTCGCCGATGCGCCGAAGATCTTCCCGGGGTTGAGCAGGCCCCGCGGGTCGAAGGCCGTCTTTACCCGTTGTTGTAACTCGATGAGCGCCGGGCCCTGCTCCCAGGCCAGGTAAGGGGCCTTGAGCACCCCGATGCCGTGCTCGCCGGAGAGCGTGCCGCGCAGGTCGAGCGTCGCTCGAAACAGCCGCTCGATGGCGCGCTGCACCCGAGGGCGCTCGTCGTCGTGGTCCCACAGCAGGTTGACGTGCAGGTTGCCGTCGCCCGCGTGCCCGTAGGTGGGCATCACCACCCGCTCCTCGGCCGCGATGACCTGCACCCGCGCGATGAGCTCGGCCACCTGCGCCCGCGGCACCACCACGTCCTCCGAGAGCTTGTGCGCCGCCCTCCCCCGCAGCGCCCGCGACATCACCCGCCGCACGGCCCACAGCGCCGCCCGCTCCGCCGCGTCGACCGCCTCGTGCACGCTCACCGCGCCCGCCGCCGCGCAGGCCTCGCCCGCCCGCTGGGCCTCCCGCGCCACCGCCGCGTCGTCGAAGCCGTCCACCTCGATCACCAGCGCCGCGCCCGCCCCCGCCGGCAGCACCGCCGGGTCGTCGGCCCGCATCACGTCGCAGCAGATGGCGTCGAGCAGCTCGATGCACCGCGGCCGCGCGCCCGAGGCCAGCAGCGCCGCCACCGCGCGCCCCGCCGCCACCGCGTCGGCGAAGACCGCCAGCACCCCGCGCACCGCCGTCGGCAGCGCCGTCAGCCGCAGCGTCACCTCGGTGAACACCCCGAGCGTCCCCTCGCTCCCCACCAGCAGCCCGACGGTGTCGTAGCCCGTCACTCCCTTGGCCGTGCGCCGGCCGTGCTGCACCAGCGCGCCGTCCATGTGGGCGCACTCCAGGCCCAGCACCCAGTCGCGCGTCACGCCGTACTTCACCGCGCGCGGCCCGCCCGCGTTCTCGGCCACGTTGCCGCCGAGGCAGCACCACTCGGCGCTCTGCGGGTCGGGCGGGTAGAACAGCCCCTCGCGCTCCACCGCGGCGTGCAGGGCCCCGGTGCGCATCCCGGCGCCCACCACCGCGACGCCGTTGGCCCGGTCGATGTCCTTGAGGTCGCCGAGGCGCGAGGTGTCGAGCACCACCCCAGGCGCCGTCACCGTCGCCCCGCCGGTGCGTCCGGTGCCCGCCCCGCGCGGCACCACGGGCACGCCGTATCTCTCGCAGGCCCGCAGCGCGGCGACCACGTCCGCCGCCGTCTCCGCGAGCACCACGCAGGGCGGCACCACCCACGCCGCCTCGCTCTCGTCGCGCGCGTAGCCCGCGCAGAGCTCGGGGTCGGTGAGCACCCGCGAGGGGCCGAGGAGGCGCTCGAGGTCGAGGGCGACGCGCTGCGCGGGGGTCATCGTCGGGGGGAGGCCATGGGTCGCCTCGCGGAGGCGCTCAGTCGAGGCTGGCGCGGAGCTTCGGGAAGAAATCGCCCGTGAGGTGGGCGTACTCCTCGGGCGAGTCGCACTCCATGAACATCAGCTCGTGGAAGACCGACGGGCTCACCCGGTCGGCCAGCATGAGGCGCTGGGTGATGTCCTCGTGCTCGCTGCGCGTCTTGGCCGTCGAGTACTGGATGCACCAGTCGGTGGCGGCGCGCACCAGGGCGTGGTCGCCCGGCTCCCAGAGCACCATGCCCGTGGCCTCGCCGTAGCAGGTCATGCCGGGGAGCAGCGCCTTGCCCGCGTTGGTGTCGAGCAGCCCCTTGCCGTGGGTGAGGGCGCGGTTGTCCTTGCCGAAGACCATCACCTCCTCGTTGGACTCCTTGTAGTCGCCGCACACCAGCGTGCGCGAGCGGCCGTCGCGGGAGGGCGCCCCGAGGGCGTGCAGCACCCCGGGCTCGTAGAGGATGTCGGCGTCCATGAGCACCACCCGCGCGTGCCCGTCGAGGATCTCGTGCTCGCTGTGGAGCGCGAACCAGAACGAGTGGCCGCTCCCCGAGGTGGAGAGGTCTTCGGTGGGGTTGAGGATCCAGTGGACGCGGCAGCCGCGCGGGCCCTTGAAGGGGCGCTTGGAGGTGACCTGGTTGCCGACGAGGAAGATCTCCCGCACGCCGATGGCGGCGAGCTGTTCGATGTGCCAGTCGATGAAGCACGGACCATCGGGGGTGCCGTCCAGCGACAGGAACGGCTTGGGGGTCTGCGAGGCGCGGGCGATGCGGTTGCCCTGGCCCGCGGCGAGAATCACGGCCTTGTCGATCATCGGGATTGAGCTCAGTGGGAAGAGGCGGTCATGGGTTGCGCGTGCAGCAGTCGGTTGCTCGCGGAGATCGTCGCCGCGAGGATCACCACACAATACGCGCTCGCGGCGAGAAATCCCTCCACCGGCCTCGTGAGGAGGGTCGCCACGGTCAAGATCAGGATGCCCGTGTCGCCGCCCGAGAAGCCCACCTTGAGGAGCGTCGAGCGGAGCTGCGGGTCGTTGCGCAGGGCCATGGCGCGCAGCCGCTCGGCCGCGGG
The DNA here is from genome assembly GCA_030652255.1 of Myxococcales bacterium. Taxonomy (GTDB): domain Bacteria; phylum Myxococcota_A; class Polyangia; order Polyangiales; genus SCUS01. The sequence continues at coordinate 22,075 of JAUSAZ010000123.1, read as the reverse complement.
GTGCGGCGCGTCGTCGTCCGCCCGGGCCTGCCCCGTGGCCACCCGCGCCCGCAGCGCCGGGAGCATCGACGGGCTGATGGCCAGGGTCTGCACCCGCGCGAACCAGGCCGAGAAGCCGATGGCGAGCCCGGGGTTCTTCTTCGCCTCCAGCTGCAGCTGGACGTACTCGTCGGCCACCTCGTCGCGCCCCTCCAGCAGGATCGACGTGAAGCGGCGCTTGTAGAAGTCCCAGCAGAAGGTGCAGAGCGCGCAGAGCGCCGCCGTGATGAGCGAGAGCGCCATGGCGGGGGCGAAGCCGAAGACGCGGGCGAAGGCCACCCAGGAGCCGATGATGAAGGCCGCGAAGCCGATGAAGTCCCCGGTCTGGTCCATCGCGCGGCCGTAGGGCGAGGCGGTGCCCTTCGCGCGGGCGAGCACCCCGTCGAAGCAGTCGAGGATGGAGCGCACCTCGTACATCGCCCCCGCCGCCACGAGCAGCGCCGGCCGGCCCGTCGAGATGAGCGCCCCGGCGGTCATACCGAGGAGGGTATGCCCGATGGTGACGTGGTTGGGCGTGAGGGGCGTGCGCGCCGCCGCCCCGACGATGGCGTGCCCGATGGGGTAGCGCCAGAGCCGGTCGGCGGGGTTGACCATCAGCCCCAGCAGGGTCTTCGCCGCTTCCATCCGGACGTTGGAACCCGATCCGTCGGCCATCGGTGTACCTCCAGGCGTGCTCACCCCGGGCGCACTAGCAGCGCCCGGAGCCCCTGCAACAGCTCGCTCATGTCCTGCTCGCCGAGCGCGCCCATCACCGCGATGCGGAACATCTTCCCCGCGTAGGGCCCCTGCCCCGCGTAGATGATGAATCCCCGCTCCTTCAGCCCGTCGTGCAGCGCGTCGTAGGTCGTCCACGCGGGCACCGCGAAGGCCGTCAGGATCGACGAGCTCGCCGTCGCCCCGTCGGCCAGGAAGTACGTCACCCCGAGCTCGGTGAGCACCTCGCGCACCGCGCTCGCCCGCCGCGCATAGGTCGCGTGCCGGGCGCGCCAGCCGCCTTCGTCCTCGAGCTCCTTCAGCGCCTCCTCCAGCGCGTACATGCAGTGCACCGACTGCGTGAAGGGCGAGGCGCCGGTGCGCTGCTCCTTCCAGTGCCGCCAGAGGTCGAGGTACACCGAGGTCGCGCCCGAGGGCCGCGCCGCGAACACCGACTCCCGCGCCACCACGAAGGAGATGCCCGGCACGCCGTGCACGCACTTGTTGGCCGTGGCCGCGACGGCCTCGAGGTTCCACCCCTCGAAGTCGATGGGCTCGCCCGCGAAGCTGCTCACGCCGTCGAGCAGCATCGGCTTGTCGAAGCGCTTGCAGAGCGCCCCCAGCGCGGCCACGTCGTTGTCGCGCCCGGTGGTCGTCTCGTGCTGCACCGCCAGCACGTGCGTGATGCTCGCGTCCGTCGACAGCGCGCGCTCGACGCCCGCGAGGTCCATCGGGGCGATCCACTCGGCCCCGACGGTGGTGAAGCGCTTGCCCTGCGCCGTGAGCATCGCCGCCATCCGGTCGCCGTACACACCGTTGGCGACCACCAGGGCGTGGCCGTCCTTGGGCACCATCGAGCCCACCATGGCCTCCACCGCCGACGTGCCAGAGCCCGTCAGCAGGATGGCCACGAAGCGCCCCGCGCAGCCCTCGTAGATGCGCTCGATGCGCCCGCGCACCGCCATCGCCAGCGCGTAGAACTCCGGCTCGCGGTGGCAGAGGTCGGGCCGCTGGAGGGCGCCGCGCACCCGCTCGGTGAGGGTCACCGGGCCGGGGTTCAACAGCCGCATCCGTCGCTCGGCGCTCATCCCCGGGTCTCCTTCAGCCATCCGCGCATCCGGTCGATGACCTGCACCGGGGTCTCCTTCGGGCGCGGCAGGTCGCCCTTCTCGCCGGGCGCCGTCTTCACGTGGATGAAGGTGAGCCCCCTGGCGTTGACGAAGGCCGCCTCGGCCTCGGCGAGCGAGTGCGCGCGCACCACCGTGGGGTAGCCGCACGCGGAGGCCACGCCCGCGAGGTCGACCGAGTGCGACACCGTCGACTGGCCGCCCGTGGAGTCGTGCACCTCGTTGTCGAGCAGCACATGGACGAGATTGTCCGGGCGCTCGTAGCCGATCGTGGCCAGCGCGCCGAGGCGCATGAGGGCGGCGCCGTCGCCGTCGAGCACCACCACCCGGCGCTGGGCCTGGGCGATGGCGAGCCCGAGCCCGAAGGAGCCCGCGCAGCCCATCGAGCCGACCATGTAGAGCTGGTTGGGGCGGTCATCGAGGGCGTAGAGCGCGCGCCCGGTGAAGCCCGTCGTGGCGACGAGCGCGTCGGTGGGGCGGCCCTTCGCCTGGATCATCGCCAGCACCTCGCGGCGCGTGGGGTAGGCGGCCTGCGGGCCCCACGCCTCGATGGTGCCGCCCGGGGGCAGGGGCTTCGGGGCGGCCTTGGTCTGGAGCTTGTAGTCCGCGACGGAGTCCTTGCGCATGATGAGCCCGAAGGGCGTGCGCTTCTCGTCCATGTGGGCGACCGCGCGCGCCATGACGGCTTCGATCTCCGAGACCTCCGTGGGGAAGTACGCCCACGGGATCTGCATGAGGTCGAAGAGGCCGCCGGTGATCTGGCCCATGAGCTCGTGCTGCGGCTCGTCGTGGGCGCCGCCCGGCTCGCCGCGCAGCGTCGTGATCACCAGGGTGGGCACCTTGAAGATCATGTTGAGCGAGGTGAGCGGGTTGACCGTGTTGCCGAAGCCCGAGTTCTGGAACATCACCACCGAGCGCTGGCCGCCGAGGTCGGCGCCCGCGGCGATGCCCACCGCGTCGCCCTCGTTGGTCGCGCCGACGTACCGCAGGTCCGGCGCGTCGATGACGTAGTTGATGAAGGGCTTGAGGTAGGAGCACGGCACGCCCGTCCAGAGCGTCAGGCCGTGCTGCTTGCAGGAGTCGATGAAGCTCGACGCGGGGATCATGGCGGGGGTGTGCTCCGTCTCTCTCAGAAGGCCGCGCCGACGACCACGTCCTCGACGCTGTCGACGTCGAGCCAGTGCCCGGTGGTGTAGATCACGCGCACCTTCACGCCGTCCGCGATCAGGAGCTGGAGCAGGTCCGGGAGCTTCATCGAGCGCACGCGCTCGGCCTCCCCGGCGAGGGCCTTGAGCTTCTCGCGCACCAGCTTCGAGCCCGTGGGCGAGAGCTTCACGATGCCCATCCACTCGCCGTGCACGGCGTCCTCGCGCTCGGGGCGGAAGCCCTTGAGCGTGACGACGTTCTGGTACGCGCGGCGCGAGTTGGGCTCCGAGCAGCTCACGAAGTCGGCGTTGCGCCCGCGGTTGCGGCTCTCGGCGTGGTTGGAGTCGACCATGACCACCACGTCGTCGTCGGTGTCGATGAGCTCCTGGAGGATGTACTTCTTCAGCAGCACGTCGCCGTAGGAGACGATCACGTCGCCCTCGAGCGCCTCGGTGGCGGCGGCGAGCGAGCTCACCTCCTGCGTCGTGGCGAAGGCGTCGTTGTCGAAGTACTTCACGTTGGCGAGGTTGACCGTCTCCTTCTTGTAGCCGCGGACGACGGAGAGTTCCTTCACGTTGACCGAGCGGTAGGTCTCCAGGATGTGCGCCAGCAGGGGCTTGCCCGCCAGGCTGACCATCGCCTTCGGCCGGTCGCGGGTGAGCTCGCCGAGCTCGGCGCCCTGCGAGGCCGCGAGGATGACCGCCTTCACCGAGCGCCCGTGCTTCGGCAGGTAGCGCTTCTCCGCCTGCTCCAGCTCGTTCTCCCCCTGGATGCGGAACACGTCCGCGAGCGGCGCGACCTTCTCCTCGACGTTGAGCAGGGTCTGCTCGCTGAAGATGGTCTTGGCCGTGGACTGCATCGCCGCGAGCGACGAGCGCATGAGGTGGTTGGCCCAGATGACCACCGAGACGCCCGCGTCGCGGAAGACCTCGGTGGGCGTCTGGTAGTACTTCGTCGGCACGATCACCACCGGCAGCCGGTTGCCCCACTCCTTCAAGAACGCGAGGATCTCCACCGGCGAGCGCAGCGCGCTGTGCATCAGGATCGCGTCGGCGCCGGCCACGCGGTAGGCCTCGGCGCGCTTCATCGCCTCCTCGATGCCCCAGCCGGCGATGAAGGCCTCGACGCGCGCGACGATGACGAAATCGTCGTCGGCCTGGGCGTCCTTGCCCGCCTTGATCTTGCCCGCGAACTCGTCGATGGCCGCCAGGGGCTGCGCCGCGCCGCGGATGAAGCTGTTGGTCTTGGGGAAGATCTTGTCTTCGATGCACACGCCCGCGACGCCGCGCTGCTCGAGCTTCCGCACCACGCGCTGCATGGTGTTGAAGTCGCCGTAGCCCGTGTCGCCGTCGAGGAGCATCGGCACCGTGGTGGCGTCGCTCATGAACTCCGCGACCTCGAGCACCTGCGTCCAGCTGGCCTCGTTGTGGTCGCGCACGCCGAGGGCCGCGGAGATGCTGAGCCCGCTGCCCCAGATGCCCTCGAACCCGGCCTCCTCGGCCACCTTCGCGCTCAGGCCGTTGTGGGCCTCCATCAGGAACGCCAGCTCCTGGCGCTGCACCATCCGCTTGAGCTGCGTGGTCTTCTTCGGCTTGGACGTCATCTGCGGTCTCCGTTCGATTTTCGCCGTCGCCGGTTGAGCCTCATCGGCCCGGCGGGCGCCTTCGGTCCTGTGCACGGCGTACGCCGTCGGGTCGCGGGCTTCTCACACCACCTCCCAACCCGCGTCAACTTCGCCCGCCCCACGTTGCCCCGGGGTAGCACCCCGCGAAGCCAGCTACGCACCCGCCGCCACCCGGGCGTACCCGGTGGCTGGCGGCGTCAGTCGGCGGCGACTGCGGTGTCCGCGTCGCCGTCGCCGGACCCGAGCGCGCGCACCCGCGCGGCCTGATCCTCCCAGCGGAAGCGCCGCGCCCAGGCGGGGCCCCGACGCCCCATCGACGCACGGCGCACGGGGTCGCGCACGAGCCCCGCGATGGCGTCGGTGACCGCGTCGAGCGAGGCGCCGTCGACCAGCATCCCCGAGCCGCCGTCCTCCACCGCGTCGACCACGCCGCCGGACCTCCCCCCGATCACCGCGAGCCCCGCCGCGCTCGCCTCGAGGAACACCATCCCGAAGCCCTCGACGTCGTCGTCGTCGAGCGTGCGGTTGGGGTGCACGAACACGTCCGCCGCGGCGTAGTAGCGCGGCAGCGCGTCGCGCGAGACCGGGCCCACCCAGCGCACCACGTCGTCGAGCCCGAGGGCCGAGCAGGTCTTCTTGAGCTCGGCCTCCAGCTCGCCGTCGGAGAGCACCAGCCATACGAGGTCTTGTAAGAGCCCGAGCGGGCGGAGCCGCGCCAGGGCGGAGAGCACGGTGTCGTGGCCCTTGCGCCGGGTGAGCCTCCCGACGGTGAGCAGCACCGTCTTGCCCGCGAGGCCGAAGCGCTCGACGAGCTCGGCGGTGTCGAAGGGCCCCGCGAAGGCCTCGGCGTCCACCGCGGGGTTGATCACGTGGAGCTTCTCCGCCGGCGCGCCCGCGAGCAGCGCCCGCCCCTGGGTGAAGGTGGAGTTGGCGAACACCGCCCGCGCGCGCCCGAACACCTGCGGCATCAGCCGCTTCTTCACGGCGTAGCGGAGGAAGAGCGAGACCTCCTCGCCGTGCACCCACACCGTGTACGGGATGGAGAGCGCGCGCCCCACGGCCATCGCGACGAGCCCCTCGGGGATGACCCGCGCGGCGTGCAGCACCTCGATGCGCTCGCGGCGGCACACGGCGAGCGTGGCGGCGAACATCCGCGCGTACTCCGCGGCCGACTCGGGCTTCATCCAGGGGTAGCGCGTGTCGTCGAAGCGCGTGACGGGCCGGGGGTAGTTCTTGTCGTGCGCGGCGCTGCCCGGGGGCCCGCCGGCGATGATGTGCACCGCGTCGCCGGGCGGCATGTGCTGTCCGTAGATGGCGTCGAAGAGCTGGATCGATCCGCCGATGGCCGGAAACCACTGCTCGGTCAGGAGTGCGTGTCGCATCACGAACCGTTATACCCGATCGCCCATGCGAACCGAGGTCATCGCGGTCGACCCCCAGCGCCCGGACCCCGCGGCGATCGCGCGCGCCGCCGCCGTCCTCCGCCGCGGCGGCCTCGTGGCCTTCCCCACGGAGACCGTCTACGGCCTCGGGGCGCGGGCCGACGACGCCGCCGCCGTCGCGAGGGTCTTCGCCGCGAAGGGCCGGCCGTCCTTCAACCCGCTCATCGCCCACGTCGCCACCGTCGAGCACGCCCGCCGCCTCGCCGCCTTGTGGCCGCCCCTCGCCGGGCAGCTCGCGGCGCGCTTCTGGCCGGGGCCCCTCACCCTCGTCGTGGCCCGCGGCGCCGACGGCGTGTGCGACCCCGTCACCGGCGGCGGGCCCACCGTCGCCCTGCGCCTCCCGTCGCACCCGGTCGCCCGGGCGCTGCTCTCGGCGGTGGACTTCGCCGTCGCCGCGCCGAGCGCCAACCGCTACCAGCAGCTCTCGCCCACCACCGCGGCGCACGTCCTCAAGGGCCTCGACGGCCGCGTCGACCTCGTCCTCGACGGCGGCCCGACCGCCTGCGGCATCGAGTCGACGGTGGTCGACGTCACCCACGACCCGCCGCGCCTGCTGCGCCACGGCTCGCTCGCGTACGACCTGCTGCGCATGGCCCTCCCCGCGCTCACCGTGGTCGACGCGCCCGCCGAGGAGTCGGGCGAGGCGCTCCTCTCGCCCGGGATGGTCCGACGTCACTACGCCCCGCGCGCGGCGCTTCGACGGGCGACGGGCGAGGCGCTCGACGGCGTGGTCGCCGCGCTGCGACGCGAGGGCGGCGGGGTCGTCGGGGTGCTCGCGCTCGAAGGCACGCGGGTGTCATCGACCGAAGGGGCGCTGGTGCGCACGCTGCCACGCGACGCGGCGGCCTACGCGGGGGCGATGTTCGCGGTGCTGCACGCGCTCGACGACGCGGGCTGCGCGCACATCGTGGTGGAGGACGTCCCGACGGACGACGCCTGGGCGGCGGTGCGCGACCGCCTGGCCCGCGCCGCCGAGGCCCCTGGCTGAGCGGGGGTGTTGTGACCAGACACCCGAGTGACCAACCCCGCGGTCGCTAGATCGACAGCTCACCCTTCGGCAGGCCCGCCCGGCGCCACGCGGCGCGCACGGTGTTCTCCAGCAGGCACGCGATGGTCATCGGCCCGACGCCGCCCGGCACCGGGGTGATGGCCCCGGCGTGGCCCACCACGGCGTCGAAGTCCACGTCGCCGACCAGCTTGCCCTCGGCCGTGCGGTTGATGCCCACGTCGATCACCGCCGCGCCGGGCTTCACCCACGCCGCGCCGATCATCTTCGCGCGCCCCACCGCGGCCACCAGCACGTCGGCGCTGGCGCAGAGCGCCGCGAGGTCCTGCGTCTTCGAGTGCGCCATCACCACCGTCGCGCTCCGGCGCAGCAGCAGCGCCGCCATCGGCTTGCCCACGATGTTGCTCCGCCCGACCACCACCCCGCGCGCGCCCTCCAGCTTCACGCCCGCCGTGTCGAGCAGGCGCATGCAGCCCCACGGGGTGCACGGCACCAGGCCCTCGCGGCCCAGCCAGAGCGCGCCCACGTTGCTCGGGTGGAAGCCGTCGACGTCCTTCTCGGGCGCCACCCGGTCGAGCACCGCCTGCTCGTCGAGGTGCTTCGGCAGCGGCAGCTGCACCAGCACCCCGTCGACCCGCTCGTCGGCCATCAGCCCGTCGATGAGCGCCTCCACCTCCGCCTGCGCCGCGTCCGCCGGAAGCCGGTGGATGGCGCTGCGCATCCCGGCCTCCTCGCACGCGCGGCCCTTGTTGCGCACGTACACCTGCGAGGCCGCGTCGTCGCCCACCAGCACCACGTCGAGCCCCGCCGGTCGGCCGACACGCGCCGCGAAGTCCGCCGCCGCCGCCGCCACCCGCACCCGCAACGCCGCGGCCACGACCTTCCCGTCGATCACCTTCGCCATGATGACCACGGATCCTATGTCCGAACGCGCCCCCGACGGGCAACGGCGTGACAAGGGCACGGCGATTGCTGATGATCCGCGCCATGCACTCACGGTCCCGCTTCGTGGTCCCCGTCCTGGCTGTGCTCCTGGGGAGCTGCGTCAACGGCCCCGTCGACCCCGCGACCTTCGCGAGCGCGGTCACCCTCGACGACGCGATCACCCGCGCGGCGACGGCCTACGAGGTGCCGCGCGACCTGCTCGCGGCGGTGGCCTGGGCGGAGACGCGCTTCGACAACCCCGTGGTCGCCGACGAGCACGGCGACGAGGGCGGCGCCCACGAGATGCACAACCAGCCCGAGCTCGGTCCGCTGCACCTGCGGGCGACCGGGTCGATCGATACGGTGGCCCGCGCGCGGGCGCTGCTGGGCGTCGACGAGGAGGCCCTGCGCACCAACACGGGCCTCGGCGTGGCGGGCGCCGCGGCGGTGCTGGCGGAGCTGGGCGCGCAGACCGGCGCCGACCCCGACGAGCTCGCGAGCTGGGCCGAGGCCGTCGCGCGCTACTCGGGCCTGCGCGACCGGGTGATGCAGGTCTCGTATGCGTCGCAGGTCTTCACGGTGCTCCACGACGGCGTCTCCGAGCGGGCTTTTACCGGTGAGCGTATTCGCCTCGCCGCGCACCCCGGGCTGCCCCCGGCGGAGGAGCGCCTCGGGGTCAACCAGGCGGTGTCGGCGAGCGCGGACTACGGGCCCGCCCGCTGGGTGCCCGCCTCGACGCGCAACTACACCAGCGGGCGCACCGGCGGGAGCATCCAGTACGTGGTCATCCACACGATGCAGGGCTCCTACTCGGGCAGCACGTCGTGGTTCCAGAACCCCGCGGCGGGGGCGTCGGCGCACTACAACATCCGCTCGTCGGACGGCGAGATCACGCAGATGGTCGCGCACGGCGACACCGCGTGGCACGCCGGCAACTGGAACATCAACCAGCGCTCCATCGGCATCGAGCACGAGGGCTACGTGGCCGATCCGGGCCGCTGGTACACCGAGCGGATGTACGTCGCGAGCGCGCGCCTCACCCGCGCCATCTGCGACCGCTACCGCATCCCGATCGACCGCGCGCACATCATCGGGCACTACCAGGTCCCGCGCAGCGGCAGCGGCGGGCCGTGCGCCACCAACGCCACCAACTGCGGCGGCGCGGGCGGCCACACCGACCCCGGCAACGGCGGCAACGGCTGGAACTGGAACCACTACCTCGACCTCGTCCGCGGCAACGGCAGCACCACCCCGCCGCCCCCCGCGACGCCCGCCTACGCGGGCACCTTCGTCGCCGCGAGCTGCCCCACCGCGGCCACCTCGGGCGAGCGCCCGGTGGCCTGGTTCGAGTACCGCAACACGGGCACCGCGACCTGGGCCGCCGCCAGCACGCGGCTGGGCACCACCGGCCCGCGCGACCACGACGGCGTCTTCTTCGACATGATCAACTGGGTCAACCGCGGCCGTCCCTCCGGGGTCGACCGCGCCACGGCGCCCGGCGCGGTGGGCCGCTTCTCCTTCGTGCTGGGCATCCCCGAGGTCACCACCGCCACCACCCTCACCGAGACCTACGGCCTCGTGCAGGAGGGGGTCACCTGGTTCGGCAGCGAGACCGCCGCGCGCTGCTCCGTGCGCGTGAGCCCGCGCGCCGTCACCCCGCCGCCGGTCATGCCCGACGCGGGCACTCCTCCGGCGCCCGTCGATGCGGGGAGTCCTCCGGCGCCCGTCGACGCGGGCACGCCCCCGGCGCCCGTCGACGCAGGGAGCCCCGTGGAGCCCGTCGATGGGGGTAGCCCCGTGGAGCCCGTCGACGCAGGGAGCCCCGTGGAGCCCGACGCGGGCGACGAGCTGCCGCCGACGCGCGCCGACGCGGGTCCCTCGGGCGACGAGGGCGAGGAGGTGCTCACCGAGGCCCTCGAAGGCGGCTGCAGCGCGGCGCCCTCGCGCGGCCGATCGGGCCTGCCGGGGAGCCTCGGGCTCGCCGCGCTGGCGCTGGTCGTCGGCGTCCGCCGTCGCCGCCGGTAGTACCTCGCCGTCACCCCGCGAGCGCGCCGGGCCTCGCCTGGGCACGCTGCCGACGCTCCACCATCCCCAGCAGGAAGGGCAGCGCCGCGAAGAGCGTGGCGGTCACCGCGGCGACGCGTGGCATCCCCACCATCCGGTGATCGGCGCCCTCGGTGAGCATCAGCGTGGACACCATCGCGCCCAGCGCCGACGCCCCGTGCTGCACGGCGCTCTGGAGCGACATGAAGCGCGCCCGCTCGGTGGGCGACGGCACCTTCGACGCGACGGTCTGCATGGCGACGTTGCGGAAGCTCATCGCCGTCATCCAGAGCACGAACACCGCGATCACGGGCATCCACGGCCGGGCGCGGCCGAAGCCCTCGATCACCACCCACACGATGATCACCGTCGCGGGCGCGGCGATGCGCAGCCCGCCGAAGCGGTCGACGAGGCGCCCGGCGAACTGGAGCCCCACGAAGGAGCTCAGGCCGCCGCAGAGGTAGAGCAGCCCGAGGTGCTCGCGGGGGTACCCGAGGTTGTGCAGCAGGTAGGGCGAGATGTTGGGGATGAGCACGAAGCCGCCCAGCATGGCCGTGACGCTCATCGCGTAGGTGAGCAGCACCGCGGGCCTGCGCAGCAGGTCGAGGGTGCCCGGCGAGGGCTGCGCGGCGGCGGCGCCGGGCGCGTCGCGGTAGGTGGCGGCGAGGCCGTCGGTCGGGGAGGCCCGGCGTTCGAGGTGACCCCGCAGCGGCGGGAGCAGCGCGGCGCCGACAGCGGTGGCGACGAGGCCGAGGGAGGCGACGGCGAAGAAGGGCAGGCGCCAGCCGCCGCGGCGGGCGAGCTCGAGGCCCAGCGGGACGCCGAACACCGAGGCCAGCGAGAAGGCCCCCATCACGACGCCCATGGCCTTGCCGCGACGCTCGGCGGGCACGGTGTCGGCGATGATGGACATCGACACGGCGGTGGCCGGGCCGCCGAAGGCGCCCGCGATGACGCGCGCGAGGAGCAGCGTCGAGAAGCCCCGCGCGAGCCCGCCGAGGACGGTCGCGACGACGAGGCCGAGCATCGCGACGAGGAGCGCGTTGCGACGACCGAAGCGGTCGAGGAAGAGCGATCCGACGAGGCCGGAGATCATCGCGGCCAGGGTGTAGCTCCCGCCGATGAGGCCGAGGCGCGAGAGGGGGATGCCGAGGGCCGCGGCGAAGTCGGGCCCCATCGGCATCACCATCATGAAGTCGAGGATGTTGACGAACTGCACCATCGCCACGAGGAGGATCACGGCGCGCTCGGAGGTCTGTCGCTGCATGGGAATGGGGAGGGCGCGACTCATAGCCTCCGCGGGAGGAGCGCGCCATGGGACGGCGCGCCGCTCGCGCCCCCCGCGGTGCTCCCGCTGCCCTGATTTCGCCGCTGGCACCTTCGTGTTCGCGAACCTACCGTTCGCCCCCATGAAGACCCTCAAGCTGGACGTGTGGTCCGACATCGCGTGCCCCTGGTGCTACGTCGGCAAGCGCAGGCTCGAAGCCGCCCTCAAGGACTTTCCCCACCGCGACGACGTGACCATCACCTGGCACTCCTTCGAGCTCGACCCCTCCGCGCCGCCGGTGCAGCCCGCGACGCCCTCCTACGCCGAGCGCCTCGCGAAGAAGTACGGGCGCAGCGTCGCCCACGCCCAGGGGATGATCGACAACATGACGAAGGTCGCCGCCGTCGACGGCCTCGACATGCGCTTCGACAAGGTGCGCGCGGGCAACACCTTCGACGCCCACCGGCTGCTGCACATGGCCGCCACCAGGGGGCTCCAGGGGGCCATGAAGGAGCGCCTGCTGCGGGCCTACATGACCGAGGGCGAGGCCGTGGGCGACCGCGACGTGCTCGCCCGCCTCGCGGCCGAGGTGGGCCTCGACGCCGAGGAGGTGCGCGCGACGCTGGCCACGAGCCAGTACGCCGACGAGGTGCGCGCCGACGAGCGCAACGCCCGGGACATCGGCATCACGGGCGTCCCCTTCTTCGCCGTGGCCGAGCGCTACGGGGTGTCCGGCGCGCAGCCCGCGGAGGTGCTGCTGGAGGTGCTGGAGAAGGCCTGGTCCGAGCTGCCCGAGGGGCGCGAGACCGTGGTGCCCGATGGGGCCGTCTGCGGGCCCGACGGCTGCTGAGCCGCAGGCGCTCTATCCCTTGCGGGCCGAGGTGTAGATGGTCGGCCCGCGGAGGTTCTCGTCGATGCTCAAGGGGTGGCGCACCGAGGGGTGGGCCCGCTGGGCGCAGTTGTTACGCTCGCAGCTGCGGCAGGTGACGCCCACCTCGATGGGGATGCGGTCGTTGCTCAGGTCGACGCCGTCGGCGTAGACGAGCTCGCTCGCGTGCTCGACCCGGCACCCGAGGCCGATGGCCTGGAGCGGGTGCTGGTGCAGGTAGCCCGAGGCGTCCTTCTGCACGGTGCGCGCGAGGCAGAAGTACTTCTGCCCGTCGGGCATCACCGACACCTGGATGCGGATCATCCCCGGGGTGTTGAAGGCGACGAAGACGTTCCACTTGGGGCAGGCGCCGGAGAAGCGCGCGAAGCCGATGCCCGAGGCCGAGAAGCGCTTGGAGATGTTGCCCGCCACGTCGATGCGGATCATGTGGAACGGCACCCCCTCGGCCCCCTGGCGACGCAGGGTGGTGACCCGGTGGCACACCTGCTCGAAGCCCACCCGGAAGCGCCGCCCCAGCACGTCGAGGTCGTAGCGCTCGTCGCGCGCCGCCCGGAGGAAGCCCACGTAGGGCATCATCACCGCCGAGGCCACGTAGTTGGCCATCGCCACCCGCGCCAGCGCCCGCGACTCGGGCGAGGTCAGCAGCGGGTCGTCGCAGGCCCGGTCGAGCTCGGCGCGCGCCTCCAACAGCCCGATCTGGTGCGCCAGCTGGAACGACCGCGAGCGCGTCGGCAACAGCTCGGACAGGTACAGCCGGCGCATCGCCGGGTCGTAGCGGCGCAGCGTGCCGCGCTCGTCCACCGAGCGCACCACCGTCACCTCGATGCCGTGCGTGCGCTGTAGCCACTGGGCCAGGCCCCGGTACATGTCGTCGGTCTCCAGGCGCGCGTCGCGCACCAGGCGCTCGGCCTCGGACTCCAGCTCGGGGAAGTGGTTCATCCGCGCCTGGATGAGGTCGTTGACCTCCTCGGTGGGCGCGCGGGAGAGCGTCACCGCCCCGGCCTCGTCGTCGTGCATCCGCGCGGCCAGGGTGTCCGTCGACTCCCGCGCGCTGCGGTAGGCGCGGTAGAGCGCCAGCACCGCCTGCGCCGCGTTGGGCGCCGCCGCCACCAGCTCGCGCACGTCGGCGTTGGTCAGCGCGTTGGGCTCGAAGAGGGGGTCGCCGAACACCTCGCGCAGCCCCTGCTCGGCCCGCGTGTCGACGTCCGCCGAGAAGGCCCCGAACTCCACCCCGAGCTCGCCCGCCACCCGCAGCAGCAGCGTCGCCGGGAGCGGGCGCTTGTTGGCCTCGATGAGGTTCAGGTAGCTCCCGGAGATGCCCAGCCGCTCGGCCAGCTGCGCCTGGGACATCGCCCGCTGACGGCGCAGCGCCCGCACCTTCTCCCCGAGCCGCGCCACGTCGTGCTGCTTCGCCGCCTTGCGTTCTGCCATGTGGGACCTCGTCAGGATCTTTACTTGTCAACAAGTGACATTGACAAGCGTTGACAGACGAAACCATCGGACAACCTGCGGCTCCTTGCGGGGATTGACCGATTGACTGACATTGTTCGACGCCATGACGACCTCTGGATTGACGATCAAGGGAGCGATGGAGCCGGGCTTCGAGACGGTGCTCACGCCGGGGGCGCTGGCCTTCGTCGAGTCGCTGGTCCGGACCTTCACCGGGCGGGTGGACGAGCTGCTCGCGGCGCGTCGCACGCGGGCGAAGGGCTTCGAGACGGCCGCGGGGTGGGACTTCCTCCCGGAGACGGCGGGGGTGCGCGCGGGGGACTGGAAGGTCGCCCCGCTGCCCGCCGACCTGCTCGACCGGCGGGTGGAGATCACCGGCCCGGTGGAGCGGAAGATGATCATCAACGCCCTGAATTCCGGGGCGAACGTGTTCATGGCCGACTTCGAGGACGCCAACTCCCCCACGTGGTCGAACCAGGTGAGCGGGCAGGTGAACCTCATGGACGCCGTGCGCCGGCGCATCGAGTTCAACGACCCGAAGACGGGGAAGCAGTACCGGCTCAACCCGGCGCCCGCGGTGCTCTTCGTGCGGCCGCGCGGCTGGCACCTGCGCGAGCGGCACGTCACCGTCGACGGCCGGGACATCCCCGGCGGGCTCTTCGACTTCGGGCTCTTCTTCTTCCACAACGCGCAGGAGCAGCTGGCGCGCGGTACGGGCCCCTACTTCTACCTCCCGAAGATGGAGCACCACCTGGAGGCCCGCCTCTGGAACGACGTGTTCGTCTTCGCGCAGGACGTCCTCGGGGTGCCGCGCGGGTCGGTGAAGGCCACGGTGCTCATCGAGACCCTGCCCGCGGCCTTCCAGATGGACGAGATCCTGTACGAGCTGCGCGAGCACTCCGCGGGTCTCAACTGCGGCCGCTGGGACTACATCTTCTCGTTCATCAAGAAGCGCGCGGCGGACCCCACCTCGCTCCTGCCCGACCGCGGTCAGGTCACGATGGACAAGGGGTTCCTCAAGGCCTACGCGCAGCTGCTCATCCGCACCTGCCACCGCCGCGGCGTGCACGCTATGGGCGGCATGGCGGCGCAGATCCCGATCAAGGACGACCCCGCGGCCAACGAGGCCGCCCTCGCCCGGGTGCGCGCCGACAAGCTCCGCGAGGTGCGCGACGGCCACGACGGCACCTGGGTCGCGCACCCGGGCCTCGTGGCGGTGGCGCGGGAGATCTTCGACGCCCACATGCCGACGCCCAACCAGATCGACCGGCTGCGCGACGACGTGCACGTCACCCGCGAAGACCTCCTGGTGCCCCACACGGGGACGCGCAGCGAGGCGGGGCTCCGGCACAACGTGCGGGTGGGCATCCAGTACATCGAGTCGTGGCTGCGCGGTAACGGCTGCGTGCCGCTCTACAACCTCATGGAGGACGCCGCGACGGCGGAGATCGCCCGCGCCCAGGTGTGGCAGTGGGTGCGCTACGGCGTGGCGCTCGACGACGGCTCGGTGGTCACCGCCGAGCGGCTGCACGCGGTCATCGACGAGGAGATGGCCCGCATCGCCGCCGAGCAGGGCGCGGCGCGCATGGAGCGCGGGCGCTTCGCCGAGGCCCGCAAGCTCTTCGAGGCGCTCTCGACGGCGCCCACCTTCGAGGAATTCCTGACGCTGCCCGCCTACGAGATGCTGGGCTGACGCGAGACCTCACCCACAACACGACGACACCTCCAACCAACACCCACGAGAGAGACCCGACGATGAGCCACGACCACTTCAGCCCCACCGAGTACATCAACGACGCCGCCCCGGGCCGCTTCGACGGCATCACCCGCTCGTACAGCGTGGCCGACGTGCAGAAGCTCCGCGGCAGCCTCCGCATCGACTACACACTGGCGCAGCGCGGCTCGCGCAAGCTGTGGCAGATGCTGACGACGGAGCCCTTCATCAACGCGCTCGGCGCGCTCACGGGCAACCAGGGCGTGCAGCAGGTGCGCGCGGGCCTCAAGGCGATCTACCTGTCCGGGTGGCAGGTCGCGGCGGACGCCAACACCGCGGGGCAGATGTACCCCGACCAGTCGCTCTACCCTGTCGACAGCGTCCCGGCGGTGGTGAAGAAGATCAACCAGTCGCTCCAGCGCGCCGACCAGATCGACCACTCCGAGGGGCGCCACGACCGCGACTGGTTCGCGCCCATCATGGCCGACGCGGAGGCCGGCTTCGGCGGACCGCTCAACTCTTACGAGCTGATGCGCGCGATGATCGAGGCGGGCGCCTCGGGCGTGCACTTCGAGGACCAGCTCGCGTCGGAGAAGAAGTGCGGGCACATGGGCGGCAAGGTGCTCGTGCCGACGTCGCAGTTCCTGCGCTCGTTGACGGCGGCGCGGCTCGCGGCCGACGTGATGGACGTCCCCACCGTGCTCGTCGCCCGCACCGACGCCGACAGCGCCAAGCTGCTGCTCTCGGACGTGGATGAGCGCGACCACGCCTTCATCGACAAGGCGAAGGGGCGCACGGCCGAGGGCTTCTATCACCTGATGGGCGGCGTCGAGTGCGCCATCGCCCGCGCGCTCTCCTACGCGCCGGTGGCCGACCTGCTCTGGTGCGAGACCAGCACCCCCGACCTCGCCCAGGCGCGGCAGTTCGCCGAGGGGGTGCACAAGCACTTCCCGGGCAAGATGCTCGCCTACAACTGCTCGCCCAGCTTCAACTGGAAGAAGAACCTCGACGACGCCACGATCGCGAAGTTCCAGCGCGAGCTCGGGGCCATGGGGTACAAGTTCCAGTTCGTGACGCTGGCGGGCTTCCACACCCTCAACCACTCGATGTACTCGCTCGCCAACGACTACCGCGAGCGCGGCATGGCGGCGTACTCGAAGTTCCAGCAGGCCGAGTTCGACGACGAGAAGATCGGCTACACCGCCACGCGCCACCAGCGCGAGGTGGGCACCGGCTACTTCGACGAGGTCGCGCAGGTGATCTCCGGCGGCAAGGCCAGCACCCTCGCGCTCCACGGCTCGACCGAAGAAGCCCAGTTCTGATCCGCTCCCCTTCCCAAGCGCTGCCCACCTCGGGCATCGTTCACGGCGCCCCATGCGCCGCTCCGCCGCCCTCACCCTGACCCTCCTCGCCGCGGCCTCCGCGGCCTCGGCGCAGACCGTCGCCACGGTCGCCGCGCGCCGTCAGTGCAGCACCGCCGGGGTCGAGGGCCTCTCGCGGCAGCTCGTCGAGACGCAGATCTGTCGCTTCCCCGGGGTGTTCGTCAACGCGGCCCCGCGCGCGGGCATCAACCTGTCGAGCTCGCGGGTGTTCACCCTCGCGCAGGCCAGCGCCCGCGACGCCCTCTGGGCCGCGGCGCGCACCACGCCGCTCACCATCAACTCGATGTTCCGCACGCTGGCCGACCAGTACGTGCTCTACCACTCCGGGGCCTGCGGCCTCGCGGCGACGCCCGGCAGCTCCAACCACGAGACCGGCATCGCCGTCGACCTCCAGAACTGGTCGGCCGCGCTGCGGGCGATGGGCAACGCGGGCTGCCGTCACCCCTACCCCGGCCGCGACGACGTCCACTTCGACTGCCCCGGCACCGACCGCCGCGCCGACTCCGTCCGCACCTTCCAGCGCCTCTGGAACGTCAACAACGCCGGCGACCGCATCGACGAGGACGGCGCCTACGGCCCGATGACCGCCGCCCGCGTCGCCCGCTCTCCCGCCGGGGGCTTCGCCCGCAACGGCTGCGCCCCAGCGCCCCCCGCCACCCCCGCCTACGCCGCCACCCTGCTGACCGTGAGCTGCCCCCGCGAGGCCACCTCGGGCGAGCGCCCGGTGGCCTACGTCGAGTACCGCAACACCGGCACCGCGACCTGGGACACGGCCCGCACGCGCCTCGGCACCACCGGGCCTCGTGACCGCCGCGGGGTCTTCTACGACGCCGTCAACTGGGTGAGCGCGACGCGGCCGTCCAACGTCGACCGGGCCACGGCCAACGGTGCGGTGGGGCGCTTCTCCTTCGTGCTGGCGATCCCCGAGGTGAGCGCCGACACCACCCTGAGCGAGACCTACGGGCTCGTGCAGGAGGGCGTGACGTGGTTCGGCCCGGCGGACACGGCCGTGCGCTGCGCGGTGCTGGTGCACCCGAGGGCGCGCGACGCGGGGACGCCGGACGTCGGGGTGCCGGACGTGGGCGTCGCAGACATCGGCGTGGCGGACGTGGGCTCGGCCGAGGACGCGGGCTCCATCGAGGACGCGGGGACCGAAGACGCCGGGACCGAAGACGTCGCCACGGTCGATGTCGGCAGCGACGACGACGCCGGGTGGAGCGACGCGGGCCCGGTCGAGGAGGGCTACGTCAACGAGGGCGGCGACGGCGGCGACGCCGACCCGATGGGCGACATGGACGGCGGCTGCCAGTGCCACACCGGGGTCGGCGCGAAGCCGCCGGGCGGGGCGATGTCGCTGCTGCTCGGGGCGCTGGTGCTGGCCTGGCGCAGGCGCCGCAAGCGGGCGTAGCGGGCGCTCTGCTCAGCCCGGCGACGGCAGGTCGCAGATCCTCGCCGCGTTGCACGCGAGGCCCATGCAGCAGTCGCTGTCGCGCTCGCACATCTGGCCCCGCGGGCGGCAGGCGGCCATCGGGGGAGAGCACACCCGCGCGCCCGTCGAGTCGGGCTCGCACGCGCCGGTGCAGCAGTCGGCGCCGGTCTGGCAGCCGCGGCCGGTGGGACGGCACGGCGCCGGGGTCCAGTAGGGGGAGAGGGAGTTCACGCGCTCCTGGCCGGAGAGATAGAAGCCCACCTGCGAGGGGTCGGCGGTGCCGTCCGGGCGGCGGTTGATCGCCGCGACCCAGATCTGCTTGAGGCCGCGGGTGCCCGCGAGCGTGTTGCCGTAGGGGCGCTGCGTGGTGAAGAGCAGCCAGAAGTAACCGCCCGAGTCGAAGGGCGAGAAGATCGGCCGCCAGGTGTCCGAGCCGTTGCCCCCGGCGCCGGCCCGCAGCAGCGCCACCGCCCGGCCGCCGTCGCGCGGGACCATCCACAGGTTGCCGCGCACGCCGCTGCCCGACATCGCCACGCCCGAGCGCCGGGAGTCGCCGTGCTGGAAGGCGATCCAGCGGCTGTCGGGCGTCCAGGTGGGGTGCCAGTCGATCACGCCGTCGGGGGCGCTCGTCGCCTGGTGGATGACCCGCGTCGGCCCGAAGCGGTCGGCGCCCATCGCGACCGTGACGGCGAGGTTGTTCGCTCGGTTGGTGAACGCGATGGCGGTGCCGTCGGGCGACCACTCGGGGTCGAAGCCGTCGCCGACCGGACCGGCGGCGGGCACCTCGCGCCCGGTGGCGCTGTCGATGAGCGAGAAGGGGTGGGTGCTGGGGTTGGCGCCGCAGTCGCCGCTCACCAGGCGCGTCCCGTCGGCGTTGAAGGAGGTGCACCGGCGCACCATGTAGCGCTGCCGGGCGATGGTCGGCGCGGGCATGGCGGTGAGGTCGCGGGAGAGGTCGTAGAGCGCGAGGTCTTCGCCGGTGCCTTCGAGGAAGCCCGCGAGGCGCTGGCCGTCGCGCGACACCGAGTGGCACCCGATGCAGGTGTCGCCGGGGTTGGGGAGGAAGTTGGTCACCCGCGCGGCCTCGACGTCGAGGCGGGTGAGCGCCATCCGCGAGGGCGACCACGAGTACACCGAGCCCGCGATGAAGGCGTCGACGGTGCGGAAGGTTCGCGCGGCGCTCTGGTAGGCCATCCCCCGCGCGAGCACCCGCACCGTCAGCCGGATGGGGACGCCCACGTCGGTCTGCGCGAAGTCCGACCACAGCGCGGGCGGGGGAACCCAGTCGTGGCGGAAGCCCGCGGCGGCCACGAAGTACGCGTCGACCGTGGCGTGCGGCCGCTCCAGGCGCGCCCGGTAGATGTCCGTGACGGCGGCGCCCGGGTGCCGCGGGGTCCACTGGAAGTCCGGCGGGAACACGTTGCGCGGCATCACCGCCCCTTCGAGGGGGTCGTTGACGAGGGGCGCGGTGGGCGTCCCATCGCCCGCCAGCGCCGCGCCCGTGATGGCCGTCACCATGGCGTCGTTGACCCCGGCGCCCCGCACGGCGCGTCGCACGTTGACGGTGAGCGAGGTCTCCGCGGTGAGGGCGCTGCCGTCGACCGTGGCGACGCGCACCCGCCCGACGCCGCCGACGCCCGACGGCGTGAACACCCCGGTGGTGGCGTCGAGGGCGCCGAGGGTGGGGTCGTCGAGGGTGAAGCGCACGCCGACGGTGAGCGCGCGGGTAAGGCCGTCGCGCTGCGTGCCCCGGACGCGGAAGGTGACCGTGGGGCGCAGCGTGTCGGTGACCTCGACGGTGGGGCCGAGGGGCGCGAGCTCGAGCGCGACGAGCTCGCTCGGGCGCACGGCGCTGCGGTCGACGGCGAGCACGTCCCAGGCGGTGGGGAGCCCGGTGTCGGGGCGCCCGGCGCCGTCGGGGGCGCCCGCGTCGAGGACGCCGTCGCACATCGTGGGGTCGGGGCAGTCCTCGGAGGCGGTGCTGCACCCCACGGCGACCAGGGCCAACGCGAGCGCTCCGCGGGCGATCGATGGAGGGGGCATCACGGGGGTCGAGCGTACGCCCGGCGGGACGGCGGGCGATACGCCTCGCGGGGGGCAATGCTCTTGACGGGGGCGGCCGGAGGGCATTGGTATGGATCAGCCGATGCCTGATGGGAGCAAAGAGAGCGAGGCGGCCAACCGCGTCGCGCGAGACGTGGTCGAGAGCCTGCTCGAGGGCTGCCAGGTCATCGGCTTCGACTGGCGCTACCTCTACGTCAACGACGCGGTGGTGCAGCAGGGGCAGCGGGCGCGCGAAGACCTGCTCGGGCGCACCATGATGGAGTGCTACCCGGGCATCGACGAGACGCCGATGTTCGCGACGCTGCGCCGGTGCATGGAGGAGCGCAGCCACGAGCGCCTGGAGAACGAGTTCACCTTCCCCGACGGATCGACGGGCTTCTTCGAGCTGCGCTTCCTCCCGGTGGTCAACGGCGCGTGCGTGCTCTCGATGGACATCACGCAGCGCAAGCGCTCCGAGGCCGCGCTCGCCCGCACGGAGGAGCAGCTGCGGCACGCGCAGAAGATGGAGGCCGTGGGGCGGCTCGCGGGCGGCGTCGCGCACGACTTCAACAACCTGCTCTCGGTGGTGCTCAGCTACACGGGGCTGATGCTCCACAACCTGCCCGACGACCACCCGCACCACCCCGACCTGCACGAGATCCAGCGGGCCGGGCTGCGGGCCGCGGAGCTCACCCGGCAGCTGCTGACCTTCAGCCGGCACCGCGTGGTGCAGCCGGCGGTCATCGACCTCAACCAGCTCGTCGCGGGGATGCACCGGATGATCGCCCGGCTGCTGGGCCCCGCCGTCGAGGTGACCGTGCTGCCGGGCTCCGAGCTCGGGCGCGTGAAGGCCGACGCGGGGCAGCTCGAGCAGGTGCTGATGAACCTCGTCGTCAACGCGCGCGACGCGATGCCGCGCGGGGGCAAGCTGACGATCCAGACCGGCGACGTGGCGCTCGACGAGGAGTACGCGCGGCAGCACCTCGGGGTGGTGCCCGGACCCTACGTGAAGCTCGTGGTCACCGACACCGGCACGGGGATGGACCGTGCGACCCAGGCGCACATCTTCGAGCCCTTCTTCACCACGAAGGGGGTGGGCCACGGGACGGGCCTCGGGCTCGCGACGGTGTTCGGCATCGTGCAGCAGAGCGGCGGGCACATCTGGGTCTACAGCGAGCCCGGGCACGGCACGACCTTCAAGGTCTACCTGCCGCGCGCGCTCGAAGGGGACGACGCCTGGCGGTCCACCGCACCCACCGCGGCGGTCCCCTCCGGCGCGCCCGCCACCGGGACCATCCTCCTGGTCGAGGACGACGAGTACGTGCGCGCGAGCACGGGCAACGTGCTGCGTCGCGCGGGCTACGAGGTGATCGAGGCCGCCAGCGCGATGGAGGCGCTGGACGTGGCCGAGCGCTTCGACGGCGTGATCCACCTGCTGCTGACCGATGTGGTGCTGCCGCGCGTAGCGGGCCCGGAGCTCGCCCAGATGCTGCGCCACGCCCGGCCGGGGCTGCCGGTGCTGTTCATGTCGGGCTACACCGACGAGGCGATCGTCGGGCACGGCATCCTCGAGACGGGCCTTCCGTACGTCGAGAAGCCCATCACGGTAGAGCTGCTCACCCGGCGGGTGCGCGAGGCGATGGGCGGCCCCTAGTACCGCGTCGCAGGAGTTCTGACGGGTTGAGAGGAGCACCCGCCCACGCCTGCGGTCGCCGGCCTCGCCCTCCGAGGGGAGCACCCGCCCGGTGTCTCCGCGCTCGTTGGGGGGACCACTATGGCTGCATCGGGGGAGAAGAACCGCAAGGGTCGCAAGGGTCGCAAGGGAGAAGCGAGGGGCTGATGGTGTCAGGCGCTCGAA
>JAUSAZ010000116.1 GCA_030652255.1 Myxococcales bacterium | reverse complement strand
GCCCTCAGAGTATTCCTTTGTGATGTACTTCGCGAGGTAGGCAGCAATCCGAGCACAGGTAGAGCCCTGGCGCTTATCCCTGACGAGGTTAGCAGCGCCACCAAGACCACCAATGACCCCTAGCCAGATGCTGCGCAGGAGGTCATAAGATGGGCTGCTGCCGGTTCCGTGGACACCCACCTAAGCTTCTGAAGCTTTCTCGAAGTCTATCGGACTGACGTAACCGAGCGTCGAATGACGGCGCGTCGGGTTGTAGAACCGCTCGATGTAATCGAACACGTCAGCCCGGGCCTGCTCCCGTGAGCGGTACACCTTCTTGGCCGTGCGCTCGGTCTTCAAGGAACTGAAGAAGCTCTCCATCGCCGAGTTGTCCCAGACCTCGCCGGCACGGCTCATGCTGCACGTGATGCCCTGCTCCTTGAGCAACTCCTGGAAGTGCTCGCTGGTGTACTGGCTGCCCTGGTCGGAGTGATGCAGCAGGGCCACGGGCTTGCCCCGACGCCACACCGCCATCATCAGGGCATCAGCCACCAGTTGCGAGGTCATGCTCTCCTGCATTGACCAGCCCACAATCCGGCGCGAGTACAGGTCCAGCACGGCGGCCGCATACAGCCAGCCCTCAGCCGTCCAGATGTACGTGAAGTCGGCCACCCACTTCTGGTTGGGGCCATCGGCCTGGAACTGGCGGTCCAGCACGTTGCTGGCAATGGCGCTGCGCTCGCCAGCGTCCTTGGGCAGGCCTCGGCGTCTGGGGCGCGCCCGCAGGGCTTGCAGGCGCATCAGGCGCTCAACCCGATGCAGTCCGCAGGACTGCCCCAGGGCCAGCACGTCGTGCCAGACGCGCCGCGCACCATAGGTCCGGTCGCTGCCGATGAAGCTTTGCCGCACCAGGGTGCCCAGTACCTCATCAGTCTGGCTGCGCTGGCTTCTGGGCCGGCTCAGCCAGGCATAAAAGCCACTGCGCGAGACACCGAGCGCCTCGCATATCAATCCCACCGGCCAGACCACTCGGTGCTTCGCCACGAAGTCGAATCTCACATCGACTCCTTGGCGAAGTAGGCCGCGGCTTTTTTCAATATGTCGCGCTCCATCTTCAGCCGGGCCACCTCTTTGCGCAGCCGCTCCAGCTCGGCCTGCTCGGGTTTCATCACCCCCTGGCCAGGGAAGGCATGTTGCGGGTCTTGATGCAGCTCTCGCATCCATTTGCGCAGCACGTTCTCGTGCACATCCAGGTCCTTGGCCGCCTGGGACACCGACACCCCTCGCTCCTTGACCAGCCTCACCGCCTCAAGCTTGAACTCGCGGCTGAATTTCCTTCTCGTTTCCATACACCACCTCCGGTTTCATCGACCACCTTAACAAAGTGTCTTTGAAACCGGCAGCAGCCCATAAGACTTGACCTTACAGGGAACGCCGAGCTTGTTCCTCACCATGAAGAAATGCGGAATGCCAGCCGTAGCGAGGTGGACATGCCATGCACCGCGCTTTTGCTTCTCGTAGCCGGCCACACACTGAAAACCGGGGAGATGACGCTTCAAGCGTCGATTGAACTCATTCAAATGGCGCTTGCAAAGGGCCAAATCGGTCATCAGAGCGCGATACGTGAGAGTGATCATGGAATCGGTACCCATGGCCTTGCAAAGATGCCTGACGCGCTTGCGTGCCCTGCGCGCTGAAATCTCCGCGTGACGCTGCAATATCTCATCGGAGTTTTCCTCACGATGACGGGCGATCATCTCCAAGTGGTCCCGAATCGTCCCCTGCGACCAGTCGCACTCGACCCAATCGATACAGCGGCTTGCCGTGGCTTCCATCTGGCCGTTTCCGAGGTCATACG
Source organism: Myxococcales bacterium (assembly GCA_030652255.1). Lineage (GTDB taxonomy): Bacteria > Myxococcota_A > Polyangia > Polyangiales > SCUS01. The sequence goes on along the minus strand of JAUSAZ010000116.1, from coordinate 2,634 downwards.
CCTTGACCTTGTAGGAGTCCGAGCCCTGGCCAAGGAAGGCCACAGCGGTGGAAATATCAAACCCGGGGTCATTGCTTGAACGCCCCAAACCATCAATAATACGAATCACGTTTTGAAACTCCTAATTTCAGAACCGGACCCGGGGGCCTGCCAGCCTGCCGGGTCTTTTTTTGGCCGTTTAACCTGTATGCGTCAAAGTGTTATAGGAATAAATTTAGGGGCCGCGCCTGCGCCGGCTGCGCCGGCGCGCGGCGGGCCCCCACCTCACCCGAGACGATGGCGCAGCCGCCCGGGAGGGCCATTCGCAGCCGTAACGCTGGCCCCCTAAGTCTCACGACTTGGGTCCCCTTTGCTTAGCAATGAATTGGTAGAGGTCCATCTCCTCGGGCGAAACGACCTGTGCACGCGGAAGCTCGGAGAAGGCCGCACCATCGACCACCTTTTGACCTGGCTGCGCGAGATCCCGACAGAGATCCAGATCCATATCCATCTTCCCGCCCTCAGTATCGAAACACTTGCAGCGGCCACCGGGGTAGACAACGCAGCCGGAGGGCTTCACGACCTCACCAGAGGCCACAGGAACGCTCAAACCGGGCGCGACAGGGGGTAAGGCAGGGGCGACAGGCGGGAGCGGCTGAGAAGGCGCAGACGCTGGAGCGGTGGCCGTAAGAGTTGAAACGCCCTTGCCGGTCATTGCGCCTTGCATGGTGCTGAAAGCCTTGGGGGCGACGAGAACGAGGCCGAGCGCAGCGAGAACCGGCAGCAAGGCCCACACAGGGACTTTGACCTTGGGCTTGGTGTGCAACTCCGAGGACTCGTAGAGCGCATAGGCCGACCTCGGATAACCCCACTGGGTCATCGTGGCGGCCTTGGTTGACTTGACGTTTTCCGCGCAGCCGTCCCACTCATAGATGGCAGCACGCTGGAGACCCCAAAGGCGGCGGATGTGCTGGTGGCGGTAGACCAGACGACGAATGTTCTGATCGAGCAGCATAGGGTTCTGCGTGACGAAAACAAAATCCACGCCCAGGTGGCGGTGCGTTTCGAGGTGCTTGATCTCGGGGGGAACCTTGGTCCCCATGCCGCGAGGACGAAACCAGCGTTGCACCTCATCGACAAAGATAACGTCCCCGGGCTGACACCACTCCCACCAGTTCCAAATGCCCTGGCCCTCGCTTGGCGTCAAAGTACCGTCATCGGCCTCAACACCCGGAGCGAGCTTTTCATGAGGGATCACAAGGCCCGAGACACCATCCACCAACAGACGACGCTGCACCGGCTTGCCGTGACGCTTGAGAACCCGATTGAGCAACTCTTGCACGAGGGTGGAAATGGCATAGAGCGATTTGCCTGCGCCCGGTGTGCCTGTGACAAGGTAGATCATGGCTAACCCCTGAAAAGAAGCTTTGAGCCGTTCATAACGGTCCAAACAGCGAGACGCCCGACCATCGCGCCGAAAACCAACCCGAGGGCGGTATGAACGCCGCAGATCGTCGCCAGCTGGAGAACCGCAGCAGGCATGCCGGACCAATAGGTTTGCGCGTAGGACGTAAGAGCAGAGAAGGCCGACTGGACACCCGTGAAGGAGACGACACCAAAGCCGATGGCCACGAGCGCACGAATGGCGAGAGGGCCAACAGCAGCAGCGAGAAATGCCCACATGGTTTAGCTCCTGAAACCAGCGACGAAGATGAACGCAGCAAGCGCAGCGCCAAGCACCAGAACAACCGGCCTTATGTAGTCGTTTGCATTCGTGCAGATGGACTGAAAGGACACCGAGTAAGTGCGACCGGCAACGTCGAAAGGGAGAGGGGCCGGGCAGGATGCAGCAGCACCGAAGGAAACGACAGCGATAGAGCTAAAGCCCGAATCAGTACGGCCAAGAGTCACAGAGCCATCCGGCGTGCCGTACTCAGAGCAGCCGATGCTGTTGGGCTTCTTGTCACAGTCGGTCTTAATGTCCTCAGCCTTGAGGGTTGAGGTGGAACCAGCGGAAGTGCCTGCCGTAGAAGGAACACCGCCGCCCCACCTCAGACCCACGCCATCGGAAGTGGCGGGAGTTGAGCCGTTGTTTCCGTTGTTCGTACCAGTGCCGGGTGAGCGATTTGCAAGAGAATCCGAGCCGCGGGAACCAGCGGAAGGATTACCAGCGTTTACGGGGGCGTCTGTACCATCCGATTGAGTAGGCTTGTCGCGGGGGGTCCTTGAGCCGGTGGGAACGCACGTAGGCGTGCCGTTAACAGTGCCGAATGCACCAGGGCATGGAGGAACCGGGTCAGTAGCGTCTGAGAGCTTCTTTTCCGTTGACGAGGGGGTGCAATTGGAGCCGGTGTACGTAACCACATAGTCCATCGAATGGCGATATAGACCGGTAGACGTTGGCTTGAGGGACGACCATGCCTGGGTGGGGAACCCGCCTAAAGTAGCAGCGCAAGAGGAACCATCAGCGACGACGCAGGAGGTGGAGCCAGCGAGAGCAAGAGCAGCGGTGAGCTGCACAACATCGCCACCACCATTCGCTGAGTTGTCCCAGGCGTATGTGAAGTTGCGCGTCGCCTTTGTGCCAGCAGCCGGACAGGGGAGAGAGCCAGCGGCAGAGCGATATGAAAGACCGTTGTTATAGGTGTAAGCGTT
>JAUSAZ010000090.1 GCA_030652255.1 Myxococcales bacterium | reverse complement strand
CAGCCTGCAAGCGCTCTACGCACGATGAGGGCAGCGATAAGATCATCCGATGGTAGGGCGCGCGGCAGCGGGGAAGGGGGCCCGCGAAACAGCGACTTCGGCCTTGCAGGCATCGCCGAGAACATTCCGGGAAGGATCAGTGTTTCAACACGCGGCAACGGGCTCGGCGGCACCCTGAGAGGGGTGCACTCGAGTCCCCGCCCTCGGCTCGCCCCGCGGGCGCTGCTCGCGGCGCTCGCGCTCGCGCTCCCCGGCTGCGCGGAGACCCTGGGCCGCTTCGGGGTGGTGCTCCGCAACGCCGCCGCGCTGGTCACGCCGGTGCGTCGGGTGCCCGGCCGCATCACGCAGCCCGCGCGCCCGGACGCCCGCCTCGCGGTGCTCTGGGTCGGCCACGCCACGGCGCTCGTGCAGATCGACGACCGCTTCGTGCTCACCGACCCGGTGTTCACCTCCGCGGTGGGGCAGGTGTCGCCGCGCGTCGTCGAGCCCGGCATCGACCCCGCGCACCTCCCGCGCCTCGACGTGGTGCTCGTCTCGCACACCCACTTCGACCACCTCTCCCAGGGCTCGATCGAGATGCTCGCGCCGCGCGCCGCGCACCTGCTCGTCCCCTCCGGGGCCATGGTGTACGTGCCCGACGTCGCCCTGCCCGCCACCGAGCTCCCCACCTGGACGTACTGGGAAGACCGCGGGATGCGCGTGACCGCGGTCCCCGTCGATCACGTCGGCTGGCGCTACGGCGCCGACGCCGCGTGGATGACCGACAGCTTCACGGGCTACGTGATCGAGTACCACGGGCTGACGGTGTACTTCGGCGGCGACTCGGCCTACGCGCCGACGCTCTTCCGCGCCACCGCCGCGCGCTTCCCCCGCATCGACCTCGCGCTGCTGCCCATCGCCCCGATCGAGCCGCGGCGCTTCATCGGCCACCGCCACATGGACCCGACGCAGGCCCTCGCCGCCCTCCGCGACCTCGGCGCGGCGCACCTGGTGCCCATCCATTTCGACACCTTCATCCACTCCGCCGACGCCGTGGGCGACGCCCCCGCCGCGCTCCGCCGGGCGATCGTCGCGCAGTCCGTCGACCCGGCGACGGTGTCCATCCTGGCGGTCGGCGAGCAGCGGGTGATCGTCCCCCGCGCGCCCGCCGAGGGAGAGGGATTGCCAGCCGCGATCGATCCGGCGAATCATCCGCGGCGCCCATGAAGCCCGCCCCCTGCCTCCTCGCCGCGAGCCTGCCCCTCTGGATGGCCTGCAGCGATTTCACCCCCGTCGAGACGCCGCGGGTCAGCGGCGGCGACGCCGGCGCGGGGGCCACGCTCAACGGGTGCACCCCGGAGCTGTTCGTCGACCGCAGCGCCGACGGGGCCGAGCGCACCATCGGCTTCGGCGGCGAGCGCGGGAGCGGCGGGTTCTCCTTCTCCCCGAAGTGCATGACCATCGCCGCGGGCCAGGACGTCACCTGGGTGGGCGCCTTCGCCTCGCACCCGCTGACCCGCGGCGTGCCGGGCGACGTCAACGGCGGCGCCGCGGGCAACCCCATCCCCACCACCATGACCGGCACCACGGTCACGGTGAACTTCCGCCGGCCGGGCACCTACCCCTATGTCTGCGGGATGCACGCCTTCCTCGGGATGACCGGGGTCGTGGTGGTGCGCTAGCGCCCCTCAGGGGCACCCACGCTGCGCCGCGGACCACGCCTCGCCCACGCGGCGCACCGCCACGTCCGTGTCGATCGCGTCGTCGACCCCGCGCTGCGCCACCGGGAGCATCGCCGACCACCGCGCGCGCAGCCCCCGCAGGCACGCCGGGGTCTCGCCGCGCACCGTGAGCGCGTCCTCGCAGCGCCCCGCGCGCACCACCCAGCGCGCCCGCTCGCGGCGCAGGGCCAGCCGCATCGCGCCCTCCACCTGCTCGGCGGTGGGGCCCTCGCCCACGCCGTCGAAGGCGCACCGGGCCCACTGGGCCATCGCGTCGCGCGGGCTGCGCGGGCCCTCGTCCCGGGCGCGCTCTCCGTCGCACGCCGCGAGCGCCCCCGCGGCCAGCACCCACGCGCCCCGCACGGCCGGTGCCTCAGCGCCCGCCGTCGACGTCGCCGAGCACCCGCGCGGCGAGCTCGCCGTGGCCCAGCAGCATCAGCCACCGCGCCGTCTCGCGCCGCGGGCCCACCCGCAGCCGCTCGTGCAGCGCCGTCGCGGAGTCCGCGCCGAGGGTGACCGCGGCGTAGGCGACGCGCAGCGGGTCGTCGCTGCCCGCGAGCAGGCGCGCGGCGGAGGCGCGGCGGGCCTCGTCGGCGACGCCGGGCGCGCAGAGGGCGTAGGCGTCGTCGGTCCAGCCCGCGCGGCCGCGGCGGAGGCCGTCGCACCCGCTGGGCGCCGAGGCGTCGAGGCGTTCGAGCACCGGGCGCAGGGCGATCATCGCGAGGGCGGAGGTGCCCCACGCGGGGCTCAGGCGCGCGGCGCGCAGGGACTCCGTGGCGGCCTCGGCGAGGCGGTCCATCGCCAGCAGCACCCGGGCGCGGGCGAGGTGCGCCGCGGGGTCGTCGCGCAGCGCGATGGCCGAGCGCAGGTCGCTGTCCGCGAGGTCGAGCCCGCTCGATCCGCCGACCTCGATCCACACCCGGGCGCGGGCGAGCAGCGGGGTCGGCGAGGTGCCCCACGCGTCGACGGCGGCGCTGGCGTACTGGAGCGCCCGGTCGCGCGGCCCCTGGGCTGTGGCGAGCTCGAGGGCCGCCTGCGCGGAGATGGCCCCGGCGAGCTCCGGGGCGTCGAGGCGCTGGTGCGCGACCGATCCATGGGCGGAGAGCGTCCCGTCGGCCACCTCCACGACGTGCTCGCCCGCGCGCACCACGAAGCTCCCAAGCATCCCCGTCGGGTCGACGGGCTCGTCGCTGCGCGCCGGGGCGGTGCGCTCGGCCACGGCCGCCGTCGGATCGCCGGCCGCCCGCAGGAGGGTGGCGACGAGCCGCGCGAGGTCGAGGGTGCTCACCCGCTCGCGCGCCGTCGGCAGCACGCGCCACACGAGGTCGGGCGAGCGCGGCGGCGGCACGGCCTCGCCCTCCCCCACCACCCCGGCCTGCCGGCGCTGGTGCACCAGCTCGGCGGCCCGTCGCGCCCGCGCCACGGGATCACGCTCGGCGCGCACGCGGGCCACCACCTCCTGGAGCTCGGCCCCGGCCACCAGCGGGTCGTTGGCCTGCGGCGCGACCTCCGTCGGAATCGGCCGCACCCGGTCGAGGGCCCGCCGCGAGCGCAGCGTGTGCCACGCGCCGCCTCCGCCGACGACCAGCAGCAGGGCGACGACGGCGACGACCACCCGGGCGCGCCGGGGCTTCGGCGCGGGGGCGTCGACGACGGGCATGAGGTTGGTCGCGCGGAGGCACTTCGGGCAACGCGGCGAGCCGTCGGCGCAGCGGGTTCCACAGTGGGCGCACTCGAGGGACATGGCGGGGCGATACCACGTCCCACGCCGCGGGCTCCACCCGACGCCGCGGAGCCCCGATCCGTCGCCCCTCGCGGCCCCGGCCGCGGCCTCGCGTATAACCGCCCGGTGACCCGTCGCACCCTCGCCGTCGCGCTCGCCCTCTGCCTCGGTTGCAGCTCGCCGTCTCCCGTCCTCGACGCCGCCGTCCCCGCCACCGACGTCCCCGTCGCCGACGTCCCCGCGCCCGATGTCCCCGCGACCGATGCCTCCACCGAGGACATCCCCGCGACCGATGTTCCCCCTGAGCTCCCGCCGCGCCGCTCGCTCCCTCCCTCGCCCCGGGCGCTCGCCGACCTCGCGGGCTTCTCCCTCCCCGGCCGCGACCTCCCGCTGGGCTCGTCCCCGTCGGCCCGCGGGCGCCGCGCGTGGGCACTACGCACCCTGCGCGCGATGGGCCTGCACCGCGTGCGCCGCGAGATCTTCTGGCGCGACGTCGAGCCCTCCCCCGGCGCCTTCTCCTGGGGCGACTACGACGCCCTCGTCGACGAGGCCCGCGCCGCCGGCGTCGACCTGCTCGGGGTGCTCGCGTACGGCAACCGCTGGGCCTCCGCCGCACCCAACGCCTCGGACTTCCACGCCCCCGACGACCCGCGCACCTTCGCCGCCTTCGCCGCCGCGACCGTCGCCCGCTACCGCGACCGCGTCCGCGACTGGGAGGTCTGGAACGAACCCAACGCCGGCTTCCGCTTCTGGCGCCCGACGCTGGGCGGCGACGCACCCGCCTTCGGCCGCCTCGTGTCGCTCGCCCGCGAGGCCGCCGTGGCCGCCGACCCGATGGCCCGCGTCGCCTTCGGCGGCACGGTCTTCCTCCCGCAGGTGATCCCTGGCGGCGTGACCTTCACCCGAGGGTCCTTCGAGGCCAACCCCGGGCTCGCGCCCGCGCTCGGCGCCTTCGCCATGCACGCGTACACCCTCTATCCCCCGCGGGTGTCGCCCGAGGCGGAGGGCAACGGGGAGGTCTCCCACGTCCACAAGATCGAGGAGATGGCCGCCCTCCTCGCGGCCAGCGGCTACGACCTCGCGCGCCCCCTCTGGATCACCGAGACCGGCTGGCCCGTCACCACCGACGTGCCCGAGGAGCGACAGGCCCGCTACCTCGTTCGCACGGTGTTGCTCTCCGCGCTCGCGGGCGCCGACGGCGTGTGGCTCTACGAGCTCGGCGACGGCAACGGCCGCGGCGACCTCGTGCCCGAAGACCTCTTCGGGGTCTACCGCTACGACCCCGACACGGCGGACGCCGTCGACCCCGCGCCGAAGCGCTCGGCCACCGCCCTGGGCGCCCTCTTCGCCGCCCTCGGGCGCTTCCACGTGACGGGGCGCGAGCGCGTCGCGGGGGCGCCCGACGACGCCCACGTGCTCGCCCTGCGCGACGCCGGGGGGCACCCCGCCTGGGTCGCGTGGCGCGCCGACGACGGCGCCGCCCCGTGGCGCTGGGCGCCGCCCGCCGAGGCGACGGTGATCGTCGACATGGTGGGCGAGCCCGTCGCCCGCGGGCCCGACGGGGTGCTCGTCGGCGGCGCGCCGGTGTACGCGCGCGGCCCCTGAGCCGCAGCGGAGGGACGGCCGCCCTCGGTGGGGCGATGGTGGTACGCTCGCCGCGGGTCTGCCGGCGGGGCTCTCGCGTCGAGCACCCCTAAACCCCCAGCGCCCCTTCGGACGTGCATGGCCGACCAGCCGACCATCAATTTCCTCCTCGTCGACGACGACACCGTCGACGTGATGACCGCGCGGCGCGCCTTCCAGAAGGCCAACGTCGGCGCGCCGATGTGGACCGCCGGGGACGGCATCGAGGCCCTCGCGAGCCTGCGCTCGGGCGCGCTCCCCGCGGCCCGGCGCGTGGTGCTGCTCGACCTCAACATGCCGCGCATGAACGGCATCGAGTTCCTGCGCGAGCTGCGGGCCGACCCGGAGCTGCGGGCCACGCCGGTGGTGGTGCTCACGACCTCCGCGGGGGAGCGCGACGTGACCGACGCCCTCGCCCTCAACGTCGCGGGCTACTTCGTGAAGCCCATCGCCTTCGTCGACTTCGTCTCCCTCGTGGCCTCCATCCACGCGTACTGGTCCCACGTCGAGCTGCGCTGAGTCGTCCGCAGCGTCGGCGGCCCAATGGGGCCCCAGCTTCTTGACAGCCCGCGCCCGAACGCAGACTCCAATGGTACCGATGTCCGATCCAACGTCCCACCGAGTCGAGCGGCCGCTGCGCATCCTCCTCGTCGACGACGACGACGTCGACCGCGCCGCGGTGCGACGCGCCCTGCACCACGCCGGGCTCACCGTCGACGCCGTCGAGGCGACCAGCCTCGACACCGCCCGCGCCGCCCTCTCCGACGGCGCGTACGACTGCCTCATCGTCGACTACCTCATCCCCGGCAGCGACGGCCAGCAGGTGATCGACCTCGCGGTCTCCCTCGGGGTGAGCGCCCCGGCCATCGTGCTCACCGGCCACGGCGACGAGATGCTCGCCTCCGAGCTCCTCAAGCGCGGCGCGGCGGACTATCTCCCCAAGAGCCAGGTGGCCAACGGGCAGCTCGCCCGCAACCTCGTGCAGGTGCTGCGCACGCACGAGCTCCGTCGCCGCGAGCGCGAGGCCCGCGACCTGCTGTTGAAGCACGCCGAGCGGCTGCACGCGCTGGTGGAGTGCAGCGAGCGCATCCACGCCGGGCGCACCCTGGAGGAGATGGTCGCGACCATCGCCGTCGAGGCGCTGCGGCTCTTCGAGGCGCGCGCGGTCACCGTGGAGGTCGAGGCGCGGGGCGATCTGGCCGCGGTCACCCGGGTGGCCACCGCCGTCGACGCCGACCCCGCCCCGGAGGGGCCCGACGACATCGTGCAGGCGCTGCGCGACGCGCAGGGGCAGCGGGTGGGGCGGATGGTGCTGCAGGGCGGGGTGTTCCTCGAGCCGCTGGCGGGCTCGGCGCTGCTGGGGAAGTTCGCGCGCATGGCGGTGGTGGCGCTGGAAAACGGCGCCCTGCTGCGGGCGGCCACGGCGGCGTCGCAGTCGCGCGACGAGGTGCTCGCGGTGGTCTCGCACGACCTGCGCAGCCCCCTCGGCACCGTGGCCATGGGCGCCGCGATGCTGCGCCGGAGCATGACCGCGCCCAACGGCCGCTTCGCCGACGACCTGGAGGTCATCAACCGCATCACGCGCAGCTGCAAGCGCATGGAGCGGCTCATCGACGACCTCCTCGACGCCTCGCGGCTCGACTCCGGCGCCGTGATGGTGGCGCCCCGGGCGATGCCCGCGGCCGACCTGGTGCAGGACGCCCTCGACGCCGCCACCCTGGAGGCCGCGGCGGGCAAGGTGAAGGTGATCGCCGGCGAGGTCGAGGCGCTGCGGGTGATGGCCGACCGCGACCGGGTGCTCCAGGTGTTCTCCAACCTGGTGGGCAACGCGCTGAAGTTCACCCCCGCCGACGGGACCATCACCCTCAGCGTCGCGCGCGCGGGCGACTTCGCCCGCTTCACGGTCACCGACACCGGCGCGGGCATCCCCGCCCAGCACCTCCCGCGCCTCTTCGACCGCTTCTGGAAGGGCGACCGCTCGGGGCGGCACAGCTCAGGCCTCGGGCTCTACATCGCCCGCGGCATCGTCGGGGCGCACGGCGGCGAGATCGCCGCGAGCAGCGAGCCCGGCGGCGGCACCACCTTCGCGTTCACCCTCCCGCTCAGCCCGTAGGCGTCGGCACCGGGGCGCCGGGCTCGCGCTCCAGCATCCGGTAGAGGGTGCGGCGGTCGAGGCCGAGCACCCGCGCCGCGCGGGACTTGTTGCCGCCCACCAGCACCATCACCCGCTGCACGTAGCGGCGCTCGAGCTCGGAGAGGGTGACCAGCTCGGTCTCCGCGTCGGGGGTCACCGGGCGCTGCTTCGACTCGTAGGCCCGCACCTTCTCGGGGAGGTCTTCGACCGTGACGTGGTCGTAGCGCGTGAGGGCGACGGAGCGCTCGATGCAGTTCTCCAGCTCGCGCACGTTGCCCGGCCAGCCGTACGCCACCAGCCGCGCCAGCGACGCCGGGTGGAACCCCACCACCTTCTTCGAGAAGCGCTCGGCGAAGCGCATGAGGAAGTGCTGGGCCAGCACGGGGATGTCCACCGCGCGCTCGCGCAGCGTGGGCACCTCCACGCCGACGACGGCGATGCGGTAGAAGAGGTCTTCGCGGAAGCGCCGGGCGCGCACCTCGGCCTCGAGGTCGCGGTTGGTCGCGGTGATCACCCGCGCGTCGAAGGGCGCCTCGCGGTCGCCGCCCACCGGGCGCACGCTGCGCTCCTGGAGGGCGCGCAGCAGCTTGGCCTGCATCTCCAGGGGCATCTCGCCGATCTCGTCGAGGAAGAGGGTGCCGCCGTTGGCCTCCAGGAAGAGGCCCGCGCGGGCGTTGCGGGCGTCGGTGAAGGCCCCGCGCACGTGCCCGAAGAGCTCGCTCTCCAGGAGGTTGGCCGGCACCGCGGCGCAGTTGATCGCCACGAAGGGGCCCTTGTGCCGCACGCTCATCCCGTGGATGGCGCGGGCCACGAGCTCCTTGCCGGTGCCGCTCTCGCCGGTGACCAGCACCGTCGCGTCGGTGGAGGCCACGCGCTCGATGAGGCTCAGCACCTCGCGCATGGCGCGGCTCGACCCGATGAGCGCCCGCGACGGCTGCGCGCGCACCACCTCGCTCTGGAGCTTGCGCACCTCCTGCCGCAGGCTGCGGTGCTCCATGGCGCGCTCCATGGAGATCGCGAGCATGTCGGCGTCGACGGGCTTGGTGAGGAAATCGTAGGCCCCGGCGCGCATGGCGCGCACGGCGGTCTCGAGGTTTCCATGGCCCGTGAGCACGATCACCGGCACGTCGGGGTGCGCCGCGGCGATGTGCTCGCAGAGGGCGATGCCGTCCATCGAGCCCATCTGCACGTCCGTGAGCACGAGGGAGAACTCCTCGCGCAGCATCCGGGCGATCGCCTCCTCGGGGTTGTGCATGAACGTAGGCTGGTGGCCGAGCCGGCGCACCAGCGTCGCGACCATCTCGCCCATGTCCGTGTCGTCGTCTACGACCAGCACCCTTGCCGGGCCATCCACTCGTTCGGTCACGCCATCGATCCTTTCGGGCGGAGTTCCCCCCATTGTGAGGTGCAGGGGTTCCCAGCGATCACCGGCCGGGGTGTCACGCCCGGTCGGGGGTGACACTAGCCCAATCGAGGGGGCAACTGCGACCTTCCCAGCCTGTGGCGGTGCGCCACACCCGGGGCGGGCTTGTTTGGGCCCCTGTGTCACCCGCTGCAACACCGCGGCGCGGCGCCGCGCTGGCATATGGACTGCAATCCAACCGATCCCGGGACGGCGTACCTCGACGGAGGTCGTCGGCTGCGCCGTGCGCGAGCCGGGAGCGTCGTTTCAAGGTCTGTGGTGGAGTCGAAGGATCATCGGGTGCAAGCTCAACGAACATCGATGCCCGAGCTGAACAACCGGATCCTGGTGATCGAGGACGACCCGGATTTCCGCGCGATGATGTGCCTCGCGCTGGAGTCTGACGGCTTCGAGGTGATCCCCGCGGAAAACGGCCGGGTGGGCGTGGCGCTGGCCATCGACGCGATGCCGTCGATCATCCTCTGCGACGTGCGCATGCCCGAGCTCGACGGCCACGACACGCTCACGCAGCTGCGCACCTTGCCCACCACCAAGGACATCCCCTTCGTGTTCCTGAGCGGCGGGGCCGACATGAAGGACGTGCGGCGCGGGATGAACCTCGGCGCCGACGACTACCTCGTGAAGCCCTTCACCCCGGAGGAGCTCATCGACACCGTGCGCGCCCGGCTGCAGCGCCACTCCGAGCGCCCGGCCAACACGCCCCCCGGCAGCATGAACCCCACGATGCCCCTGCCCATCGAGCTGATGGGGGCGGCGCACGCCACGGTCGCCGGCCGCTACGAGCTGCTGCGCCGCATCGCCGAAGGGGGCATGGGCTCGGTCTATCACGCGCGCGACAAGGACAACGGCCAGGACGTCGCGGTGAAGCTCATCGTGCGCACGGCGACGTCCAACGACCGGTTCTTGCGCGAGTGCGAGGCGCTGGCCGGGATGCACCACCCGCGCGTGGTGCCGTACCGCGCGCACGGCGACGCGGGCGAAGGCTTCCACTACCTGGTGATGGACTGGCTCCAGGGCATCGACCTCTCCAAGCGCCTGCAGCGCGGGCCGCTGAGCGTCGACGAGACGATGCGGATGATCCGGCACACGGGCGAGGCGCTGGCCCACGTGCACCGCTCCGGGGTGGTGCACCGCGACGTGAAGCCGGGCAACCTCTTCCTGGTGCGCGACGACATCGACGCGCTCACGCTGATCGACTTCGGCCTGGCGCGCGGCACCGACAGCGCGCCGGTGACGCAGACCGGCACGCTCCTCGGCACGCCGGGCTACCTCGCGCCCGAGCAGGTGAAGGACGGCTTCACCCCCGACGCGCGCTGCGACGTGTTCGCGGCCGGCTGCGTGGCCTACGAGTGCCTCGTCGGCGTGTCGCCCTTCCACGGCCCGACCCCGATGGCCTCCATCGCCCGGCTGATGCTGGAGGAGTCGCCGCGGGTGCGCACCGCGCGGCCCGAGGTGCCCGAGGCCCTCGACGAGATCATCGCCGCCATGATGCGCCGCGAGCGCGGCGGGCGGCTGCGCGACGGCGCGGCCATCCTCGACGCGCTCACCTCCGCGGGCCTGTAGCTCAGCCCTCGCCTGACACCCGCGCCCGCTCGGCCATGCGCGACCACCGCCCCTCGCTCGCCGCCAGCGACTCCGCCGGACGCCACCCCTCCGCCGCGCCCGACACCAGCGCCTCGATCCGGTCGTTGAAGGCCCCCTTCGCCCACAGGCCCTCGCGCCAGCGCTTGGGCACCGCGCCCGCGCCGTCGGCCGCGCCGCGCACCGCGCCCACCATCGCGCCCACGGTGTCGGCGTCGTCGCCCAGGTTCACCGCGTCGATGAGCGCCCGCTCCAGCGTCGGGGCGTCGAGCGCCAGGTACAGCGCCGTCACCACCGAGCCCAGCGCGTAGCCCGCGCTCGGGCCCACCGGCCGGTCGCTCGTCGCCCCGGCCACCGCCTCGATGGCCTCCAGCATCTCCGCCCGCGGGCACGGCAGCCGCGCCAGCATCGCCGTCAGCGCCCGCGAGAACGCGTGCGTCACCGACCCGTCGCCCCCGCCCGCCGCGCGCTCCGCCGCCGCCGTCGCGTCGATCCAGCGCCCGTGGTCGATGTCCCGCAGCGAGCCGCGCGCGAGGCCGTGGGCCACCGCCTCCACCACCGCCGCCGCCGCCCCGACCGCGCGCGGATCGGTGGTTTTCACCCGCGCCACCGCCAGCAGCGCCTTCTCCCGCCGCGCGGGCTCCGTCGGGAAGCGCCACGCGATCGGCGCCGCCAGCATGGCCACCCCGTTGCCCGCCGTCGGCTGCGCGCCCGCGAAGGGGTCTGCCCCCGCCGCTGCCACCAGCTTGTCGACGGTCACGCGGAAGTTCTTCCCCGTCCCGCGGTGGCCGCCGTGCTGCCCGGGGCCCTTCTCGTAGGCCTCGAAGATCTCCACCAGCAGCCGCGCGAAGACCGGCGCCGGGTCGTCGGGGGCCTCCAGCAGCGCGTCGCAGAGGGCCACGGCCTGCTGGCTGTCGTCGGAGTGCAGGCCCGCGGGGCGCCACCAGGGGCGGGGCGTGTCCTCGAGCGTGCGCAGCGTGCCGTAGCGCGCGCGAATCTCCGCCGGGGTCTTCATCTCCACGGGGCACCCGAGGGCGTCCCCGATGAGCAGTGCGTCGAGCGAGCCCGTGATCCGAGACCGGAGGGTGGTGTTGTCCATGAGCGCCGCCTGCGCTTATCCCCCGGAAGCGCCTCCGTCGCGAGTCCCCTTGCCGCAGCCCGACGTGGTGGGCTAACCCCCTGGAGCATGTCCTTCCGGCTCCACGACAGCTTGACCAACGCCACGATCCCGCTGCCCCAGCGCACGCCCGGCGAGACGTCCCTCTACGTCTGCGGCCCCACGGTGTACGGGTACATCCACGTCGGCAACGCCCGGCCGCCAGTGGTGTTCGACGTGCTGGTGCGCCACCTCGAGCGCCAGGGGCTCATCGTGCGCTACGTCCGCAACTTCACCGACGTCGACGACAAGATCATCCAGGTCGCGCTCGACACCGGCGAAGAGCCGCGGGTCATCACCGACCGGTACATCGACGCCTACCGCGACGACGTGGCCGCCCTCATGTGCCGCCCGCCGTGGGCCGAGCCGCGCGTCAGCGAGAACATCGCGGGCATCATCGCCCACGTCGAGGCCCTGCTGGCCAAGGGCTTCGCGTACGTCACCGGCGACGGGGACGTGTACTACGACACCGCGAAGTTCGAGGGCTACGGCAAGCTGTCCAAGCGCCAGCTCGAAGAGCAGAGCGCCAGCGAGGGGCGCGGCAAGGTCGGCGAGGGCAAGCGCAACGAGCCCGACTTCGCGCTCTGGAAGTCGTCGAAGGCGCACGAGCCCGACGGGGCGCGCTGGCCGTCGCCCTGGGGCGAGGGGCGGCCCGGGTGGCACATCGAGTGCTCGGCCATGGCCCACGCGCTGCTCGGCGACGGCTTCGACATCCACGGCGGCGGGCAGGACCTGAAGTTCCCCCACCACGAGAACGAGATCGCGCAGACCGAGCCCGTGCACGGCCCGATGGCCAGCGCGTGGATGCACAACGGCTTCATCGAGGTGGACATCGAGCGCAACGCCGACTTCAGCGAGGACGTGCTCGCGCGCCTGCCCGCCCTCAAGGAGCGCTTCCCCGACCTTCGCAAGGTGTCCAAGTCCGACCCGAAGACCCTCCAGGGGTACCGCGAGCGCGACCCGGCGACGCTCACCCCGGACGACCTCGCCATGATCGCCGTGCTCGAGCGCAAGGTGCACTTCGGGCATTGGTTCCAGCTGCGTCGGCTGCGCGACCGGGTGGACGGCGAGGCCATCCGGCTGTGGATCCTGGGCACCCACTACCGCGCCCCGCTGGCCTTCGACCTCGCGGAGACCGGCGAGGCGGTGAGCTTCCCCACCATCGAGCAGGCTGAGAAGCGCCTGGAGTACTTCTACGACACGCGCTTGAAGCTGGCGGCGAAGATCCCCGCTGGCGTGATGGCCAAGGCCACGCTGGTGGACACCCTCGCGAAGCTGGTGCGGGACTTCGACGCCGCCCTCGACGACGACCTCAACACCGCGGGCGCGCTCGACCCCTTCGCGCAGGTGTTCACCCTCACCAACAAGCTCTGCGACACGAAGCGCCCCGACAAGCGCGACCTCGACGCCGCCGACGCGGCGATCACCCACCTCACGGCGGTCCTCGGGGTCGGCGAGGGCGACCCGGAGGCCTTCTTCGCACGCGTCACGGCGCGGCGGGTGAAGTGCCGCGACCTCGACCCGGCGCGCATCGACGGGCTCGTGCAGCAGCGCACCGCGGCCCGCGAGGCGCGGGAGTTTGCGCGGGCCGACGAGATCCGCGCGGAGCTCACCGCGCTGGGCATCGAACTGCGCGATGGGGTTACGGGAACCTCCTGGCGCGCGGTATAGTCCCACCCCGTCCCACCCCCCACCATCGCCCATCTGGAGTCCACCGCTGCGATGACCGCCCCGACCACCCGGCCGACCACCGAAGGGACCTTCGCCAAGACGCCGTTGCCCAACGTGCTGCTCTACGCCCGTGAGAAGAAGATGACGGGCTCCTTCGTGGTGCGTAACCCGCCGCCCACCCCGGAGTCCGCCGAGGACGACGGCGTGGGGGAGTCGATCCTGGTGATGGAGGGCGGCGCCGTCGTGGCGGTGCAGCTCCCGCGCTTCGCGCAAAACCTCGCGTGGGTGCTGCACGACCTCGGGCTGCTCACGGACGACGCGTTCATCAGGTCGCAGCAGGCCCTCGACGAGCCCGGCGCCCTGGAGATCCCGACGCTCCTGCGGCTGCGCGCGGCCGACCCGACCACCCTCGAGACCGCCCTGCGCGAGCAGCTCCGGCGCAAGGTGGCCGCGCTCTTCGGCAACCCGCAGGGCACCTACGCCTACTTCGCAGACGTCGACCTGCTCGGCAGCGACGCCCGCGCCCGCGCCCCGGAGGACGTCTTCCCCATCGTGTGGCGCGGCTTCCGGCAGTCGCCGCCCACCGAGGCCGCCATGGCGGTGGTCTTCGACAAGATCGGCCAGCGCGGCCTGCGCCTGCGCGAGGGCCACGAGTTCGAGCGCTTCGAGTTCGGCGTCGAGCTGGGCCTCGCGCCCACGCAGCTGCGCACCGCGCCGTCGAGCCCCGAGCAGCTCATGGGCCTCGCGCCCGACCCCTCGCTCGTCCGCACGATGCTCTACCTCCTGGCGCTCACCAAGCAGATCGAGGCCGTGCCGCTCACGTCGGTGCAGGCCTCCGTGGCGGCGCCCATCACCGCGAGCATCGTCCCGAAGGCCAAGGCCGAGCCCCCCTCCACGCCGCCGAGCGGCGAGGCCGCGGCGGCGACCGCCGACCCGAAGGCCAAGGAGGCCCGCACCCACCTCGGGCGCATGGAGAACTGGACCTACTTCGAGATGTTCGACCTCAACGCGTCGGCCTCGATGGAAGACATCCGCGCCCGCTACGCCACCGTGCTCGCCCCCTGGCACCCCGACCGGGTCGCCACCGCCGAGCTCCGCGGGCTCTACACGGAGATCTTCAACCTCTACAACCACGCCTTCACGGTGCTCTCCGACCCCGCGAGCCGCTCGCAGTACGAGGAGACCATCGCCGGCGGCGGCGGCACGCCCGCGGCGCAGAAGCGGGTCAACGCGGTGCTCGACACCGTGCAGGAGGCCCACCGCGCGGAGATCGCCCTCAAGCGCAAGGACTACGTCGAGGCCGAGCGCATGCTCCGCCGGGTGCTCGAGACCAACCCCGACGACATCGCCGTCAACGCCCTGCTCTGCCAGTGCCTGCTCGAGACCAACCCCGCGCCGCACCTCGACGACATCGTCGCGAGGCTCGCGAAGATCCTCCGCACCACCGACAGCAACGACCAGGCCCAGTACCTCATGGGCATGGTGTGCAAGGTGAAGAGCGACAAGCGCGCGATCGGGTTCTTCCGCAAGGCGCTGGAGATCAACCCGAACAACCTCGACGCCCAGCGCGAGGTGCGCATCGCCGAGATGCGCCGCGACGCCCGCCGCGACGCGGCCAACAACCCGATGACCAAGATCACGGGCTTCCTCACTGGCATCTTCGGCGCGAAGAAGTAGAGCCCCCGCTCATACCAACTGGGTGTCGATCTTGCCGCTTTGGCGGCCACCCGTTGGTGAGACACGCCGCCTGTTTGACGCTGGGGTTCGCGCGTTGGCGCTCACCCCAGGCTATCGCACGAGGGCGCCCCCGCAGTCGCGGGGGCTTTCGGACCGACACTCGATGGACCTTCCGGAAGGCCGGGCAGACAACGCGGGCGCACTCGAAGTGATGCTCCTGTTCGAAAGC
>JAUSAZ010000104.1 GCA_030652255.1 Myxococcales bacterium | reverse complement strand
CCTGACGGGGCTTCCGGAGTCGATGAGCAGCACCGCTTCCATGGACGTGGTGTCCGGGAAGCGGTGCGATCACGCGGCTTGCACGGCGTCCTTCCGATAGCCCCGTCAGGGGCGCCTGCCCTCGCTTGCCCGGCGGCGCAGTCGCGGGACGCGACCAGCCCCGGTCCGAAGCGACGACAAGACCGCCAGGAAAGACCAGAAATAGCCGCAGGAATTGAGACCAGAGGACAGCCCTCACGGTCGGGGTCTGGCTCGCGTCGCCGACGACGCCGCGATCGTACCGGGGAATCGCTCGCCGACGACGCCGCGGTCGTACTCCGAATCCCAGTCGACCCCGCGGGAGGTCCTTGCATCCGGGGCGCCGCGGGCTGCATCTCAACGGACATGAGAGCAATCGCGACGGTGGTGGGGTTGTGCCTGGCAGTGGGTTGTTCGCGCTCGTCGGCGCCGCCCGCACCGGCACCGGTCGTGGCGGACAGTCACTCGACGGCGGCGGCGGCACCGGCACCCGCGCCCGCGGCGGCACCGGCAGCGGCGCCCGCAGCGGCGGCGGCGGGGGCGCTGACGGTGGTCTCACCGGCGCGCGCGGCGCTCATCGCGCAGGGCGAGGCGGCGCCCACCTTCCAGGCGACCACGCACGAGGGCCGCGCGGTGGCGAGCGACGGCGCGGCGCGCTCGCGGGTGCTGGTGGTGTACTTCTACCCTCGCGACGAGACGCCCGGGTGCACCCGCGAGGCGTGCTCGTTTCGCGACGCGTTCAGCGCGTACACCGAGGCGGGGGCGGACATCGTCGGGGTGAGCACCGACCCGGTCGAGGCGCACCGCGGATTCGCGCAGCACCACCGGCTGCCCTTCGGGCTGATCGCCGACACCGAGGGGCGCCTCGCGGGGGCCTTCGGGGTGCCCGTGAACGGCGGCTACACGGCGCGCACGACGGTGGTCATCGGCCGCGACGGCCGCGTGTCGCGGGTGTTCCCCAACGTGGGCGTGGACGGGCACTCGGACGAGGTGCTCGCGGCGGTGCGGGCGGTGCGGTGACCTCACCGTCGCGGTAGCGACGAGCGCACCCGCCCACGTCGTCAGTCCCCGGCCTCGCCGTCGCGGTAGCGACGAGCGCACCCACCCACGTCGTCAGTCCCCGGCCTCGCCGTCGCGGTAGCGACGAGCGCACCCGCCCACGTCATCCCAGCGCGCCCAACCCGGGGCGATAGCCCCGGGGCAGTCCCCCAACGGCCCCACGTCCGACGTCCGGAGCCCCGGGACTATCGCCCCGGGTTGGGCGCGCTGGGATGACGTGGGCGTGGGTGGGCGCGCACGTCGCTACCGCGACGGTGAGGGCAGGGACTGACGGCGTGGGCGGGCGCGCACGTCGCTACCGCGACGGCGAGGCCGGGGACTGGGGACGTGGGCGGGCGCGCACGTCGCTGCGCGACGGCGAGGCCGGGGACTGACGACGTGGGCGGGTGCGCTCGTCGCTACCGCGACGGCGAGGTCACCCCTTCGGTTGCAGGAACGTATGCAGCCCGCACTCGGTCTTCGCGGTGCCTGCCCAGCGGCCGGAGCGCTCGTCCTCGCCGGGCATCACCGGGCGGGTGCACGGCGCGCAGCCCACGGACACGTAGCCCTGCTCGAAGAGCGGGTGCTCGGGCACGTGGTGCAGCTTGAGGTACTGGTAGACGTCCCGGGCGTTCCAGTCGGCGAGCGGGTGCACCTTCACGGGGCCATCGGTGCCCAGCAGGATGGGCGTCTCGCCGCGGGCCTTCGACTGGTCGCGGCGCAGCCCCGACACCCACGCGTCCTTGCCCGGCAGCGCCGCCTGCAGGGGCTCGACCTTGTTGATGGCGCAGCAGCGGTCGGGGTCGTCGCGGTAGACCGTCAGCCCGTACTTCTCCAGGAAGCGCCCCTGCTCCAGCGCGGGCTTGAGCACCTGGAGGTTGAGCTCGAGCTTCTTCACCAGCTCGTCGCGGTACGCGATCGTCTGGTCGAAGAGGAAGCCCGTGTCGATGAAGTGCACCGGCAGCTCGCCCGCCACCTCCGACCAGAGGTGCAGCAGCACCCCGCTCCCGGGCCCGAAGGACGACGTGAACAACAGCCTGTCGCCGTAGGTCTCGACGGCCCACGCGAGGCGCTCGCGCGCGCTGCGGGCCTCGAGCTCGACGTTGAGCGTATCGAGGTTCATCGCCACGATGATGGCCTCTGGCGCTACGCCGCGCACTCCCCTTCGCCGATGGCGACACGGAAGCCCATCGACTCATTGATGTCGAGGAAGACCTCGTCGGGGGTCGTCGCGTCGAGGGCCGCCAGGTCGTCGAGCACCGCGTGCACCCGCGCGGCCGGCACCCGCTTGTAGAACGCCGTCGCCGTCTCCCCCTCGGACCGGTCGCTGGAGTACAGCGCCACCAGCCGCGCGACCGCCTCGTCCACGCGCCGCGCCGGGATCTTCACGATCTGCCGCCCGAAGCGCGCGCCCTCCTCGTCGAAGCCGCCGCCCAGGTGCAGCTGGTACACCGGCGCCGTGCGCTCGCCCACCTTGCGCGCCGCGCCGTGCCACCCGATGTCCGCGATGTGGTGCTGCCCGCAGCTGTTGGGGCAGCCCGAGACCTTGATCACCGTCGCCGAGGCCTCCTTCACCGCCGCGGCCAGCGAGGCGTCGGACTCCAGGCGCGCGGTGATCGCCGCCCCCACCTGCCGCGACGCCGTCACGGCCAGGTTGCAGCTCTCCGCGCCGGGGCAGGTCGTGACGTCGGCCACGGTGCGCGCGCCGGGCTTCGCCAGGCCGACGGCGTCGAGCGCGGCGTGCAGCGCGGGCAGCCGGTGGGTGGGCACCCAGCGCAGCACGAGGTTCTGGTCGATGCTGGTGCGCAGCGAGCCGTCGGCGAACTCGGTGATCAGCTTCGCCAACGCACGGAACTGCGCCGTGGTGACCGCGCCGAGCGCGAGCCGCACGATGACCGCGTGGTAGCCGGGCTGGTCTTGCGCCACGGTGTTGCTCGCGCGCCAGAGCAGGTAGCCCGGGCCGCGCGTGGCGGGCGCGTCGTCGGTGACCGAGGGCGGCGGCGGGACGGGCGGCGCCGTGGTGACCGACAGGTCGAGGGGGGTGCCCCCGCGGGCCAGCACCGCGGCGTACTCCTCGTTGAGCACCTGGAGGAACTTCTCCTGCCCCATCTTGCGCAGCACGTACTTCAGCCGCGCGCGGTGCTTGTTGTCGCGGTTTCCGGTGCGGTCGAACACCCGGTTGACGGCCTCGCACGCATCCAGCAGCCGCGCCTCGGGCAGAAACTCCTGGAACACGATGGCCGCCTGCGGCGAGGTCGAGAGCCCGCCCGCCACGCGCATGAGGAAGCCCCGCTGGCCGTCGCGCACCCGGGCGATGAGCCCGATGTCATGGATGCCCGCCATGATGGTGTCGCCGGGCTCGTAGCCCAGCGCGATCTTGAACTTCCTCGGCAGCGAGTTGGCCCACGGGCTGCGCAGGAAGAAGCGGGTGATCGCCTCTCCGTAGGGCGTCACGTCGAAGGTGCCGTGGTTGCGCACGCCCGCCAGCGGGTCGGCCGTGACGGTGCGCACGGTGTTGCCGCAGGCCTCGCGGGTGGTGAGCCCCGCCTCGTCGAGCCGCCGCATCGCCGTCTCCGCGTCGGCCATCTGCACGAAATGGAACTGCACGTTCTGCCGGGTGGTCACGCTGCCGTGCCCGTGCCCGAAGCGCTCCGCCACGTCCGCGAGGGCCTCCAGCGCGGGCGGCGCGAGCACCCCCTGCGGGATCTTCACCCGGAGCATCTGCACGTCCGTCTGCCGCTGGCCGTACACCCCGCGGGTGAGCCGGTACCGGCGGAAATCCTCCGCGCTTAGCTCTCCGCGCTCGAAGCGCCCGAGGGTGTCCACGAACTCGTCGATGTCGCCGGGGTCGCTGAAGCGGGGGAGGTACGGGGAGGTCGTCGGGGTCATCACTTCACTCCAATGGAGGCTTCGGTCGTCTCGGCGGGGTCAAGCTCGGGGAGGTATCCCCGGGCGCGCAGCACGGCCAGCACCCGCTCTACGCCCTCGTCGATGGTCATCCCATGGGTGTCCAGGCTCAGCGCCGGGGCCGTCGGTGCTTCGTACGGGTCGTTCACTCCAGTGAAGTGCGGAATCTCCCCGGCGAGCGCCCGCTGGTAGAGCCCCTTCACGTCGCGCGCCGCGCAGACCTCCAGGGGTGTGCTCACGTGCACCTCCACGAAGTCCCGGATGGTCTCCCGGCACCAGTCGCGCGCCTCGCGGTACGGCGAGATCGCCGCCGTGATCACGAAGACCCCGTTGCGGGTGAGCAGCTGCGCCACCCACCCGATGCGCCGCACGTTGGTGTCCCGGTCTTCGCGCGAAAACCCGAGGCCCTTCGAGAGATGCGTGCGCACCGCGTCGCCGTCGAGCAGCTCGACCCGCCGGCCCAGCGCCGCCAGCCGGGGGGCCAGCGCCTCCGCCAGCGTGCTCTTGCCCGCCCCCGAAAGGCCCGTGAACCACACCGTCACCCCGCGCTGCCGCGGCGGCTCGACGATCATCGCGACGCCCCGCGCAGGCGGTGGCCACGACCCGCGCGCCGGGTGTATCGTCGCGCCGCAAGCGATCCTTCAACGTTCTTCATACTGGACGGTTATTCACTATGTCGAAGACCCCCGCAAAGTCAAACGCTCGCGCGAAGGCCTCGCGCACGGCGGGCTCGTCCGACGGGGAGGCCGCGGTGGAGGGCGACGACATCGGCGCCGCGGAGCTCACCCGCCGGGTGGCCGACAACCTCCGGGTGCTCCGCAAGCAGCGCGACCTCTCCCTCGACGAGCTCGCGGCGCGCTCGGGCGTGTCGCGCGCCACCCTCTCCCAGGTGGAGACCTGCAAGACCAACCCGACCATCGCGATCCTGTGGAAGATCGCGGCGGGCCTCGGGGTGCCCTTCGCGTCGCTGCTGGGCGAGGAGCGGGTGGAGCGCGTGCGCGTGCTGCGCCGCGGCGACGCCCAGGTGCTGCGCTCCGCCGACGGTCGCCTGGAGTCCCGGCCGCTCACCCCGGCGGGCGCCTCGCCCTCGGTGGAGTGCTACGAGCTGCGCCTCGCGGCGCGCGGCATCTCCCGCAGCGAGCCCCACGCCAAGGGCACCTGCGAGAGCCTCACGGTGCTCACCGGCGTGCTCAAGCTGCACGTGGGCGACGAGGCCGTGGAGCTCAACGCGGGCGACTCGGTGTTCTTCGAGGCCGACGAGGCCCACGCCTACGAGAACCCCGGGCGCGTCGAGGCCCGGTACCACAACGCGATCATCTACCCGCGCGGGTGACGTTGTCCGCGGGGCGTCACCATGATAGACGCCTCTCCACTTGAATGGAGCCGCTGATCGCGCTGCGAGGGGTCACCAAGGCCTGGGGTGCCGCCGGGTCACGGCTGGCGCTGTCGCGGGTCGACCTGGACATCGCGGAGGGAGAGTTCGTGTGCCTGTGCGGCCCGTCGGGCTGCGGCAAGACGACGCTGCTCAACCTCATCGCGGGCCTCGAGCGGCCGACCAGCGGCGAGGTGACGGTGCGCGGCGCGCCGGTGCGGGGCCCCGGGCCCGAGCGCACGGTGATGTTCCAGGAGAGCGCGCTGTTTCCGTGGCTGTCGGTGCAGCGCAACGTGGAGTTTCCGCTGGAGATGGCGGGCGTGCCGCGGGCCGAGCGCGCCGCGCGGGTGGAGCGCTACCTGAAGATGGTGCACCTCTGGCGCACCCGCGACAGCCACCCCCACGAGCTGTCGGGGGGGATGCGCCAGCGGGCGGCGATGGCGCGGGCGCTGGTGGGAGAGCCGTCCATCCTGCTGATGGACGAGCCCTTCGCGGCGCTCGACGCGCAGACCCGGGACGTGCTGCACGCCGAGCTCGAGCGCATCTGGCTGGAGACCCGCAAGACGGTGGTGTTCGTCACGCACAACGTCCGCGAGGCGGCGCGGCTGGGCGACCGGGTGGTGATGATGGGCACCCGCCCGGGGCGCATCACGCGCGACCTGGCGGTGAAGCTGGCGCGCCCGCGCGAGGCCAACGACCAGGACGTGACGACGCTCGCCGGGGTGATCGAGCGCGAGCTGAAGATCGAGATCGAGAAGGTCATCCGTGAAGAACTCGACGACGCGTGGACGCCTGCGGGCGGTGGGCTTCCTGGCGCTGCTGGTCGCGATCTGGGCGGTGGCATCTAGGTCGGGTGACCGCTTCCTCTTCCCGGGTCCCGACGACGTGGCGCTGGCGCTGCGGGACAGCGTGCGCTCGGGGCTCCTGCCGCGGGCGGTGCTGAAGAGCATGGCGCGGCTGCTCGTCGGGTACTCCGTCTCGCTGGTGGCGGGCGTGGCGCTGGGCGTGGCGCTCGCGCGGGTGCGCTGGGTGAAGGACACCCTCGGGGCGGTGGTGCTGGGCCTCCAGGCGATCCCGTCGGTGTGCTGGCTGCCGCTGGCGCTGCTGTGGTTCGGCCTCGGGGAGATGGCCATCCAGGTGGTGGTGGTGCTGGGCTCGCTGCTCTCCATCACCCTCGCGACGGAGAGCGCCGTGAACACCATCCCCCCGCTGCTGGTGCGGGCGGCGCGCACCATGGGGGCGACGGGGGGAATGTTATGGCTGCGGGTGATCCTGCCGGCCGCGCTGCCGGGCATCGTCAGCGGCGCGCGCCTCGGGTGGACCTTCGCGTGGCGCTCGCTCCTGGCGGGCGAGCTGCTGTTCATCTCCGGCGGCCTCGGGCAGGTGCTGGAGCTCGGCCGCGAGCTGCACGACATGGCCCTGGTGCTGGGGGTGATGGTGGTGATCGTGGCGCTGGGCCTCGCGAGCGACCGGCTGCTCTTCGGCCAGCTGGAGGCGAAGGTGCGGCGCTCGTGGGGGCTCGACCGTGCCTGAGGAGGTGGTCGACCCGGTTTCAGGCTGGGGTTCCGCGCGTTGGCGCGTCACCCCAGGCAATAACAGGAGGGCCGCCCCGGACAGGGTCCGGGGCTCCGAACGGCCGTCTCTGTGCGCAGTCCGTCGGGCCGTCGTGGGGAGGAAGGGGGACCGCGGAGCGCAGCCCTGGCGCCTCCGTCCTGGGACGGGCGATGTCCGTTCGGAGCCCCGGACCCTGTCCGGGGCGGCCCTCCTGTTATTGCCTGGGGTGACGCGCCAACGCGCGGAACCCCAGCCTGAAACCGGGCTGATCATCTCGCGAACAGCCACCATCGGCGTCGCTCCGTACGAGGCGACTGTGGGGTCGGCATGAGCGACGCGGGTCTCTCCCGGCGGGCGCTGCTCGCGGGCGCGGCGGGGGCGCTGCTGGGCGGGTGCCGCCGGGCGGCCGACCCGCGGGTGCTGCGCGTCGGGTGCATGGGCACGCTGGCGCACGCGCCGTCGCTGGTGGGGCTGCACAGCGGGCGCTTCGAGCGGGCGCTCGCGGCGCGCGGGGTGCGCCTGGAGCGCGCGGTGTTCGGCGCGGGGCCGGAGGTGATGTCGTCGCTGCTGGCGGGGGCCATCGACGTCGGGTGCCTCGGTCCGGTGCCCGCGGTGACGGCCTTCGTGCGCACGCGCGGGCGCTCGGTGCAGGTGGTGTCGGGGGCGGCCTCGGGGGGCGCGGTCTTCGTGGTGCGGCGCGGGGCGGGCATCCGGTGCGCGGCCGACCTGCGCGGGCGGCGCGTCGCGACGCCGCAGCTGGGCAACACCAACGACCTCTCGCTGCGGGCGTGGCTGCGCTCGCAGGGCATGGACGCCACGGAGTACGGCGGCGAGGTGACCGTGAGCCCCATGAAGGGCAGCGCGATGCTGGCGCAGATGCGCCGCGGGATGCTCGACGCCGCGTGGGTGGCCGAGCCCTGGGGCGCGCGGCTCGTGGCCGACGCCGGGGCGGTGGTGTGGATCGACGAGCGCACGCTCTGGCCGGGCGGGCGCTTCGCGACGGCGGTGCTGGTGATGCACCGGGCGTATCACGCGACGGCGGCGGGCAACGTGAGGCTCTGGGTGGAGGCGCACGCGGCGGAGGTGGCGCGGCTGCGGAGCGACCCGGCGCGGGGGATGGCCGAGGCCGACGCGGCGCTGCGGGCGATCACCGGGCGGGGGGTCGCGCCGCGGGTGCTGGCCGAGGCGTGGGGGCGGCTGGAGTTCACCACCGACCCGCTGGAGGACTCGATGCGGGCGATGGCCCGGGTGGGCATGGAGCTCGGGATGGTGCCGCGCGGACCGCTGGCGGGCTTCGTCGGGAGCGCGTAGAGACGGGCCAACGTGATGAGGCCGCGGCGACGATCGGGCAGGTGGCAGCGGGCCCTGCTCGGGGGCGCGGCGGTGGCGGCGGGCTGCGCGGGCGCGCCGGCTCCGCGGCGGGTGAGGGCGGCGGCGGCGGCGGTGGACTGGTCGGGCGTGGTGGCGCCCGCGGCGCTGCGGGGGATGCGCTCGTCGGCGTGGGTTCCGGTGGTGGTGGGGCCCTTCCAGCGGGTGTATCGCCCGGCGGGGACGCGCTACCTCAACGACCACACGCTCGTCCGCGGGCCTGGCGGGCGGTGGCACCTCTTCGGGATCACCCACGAGTCCGACGGCGACCCGTCGCGCGAGCTGAGCCTGCTGCACGCCACGGCGCCCGCGCTCTTCGGGCCGTGGAGCGACGCGGGCGACGCGCTGCACTCGCAGCCCCCGGAGGAGGCCCTGTGGGCGCCCTTCGTGCTGCCCATCGGGGCGAGGCGCTGGGCGATGTTCTATTACGGCAACACGCCCGACCACCGGGTGCTGCGGGCGGAGAGCGCGGACCTGCACCGCTGGGAGCGCTCGCCCCTGAGCGCCCCGGGCGGCCGCGACCCCTTCGTGCTGCGGGTCGGGGACGTCTGGTACCTCTACTCCGTCGGGGCGGACGAGGACCGGGAGCTGGGGCAGATCCTGGTGTCCGAGAGCCGTGACCTGGTGCGCTGGAGCGAAGCCCGCGTGGCCCTCACCGACCCGGTGGCGAGCTTCGGCTGGGGCAACCTGGAGAGCCCGATGGTGGTGCGCCGGGGCGGGGAGTTCTACCTCTTCGTGACGCGCACGAGCCCGTCGCCGCACGACTACGCGCGCACGGTGGTGTTCGCCTCGGGCGACCCCACGCGCTTCGCCTGGGAGCCGGTGACGGAGCTCATGGCCCACGCCGCGGAGGTGATCGAAGAGCGCGGCGAGTGGTTCATCACGTCGGCGGGGTGGACCGCGCAGATGGGCGAGCGCTGGCGGGGCCTGTCGGTGGCCCCGCTGGCGTGGGCGCCGCGGGCGGCGCTGCGGTAGCGGGCGGCTCAGGCCGTGGGGACGGCGGGGGTGGGAGCGGGGGCGAGGGCGGAGGCGGAGACGGGCGCCGCGAGGGTGATGGGCGCGACGGAGCGCAGGGCCACCGGGCGCGCGGGCGCGGGGTAGTCCGCGAGGGTCTCGGCGATGACCCGGTTGGTGTCGAAATACACCTGCCAGTAGTAGTCGTTGTTGCAGTACGGGCGCACGCAGAGCACCGGGCCGAACTCGTTGAACTCCAGGATCTCCACGTCGGGCCCGGGGTCGTGGAGCACGCTCGGGACGCGCGCGATGATGGCCTCCTTGAGGGCGGCGCGGGCCTTCGCGTGGTCGGCGGCGCCGGAGAGCTGGGCCTTCAGGTCGACGCGGCGGTACGGGTTGGTGTGGAAGTTGAGGATGTCACTCCCGAAGACCTTGTTGTTGCCCACGTAGGTGCGGACGTTGTCGGGCGTGTCGATGGCGGTGACGAAGAGGCCGATCTCGCGGACGGTGCCGGTGACGCCCGCGGCGTTGACGAAGTCGCCGACCTTGAAGGGGCGCAGGATGACCATGAAGGCCCCGGCGGCGAAATTGGCGAGCATGCCCGCCCAGGCGGTGCCGATGGCGAGGCCGGCGCCCGCGAGCAGCGCGGCGAAGGAGGTGGTCTCCACCCCGAAGCGCCCGAGGATGGCCATCGCCAGGAAGATGTTGAGCGCCACCACCAGGGTGTTGATGATGTACGTGGTGATGGTGTGATCGATGTGCCGCGCGTTGAGGGCGCGCCGCAGCAGCGAGCTGATGGCGCCGATGAGCCAGCGGCCGATGATCCAGATGGCGATAGCGCTGAGGGCCTTGATGCCGAAGGCGAGAAACGCCGTCTTCAGGGTATCGATGACTCTTCCGAAGTCCATGGAGTGCCTCGCTCGTGAGGGGGGATTGGAGATGTGTGCCGCGCCGTCGCGACCGCCCGCGCGAAGGCTTTACCCCAGCAGGTATCGGGAGTGGAAGGGCGATCAGTCGTCCAGGGACCAGCCGTCGCTGAGGCTGTGCGGGCCGCGCACGGTGCGCGTCACCCGGCGTTCACGCGCCCGCCACAGGTCTTCGTAGAGGCGCAGGAAGATGTGCGCGCCGAGCTCGAGCCCCTGGGTGACCTGGTAGGCGTGCCGGGGGTGGCGCGCGAAGGGCGCGCGGAGCTGGGCGTAGAAGCCCTCGGCGTGCTGCTCGTCGAGGCGCTCGTGGGTGGCGTAGTGGACGACCTGGTCTTCGGGCAGCCAGGCGCGGTCGACGATGGCGCGGCCGATGCGGGCGGAGATGCCGGCGAAGAGGTCTTCGATGACGCCCATCGCGGCGAGGGCGGTGGGGGTGTCGTCGAGGGTGGCGACGCCCGCGAGCACGGTGTTGAAGGCGCGCACCTCGGGCCAGAGGGCGCGGCGCTCGACCTCCTCGGGGGTGACGCCGAGGCGGCCGAGGAGGGAGAGGAAGGTGCGCTCGTGGGAGACGCGGAGGTTGCCGTGGCCGTGCTCGTCGTCGATGTTCGCGAGGAGGCTGAGGCGCCGCTCGGGGCGGGCGAGGCGCCCCGCCAGCGCGGCCATCGGCCGGGAGAAGAACACCACCGCGAACAGGAACTGCACCTGCGTCTCGACGAAGTCATCGCGCTCGAACGATCCGTCGCGGAGGCTTCGGAAATAGGGGTTCTCGTCGATGGGGTGCTGTCGCTTGACGCGCGCGACGGCGGCGTCGAGGTCGGTGTCGGGTTCGCTCATGGGGTCTATATCTCCGAGGTGCTGAGGTGTACCCAGGCGGGCGCCCGGGGCCCTCCCGGGAGGCGCCACGCGTAGACGGTGCAGACGGTGTCCGAGGGGAGGCCGGCGGCGGTGATCCAGGCGAGGTGGGCGGCGAGGCGCTCGTCGAGGGCGAAGCAGCAGAGCGCGCCGGGGTGCTCGGCCGCGGCTGCTGCTGCGGCGAGGCGGAGGTAGTCGACCCAGCGGCCGGGCCACGCGGCGGGGCCGAGCCCGAGGTGCACGAGGGGCCACGGGGCGCCGGAGGAGACGCGGCGGAGGTCCTTGCGGCCGGCGGTGGAGACGAGCCCGAGGGGGTGCTCGACGGGGACGCCGGGGGAGAGGTCGAGCCCGGTGGAGCACGGGGTGAGGGGACAGCCCGCGGGGTCGAGCGCGGCGAGCGCGTCGGCGGAGGCGAAGAAGAGGCGCAGGCGGGCGGCGGGGGCGAAGAGGCGGCCCGGGTGCAGGCCGCGGGCGGAGCGCATGACGTCCCCGGAGGCGCCGCGCATGGCGGCCCCGTAGGCGTAGCGCCAGTGTTGGAAGCGGCGCTGCGTGGCGGCGAGGCCGAGGGCGGTGAGCAGCATGGTGCGGGCGACGCGGCCGCCGCGGTGGCTGCGGGCGATCTTGAAGTCGCAGAGGTAGGCCGTGGGCGCCGGGACGCCGTTGGCGCGGGCGTGGCGGAGGACGCCGGTGATGGTGCCGACGACGCGCGGGCCGTCGAGGCAGAGCAGGAAGTGGCCTTCGCCCAGGTGGGTGAAGAAGGGGTGGTAGTCCGGGCCGTGATCGATCCAGAAGCGGTCGGCGCCGTCGGAGAGGGGATAGGTGATGTCGCGCTCCAGGGCGCGCAGCCCCTCGGCGTAGGGCGCGAGCCCGGCGGCGTCGACGAGGACGGTGCGGATCACGCGCGCACCCCTACGAGAACGCGGTTGTAGAAGAGGCTTCGGTCGCGGGCGAGGAGGTCTTCACCGACGGCACCGTCGAAGGCGAAGGCCGGGGAGAAGAAGGGGCGCAGGTCGCGCTGGTTGTTGAGCTGACGGATGAGCACCACGGCGCCGGGGCGGGCGTGGCGGGCGAGGTGATCGGCCCACCCGGTGACCAGGGCGTCGTCGGACCAGTCGAAGATGTTGGACAGCGAGATGAGCCCAAAGCGGGCGAGCTCGGGCACGTCGGGGAGGGCGCCCTCGATGAGCTCGATGTCGGCGGCGGGCCCGGGGTGGTCGAGGAAGTCGGGCGCGCAGCCGGGGGCGTAGTCGCCCACGAAGACGTGGCGCAGGAAGTAGTTGGCGCGGGCGTCGGCGGCGGCGAGGCCGCGCTCGAAGGCGCGCTGGAAATAGAGCGGGTACGAGCCCGGGACGGCGTGCTGCGTGGCGGCGGGGCCGAACATGGCGTGCAGCATCGGGTCGGCGAAGTACGTGGCGAAGAGCGCGGGCCAGTAGGGCGACGCGCGCAGGGCGGAGAGCAGGGCGGCGGGGTCGGCGAAGCGGGCGTCGAGGTCGGGCGCGATGAGCTCGACGACGGCGGCGCGGAGGAGCCGGAACAGGGCCTCGAAGGTGCCCGACTGGTGCAGGGACGAGGGCGAGCGGGTGTGGAGGCCGAGGGCGACGGCGTCGCCGCGGCGGAGGGCGGACTGCTTCGCGCGGACGTGGGCGAGCTGCCGGGGCGAGCGGTCGAAGGCGGCGACGTGGAGGGCCGGGGAGCGCGCGGCGAGGGAGAGCGCGGTGCACCCGCCGGACGCGACGACCAGGGCCGCGGACGCGGCGGGGCAGAGGGTGGCGAGGAGGTGGGCTTCGAGGGAGGGGTCCTCGCGGACGACGGCGAAGCCGGGGCGGTCGATGGGGGGGAGGGCGTCCACGGGCGCGGAGTGTCGCGACCTGCGTGGTAGCGCGCAACCGGACCGAAGAGGGAATGAGCGCAGACAGCGCCGCGCAGAAGCCTGTACGATCCGCGCAGTGGGTCGGTCGCTCGTCGTGTTGGTGCTCCTGCTCGCTCCCGTCGCGGCGTCTGCGCAGCCGCGCCCGGCCGACCGCGGAGAGCGCCACTACGAGGCCGGCGCCGAGGCCTACGCCCAGCGGCGCTTCGGCGTGGCGGCGACGGAGTTTCGCCGCGCCTACGAGCTCACCCACGAGCCCGCGCTGCTCTTCAACCTCGGGAGCGCGCTCGCGGCCGACGGGCAGCGCGAGGCCGCCCGCGCGGCCCTCCAGGACTACCTCCGCAGCGCTCCGGACGCGCCCAACCGCCCCGCGGTCGAGGCCCGCCTCCGCGAGCTCGCGCCGCCGGTCGCGGCGCCCGTCGTCCCGGCGCCGCCGCCCGCCAGGGTCACCCTCGTCGCGCCGCCCACGCCCCGCGCGACCCGCTCGCCGTGGCCCCTCGTCGGCGCCGTGGCGGGCGGCGTCGGGGTGGTCGCCGCGGCGGTGGGCGTCGGGCTGTACCTCGACGTCGACGCGCAGTTCGACCGCTGCGCCCAGGTGGGCTGTCCCCGCGACGAGCAGCCGCGGGCCCAGGACGCGGCGAGCGTGGCGCTGCTCTGGGGCGGCGGGGCCCTGGCGGTCGCGGGGCTGGTGACCTTCCTCGCGGCGCCCCGCACGACGGGCGCGGCGACGGCGTACCTGACGCCGACCCCGCAGGGGCTCGCGATCGGCGGGGTGTTCTGATGCGCGCGCGGTGGTGGTCGGTGCCGCTGCTCGTCGCCGTCGCGGGCTGCACCCATGACTGGGACTCGCTCCCGGCGGTGATCGACGACGCGGCCGTCGCGGATGAGGGCGTCCCCGCGGAGGATGTCCCCGCGGAGGATGTCACTGCGGAGGATGTCCCCGCGGCGGATGTCACCGCGGCGGACGTCATCGTCGAGGATGTCATCGTCGAGGATGTCATCGTCGAAGATGTCCCCGCGGTGGATGTCCCCGCGGTGGATGTCCCTGCGGTGGATGTCCCCGTGGCGCGTGACGCGGGCCTCTCCGACGCGGGCCTCTCCGACGCGGGCCTCTTCGACGCACCGGACGCGACCGGCCCCGTGGACGCTCCCCAGGACACCGCCGTCGACCGGCCCGTGGATCCCTGCCCCGATGCCGGTCTCGCGCTGTGCGGTGGCGCCTGCCGCGACCTGCGCAGCGACCCCGCCCACTGCGGCGCCTGCGGGCGCGCGTGCCGGACGCCCATCAACGGCTCGACGATGTGCCGCGCGGGCGCCTGCGTCACCACCTGCGCCGCGGGCTTTCAGGAGCTGCCGAGCCACGACTGCGCGACCTTCGGCGGCGCGACGAGCAGGAGCGGGGGCAGTTCGGTCTGCGGCGTCAATCCGATGGCCGAGGCCTGCGCCTGCCCCGAGGGTTTCAACGCGGGTCCGACCTACACGATCCGGGGGCTCACGGAGCCCGCCTCGTCGAGCGCGGTCGACGTCAACGTGCGGCTGTGCCAGGTCGCCGCGCCCGCGGGGGCGGGAGAGTGGGGCGGGTCGTTCCTCTACCGGCGCTCGGTGCTGCCGCTCGCGAGCGACTGCGTGACGGGCAACGCCTACCGCGCGATGGCCTGCGCCTGCCCGGTGGGCTTCACGGAGATCCAGCAGGTCCCGGTGCGCGCCGGCCACTCCAACGCCCAGCTGGACCTCTACCTCTGCTCGCGCCCGCCCCCGCCCGGGCAGACCCGCACCTACCTCGGGGCCTACGTCACGCTCCTCGGCGGCTTCGTCACCTCACCGATGAGCGGCACCTCCTGCGTGTCCCCCAACATCTTCACCGCGGCCTGCTCCTGCCCCGCCGGCGCTCGCTCGGTGAGCACCCCATCGATGGCCGCGGGCGTGCTCATCAGCAGCGGCACCGTGACGCACTCGTCGACGGCCCCCGCGATGATCCACCTCTGCATGCGCTGAGCGCCCGGCGGGCTTATGAGGGCCCTGCCACCGCGGCCTCGCGGCGGTGCTTCCACGCGTCGGCGGCGTCGATGCCCAGCGCCTCGAAGCGCGGCACGATCACCTCCGTGACGGTGCGGTAGAAGAGCGACCGCGCCGCCTCGCCCTCGCACAGGCCCACCGCCTCGCGCTGCGCCCGCAGCTCCGCGGGGATCTCCGGCGGCGTCAGCGGCAGCAGGTCGATCTCCCGGCGCTCCAGGTACGCGAAGGCCACCCGGAGGTAGCGCGCCATCCGCCCGGCGGCGCCCGTCTCCAGGCGGGGGAGGTTGTGCGTGAGGTACAGCCACCCGAGGCGCGCGTGGGCGACCTCGTCGGGCAGGATGCGGTCGAGCGTCGCGCGCACGAAGGGCTCCTCGGAGAGCTCGCGCTCCTCGGAGATGAGCGCCACGGCCACGGTCTCCGAGAGGCAGCCCACGAAGGTCACGTTGCGCACCGCGCGCTCCAGCGCCGAGAGCCCCGGGTGCTCGGGCATGCGCGCCAGCGAGGGCTCGGCGGTGGCGACGGCCTCGCCCCCGAAGGCGCGCACCACGTCGCCGCACAGGGTCGCGTGGTAGATCTCGTCCGTCGCCGCGCGCAGCGCCACCGTCTGCACGTCGATGGTCGAGCTCGCCTCGATGAGCTGCGGGACCAGCCCCGCGAACACCGCCGCCGAGCGGTGCTCGTTCACCATGCGGTCGCGCCAGGTGTGCACCGCCGCCTCGCGCACCGTCGCGTCGTAGCGCTCCGTCAGCAGGTCGCCCGCGGGCACCTCCACCGTCGAGCGCTCCAGCGCCCGGAGGATGCGCGCGTGGTCGGCGCGGAAGGGCGAGGCCGCGGTGTCCATGGTCAGCGTTCGCGCGGCGCCCATTCAGCCCTCCATCGACGGCGGCATGAAGGGCCCCCAGGCCTGGCACCCGCGGTTCCAGTCCCAGTTGATGCGCTCGCAGCACTCGCTCCAGGTGAGGGCCGCGTCCCCCTCGGCGCTGCACACCTCGCCCGCGTCGGCCGCGGCCTCCGCGCCCGCGTCGGCCGTGACATCCGCGGCCACAGCGACGTCCAGGGCGACGTCCGCGGCGACGTCCGCCGTCGGGGTGACGTCCTCCGCGACGGGCGGGTCTGCGGCGCTGGCGGTGACCGCGGACGAGCAGCCCGCGAGCGCGGCGCCCAGGGTGAGGGTGACGGCGCGGGCGGCGCGGAGGGCGCGCTCCTGGGCGCGGCGGATCCGCTCGGCGGGGTCGATGGTCGCTGGCGACATGGTGGCAAACCTCCGGGTGGCGGGCGCCCGGAAGTGGGGCGCCGCGGAGCCCATCGTGCGCGCCGTGGGATGCGTTGAGAATCGATATGTCGTGTACGGGATTATATCGCCGTGCTTGACGATGGCGGCGCCGGCTCGACGTGCACCACCACGCCGAGCTTCGGGTCGTCGGCGCGCAGGGCCTCCTCGATGCGGTCGCAGATGGCGTGGGCGGCGCGCACCTCCATCTCCCCGGGCACGAGCAGGGTCATGTCGCACTGCCCCGAGGTGCCGGTGTGCCGCAGGCGGAAGCCCTCGACGGCGACGGCGCCGCCCTCCCGCGCGACGCGCTCGGCGATGCCGCGCACGCGGGCGACCTCGGCCTCGTCGAGCACCTCGTCCATCAGGCCCCCGACGGAGTGCCGGACGAGCTTCCAGCCCATCCAGAGGATGTTCACGGCGACGAAGCAGGCGAGCAGGGGGTCGAGGCGCCACCAGCCCGTGGCCCGCGCGAGCCCGACGCCCGCGAGCACGCCCGCGGTGGTGACCACGTCCGAGAGGATGTGCCGGCCGTCGGCCGCGAGGGCGGGCGAGCGGTACTTGCGGCCCGCGGCGATGAGCCGCCACGCGAGCAGCCCGTTGAGGGCGGTGGCGACGAGAGAGACCGCGACGCCGAGCCCCACGGCCTCGAGGGCGCGCGGGTGGAGCAGCCGGTCCCACGCCGCGCGGATGCTGAGCACCGCGGCGACGCCGATGAGCAGGCCCTCGAGGACGGCGGAGAGGTACTCGGCCTTGCCGTGGCCGTAGGGGTGGTTGCGGTCCGCCGGGAGGCGCGAGATGCGCACGGCGTAGAGCATCGCGAGCGAGGCGACGACGTTGACGATGGACTCCAGCGCGTCGGAGAGCAGCGCGACGGAGTCCGTGAGCCGCCACGCGACGCCCTTGAGCAGCAGCACGGTGACGCCGGTGGCGAGGCTCCAGCGCGCGAGGCGTTCGGCGGGGTCGAGGGTGCTCATCGGAGCCGTCGCTCCCGTGTAGGACGTCGCCGCCCGTCTGAACAGGGCGATTTAGCCCCGGACGGCGCGGCGGATGGTGGCGGGCACCCAGCGCTCGGCGGCGATGTCGGCGAGGGCGTCGCGCAAGGGGAGGTCGGCGCTCGACGCGGCCGCGAGGCGCACCCGGGTGCGGCCGTCGTCGCTCAGGGCCGCGAGGGCGATGGCGGCGCCCACGCGCTGCTCGGCCGGGACGTCGCGCGCGGCCACGGCGCGCTCGAGGTCGTCGAGGTCGACCGGGGCGCCGCGGTAGGCGGTCGCGCGGGTGGCGAGCAGGCGCAGGGCGTCGCGCCACTGGTCGAGGTCGCGCCCGCCGCGCTGGAGGGCGGCGACGGTGGGCGGCGGGGTGGTCGGCGCGCGGGCGATCTCCGCGCGGATGCCGTCGATGAGGGCGCGGTCGCGCGCGGGGTCGGGGGCGCTCACGGGGATGCGCAGGTGCTCGCCGGAGCGCAGGGTGAGCACGACGTCGAAGCGCACGAGGCGGGCCGCGCGGATCTCCCGCCACGGGACGAAGCGCGGTTGGCGGCCCGAGAGCACGGACAGCCCATCGACCCCGAGGAGCACCTCCGTGGGGCCGAGCGAGCGGCGGGCCTGGGCGAAGATCGCCGCGGCGCCCGCGGTGAGCAGCGCCGCGACGGCGAAGGGGTGGAGGCGCACGAGGTAGAGCGAGATCACCACGACGGGCATGAGCTGCAGCGCCACGAAGAGCAGGGCGAGCAGGCCGTGGACGGGGCCGTCCCAGGACGACCCCAGGCGCACCCGGCGCAGCTCCGAGGGGACGGCGGCAGCATCGGCGACGTCGCTCATGGCCGCCGACGGGTATAGGTCGCGGGGGAGGGGGTCGCCAGGGGGGAGCGCCCGGCGGTGACGGCGGTGACGGCGGCGTGCGAGCATCGCGGCCCATGAAGCGCTCCACCGGGCTCGTCGGCGCCCTGCTCCCGCTGTCTGTGCTCGCGCTCGCGCCCCGGGCGGAGGCCAACAGCATGGTCACGCACGTGTGGGTGGCCGAGCAGTCGATCACGCAGATCGAGCCGGGGCCCCTGCGCGACATCGTGGCCGACCCGGCGCTGCGGGGGGTGATCCAGAACGGCGCGATCTACCCCGACTCCGGGTACTCGGTGCGCCACGAGTACGGCGAGTGGGCGCACTGGGAGAGCTGGGTCGAGCCGTACCTCCAGTGGATCCGCGGGCGCTGGGGGTCGGAGGGATACCGCAGCGCCGACGCGCGCCGGCACGTGGCCTTCCTCCTGGGCTGCGCGGCGCACTCGATGACCGACCAGACCTTCGACCAGTACTTCATGGCGCGCGCCCGGCAGCACGACCGCACCGGCGCCGACAACCTGGACATCGGCTCGGACGCCTGGCTGGTGGTCGAGCACGGGGTGACCAGCGAGGCCGACGGGCGCTTCTGGGTCGACGAGCTGCCGGGCATCCACGCGGCGGTGGGCGGCCCCGCGGTGACGCCCGCGGTGCTCACCGAGGCGGGCAGCCTCACGTCGGCGGGCACGCGCTTCCTCGTGCGCTTCGGCCACACGCTCTACACCGCGCGCTGGCGCGAGATGCCCTGGTCGGCCTCGCACTACATGGACCCCGACACCCCTGGGGCCTACCCCCACCTCGTCTCGACCACGGCGGCGTACTGGCGCTTCCTCTGGCGGCGGCTCCAGGGCGACGCGCCGCCCGGCGCCGCGCCCATCTACAGCTGGCCCTCGCCCGATCAGGTGAACTTCCCCGTCGGGCGCGACGACATCGAGTCGCGGGTGGTGGTGACGACCCCGTGGGGCCTCGACGATGCGTCGGTCAACGACACCACCGTGCGCATCCTCGGCCCCGACGACGCGCCCGTCCCCGCGCAGGTGTCGCGCTACGGCGACCACGGCAACACGCTGATGATCCGCTCGACCGCCGACCTCGCGTACGACACGGCCTACCGGGTCGAGCTGTCGGCCTCGCTGCGCACGCTGGAGGGCTCGCTCACGGGCACCGCGCGCAGCATCCCCTTCCGCACGCGCTGCGCGCCCGACCGGCTGGCGATGTGCCCACCCCTCCCGACGCCGCGTCCGACGCTGGCCGCGCCGCCCGTCTCGACGCCCCGTCCGCCGCCCGGCCTCGACGCCGGCAGCGGCACCGTGGTCATCGAGCCCGACGACGCGGGCGCGGTGGTGGTCGACGCCGGGGAGGCGCTCGACGCGGCGACGCTCGACGCGCCCGCGGCGCTGGACGCAGGGGCCGCCGCGCCGCCTGCGACGGAGGGCTGCGGGTGCCGCGCGGGCGGCAGCGGGAGCGGCGCGAGCGGAGGGGCGGGGCTGGTGTTGGTGGGGCTGGCGGGGCTGGTGCGCAGCCGTCGCCGCCGGGCGCTCAGCGCGGGAGCATCGTGATCTCCATGAGGTTCTCGGGGGCGTAGGTCCAGGCGCGGATCTGCGCGTCGCGGATGCCGAGGGAGGGGTACGGCGCCGAGCGCTCCAGCCAGAGTTCGGCGCGCTGCCACACGGTGTGGATGAGCTCGAGGTGCCCGGGGTCGCCGACGATCTCGGCGTAGTCGTCGGGGTGCTGGGTGCGGGCGATCTTCAGGTAGAGCTCGACGTAGTACATGAGCGTCAGGATGCCGTCGCGCGCGCTGATGCGGCGGCCCGCCCCGAGGCTGTCGCGGGTGCAGAAGCGCGACGCGAGGGAGTGGGTGTACTGCACGTACTCGTCGAGGAGGGTGTTGAAGCCCTGCGCGCCGGACTGCCCGCGCAGGTAGACCTCGTCGTAGGAGTCGGCGTCGGGGTCGGCGTGCAGCGTGAGGATCTCGCTGCGGTTGAAGTTGGTGAGCCGCCGCGGGCGGATGACCAGGTCATCGCGCAGGCGGTAGGGCCAGTCCGCGCGGATCATGGTGAGGTCCCAGATGTGCCCGCCCTCGTGGACGGCGACCTCGAAGTTGTTGAGCACGTCGGCGAAGGTGCCGCGCATACGAAACCAGGTCTGGAGCTGCATGTCGCTCTGCACGTCGACGAAGGCCACGCCGATGGGGTAGCGGCGCTCGGCGATGCCGCGCACGGCGGCGCGCAGGCCCGCCGGGGTGTTCTCGTAGGCGGCGGCGAGGTCGGCGAGGCTCGCGGTGTCGTCGCAAAGGGCCTCGGTGTAGCCCGCGCCGGGGCCCGCGTCGCCGGTCGTGGCGGCGTCGCCGGGGAGGGCGGCGTCGGGGTCGGTGTTGTTGGCGGCGTCACCGCAGCCCGCGAGGGCGAGCGCGACGGACACCAGGGCGGACGCGGTGCGACGGTTCATGGCCCGGAGGATGAACCCGCGGGGCGTGGGGGCGTCAATGGCGCCGACGCTGGACGAGCGACCGAGCGCAGCGGTACCGATGCGCCGGGCTGGAGGAGCGCGATGCAGACACTGGGACGAGAGACGATCGGGGACGGCGCGGCGCGGGTGATCGTGCTGCACGACTGGATGGGCGACCACCGCAACTACGACCCGATGGTGCCGTACCTCGACCGCGCGGCCTTCACCTGGGCGCTGGCCGACCTGCGGGGCTACGGGCTGTCGCGCGACCTCGCCGGGCGCTACGACCTGCGCGAGGCCGCCGACGACGTGCTGGCGCTCGCGGCGCGCCTCGGGTGGGTCCGCTTCCACCTGGTGGCGCACTCGATGTCGACGCTGGTGGCGCAGCAGGTGTGCCGCGACGCGCCCGGGGCGGTGGGGTCGATGGTGCTGCTCACGCCGGTCGCGCCCGCGGGGATGGCCGCGCCCGACGAGGCCATCGCCTTCATGGAGCGGATGGCGACGGACGAGGTGCTGCGCCGGGAGACCTTCGCGCAGCGCGGGGGCGGGCGCCTCTCGGCGGGGTGGGTGGAGTTCAAGCTCCGGCGGTGGTGGGAGTCGGCCCGCCCGGAGGCCTCGCGGGGCTACGTCCGGATGTTCGCCGCGACGGCGGTGAGGGGCGAGGCCGCGCGCGACCTGCCGGTGCTCGCGGTGGTGGGCGAGCACGACAGCGAGCCCTTCCGCGAGGCGAGCGTGCGCGCGGCGCTGGGCGCGGCGTACCCGGCGCTGGAGGTGGCGGTGTGCGCCAACGCGGGGCACTACCCGATGCAGGAGACGCCAGCGGCGCTCGCGGCGGTGGTGGAGCGCTTCCTGCGCGCGCAGGGGTGAAGCGTTGGGTAGGGCCTGGGCGTCAACCACGGCAAGCCCCGCCCGCCCTTCAAGCGACGGTGAATGCCCGTGTCGGGAGCGCCGCTCCGTGCCGCGCCACCTACAGACGTCTGTAGCTGCACCTACAGACGTCTGTAGCTCACCCGCCGCGCGCGATGGCCCGCTCCGCCTGCGCGCGGGTCCACACCACGCGCACCTCGCCCCCCTCCACGCTCACCGCCCCCGCGCCCAGCCCCACCCCCCGCAGTAACGCACGCACGCCCTTCACGACCGATGCGTCGGCCTTCTCCCGCTCCTTCGTCGCCGCGGTCTTCGGCCGCTTCGCCCGCTCGGCCTTCGCCGCCGCCGCGATCGCCCGCACCGGCGCCTTCGCCGCGGGCTGCCCGGCCACCGTTCCGCGCTCGATGAGCTCCGCGGCGCTGTCGGGCTCCGCCGTCGCCTTCGCCAGCCCGATGAGCGCGTACGAGCGCTCGGGACCCGCCGCCAGCGCCACCTCGCGCGGGATCTCCCTCACGATCGCGATGAGCTTCATCGCCTGCGCCACGCCCACGAGCTTCGTCGCCGCGAGGTACGCCTCCAGGCTCGCGTGCCCGCCCGCCGCGTAGAGCTTCTTCTTCAGGATCTCCGTCAGCGCCACGCCGATGTCGTAGAAGCTCTCGACCACCGTCGCGAGCCGCCGACGGATCAGCCCCTCCAGCGACGCGAGCTTCTTCCGGTTGGCCGCCAGCGCCTGCGCCTTCGTCGCCGCGATGAGCCTCGACCCGCCACCGCTCGCCTTTGTCGTCGTCATGCTCTCTCTCTCCCTCCGCGCCCCTGTGATCCCTGCTGCGGGCCGTCGGAGCCTATCGCAGCAGCCCATCGCCCCGCGACGGCGAGGCCGGGAACTGACGACGTGGGCTGGCGCTCCCCTCGGAGGGCGAGGCCGGGAGCCGCAGGCGTCCACTCACGCCTGCGGCCCCCGGCATCCCCCTCCGAGGGGAGCGCCCGCGCGGTGTCTCCGCGCTCGTTGGGGGGGTACCGCTGCGGCTGCGTCGGGGGAGAAGAACCGCAAGGGTCGCAAGGGTCGCAAGGGAGAAAAGTGGCGTTGGGCGGGCAGGCGCTCGAAGCACTCACCTCGTGTCGGCGACCGGCATCGCTCCTGGAGACCCTCTCGCGAGACCGAAGCGTCAACGCCGTCAGAACTCTCCCTTGCGACCCTTGCGCCCCTTGCGGTTCTTCTCCCCCGACGCAGTCGCAGCGGTACCCCCCCCAACGAGCGCGGAGGCACCTCGCGGGGGCACCTCGCGGATGCTCCGCTCAAGCCTTCGAGTCCCCTGTGGAACGGTACTAGACTCCGCAGCGATGACCAGCGACCCGCTCCATCCAGACGAGCCGCTCGTCGATCCTGCGGTGTGGGAGGCGTACCTGCGCGCGCCGGAGCACATGGTCACGGAGATCCTGGAGGGGGAGCTGTTCTCGCTCCCGCGTCCCCGACCGGCGCATGCGCGCGGCAGCCTTCGACTCACCGGGCGGCTGCGGGCCTTCGACGACCCCGACGAGGGCGAACCCGGCGGCTGGACGATCCTGCCGGAGCCCGAGCTCCACCTGGGGCGGCGTCCGGACGTGGTGATCCCCGACGTCGCCGGGTGGACGCTGGCGCGCATGCCATCCACCCCGACGGAGGCCGCCATCACGCTGGCACCGGACTGGGTCTGCGAGGTCATCTCGCCGAGCACCGAGGCACTCGACCGCGGGAAGAAGCGGCGCATCTACCGCCGCGAGGGCGTGCGCTGGTACTGGCTGCTCAACGTCGAGCTGCGCACGCTGGAGGTGTACCGCCTGGTGGACGGTCGCTGGCTGGAGGTCGAGACCTACGAGGGCGACGTCCGGGTGCGCGCGGAGCCCTTCGACGCCATCGAGATCGACCTCGGTCGGCTGTGGCCGACGCCAGCCGTCTCGCCCTGAGCGAGGGTTGGCGCGGGGCGCGCGACAACACCTGCGCTACGGTGGGCCCCACCTTGGACACCGCCCGCGCCGACCATGTGATCCAGTACGTCCTCGCCGCCGCGGGGGAGCGCGACGGCGGCGAGCGCGAGGTGACCGTCACCCAGCTCGTGAAGTACGCCTACCTCGCCGACGTCGCCTACGCCGCGCAGCACGACGGCGCGACCTTCACCGGCGCCGCGTGGAGCTTCTCGCACCTCGGCCCGCACGCCGCCGAGCTCGAGGCCCGCGTCGCCCCCGTCGCGCGGCGCATCGGCGCCACCACCCGGGCCAGCTACTACCTCCTCGAGCACGACGACCTCGGCCACCGCCGCGCCGCCACGCAGGCCCTGCCTGCCGTGGTGCTCACCGCCCTCCTCCAGTGCCTGCGCGCCTTCTCCCACGACACCAACGCCCTGCTCTCCCGCGTCTACGCCACGGCGCCCATGCGCCGCGCCGCCCCCGGCGACGCCCTCGACTTCACGCCCGCCCCGGCGCCCTCCGTCGCGCCCGTGACCGCGCCCGCAGCGCTCACGCCACAGGCGCGCGCCGCCCTCAAGGCGATGCGCGCGAAGCCCGCCGCGCCGACCGCAACCGCGCTGCCGCCCGCGTACCCGCCGCGCTACGACGACGACTTCACGCGGGCGCAGCAGCGCCTCGACGCCCCCGAGCGCGCGCTCGCGGCGATGCAGGGCACGCTCACCATCGACCCCGCCGTGTGGGCCGCGCCGGGGCGGCAAGGACACGATGTACCCTGAAGACGCCATCCAGTCGCTGGTCGCCCCGTGGTGGACGGCCGCGCACCCCACCACGCTCGCCCGCGGGCGCCTGGTGTTCGCGTACGCGCAGCACGCCGACGCGCGCTCCTTCGCGCTCACCGTCGAGGGCCGCAAGGAGCCCACGGACCCGTCGCGCGCCCGCATGCACCTCGCGCCGCTGCGCGCGGACGCGCCGCCGTCTCCGCCGTCGCCGCCGTCGCCCGCGATGCCGCTGGAGCCCGGGGAGACCTGGTGCGTGCACCGCGCCCGCTGGCGTCCGTGCCTGGTGGTGGGGGCGACCGGTCCGGCGGTGCACCGGCCGCTGCGCAGCGCCGCCCCGGAGGCGCCCGTCGGGCCGGCGTTGCTCATCGCGCCCTACGACGAGGTCGCCGCGTTGGACCCGGGCTTCGTCGCCCGCGCCCGTCGCGCCGAGTACCCCCACTGCCTCTGGGACCGTCTGCCCCTCGTGGGCAACCGCGAGGTGATCCTCCGCCTCGATCAGCTGCAGCCGCTCGGTCGCGACCCGCTCGGCTTCGAGTGGACCGAGCACACGCTCAGCCCCGCCGCCCTCAGCCTCCTCGACGCCTGGCTCGCCTGGAACACCACCGGCACCCTCTCCCCGGGCGACCTCCGCGACTTCCGCGACCTCGTGCGCGACCCCTAAGCTCCGCTCAGCCCGCCGTGATGCCCCGCTCGCGGCGCGCCTTGAGGCAGTCGTCCGAGCCCGCCTCCACCCGTCGGCACGGGGCCGGGCGCAGCGCGTAGATCTCGCAGCGCACCCGCCGCCCGAGCTTGCCCGCGAGGGCGCTGCACCGCTGCCCCGCGTCGAGCTTCAGGTGCGCCTTGCCGTCGGCGTCGCGGGTGACGTAGCGCTCGACCAGCTTCGCGTGGCGCCAGAGCGACTCGCGCTCGGTCACGTCGACGTAGGCCGCGTAGCCCTCGCGACGGTTCTCCTCGGGGTTGGTGCAGCAGGCGCCGCAGCGGGTGCAATCGAGCATCTCGCCCATCCCCTTACCAACGTCCTGCGCCTTCGTGCGTCTATAGCCCGGGCACGAAATCACGGCCGCGGACGATTTGCGGTCACGAAGCGGGCCTCCACCCGAACTTGCGAGACAACCCCCATGGGAGCCGAAGCAGCAGTGGTCTGGGACAGCGATCCGGTGCGCGCGGCCTTCATGGCCGGCGACGCCCGGGCCGCGATCGCCTTGTGCGCGAGCCGTTACGGCGCGTCCATCGGGCGCTTGTGCATGGGATGGCTCGGCTCGCAGACCGAGGCCGAGGAGGCCGTGCAGGAGACCCTCCTCGCGGCCTTCGACGGCGCGGCCAGCTACCGCGGCGACGGCAGCGTCCCGTCGTGGCTGTACGGCATCGCCCGGCGGGTGTGCGCCCGGCGGGCCGAGACCCGCGGTCGGCGTGAGCGCCAGCTGCGGCTGGTGGGCGCGGAGACCGAGCACCCCGACGGGGCCGACGTGCTGCTCGCCGCGCGCCGCCGGGGCGAGCGGGTGCGCCTCGCCCTCGAACAGCTCAAGCCCTCCGAGCGCGACGCCGTGGTGCTTCGCTACGAGGGCGAGCTGTCGTTTCGCGAGGTGGGCGAGTGCTGCGGCGTCGACGAGGCCACCGCGCGCAAGCGGGTGAGCCGCGCCCTGGAGAAGCTGCGATCGACCCTGGTCGACGCCTGAGACGGAGCATTGACCATGAACAACCGATACGACTGCGCGCGCGTCCAGGAAGAGCTCGGCGCGCTGGCGGACGACGCGATCCCCGAGGAGGCCGCCACGCACCTGGCCGGGTGCGACGACTGCCGCGACCTCCTGCACGACGCCCGGCTCACCGCGCACGCGCTGCGCCACAGCCTCGGCGCCGACTTCGCCCCGATGGACCCGGAGGTGCTCACCGCCCGCCTGCTCGCCGCCATCGACGCGCGCCCGGCGGCCCAGGCGCCCGCCCCCGTCGAGGTACCTGTCGTGCGCGTCGCGCCGCCTGCCGCCGCTGCGCCGCCTGCGCCGCCGCCTGTCCGCGCCCCCGCGCCGCGGCCCGACCCCGTGGTCGCGCGGCGTCGCATCGGCGCGTCCATCCTGGGCGCCGGGCTGTTCGCCGCCGCGGCCTCGGTGGCCGTCGCCGTGGTCGCGCTGCGCGGCCCCTCGGTGGCTCCGCCCGACGGCCCCGACGCGCCGCGGGTGATCCCCTCCGGGCCGGTGGGCCCCTGGCACGCCACGCTGGGTCGGGTGCTCGGCGCCGGGCTCACGGTGAAGGCCGACGGCGCCGCGAACTTCGCCGCGGTGC
The DNA here is from genome assembly GCA_030652255.1 of Myxococcales bacterium. Lineage (GTDB taxonomy): Bacteria > Myxococcota_A > Polyangia > Polyangiales > SCUS01. Next base: position 19,749 of record JAUSAZ010000104.1, on the reverse strand, counting down.
CCGAGCGCTCGCTGGTGGCGGTCGGGTCGACCATCCGCACCGACGCCCGCACCCGCGCCCGGCTCGACCTCGACGACGGCACCGTGCTCGTGCTCGATCGCGGCACCACCGTGGTGCTCGACCCCTCGGCGCCGCGCCACGCGCGCATCGTGGAGGGCAACCTCGTCGCCGACGTCGCCCACCGCGCCGACGCCCCGCCCGCGGTCATCACCACGGCCCAGGGCGACGTGCGCGTGCTCGGGACCAAGTTCGCGCTCAGCGCCTCGCGCGAGCACACGACGGTGCACGTCACCCGCGGCGTGGTGCGCCTCGGCGAGGCCCGCGCCGACGGCGTCGAGGTGAAGACCGGCCAGGAGGCCGTGCTCGCCCGCGGCCGGGTCACCGTGTCGCCCGCCGTCGACCTCGGCGGCCGGGTCGCGTGGTCGGAGCTGGGGGCCGACGAGGCGACCACCTCGTCGGGCCTCGGCGAGCTGCGCGCGCGCCGTCCGGGCAGCAGCGTCGAGCGCGACGAGGCGGTGCACCTCGCGGAGCACTCGGTGCGCGTGCGCGTCGTCGGCAACGTGGCGCGCACGGAGATCGAGGAGGTGTTCCGCAACGACACCGACCGCGAGCTGGAGGGGCTCTACCGCTTCCCCCTGCCGCCCGAAGGCCAGGTGGAAGAGCTCGCCCTCGACGTCGACGGCCGCATGGAGCCCGGGGCCTTCGTCGACCGCGACCGCGCGGCGGCCATCTGGCGGGGCGTGATCCACCACGCGGCGCCCAACACCCCACCGCCCCGCGAGGAGTACGTCTGGGTGCCCGGTCCGTGGCGCGACCCGGCGCTGCTGGAGTGGCAGCGGGGCGGGCGCTTCGAGCTGCGGGTGTTCCCGATTCCGGCGCGCGGATCGCGGCGGGTGCGCATCGCGTACACGCAGGTCATCGCCCCGTCGGGCGGCGGCGTGCGACGGTACGTCTACCCGCTGCCCCACGACCCCGCGGGGAGCACCCGCGTCGACCGCATGACCATGGACGTGCAGGTGCTCGGTCACCGCGGCGCGCGACCCGCCCGGATGCTGGGCTACCCCTTCACGGCCGCCGACACCTCCGCCGCCGCCTCTCGCTGGACCTTCTCCCAGGACGCCTTCACCCCCTCCGGCGACGTGGTGCTGGAGTACGCCCTCGGCGACCAGGACGTCCCGGTCACCGCCTGGGGCTACGCCGAGCCCACCAACACCGAAGGCGCCTACGTCGCCCTGGCCCTGCGCCCGCAGCTCCCCCGCTGGGGCGAAGGCCGCCCCCGGGACTACGTCTTCGTCGTCGACGCGAGCCGCTCCATGGTGGGCGAGCGCTACACCCGCGCCACCCGCCTCCTCACCTCCATCGTCGGCGAGATGGACCGCCGCGACCGCCTCACGGTCCTCGCCTGCGACGTGCGCTGCGTGGCGATGCGCGAGTCGATGGCGCCCGCGAGCGCCGACGTCGCCCGCCAGGTGGGCGCCTGGCTGCAGGCCCGCGAGCCCGCCGGCGGCAGCGACCTGGGCGCCGCTTTACGGGCATCGGTAAGCGCGGCCCGCGCGACGCCCGACGACCGCGACGTGCGGGTGGTGTACCTGGGCGACGGGGCCTCGACGGTGGGCCACCGCCGGCCGTCCACCCTGGCGCTGGAGGTCACCACGGCGCTGCCCCCGCGGCGGGCGACCTTCACGGCCGTGGCGGTGGGCGCCGAGGCCGACACCACCACCCTCTCCGCGATGGCGCGGGCGGGCGGCGGGGTGGTGGTCCCGTACCTGCCGGGCGAGTCGCGCCCGGGCGCGGCGCTGGCGGTGCTGGAGGCGACCTACGGCGCGGTGCTGCGCGACCCCGAGGTGACCCTCCCGTCGGGCCTCGTGGCGATGGCGCCCGCGCGCCCCGACAACCTTCGCTCGGGCTCCGAGGCCGTGATCACGGCGCGGATGCTCCCCGGCGTGCGTGAGGTCGACGGCGAGGTGGTGCTCCGCGGCACGGTGGCGGGCGAGGCCTTCGAGGCGCGCTACCCCATCACGGTGCGGGCCACCGAGGACGCCGGCAACGCCTTCGTGCCGCGGCTCTTCGGCGCGGCGCGCATCGCCGACCTCGACGCCAGCGGCGCGCCCGGGGCGCGGGCGGAGATGGTGGCGCTCTCGCAGCGCTTCCACCTCGCGAGCCGGTACACCTCGCTGCTGGTGCTGGAGAGCCCGGCGATGTTCCGGGCCTTCGGGGTGACGCGCACCGAGGGGGGCGTGACGTGGACGGGCGAGAGCGAGGCCCTCGCGACCGGCGCGGCGGCGGCGCCGGACGCCCGCTCCGAGCTCGAAGCGAGCGCCGACGAGGGCGGTCTGTTGGGCGACATGGCGGCCAACCGCGGGACTGACAGCCCCGTGGAGGAGAGCCCGGTGCGCGACCTGGCTGCGGCGGCGTCCGAGCCGATGGGCGGGCTGCGCGGGCGCTCGGCGGGCGGCGGCGCTCCGGGCTACGGGCAGGCGCAGCGGCAGCCCACGGCGACGACGTCGCAGCCGATGTCGGCCCCGGCACCGGTGGCCCCGGCGGCCCGGCCGTCGCCGATGCGTATCGACGGGCTCATGGACGACAACGCGGCGCCGGCGGCGGAGGCCGATCGGATGACCGCGGCGGCGCGCGAGCGGCGGGCCGCGGTGGTCAACCCCTGGGCGGGCGGTCGCTGGATGCGCCGCACCTGGGTGCGCCGCGCGGCGGTGAGCGGGGGTGGCACCACCACCGACTCGCTGCGGGCGCGCACGGAGACGGCGCGGCAGGCGCTGGCGGCCAACCCCGACAGCCGCGACCGGCACCGCGAGCTCTACCGCTGGCTCTCGGTGGCGGGCGATCTCGACGAGGCCGCCCGCGTGGCTGAGCGCTGGATCGCGCGCGACCCGCTCGACGCCGACGCCCTCATGCGCCTCGCGGACGTGGCGGCGCGGCGCGGCGACCGGCTGCGGGCGATGCGCTGGCTGGGCGGCGTGGCGGACGTGCGCCCCGACGACGTGCTGCTGCTCGACCGGCTAGCGATGATGCACGCCCGGGCGGGCGACGCGGAGACGGCCTGCGCGTACCGGGTGGCGGCGGCGGAGTCGCGGAGCAGCGACGCGGCGAAGGTGGCCGAGGCGGTGCGCTGCGAGCGGGCCAACGGGCGCGAGGCCTTCGCGGCGCGGATGCTCGATCTGGTGACCGACGGCGCCCAGCGGGCGCGGGCCGAGGCGCTCGCCCTGGGCGGCGGGAGCGATCCACTGGGCAGCCTGCGCGGCGAGATGGTGGCGTCGGCGACCTGGGACGGCGGCGCCGACCTCGACCTGGTGCTCATCGACCCCAACGGCGTGCGCATCTCGTGGCAGGGCGGGCGCGCGGGCACGGCGGTGAGCGACCCCCTCGGGCGGGGCGCGGAGTCCCTCGCGCTCTCGCGGCTGACCACGACGGGCGAGTGGCGGCTGGAGGTCGTGCGCACCGGCAAGCAGGTGGCCGGCCTGGAGGGCGACGAGGACGACGACGGGCGCGACGCGGCGGTGCGCGGGAGCGTGACGCTGACGGCGCTGGGCGAGCGGCGGGTGCTGCCCTTCACGCTCACGGGCTCGCGCGCGCTCGTCGGGCGCGTGGTGGTGACCCGCGAGGAGCAGCTGGTGCCCACCGCGGGCACGCCGCCGCCCGGGGCGCAGCTCGAGATGCGCCGCTGGTAGGCCCGCGTCAGTGCGCGAGCCAGCCGGCGTCCATCGTCACGGCCGTGCCCGTGATCGACCACGCCTCGTCGCGGCACAGGAAGGCCGCGTACTTCCCCACCTCCGACGGCTCGATGAGGCGCTTCTGGGCGTTCTGTGTGAGCAGGATTCGCCCCACCACCTCGGACTCCGGCACCCCGTGCACCCTCGCCTGGTCGGCGATCTGCTTCTCCACCAGCGGGGTGCGCACGTACGACGGGCACAGCGCGTTGACGGTCACCTGGTTCGAGCGCGTTGCGGCCTCGAGGGCCACGGTCTTGGTCAGGCCCACGAGCCCGTGCTTGGCCGACACGTAGGCCGACTTGAAGGGCGACGCGATGAGGCTGTGCACCGAGCCCACGTTGAGCACCCGGCCCCAACCCCGCTCGTACATCCCCGGGATGAGCGCCTTGATGAGCAGGAAGGGCGCCGTGAGCATCACGGCCTGGAGGAGGTCCCACTTCGCCTCGTCGAAGTCCTCGACGGGGCTCACGCACTGGAGCCCGGCGTTGTTGACCAGCACGTCCACGGCGCCAGCCTCCCTCGCGAGGCGCTTCACGTCGTCGCGGCGAGACAGGTCGGCCGCCACCGCGCGCGAGCCCGGCAGCGCGGCGCTGATCTCCGCGAGCGCCCCTTCGGACACGTCGCTCAGGATCACCCGCGCGCCCTCCGCGGCGAACTCCCGCGCGACGGCGAGGCCGATGCCCGACGCGGCGCCCGTGACGAGGGCGGTGCGCCCGGTGAGAAAGCCTTGGCTCATGGCAGGAAGCTCCGGATGGCGGCGGCGGTGGCGGGGTGGGTCATCACGCCGTAGTGGTTGGCGTCGACGTCGACGGCCTGCGATCGGGGCACCCGGCGGAGGTAGTCGTCCCGGTCGCCCGCGCTCACGACGAAGCCTGCCCCGAGGGGGACGCCCGCGCGCACCAGCAGCGAGGGCATCGTGAGGTCGGGCCAGAAGGCCCGCGGCACCTGCGTGGCGCCGTAGGTCATGTCCTCGAAGACGGCCGCCCGGTCGGTGCGCGGCCGCACGCCGCCGTTGGGGGCGGGCACGAGGTCGTAGCGGTAGTGGGCCTCCCACACCGGGCTCCACGGGGTGACGATGCCCAGGCGCTGCACGGCGGAGACGTACGCGTCGGCGTCGGGGTGCACCGAGCCGAGGCGCTGCACGGCGGCCAGGATGGGGAGCAGCGAGGCGGGCTCGGGGATGCCGATGGCGTCGATGAGCACCGCGCGCTCGACGCGGGCGGGCGCCTGGCGGGCGAGCTCGAGGCCGATGAAGGCGCCCATGGAGTGGCCGACGTACTCGAAGCGCTCGGCGCCGAGGGCGGTGGCGAGGGCGAGGACGTCCCGGGCGTGGTTGCGCCAGCCGTAGGTGGCGAGGCCGGTGATGGCGCTCCACCCGCGGCCGCGGAGGTCGAGGGCGACCACCGAGCGGCCGTGCGCCGCGAGCTCGGGGCCGAGGAAGTCATAGCTGCGGGAGTTGGCCGAGAGGCCGTGGACGCAGACCGTGAGCTTGCCCCCGCCGGGGCCGTAGCGGTGCGCGCGCACCCGGCCGGAGGGCAGCTCGAGGTCGAGCGTGTAAGGCTGGTGCAGGGTGGACACGCGGGCTCCGGTGTTGTGCAGCGCAACACGAGCGCCGCGCCCGTGTTCGTAGCTGCACTGACCGCCGCCGGTCAACCCGGGATTGCTGCGCCGCAACAGGACCGCTGGGGGTGTCCCTCAGCTCATCGTTGCCCTCTTCGTGCGCCTTGGCTGCCGCGGGTTGAAACCCTATGGCAGCCAAGGGAAAACCCGCGGCGGGTTGGTCACTGTGCCTGGACATCGGACAGGCCGCTTGCGGCCTTCCCCTTGGCTGCCGTGGGTTTCAACCCGCGGCAGCCAAGGCGCGCGAAGGTGTGCGGGTAGCCCGGAACCCACAGCCTACAAGCCGTTCGCGCACGATCAGGGCAACAGGCGCGGCGCCCTCAGCGGGTGAGGGTGAGGCGGAAGTCCTGGGCGGCGCCGCTGTCCGAGCGGACCACCGCGCACAGCGGCGCGGTGGGCCCGTTGGCCACGAGGCGGGTGGCGCTGAGCCCGGCGGAGATGGGAGTGCACACGCTCTCGCCGCCGGAGGAGGTGGTCACCACGCCGAGGTCGAAGCGGGCGTCGCCGGAGCCCGCGAGCTGGAGGGCGTACGACACGCCGACCTCGGGGCTGAACACGAAGTACTGGCCGCCGTCGACGTCGGCGAGCGACCCGCGGACGCACGGGCCCAGCGGCTGGGCGGTCGCCATGGTGTTGGCCGACGGGGCGGCGAGGGCGCAGGCCGGGATGTGCGCGACGGCCGCGGCGGCGCTGTCGACCATCTGCGGGGCCGCGGCGGGGCTCAGGGGCTGGTCGGGCGAGGCGGAGGGGAGGCCGCTGCCCACCGGGAGGTCCTGGTCGGCCGCCGCGGTGACCATGTTCTCGCCGATGGGCGAGAGCGAGAGGTCGGCGGGCATCATCGAGGCCCCCTCGGCTCCGCCGGCGCAGCCGTTCGCCGCGAGCGTGACCACGAGCGCAAGACCCATCATCCATGACCTGTTCATGAGCTTGTCCATTCAGCAACCCAGCCGACTCTCGCGAGTCCCGTAGGCTTTGCGTCCCCCGCTCACGCGAGGTTTGCCGTTATTGTGGAGTGAGCTCCGCCGACGGTGAGGTCGGTGCGGTGGCCCGCCGGACGATGCCCTCGTCGCACCCGCCAGGTGCGCCTCGTTGGCCCGTCTGAGCTTCATCATCGGCGCGGTGTCGGGAAAGCTTGAGGAGAAAAGAGCAACGGCCGCTCGAAGAAAGCCGGCCGTGGGTCGGAGCTCGTCAGCGGAGGCGTCGCAGCGGCGACGGCTGCAACTCGATGCCGGCGTAGACCTCGTCGACGCTCAAGGCCCCGCCGAGCGCCGCGAGCTCAACGCTCTCGCCGGCGCCGACTTGCAGGTATACCCAGCGGTCGCCCTCGCGGGAGTACAGCTCTACCCGCGGCTCGCGTTGCGACACGAGCAGGTAGTGACGCAGCGACGGCACCCGCTGGTAGTGCAGGAACTTCTCGCCCCGGTCGTACAGCTCCGTCCCGTCGGAGAGCACCTCGACGAGCACCGTCGGGTTGGTCACGGCGTTCGGGTCTGCCGGGTCGCGCTCCAGGGAGCCGCACAGCACCGTGACGTCGGCGTACGTCGCGAGCCCCGTCGCCAGAACGCGCACCTTCAGGTCGGAGCTGGCCACACGGTAGCCGCTCGCCCTCGCCAGCCGATGCAGCTCGGCGCCCACGGCGCTCGCCAGCAGGGCGTGCTCGGGGCTGCCTCCCGCCATCGCGTAGACGCGGCCCCCGAGCCACTCGTGACGCGCGCCGGTCTCCGCTTCGAGGCTCAGGTACTGCGCGTAGGTGAGCTCCAGGGTCTCGGCCGCGTCTCCCATCACGGAGCCCATCTAGTACCCTTTCGCAGGGGAAGTGAAGTGCCGCAGCGAGCGTCCAGCTTGACAGCCCCGCCGCGGGACACCTTCCATCACCCACCATGGAACCCACCGCCGAGCCCGTCGTCGCCCCGCCGCGCAGCCCCTACCTCGAAGGGCCCTACACCCCCGTCGAGCGCGAGATCACGGCCGTCGACCTGCCGGTGATCGGCGCGCTGCCCCGCGACCTCGCTGGGATGTACGTGCGCAACGGCAGCAACCCGAAGTACGCCCCGAAGGGTCGCTACCACTGGTTCGACGGCGACGGGATGGTGCACGGCGTGCACTTCGAGGAGGGCCGCGCGGTGTACCGCAACCGCTACGTCCAGACGGCCGCGCTCCAGGAGGAGACCGCCGCGGGCCACGCCCTCTGGAGCGGCATCATGGAGCCCCCGGATTTCCGCCGCCGGGGCGGTCCCTTCAAGGACACCGCCAACACCGACCTGGTCTTCCACGCGGGGCGGCTGATGGCGCTGTGGTGGCTGGGCGGCGCGTGCCACCAGCTCTCGCTCCCGGCCCTGGAGACCCTCGGGGTGGTGGACTTCGGCAGCCCCCTGAAGAAGGGCCTCTCGGCGCACCCCAAGGTCGACCCGGTGACGGGCGAGCTGATGTTCTTCGACTACGCCCTCACGCCGCCGTACCTCACCTACGGGGTCATCTCGGCGGAGGGCAAGCTGGTGCGACAGGTCCCCATCGAGCTGCCGGGCGCGCGCTTGCAGCACGACATCGCCATCACGTCGAAGCACACCATCCTCATGGACCTGCCCCTCATGTGGGACGCGGCGCTGCTCGCCCGGGGGAAGACCCGGGTGCGCTTCCATCCCGACATCCCGTCTCGCTTCGGCATCATTCCCCGCCACGGCGGGTCGACGGATGTCCGTTGGTTCGAGGCCAGCGCCTGCTACATGTATCACACCATCAACGCCTGGGAGGAGGGCGACGAGGTGGTGCTCCTCGGGTGTCGCATCGAGAACCCCCTCCCCGATACCGTCGACGCCGCCCGCACGGTGCCGCGGCTCGACGCGCTCGCGCTGGAGCCCTACCTCCACGAGTGGCGCTTCAACCTCGTCACCGGCGCCGTGCGCGAGCGCAAGCTCGACGACGTGATGACCGAGTTTCCTCGCATGAACAACGAGCTCCTCGGGAGCCCGTCGCGATACAGCTACAACCCCCGCATCGCCCCGGAGTCGACGCTGCTCTATGACGGAGTGATCAAGTACGACACCGTCGCCGGAACCTCCGTCGCACACGGTTATGGCAACGGGCGCTTCGGGGGCGAGGTGGTGTTCGCGCCGCGCGTCGGCTCCACCGCCGAGGACGACGGGTACCTCGTGACCTTCGTGCACGACCGCGAGAGCGGGCACGGCGAGGTGGTGGTGCTCGACGCCCGCGACGTGGGCGGTGAGCCCGTGGCGAGGGTGCTGCTGCCGCAGCAGGTGCCGATCGGGTACCACTCGTGGTGGGTGCCCGCGGCGCAGATGGCGGCGGCGCGGTGAGGTCGCCCACGCGCTCGACGGCGCCGGTCTTCGTGCTCGGCGGGGCGCAGACCGACTTCGCCCGCCACGTCACCCGCGAGGGCCGCACGCTCGCCGACCTCATCCGCGAGACGGCGCAGTCGGCCCTCGGCGACGCGAAGGTCGACGCCGCGGAGGTGGAGGTCGGGCACGTGGGCAACTTCGTCGCCGAGCTCTTCTGCGGCCAGGGGCACCTCGGGGGATTGCTGGTCGAGGCCGACCCGGCCTTCGAGGGGATGCCCACCTCGACCCACGAGGCGGCCTGCGCGGCGGGCGGCGCGGCCATCATGGCGGCCATGGCCGACATCGAGTCGGGCCGCTACGACTGCGCCCTGGTGCTGGGCGTGGAGGTGATGCGCAACCTCAAGGGCGAGGCGGCGGCGAGGCACCTCGGCGCAGCGGCGTACGTGCCGCGCGAGACCGAAGGGGTGCAGTACCCGTGGCCGCAGCTCTTCAGCGAGCTCGGCGACGAATACGAGCGGCGGTATGGCCTCGCGCATCGGCACCTCGCGGCGCTCGCGCAGAGCAACTTCGCCAACGCGCGGCGCAACCCCAACGCGCAGACCCGCAACTGGGTGCTGGAACCGAAGAACTTCACCGAGGACGACGCGGCCAACCCCGTGGTGGCGGGGCGCATCCGCAAGCAGGATTGCAGTCAGATCACCGACGGCGGCGCGGCGGTGCTGCTGGCCTCCGAGCGCTTCACCGAGCGGTGGGCGAGGCGGGAGGGGCGCTCCGTGGGGGAGGTCCCGGTGGTGCGCGGGTGGGGTCACCGCACGGGGCGGATGTCCTTCGCGGACAAGATCGCGTCGAGCCGCGACGCGGCCTACGTGCTGCCCCACGTGCGCGGCGCCATCACGGACGCCTACGCGCGGGCGGGGGTGGAGGGCCCAGGCGCGCTCGACGCCATCGAGACGCACGACTGCTTCACGACGACGCACTACATGGCCATCGACCACTTCGGGATGACCGCGCCGGGGGAGAGCTGGAAGGCCATCGAGGAGGGCGTCGTCGCGCGCGGCGGCCGGTGCCCGATGAACGCGGGCGGCGGGCTGACGGGCGGCGGACACCCCATCGGGGCGACGGGCGTTCGCATGGTGCTCGACGCGGCGAAGCAGGTGCGCGGCGCGGCGGGCGACTACCAGGTGGAGGGCGCGCGCACGGTGGCGACGCTCAACCTGGGCGGCAGCGGCACCACCGCGGTGTGCACCATCGTCGGCCGCGCCGGGTGATGGACGCGTACATCTACGAGGCGATCCGCACGCCGCGCGGGGCGGGCAAGGCGGGCGGTGGGCTGTCGGGCGTGCGCCCGGTGGAGCTGCTCGCCGGGCTCTACCGCGAGCTCGCGGCGCGCACGGGCGTCGACCCGGCGGTGATCGACGACATCGTGCTGGGCTGCGTGACGCAGGTGGGCGAGCAGGGGGCCAACCTCGCCAAGGTGGCGGCCCTCTACGCGGGCTGGAGCGATCGGGTGCCGGGGATGACCCTCGACCGCTTCTGCGCGTCGGGCCTCGACGCCGTGAACCTCGCGGCGGCGAAGGTCTCCTCGGGCATGGAAGACCTCGTGGTGGCGGGCGGCGTCGAGTCGATGTCCCGGGTGCCGATGATGTCCGACCAGGGCGCGTGGTTCAGCGACCCGGAGGTGGCGCGGGCGACGGGCTTCGTGCACATGGGCGTCTCCGCCGACCTCATCGCCACGCTCGACGGGGTGACGAGAGAACAGTGCGACGCGTGGGCGCTGCGCTCGCACGCGCGAGCCTCGGCGGCGCGGCGGGAAGGGCACTTCGCGCGCTCGCTGGTGCCGGTGCGCGACGGGTCGGGCGCGGTGGTGCTCGATCGCGACGAGTGGATCCGGGAGGGGCTGACGGCGGAGAAGCTGGCGGCCCTGCCGGCGGTGTTTGCGGAGGCGGGGCGGCGGGGCGGCGACGCCATCGCGCTGGGGAGGTACCCCGAGGCGGGGGCGATCGCGCACGTGCACACGGTGGCGAGCGCGCCGGGCGTGGTCGACGGGGCGGCGCTGGTGCTCATTGGCAACAAGGCCGCGGGCGAGAGATATGGCTTGAGGGCGCGGGCGAGGGTGCGGTCGTACGCCAACGCGAGCGTGGAGCCGGTGGTGATGCTCACGGCCCCGGCGCCGGCGACGCGCAAGGCGCTGGCGAGGGCGGGGATGACCGTCGGCGACGTCGACCGGTACGAGATGAACGAGTCGTTCAGCGCGGTGGTGCTGAGGTACCTGCGCGAGCTGGACCTGGACGAGGGGCGGGTGAACGTGGACGGCGGGGCGATCGCGCTGGGCCACCCGCTGGGGGCGACGGGGGCGGTGCTGCTGGGGACGCTGCTCGACGCGCTGGAGCGGGACGACCGGGCGGTGGGGGTGGTGGCGATGTGCGCGGGCGCGGGCCTCGGGGCGGCGACGGTGATCGAGCGGGTGTGAGCGTACGAGGCGATGGGCAGCGGGGCGACCGGGGATTACCATGGGCCCTCGGGAGACGAGAACGCCATGCACGCTGGATGGGTCTGGCTACGTACCGAGGACGTCTCGGACATCATGGAGGAGAACGCCCGGCTGCACTCGGTGCTCGGGCACTGCCCGAAGTGCATCGCGATGCTCGACCACGAGGGCAACCTCGTCGGCTACAACCTGGAGTTCGGCGGGCTCTTCGCCACCGCGCCGACCATGAGCGAGCCGGTGGTGCACCTCTTCGACGACGGGCCGCGCGACATGCTCGAGGAGGTCATCGCGCGGGCGGGCACGAGGCAGCGCGCCGGGGCGCTCATCCCGCTGCGGACGAGGGACGGCACCGAGCGCGACGTGGAGTTCCTGGTGGCGACGATTCCGGGGGACGAGCACCGGACCCTCGGGGTGGTGCTGGCCGCCGACGACCGCACGGGGCGCAACACCGAGGAGGCCGAGCGCCTCTCGCTCACCCGCACCGTCGACGCCGCCAACACCGACGACGCGGTCAGCCTCGGCCAGGCGGCGCTCTGCCACGACCTCAACAACGCCCTCACCGCGACGAAGCTGTGGATGGACCAGCTGCGCCTCGCGATCGGCCCCGACTCCCAGGCGCAGCACCTGCTCGCCGAGCTGGGCACCACCGTGAAGTTCGCGACCGACCTCGTGGGCCGCGCCAGCGCCGAGGCCCGCACTCGCTTCGCGCCGCGCACCGAGACCGCCGACCTGTGCGAGTGCGTGGCCCGCGCGGTGCGGGTGGTCGCGCCCCTCGCGCCGCGGGGCAAGGTCGCCATCGTGCTGGATGTGCGCTCCAACGGCATGGTGCCGCTCGGCCCGACGGAGGTCACCCAGGTGCTCATCAACCTGCTGACCAACTCGCTCCACGCCATCGAGGACGCCGGCCGGCCCGGTCGGGTGGATGTCATCGTGGAGTGTGACCCCCCGAGCTGCGTCGTCACGGTGCGCGACGACGGCGTGGGCATCGAGCCCTCGGCCCTGCTCCACAGCTTCGAGTCCTTCCAGACCACCCGCGCCGCCAAAGGGGGGACGGGCCTCGGGCTGGGCATCGCCCGCACCCTCGTCGAGGCCGCCGGCGGTCGCATCGACGTGCTCAGCAGCCCCGGGCGCTCGACGGAGATGCGCATCGAGCTGCCGCGCCTGGAGCCGCTCGAGGTGCGCGACGCGGGGTGAACGACGATGGGCAATGAGTTCAAGGGAGAGGCCGCGCACTCGGCCGACTACTTCGGCGACACCCGCGACCACTGGTGGAACCGCGACTACCTCGCGCTCCTGGGCGAGCGCTGGGGCCTCGGGTCGGTGCGCGAGGCGCTCGACGTCGGGTGCGGCGTCGGCCACTGGGGCATGCTCCTGGGGGAGCAGCTCTCGCCCGACGCGTGGGTCATCGGCGTCGACCGCGAGCCGCGGTGGGTGGAGAAGGCCGCCGAGCGGGCAGCGGCGCGGGGGCTGGGCGGGCGCTATCGCTACGTGCAGGGCACCGCCGAGGCGCTCCCCTTCGCGGACCACTCCTTCGACCTCGTGACCTGCCAGACGGTGCTCATCCACGTGGCCGACCCGGCGGCGGTGCTGCGGGAGATGATCCGGGTGGCGCGCCCCGGAGGGATCATCGCGGTGTGCGAGCCCAACAACCTGGCGCAGGCGGTGATGGCCGACGCGACGACCTTCGCGGGCCCGGTCGACGACCTCGTGGCGATGCTGCGCCTCCAGATGGTGTGCGAGCGCGGCAAGGCGGCGCTGGGCGAGGGCAACAACTCCATCGGGCAGCTGCTGCCGGCGATGTTCGCCGACGCGGGCCTGCTCGACCTGAAGGTGTCGATGAACGACCGCGCGGTGCCGCTGGTGCCGCCCTACGACGCCCCGTGGCAGCGGCCGATGGTCGAGGAGATGCTCGACTTCGCCGAGCGGGAGTACGGGCTCTGGAGCCACGACGAGACGCGGCGGTACTACCTCGCGGGTGGCGGCGGCGAAGGCGACTTCGCGGCGCACTGGGCCCTCGCGCTGCGGCTGGTGCGGCGCGCGGCGGATGAGCTGCGGGCGGGCACCTACCGCGTGGCCGGGGGCGTGGTGGGGTACTGCGTGTCGGGTCGGAAGCCCGGGCGCTGATCGCCCGGCGGGAGGTCAGCGCGAGATCGCGAGCTCGATGGGCGCGAAGCCGGCGTCGATGACGGCCGTCGAGGGCGGCCCGGCGTGCGCGCCGAAGACGTGGACGCCGGGGACGCAGCCCGGGTTCGTCGGCATCACCGTGCAGGGGTCGGGGTAGAAGACCCGGTCGGTCTCGCGGTCGAACGCGAGGTCGTTGACGTGCTCGCGCGCGAAGGTGTTGTGCGTGGGCGCCGCGGCGACGCCCGTGTAGTTGAGGTGCGACGAGGGGCCGGGGCCGAACTCGGTGTGCGTGATGGTCCAGTACTGGTTGGGGCCGACGACCTCGAAGCCGCCGATCTCCGCGCCGACGTCGAGGCTCGACGCCGTCGCCCGGAGCGTCGCGAGGTCGACCACCTCGTAGCCGCCGCCGCCCCGCATCAGGGGCATGGGCTCGGCGACGTGGAGGGTCCCCGCGGCGCAGTCGACGGGCATGTCGAACGCAGGCCGCCGCGCGAGGGCGATGCCCTGCACGCCCGGGGTGGCAGGGTCGGCGTCGACGAGGCGGTCACCGGCGGGACGGGCGAGGTCGACGACCGCGAGCACGGCGCCCATGGGGGAGTCGGCGCCGCTCTCGTGCTCGACGCGACGGAGCTGGGCGAACACCCGCCGCCCGCAGGTCGCGAGCCACGTCGCCTCCGGGAGCCCGTCGGCGTCGGCGAGGGCGCGCAGGTCGATGGGCGTCGTGGCGCGGGTGACCAGGTCGACCTGCAGCAGCTCGGCGCGCCCGTAAAGGCTCACGACCGCGGTGTGGTCGTCGACGATCGCGACGTCGCGGGGGTCGACGCGGTCGCCGAGCGCGATCGTGGCCCGCACGGTGAGGTCGGCGGCCGAGACGACGCTCAGCGCGTTGGCCGGATCGGGGTGGGTGACGACGCACAGGCCGAAGCGGCAGCGGGCGCTGCCCACCGTCGCGCGCAGGTCGGCCGAGGCCCGCACGGCGTAGGGGGCCGCGAGCGCGACCGAGGCGATGCGGCCCTCGCGGCTCAACACGACGAGGCGGGCTTCAGCGGGCGGCGCATCCGGAGGGACGTCGGCGCTGGGGACGTCGGCGCTCGGGACGTCCACGGACGGGACGTCGGCGCTGGGGACGTCCGCGGACGGGACGTCGGCGGTGGGGACATCGAGGCTCCCTCCGTCCGGGGCGTCCGTGCTGGGAACGTCCGTGCTGGGAACGTCGGTGCTGGGAACGTCCGTGCTGGGGGTGTCCGTACGGGGTGTGTCGGGGGTGCCCGCGTCGGCCGCCGGGGCTGGCGACGACGAGCAGCCCAGCGCGAGCGCGAGCGCGGTGAGCAGGACGGGAAGGGCGCGGACGCCACGGGTCGTGGGGAGGCCGCAGCGCGCGGCCGGGGGGTGGGTAAGCAAGTCGGTCCTCCTTCGGGCGAATGAAGCCCCGATGCGCTGTTGCACCGGAGCCACAAGTGGTGACGTCGGCGAATGTGACGCGCCGCGGCAACCCCTGCCTGCTCAACCGTACGCGAGCCGCGTCGGGGGATGAGGACCGTCAGCTACTACGCGGCGTCGGCGTCCGAGCGGCGCTCGGGGCGGTGCATCGGTACACCCGAGGCCATCGTGCGGCGCGTGCCTTCGTTGGTGTGCTTCGACACCAGGTTGAACCACTCCATGCCCGGCAGCTTCGCGATGGTGGCGTCGGTCTCCGCGAGGCGCGCCCGGCCGGCCTCGTCGCCGAAGAGGTAGGCGCCCACGAAGTCGCGGTCTTCGGTCGGGGCCATGGAGCCGCCGACGGGCTCCCACAGGGCCTTGAGGGAGAGCGTGGCCATGCGCCGCGCCAGCGCCGAGGCCTGAAGCCGCCGCTTGCCCTGCTGGTAGTAGAACGCGAAGTGCCGGCGCTCGTCCTTCACGATGCGCCGCGCCACGGCGGCGACGACGGGGTTGGCGGAGAGCTCGGCCAGGCGGCTGTACGCGTGGATGGCCGTGAGCTCGTTGATGGCGCCCCAGGTCATGTGGGTGGCGAGGAAGTCCTTGGAGAGGAAGGACAGCAGCCGGCCGCCGAAGTCCTGGATGACCTCGGTGCTCTTGCGCGGGCGCGCGAACTCCTCGATGGAGCGCCGCGACGGCTCGTGGCCGCAGACCTCCACGAGGCGCGCGAGCACCCGGCCGTGGAAGCACTCCTCGTAGCCCCAGCACACCATGAAGGCCCGGGCCTCGCTGTCGGCGAGGGCGTGCGTCTCCATCAGGGCCTTCATGTAGTGCACGGTGTAGAACTCCGTGTCCTGCATGTACCGCATGACCCGCACCTCGCTCGGCGAGAGCGGGTACTTCGCGGCGTCTTCGATGCGGATGCCCGAGAGGTCGAGCGGCCGCGACGCCGAGATGAACTTCTCGATGTTGAACGCCGGCACCTCCTCGAAGGCGCGGGCGCCGGTGCCGGGGGGGGTGGAGCTGGTGTCGTTGGTCGTGGTCATGGCGTCGCCTACTACGGTTCCGTGGGGGTGGGTGGATGGGATGGACAGCCTGCGTCGAGGGCGCGCTGGGCCTCTTCGGCCTCCTTCGCGCGGCGCTCGAGCACGTCGGTGCCGAGGTAGCGGAAGACGTACGCCCCGCCGACGAACATGCACAGGAAGAGCGCCAGCATGCGCCAGAGCACCAGGTAGGGGAGCTCGTACGCGGCGGGCACCCACGGGGACATGAGGGTGTTGGACCCGGCCTCCGCGATGCCCGAGGCGCCCGGCGTGGGCGAGAGGTAGAGCGCGAAGTTGAGCAGGGTCTGTACCGTGATGACCTGCGCGAAGTCCGGGCCCACGGCGACGAAGGTGCGCGGCGTGGTGCTCAGCCCGAGGCCCTTCAGGATGAAGAAGGCGACGGAGAAGCGCGCCCAGAAGAAGGCCACGGTGAGCAGGAAGGCCTGCGCCACCGCCCAGCGCCCGCGCCGGACGTACACCATGAAGCCCTCGTGCACCCGGTCGACCGCGCGCTGCAGGCGCTCGCCCATCACCCCGTGCTGGAGCGACGGGTTCTCGCGCAGGCTCTTGAACCACGGGAGGCGCGCGAGGCCGAGGCGCAGCGGGTGCCAGAGCACCGAGAGGGCGCGGCCGCCGACGCGGAAGGCCCACTTCAAGAGCGGCGGGTGCACCACGCACAGGATGAGCGCGAGGAGCGCGCTGCCGAACACCACCGTGGACAGGCCCATGAGCCAGTCGAGGCCCGCGGCGCCGGGCACCACGAGCAGCCCCTGGGAGCGCAGGGCGAGCAGCACCGCGGCCGAGAGCAGGAAGAAGAGCAGGGTGCAGAAGGCCGTGAGGAGCTCGGCGGTGGCGATGGCGTCGAAGGGCATGCCGCCCTCGACCAGGGTGGCGACCTGCGCGACCGGCGCGCCAAGCTGGCCCGGGGTGACGCCCGCGACGAACATCAGCACGAACTCCGACGCGACCGCGGTGCGCCAGGTGAGCTTCGGGCAGAGCACCCGGCCCAGGACGAACATCCGCGTGCCGCCGCAGACGCCCTCCTGGAGGGCGAAGCCGACGGCGACGAGGATCCAGAAGAAATGCAGGTCGGAGAGGCCCTGGGCGAGGTCGGCCTGCTTCACCACGACCGCGCGCCAGAGGAGGTACGCGAAGGTCGCCAGGGTGAGGGCGACGATCAGCTGGATGCCTCGGATGAGGGTGGCGCGGTTCACCGGGGGTCGTCGGGGGAGCGGGCCACGTGGAGGGGGAGGTTCAGGGTTCGAGGCGCTGGAGGCTCGCGAAGCCGGCGCGCACGTAGCGCATCGACGAGAGGCCTAGCACCACCGCCACCATGGCGGGGAGCGCGACGACGACGGAGGGGTCGATGCCGATGCCGGCCATGCGCAGCAGGGGGATGCCGCCGATGAGGCCGGCGGTGACGAGGAAGATCGGGTCGACCGGCGAGCGCTCGCCGCGCAGGCGGAGCGAGAGCATCCGGGCGCCGAAGAAGAGGTTGGCGCCGGTGGCGAGGGCGACGGCGGAGAGGGTGGAGACGTCGCCGCGGACGCCCGCGAAGGCGATGGCGGCCTGGGCCGCGAGGAAGGCGAGGGCCGGGGCGATGGGGCGGTCGACCGAGGCGACGCGCTGGAGGCTGCGCACCTTGCCGAAGAGGATGGTGGCGATGGGCCAGAGGTGCAGCGCCTGCCAGAGGGTGACCGGCCCGAGGTGCACCTGGCGCCACGCGTCGGTGCCGTAGAGCCCGGCGATGATCATCGTGAGCGAGAGCACCGCGACGGACTCGATCTGGTTGAGCAGGCCCATGCGGAAGACGCCGGTCTCGGTCTGCTCCCAGCAGGTCATCGCGGCGGCGCCCGGGATGAGGATGGCGAGCATCACCGTGTACTCGGGCGACGAGCCCAGCACATAGATGGTCATGATCGCGATGTACGTGGTGTTGAGGAGGTCGAGCCCGTGGTCGAGGAACTCCCCCGTCGCGCTCGACTGCCGCGTGCGCCGTGCGTGCGCCCCGTCGGCGTTGTCGCACCAGTTGTAGGCCTGCAGCAGCAGCATCGCGGCGAAGAACACCCAGCCGCGTCGCGGGTTGGTGGCGACGAGCAGCGCCGCCGCGCCCAGACAGAGCAGGTGCCCGGTGTGGGTGATGCTGTTGGGGTGGATGCGCGCCGGGATGAACGGCAGCGTGGGCTCGATCAGCCACCGCTTGTAGAACGGCAGCAGGAGGGAGCGATCGTCGGCGCGGTAGACGGGTGCGTCTGACATCACCGCGGAGGATGCAGCCTGTTCATGGGGGCGCGCAAATCAGGGACAAGCGCAGAGGGGCGCTGCGTGCGGCGGGTGGCGCGCGCGCGAAGGCCGCTACGCACTCTCGGCCATGGCGTCGGCGAGGGCGCCGGGGCCCTGCTCCCAGAGGGTCTGTAGCTCGCGCGCGCCGGGCAGGCTGGCCAGGAAGGGCTCCCACTCGGTGGGCCTCCCCGGCGAGAACGCCAGCGCCAGGACCGGCGACCAGCGCGGCCGGATGGGCCGGCGGAGCAGGCGCATGTTGGCCTCCGGGGGCGTGCGGCCGCCCTTCTTCAGGTTGCACACCCGGCACGAGCACACGACGTTTTCCCAGGTCATGGGGCCGCCGCGGGAGCGGGGCATCACGTGGTCGAGGTTGAGGTCGCGGGGCGTGCCGCGGCGCGCGCAGTACTGGCAGGTGTACCCGTCGCGCAGGAAGATGTTGCGGCGGGTGAGCCGGATGGTGGTGCGGGGCATGCGGTCGTAGGTGACCAGCTGCACCACCCGGGGGACCTTGATGGGCCCGCGGCTGGTGCCCACGCTGGGGCCCTCGGCCCCTGGTGCCAGCGAGGCCCAGGACTCGAAATCGTGCGAGACCCACGCGAGGTCGAGGGCGCGCGCGACGTCGGTGAACATCAGCACGAAGGCCCGACGCGCGGTGGTGATGTGCACCGCCTGCAGGTTGCGGTTGACCACCAGAACCTGCGCCGACAGCTCCCGGGACGACTGGCTCATGAACACCTCTGAAAGGATTCGCCTGATCGAACGCGCCGCCCGACGCCATCGCTCCGCGGGGGGGGAGACGCTAAGCCCTCGTAGACTGCGCCGGCCGCGCGCCGGTCGCCACCGCCTTGTGCAACGCCGCCGTCGCCGCCGCGGCCAGGTCATCGACCTCCCACGGCAGCACCGACCTTACATCCAGGTGTAAAGCCCCGTCGAGCCCCCGACCCACGACGGGGGGTGTTCCCCCCCGGAGGGCCGCCGCGAGGGGGTCGGGTGCCACCCCGTCGACGCGCACCGACCACGACCGGAGCGCCTCCAGGGGCAGGGTGCCGCCGCCGACCCGGGCCTCCGTCGCCGCGAGGGAGACTTTTACCCCGTCGGGTAAACCGCCCGCCACCATGGCCGCGCGGAGGGTCTCCGCCAGCGCGCGCAGCTCGGCGTCGGTGCGGGCGAGCAGCGCCACGGCGGGCACGTCGCGGGCGGCGCGGCCGTCGGCGTGGGCCCGGAGCGTGGCCTCGAGGGCGGCGATCACCAGGCGCCCGGGGCGCAGCGCGCGCATCAGCGGGTGCGCCCGGAGGCGGGCCACCCAGGCGGCGCCCCCGACGATCACGCCCGCCTGCGGCCCGCCGAGGAGCTTGTCGCCGGAGACCATCACCAGGTCGGCCCCGTCGGCCACGCACTCGCGCGCGAGGGGTTCCCGCGTCGTGAGCCCGAGGGCCCGGGTGTCGCCGCCCGCGCCGCTGCCGAGGTCCACCAGGAGGGGGACGCCGCGCGCCCGGGCGAGGGCCGCGAGCTCGATGAGCGTGGGCTGCTCGGTGAAGCCCACCAGGGCGAAGTTGCTGCGGTGCACGACCATGATGGCGCCGGTGTCGGGCCCGAGGGCGCGCTCGTAGTCTGCCGCGCGGGTCTTGTTGGTGGTGCCCACCTCGACGAGGCGCGCCCCGCACGACGCGATCACCTCGGGCACCCGGAACCCCCCGCCGATCTCCACCAGCTCGCCCCGGGACACCACCACCTCGCGCCCGGCCGCGAGCGCC